>JAXFOR010000005.1:0-233728 GCA_034180305.1 Finegoldia sp.
AGTAAAGAGAATGGCTTTATATAATGCCTGTAAGTGGTGTAGGAGCTTGGCGGGTACTTACTTTTACAATGAGGTTAAGGCTACAGGAAATGACGTTTGGAGACGGCACAGGTCTTGTAGGTGCTATGTAATAGACTATCACCCCGGGAAGAAACCGAGGAATGCCCATACTAAGGAGTATCTTCAAGAGTTTGACGAAGACAGTCAAGAAGGTAGCAAGTATGAGGTTAACAAAGATAACAGAGATTTAGGGAAACTTGGTAGGCTTGTAGAGTATAAAAAAATCAATGTTGATTGGAATTTAGTGTCTAAACACACTAAAGAAAAAATGCAAGAAAGAAATGTATTAAAGAAAGATATTGAAAAATGGATAAACGAAGGTTATTTAGTAGAACAAATTAAAGATTACAAATACGTTTATGTTTCTGATGATGGAGTTGTTGTTATAGATAAGTATGGGAAAATAATAACTGTTTGGTCTAAAGACTTTTTTGATGAAAATATGATTAACAAAATAAGAAAAATTAAACGAGGTTTTTAATATGAGTGTTGAAAATATTATAAATGAATGGGATCCGTATTCTTTATTTCCATATGCACCAAAAGACGAATATAACAATGAAATAGACTTGATAGAAAATTTTATTAAAACTGAAAATAATGAAAATAAGCTTGCTTTATTTTTAAAAAATATATTTGAAACTGACATTATATTTGAAGAAAATAAAAGAAATTTTTTAGAAATTTCAAAAAAAATTTTATTGGAAAATAAGCAATAATTAATAAAAACAAAGAATATAAAAACATAAGCATTGTCTAAGATAGGCAGTGCTTTTTTAATACAAAAAAATAATATATAATGATTTTGGAGGATTTAATATAAATGCTAAATGACATAAAGAAAATTTTAAAAATAAATACAGAAGTAGAAGAACTATTTATATCTAAAGGTTTAAAGAAACATTTAATAAAACACAAACATTACAGCGTATTGAAATATTTCGATAAAATTGAAGATATTGTTAATAATCCTGATTATATCGGCAGAAATCCAAATGAGGGAAAAACCTCGTTTGAATGTGTAAAGATATTAGATAAAAATTTACTTGTAGCAGTAAAGCTTGATTTAAAAAAATCTTATTTTTATGTGGCTTCTTTTTATGAAATAACAGATTCTAAATTAAAGAAAATGTTAAAATCAGGAAGATTAAAAAAACTTGAACTTGACAAATGACATACTTAATTATATGATTAAGGTACAAAATATAATGATTTATTGAAGTAGAAAAGGCTCTCTGCACACCCTTTTAGAAGGGTACCTGAAATGATGGATACGCCGCCCATCCTTTAAATCATTATATGTTATATTAAATCCCTAAAAAGGCACATTTCCTTATGGTTATGTGCTTTTTTAGTTGAATAGAATATCAAAATAAAAGCATTGTCTAAGATAGGCAGTGCTTTTTTAGTGGGAGGAATTATGGCAAAAGATGACTATTTTGTAATAGTTTATAAGATATTGGCTTATCTATATACGAAGTTAAAAAGCGGTGAACCTATAGAGCCGGAGTATCTTATGTATGACGGGGTTTTGTTTGACATAAACCGAAAATATTGGACATATATTGTTGCCGATATGGTTGAAAGCGGATATATAACAGGTTTAAACAATGTAAGGGTAGCTGATGATAATTATCTGAAATATAAACTTCGTGATTGTGAGATAACACCTAAGGGAATTGAATACCTTTGCGAAAATTCAACCTTGGAAAAGGCTAAGAAGTTTTTAAAGGAAGTTAAGGATATAACACTTTTTATTTAGACATAGTTGAAATATAGTACAAGACCCGGATATGTCTTTAAACTGTCTTCCTACCGTGGGTTTATTGATTGAGGGGGGTGATTTGTCACGGAAAAGCGAAAAGGAAATCAGACCCCCACTCAATCGGTAAATCTTAAATACACCGAGAGCCTATACGAAAAGGCTGTTGAGATATACGAGAAAACAGGTAGGAGTGTCCAGGAATGGCAAAGGGATTTACTAAAAAACGTGATGGCCGTAAATGATGACGGTCTATGGACTCACTCAAAGTACGGCTGGGCAGTGTCCCGTCGTAACGGTAAAAGTGAGGTTGCCATTATGGTTGTTTTGTGGGGACTTTTAGAGGGCAATTTAAAGATGCTTTATACAGCCCACAGGACAAGTACATCACATTCCATCTGGGAAAAGATCGTAGGAATGCTTGACACCATGTATGTGGAATACTCATCACTTAAGGCTAAGGGAAGTGAAAAGATAAGTATTGACGGTGGGGGTTGTATAGATTTTAAGACCAGGACTACCACAGGTGGACTTGGGGAAGGTTTTGACCTTTTAATAATCGATGAGGCACAGGAATATACTACAGACCAGGAAACAGCCTTGAAGTACGTTGTAACAGCGTCCAAAAATCCACAGACCCTGTTTATGGGAACACCTCCTACAGCTATATCTGCAGGGACTGTCTTTACCAACTACAGGAAAGACGTCTTGCAAAATCAAAAGGCAAACTCAGGTTGGGCTGAATGGGCTGTCTATGAGCAGACTGACCCCAAGGACAAGGAGGCCTGGTATCAAACTAATCCCTCGCTGGGTACTTTGTTTACTGAAAGGGCTGTAGAAGATGAAATAACAGGCGATGACCTGGATTTTAATATCCAAAGGCTGGGTTATTGGATAGAGTATAACCAAAAGTCCGAGATAAGTTTCGAACAGTGGGACAATCTGAGAGTATCAAGACTTCCTAAGCTTACAGGCAAACTTCATGCCGGGATCAAGTACGGCAAGGACGGAGTCAATGTTTCCCTTGCTATAGCTGTAAAGACTCTTACAGGCAAGGTGTTTGTAGAGTGTATAGATTGTAGACCTATAAGGCAGGGCGATAAGTGGATACTGGACTTTTTAAGGAAGGCCGACATAGGGTCGGTCACAATAGACGGGGCTAACGGTCAAAGGATCTTAGCCGACGAAATGAAAAAAACTCATATAAATATAAAGCCGACCTTACCGACTGTAAATCAGATTATAGACGCAAACGCTCTTTTTAAAAGAGGGATAGACGAAGAAACTATAAGACACTCAGGCCAAGCATCGCTTAGCCAGGTAGTGACCAATTGTATTAAAAGAAACATAGGCACAAGTGGAGGTTTCGGCTTTAATTCACAATATGATGACTATGATATAGCTTTGATGGACTCTGCAATCCTGGCTCACTGGGGAGTTATGAGGGCAAAGGAAAAGACAAAGCAAAGAGTTTTTTATTAGGTTAAAGATAGCTTGCTATTTTTACATAAATTAACCGTACCACGGGAAAATGGGAAAGGAGAAAATAATGGGAGATTTTAAAGAAATTACAAGTCAAGAAGAATTAGATCAAATAATCAAGGAAAGACTAAGCCGTGAAAGGGCAAAGTACAGCGATTATGAAGATTTGAAGAAAACCAAGGCAGACTTAGAAGAGCAGATTAACAACCTTAACGCTCTACTTGAAGATTCAAAGACTAAGGCTACAAGTTATGACAAGGATATAGAGGGCTTAAAGAAGAAGATCTCGGATTATGAAACTGAGAAAACAAAGCTTAATATAGGTCTTAAAAACGGAGTACCTTATGAGCTTATCTCAAGATTAAAGGGGACTAATGAGGAAGAAATAACTGCCGATGCCAGAAGTTTATCCAAGATTCTTAAAAAATCCCAAGTTGAAATGCCTTCACCCGACAACGAACCTGATACAGGTAAGAATGAGTTGGATAAGGCATTTTTTGAAATGGCTAAAAATTTTGATAAGGAGTGATGATATATGCCAAGTCCATTAGGAAGAGGAGAATTATTCAGTAATGTAGTAGTAGATGATTTAATTAATAAGGTTAAGGGAAAATCAAGTGTAGCTAAGCTTTCGGGTCAAAGTCCTATAGCTTTCAACGGTAACGAAATATTTATCTTTTCATTTGATAAGGAAGTAAATATAGTAGGCGAAAATCAAAAGAAGGCAGTCGGTGGGGTTAATATCACAAGTAAAAAGATGATCCCGTTAAAACTTGAATACTCTGCAAGATTTTCAGATGAGTTCATGTATTCTACAAATGAATACAGATTTAATATCATGAAAGAATTTAACGACGGTTATTCAAGAAAGCTTGCCCGTGCTATCGACTTAATGGTATTTCACGGAGTAAATCCCAGAGATAACACAGCATCAACTATAATCGGGGATAACTGCCTGGATAAGCAAGTAAAGCAAGTTGTAACTTATGACGCTGCTACATTCGATGACAATATCGATGACGCTATGGCTATGATCCAAGCTAATCAGGAAACAGTATCAGGGATTGCCCTGGCACCTGTGGCAAGTCAAGCCATGAGCAAGATCAAGGTTAACGGTATCAGACAATATCCGGAATTCAGGCTCGGAGCATACCCTAATGCCTTAGGTGGGGCTATTCTTGATGTAAATGAAACAGTATCCGACAACAGCAATGTAAAGGCTTATATCGGTGATTTCAGGAATAATTTCAAGTGGGGCTTTGCTAAGCAAATACCATTAGAAGTTATCGAATACGGGGATCCTGATAATACAGGTCAAGACCTTAAAGGTTATAACCAAGTCCTACTAAGAGCTGAAACTTACATCGGTTGGGGAATTATAGACGAAAACTCATTCGCTATAATCAAAGACGGCGAAGGAGCATAAGATGATTTATGTAAATACAAAGACAGGAGCAGAAATTGACTGCTCCTCTCTTATTTACGGGGAAAATTGGATAAGAAAAGACCAAGTAGAAGAAAAGACGGTTGAGAAAAAGGAAGAAGTAGTAGAAGAAGTAGTCGATGAAGTTATCGAAGAACCTAAGAGCAAAAGCTATTACAAGAAAGACTTGGAAGAAATGACAAATGCCGACTTAAAGGATATCCTTGATGAAAACATGATCGACTACAAGAAAGACGATACAAAGGCCGTTCTAATCAAACACATATTGGACGCTCTTAGCTAGGTGATTTTATGGAAAGTAGGGCTTTTATAGATGTAGAAAGGCTGGAGACCTTATTTCGCCCCTTAGGCTATGAGGAAAACGAAAAGGCCGAGGCCTTGCTTGTAGTAGTATCGGATACCCTTAGGCAAAAGGCAAGAGAGCTTGGAAAAGACTTAGACCTGATGAGCCGAGACGAAAGCTATAAAAGTGTTTTAGACTCAGTGGTAGCCGATATTGTAGGAAGAGCTCTGATGACTTCGACTGACAGTGAGCCGATGACTCAGTTTTCACAATCAGCCCTGGGATACACTGTCCAAGGGACTTACCTTTCACCGGGCGGAGGGATTTTCATCAAGAGAGATGAACTTGCCAAGCTCGGTTTAAGAAGGCAGAGGTACGGGGTGATAAACTTCTATGACTAGCTTTTTAAAAGGAATTGATATCAAGGTCATATCGGACGTACCGACAGGGCAAAAGGACGAGTTCGGAATGCCTGAAACTTATGAGCAGGTGCTGGAGTTTGAAAACGTCCTGGTCTCTCCTGTTTCAAGTGAAGATATGATAAATGAACTTAATCTGACAGGTAGAAAGATTGTTTACCAGCTCGCCTTACCCAAGGAGTATGACGACTACATAGAGAGCGGTTTTTTTAAAAACGGAACTAAGGTGGAAGTCTTCGGCGAGAAATACAAGATGGTAGGAGAGCCTACAAGAGGGATAGAATCTTTAATTCCCTTAGATTGGAACGCAAAGGTTAAGGTAGAAAGAATTGAGTAGTTTTAAGTTTGTATTAAATCGTGAGGGTGTAAGGGATTTGATGAAGAGTGATCAGATGATGGGTGTCTTGGACACTTACGCAAGTAATGTCCTAAGCACTGCAGGGGAAGGCTATGCGAAGATCCAAAGGCAGGGCAAGACCAGGGCAAATATCAAAGTTTATCCCGACACTCCCCACGCTTATTATTCAAATCTCAAACATAATACATTGTTAAAAGCTTTAAAGGGTAGCAAATGATGATAGAGCTTATTATAAAAGAGCATTTGGAAAGGGAACTGAAGGTAGAAGTCGGTTTTGAAATGGGATTTAGTCAAGCAGGTCAATTTGTGATTGTCGAAAAGGTGGGATCAAGTAGGACAAACTACATAGATCACTCAAGCTTTGCTATCCAATCCTATGCCGATACTATGTACAAGGCAGCTAAGCTTAACTACAGGGTGAAGGCTGCCATGGAAAAGTTAATAGAAGACGGAAATATAGCCTCCGTAGTTTTGGACTCGGACTATAATTTCACAGATACTACAACAAAGAAATATAGATATCAAGCTGTATATGATATTACGCATTATTAAAAAGGAGTTGATAAAATGCCTGATACTAAAAATGTAAGTGCATCTAAACCAAGTATTAAGGGTGGTATATGGGTAGCACCTGAAGGAAGTAAATTACCTACAAGTGCATCTGAAGAACTCGACACTGCTTTTAAGGGCTTGGGTTTTGTTTCTGAAGACGGATTGACAAATGAAAACAACGCTAAGGCTGAAACCATAAAGGACTGGGGAGGGGAAACTATCCTTACTGTCCAAACAGAAAAGCCCGATAACTTTACTTTTAAGCTGGTAGAGATTTTAAATGTAGACGTGCTTAAGTTTATCTATGGGTCTGACAATGTTTCGGGAACGCTTGAAACAGGAATAACAGTAAAAGCAAATGCAAGCCAACCTAAGATAAACGCTATTGTAATTGACATGATCATGACTGAGGGAGTTTTAAAAAGAATTGTAATTCCGAGGGGAATTATCGGGGAAACTTCAGAGGTCGAATATACAAATTCCGATGCTGTAGGCTATGAGGTTACAGTATCTGCCCTAGCTTACAACGACGGTAATGAATCAAATACGCACTTTGAATACATTTCAAAGCCTGCAGGAGGTCTAGGTGAATAAGGATTATATACAAGGAGCTACTTCAAGTGGCTTTAAATACAAGATAGAAAACAAAAGGCTTAACAACTATATTCTTTTGGAAACTATATCAAAGCTTGAAGAAGATCCCTTGGCAATTACCAAGGTCTTGGAATTACTTTTGGGAAGTAAGCAAAAAGAAAAGCTGATCGACCATTTAAAAGATGACGAAGGGATAGTCGATATGGACAAGATGGAAAGGGAAATAGAAGATATTTTCAAGGCTGAAGAAATAAAAAACTAGTTTACCTTGCCTATATTTTTAAAAATTATAGATATGAAATGATTTGCGATTTGGCAGAGTACTACCATATCTATGATTATTCACAAATCCCTATAACTTTTCTTTCTATCTTAGTTAGAGGATTAAGAGAGGACAGCAGAATATACCGAAGACAGACTAAGACTAACCTATCTGTAAGTAATATGCTTTTAGCAGGTATTAATGATAGGCTTAGTCTTATTTTGTATTCAAAAACAAAAGACGCAATCAACGGGGTTAACAGACCTAGTTTGATTTTGGAAAGTCTGGAAGAGGATAACTACAAGGCTTTTAATTCCAAAGACGATTTTATGAAAGAAAGAGAGAAATTCTTAGAAAAGAAAGGGGGTAAATGATGGCTGGTGATTTAGGTAAGGCTTATGTTCAGATAGTGCCATCAGCTAAGGGGATATCCGGTTCTATAAGCAGTGTCCTTAACGGGGAGTCCGTAAGTGCGGGCAAGTCAAGCGGGTCTCTTATAGGGTCGGGGATAGTATCAACTGTAAAAAAGGCAGTTGTAGCCCTGGGGATAGGTAAGCTTATATCACAAAGTATAACTGCAGGTGGAGAGCTGGAACAGTCATTGGGTGGTATTAAAAAGTTATTCGGAAATGCCTTCGATCAGGTAACGAATAACGCAAAAAATGCCTATAAGACTGTAGGTATATCTGCTAATGAGTATATGCAAAATGTTACAAGCTTTTCAGCAAGTCTTATAAACTCCCTGGGGGGAGACACTTCAAAGGCAGCGAGCGTAGCTGATATGGCTATGCGAGATATGGCAGACAATGTAAATGCCTTCGGGACTGATATGGAAAGCGTACAGATGGCTTACCAATCTTTTGCAAGGGGACAGTATCAATTACTGGATAACCTTAAGCTGGGATATTCAGGAACAAAAAGTGAAATGGAAAGGCTTTTAGCCGATGCCGAAAAGATAACGGGAGTCAAGTATGATATAAACAATCTTTCAGATGTTTATGAGGCTATCCACGTTATTCAAGATAATTTACATCTTACAGGAACATCTGCTAAAGAGGCGGAGACTACCCTACAAGGATCTTTTGCATCTATGAAGGCAGCAGCCCAAGACTTTGCCGGTGCTTTGGCTTTGGGTATGGATTTAGGACCTTCTATTCAAGCTTTGGCAACGACCATTCCTAATTTTCTGATAGGCAATTTGTTTCCGATGATAGGAAACATCATCTTACAGTTGCCGTCAGCTCTGGTGACCTTTATTACCCAATGCGGGAATGAAATCGGAACGATGTTATCCGAGTCTATCAATCTTGAGGACTTAAAGAGCAAGTTGCCCGAAAATATGGGGCCTGTTATCGACGGACTTAAGGGAATGTTTGAAGATATCAAGCCTATCTTTGACGATTTAAAGGGGAAGGTAAGTGAGGCTGTCGGTTTTATCAGTGACGCTTTAAGTAAACTGGATTTTTCAGGAATAAAAGCCTTGCTTGACAATATCCTACCTGCTTTAAGTGACGGTTTCGGTGTTTTTATAGACATAGCAGGTCCTGCAATAGAGGGAGTGGTTCAAGCTTTTACCAATCTTTGGAATGCTATTCAACCTTTGGTAGCTATTATAGCCGAACATTTAAGTCCAATATTTCAAATACTCAGCTCATTTTTAGGTGGAGTATTTAAGGGAGTGCTTATAGGAGTAAGTGCAACTTTTGACTTGCTGAGAATAGCAATAGAGTTTTTAACACCTATTATTGACGCAGTGCTAAATGCTTTTTCATTTTTCCAACCCGTCTTATCCTTAGTTGCCGAGTGGGTAGGGGTAGCCATAGGCTTATTCGTAAATCTCGGTACTGCAGGTACAAACCTAAAAGACATAATAGTTAACGGCTGGAATAATATGAAAAATACTATTATGACAGTCAAAGACGGAATAAGCGGAGCAATAAACGTAATAAAGGAACACTTTACAACTCTGTCAAGCAAGGGTACAAGCTTAAAGAATGCTTTAAGTACGGCTTGGAATGGAATCAAGACTGCAATATCAAATGCAGGATCTAATATAGGATCTAAGATAGAGTCTATAAAAACATTCTTCAACAATTTAAAATCAAACGGTCAAGGCCTATTCTCCAAGATGAAAGAGGTATGGGGCAATATTGTATCTACCATTTCAAACGCAAAGTCTAAAATTCAAGGTGTTATAGATAACATAAAGAGGATATTCGACGGCTTAAGAAATATAAATTTAGCAAGTGCAGGTAGAGCAATCATTGATTCCTTCCTGGACGGTTTAAAGGCAGCCTTTGAAAGTGTAAAGGATTTTATCAGTTGGATTGCCGAATGGATAGCCGAACACAAAGGGCCTATATCCTACGATAGAAAGCTTTTGATTCCTGCAGGTAATGCAATGATGGAAGGTTTATATCAGGGGTTACAAGACGGATTTAACGGGGTTAAGTCTCTGGTAAATTCAATGAATGATGAAATAGCAAGAGGTTTCGGTGCGAATGCTATAGAAAGCGAGATCGCCTTAAATCCTAAGGTAAACAATCTTGCCTATGCAGGAGCTTATATTCCATCAGTTTCTGAAAGTCCAAGCGATAATCCTATTTATATAAATCTTGTAAATGAGATGGACGGACGGGAAATATCAAGGCTTACATACAAGTATGATCAGGAATTTATGGAAAAGGAAACAAAATTTAGAAATAGAAGAAACGGAGGGGTTTAATGTTTTTTTTCAACGGGACAGACTTTAGGGATCTTTTAATAGTGGAAAAAGCGGAACGCCCCGTTTTTCCGAGTGTTAAGAATACAACTAAAGAAAAGCTCATCGATAACGGAGCATATTTTATCAGCTCAAGAAGGGAGCCTATGTATATCAAGGTCTCTTTTTCTTTTGTGGGAAATCAAAAGGAGATAAATACAGTAAGAAGGGTTTTATCAACTCTCCTATATACGAGAGAGCCTGAAACGCTTTTCTTTTACGATGAACCCGATATAATCTACCAGGCCAAGGTGGACGGACAAATCACCTTTAATGAAAATCACAACTACGTTAAGGGGACTATTACTTTTATAGTGCCTGATGGAGTCGGATATTCCAAAAATATGAAAGATTTATATTTTTATAATGTGACAAGTATTACTGTTGAAAATCATGGGACAGATTTTGCATATCCCGTCTTTGATTTTAGAGTTCACGGCAACATAACTATGATAGGTTTAGCCAATCAATGGGGATCTTATCAATTCGGGGACGCTATGGAAAATGCACCTCTAAAAGAAGTTACAATTGAGGCGGCTCAGGCCTCATCTTTATATAAGACAAAAGGAACTGCGACAATCTTGAATGAGGATATCCAAACTTCTCAAGGCTGGGCTGTGATCAAGCAGTCTTTCCTATATCCGGGAAGTGACTTCAACGGGTCTGTATCAAATATTACTACGACTCAGCTACCTAACAACACAACTACCGTTACTGTAGGTCAAGGGGCTAAGTATTGGCAGACAGGTGAAAAGATTGCCGACTGGGTAAAGGGCAAGACTTTCAAGTTCGACAAAATCAAGGAAGTTAATCAGTCAAGGTCAAAGAAGGCTTACAGGATCTTAGACGATGAAGGCTATTTGGGCTGGATATTGGAACAGGATATAGTAGGACTGGAAAAGAATATGAAGGGGATTTATCCTATCTTTACAGATCCCACAGACGGTTCAAGCTATACGAGCTTGGCCTTGTATAAGAGTGTAAATAAGAATGAGTCGGACTTCGATGTAAATTACAAGGTAACCTACAAAGCAAATCTCAATGAGTACGGATCAATGTCTCTTGTAGTTATCACGGCAGACAATCAGATAATAGCAGGTGTCAGAGCTGAGACTGTAAGAGGGGATGCCGAGGTCGACTTTGTCTGTTATACCAACAACCTTACAGGTACAAGGGAGATGGGCAGGATAAAGGCGAACTTTACAGGTACTATGTCCATTAAAAAGAGAGATGGGGATTGTAGCTTTACTATGTATAACGAATGGGACAAGAGAACCTACGGAATAAAGCTGACAGATAATGAGACAAAAGACATGAAGGCCGACAGGGTGGTTATTATGTGTACCAAGCCTAAGGGCAAGAAGTTTATCGAAAGAGGATATCCTTTAAATATCAAGTTTACGGGATATAATGCCGATGTAGTCTATACAAGCTCATCGGGCAGCTCCGGCGAAACTGAAAAGCGAAATATCCAGGCTCCAAGGTTTATGTACTCAACAGGTGATCATATACAAATCAACATGAAGACAGGTAATGCCTTTGTCAACGGTGAAAAGGAACTGACTCCTATAGCCTACGGGTCAAAGCCTGTGGCTATAAGTCCGGGCAAAGAGGAAGTATTGATTACAACTGAAGGCGACAAAGGATCTTTTGTTGATGTATATGTAGGTTTCAGGGAGGTTTACAGGTAATGTTTATTTTTACGGACAGAAAATTAAATACGCTTACAACTGCTAACAATGAATTTCCCGACTCTTTAAAGATTGAATCGGATACTTTTAATGAAAGTATAGATACAGGTACTTGTATGCTGGAGGCTACTATTTTAAAAAACAAAGACGACGTTGAACTTATCAATGTCGGTGTTTTTGTAGTAGCTGTAGGCTATAAGAAAAAGCCTGTCTTGCTTGAAATAACGGAAGTGTCGGAAACAGATGAGTATAAAAGCATAATTGCCGAAGACTGCGGGCTTGACCTTTTAAATGAAGATATAGCCGAGATGGACGGAAAAGAAATGACCATAGCAGAATATACTCAAATGGTCTTAGGTGAAGATTCCGACTGGGAAATAGGAATAAATGAACTGGGAAAATCCAGGACAAGAACTTTAAAGTATGAAGATACTACCACAAAGACAAAAAGACTTGCTCAAATAGCGGGAAGGTTCGACTGCGAAATAAGCTACGATGTAGAACTTAGAGGAAACTTTATAGAAAGAAAACTTATCAACTACAGGGTTAATCGTGGTAAGGATACAGGGATAAGACTTGAAGTCGGTAGAGAGGTTAAGAATATCAAGAGGGATATATCTATAACCGACCTTTGTACAGCTGTTAGACCTATAGGTAAACCTCATAAGGAACAGATCCGGGAGAAAAAACTGGTAGAAGAGGTAGTAAAGGAAACAGGCGGAACAAGTTCAACTACTCAGGAAGAAAATAAGCAAATAGATAACTTTATCAATTGGTTTAAATCCAGAGAGGGTAAGACCAAGTACTCTCAGGCTAAGAGAGGATTAAACGACTACTGGTATGATTGTTCATCTGCTGTGGTAACTGCTGCGAAGTTTGCAGGCTTTATTCCCAAGAGTGAAGAGCTTGCTACAACAGGAACACTTTGGGATTGGGGTAACAGCGGAAAATATTTCCACCAAATCAATCAAAGTGAAATCAGATACGGAGATATATTTGTATCCAGACACAACGGAGAGGGACACACAGGGGCGATCCTGGACTCTAATACAATTATCCATTGTACCCTATATGGGTCTAACTACAACGGGGTAGTAACTACTCCTTTGCAAAATTGGACAGGTGAAAATGTAAGGTTTTATCGTTTTAACGATGTACAAGACGGCGGGTCAACATCAACTTCTACAAGTTCAACTACCGGCAAATACTGGACAGATACAAATATAGAAAATCACAATCTTGGAATTTGTCTGCAGGGGATAACTGCTGATCAGCTTAACAACTGGATAAGGGCTAAGAGTCCGTCAAGTCCCTTTAACGGTCACGGTGACGTGTTTATTGAGGCACAAAAGCAATCAGGGCTTGACTGTAGGTATATAGTCGCTCACGCAGCCTTGGAAAGTGGCTGGGGTACTTCGAGGATAGCAAGAGAGTATCACAATTACTTCGGTATCAATGCCTATGACTCAAATCCCGACAATGCAAGTAAGAGCTCCAACTCTTCTTTACGTTCAGGAATTATCAACGGGGCTGTCTGGATAAGGGAACACTATTATAAGAATGGGCAGACTACCCTTTACAAGATGTTACACGATCCTTCAGGTAACGGTCATAACTATGCTACAGATTCCACTTGGGCTAGCCAGATAGCGGGAATCATGAAAGGGTCTGAAAAGTTTACCAAGCCCGGGACAGGAACAAATACCCAAACTAAGTACATAGAAAAAGTGACTACAAGAGAGGTTGAAATGGCGACCAACCTTGTAGGATTTAAAAAAGATGACGGCAGATTTTATGTTACAGATGACGGTTTAATCTGCGACAGGCAGGCAGCCGAAGAGTGGACAAGGTTTAATGAAAAGGCAAAGTACTATACAAGGATTTATAACAGTGAGGCTACAAGTGCAAAGACTCTCTATGATGAGGGTCTAAGGTTTTTACAGAATAATAACACACCGAAGATAAAGTACGATGTGCCTGTTTATCTTTTACCTGAGGATTTGGAAATAGGGGACACTGTAAGAATAATTGACCATAATTTCAAGCCTGCCTTGTACTTATCGGCAAGACTTGTAGACCTTACAAGATCTTTAACTAATTCAAATGAAAATAAGGCTGTATTTACCAACTTTAAAGAAGAAAAATCGGGAATAGCTAAAAGACTTGAAGAGCTTGAAAAGAAAGCTAGCAGAGATGAATTTAAGTGGGACAATATCCCTTATGAAATGACAATAATTTCATCAAACGGGACTTTGTTTAAGGACGGGCTGATAGAGACCGAGTTACAGGCAAATCTTACAAGAATGGGAATAAGTCAAAGCTCGGTAGTAGACTACTTTACTTGGGAAAGGATATCGACTTATCCGGATAAGGTTATAATCAGCGATGAAAGCTGGAATGAAAACCATAAGGAAACCAAGGGAAGTAATATCCTTATAAACTCAGGTGATGTCGATATGCAGGCAGACTTTGTATGTTCGGCTGTAATAGACGGGACAGTTGTATCTACAGGATCTATAACTATCAAGGATTTGACCATCGGGATCTACAAGCAAGCGGAAGAGCCCGACCACTCTATTTTATCTTGGGGGGATATCTGGCAATCATCGGACGAAAAGAGCCGTTTAATCTGGTATGGTGATCACTGGGAAAAGGTGATTGATAAACACGATATATTGACAGATCCTGAAATCAGGGACGCTTTAAAGGGTGACCAAGGATTACCGGGTAAAGACGGAGCAGACGGTTTGCCGGGTAAAGACGGAGCAGACGGAGCAAGTCAGTATATCCACTTCGCTTATGCTGACTCTGCTGACGGAAGTCAAGGCTTTACTACAAGCTTTAATGCAAGCAAGAAGTATATAGGAATGTGTATTACAAATACACAGGCTGACCCGACAAGCTATACAGCCTACAAGTGGTCAAAATATGTCGGCGAAGATGGAACAGACGGTATAGCAGGTAAAGACGGAGTAGGGATAAAGGCTACAACAATAACTTACGGCCTATCAAGTTCAGAAACAACTCAACCTACTTCCTGGTATACAAATGTCCCTACTCTTGTAAAGGGGAGATACTTTTGGACTAAGACAGTGTGGACTTATTCTGATAATACATCTGAAACAGGCTATACCAAGACCTATATAGCCAAAGACGGTAATACAGGGGCAGACGGTATTCCGGGAAAAGACGGGGTAGGGATAAAAACCACAACGATAACCTATGCCAAGTCTACAAGCGGAACAACAGCACCGTCAACAGGCTGGGCAACTACTGTACCTACTGTAGATCCTAACTATTACCTTTGGACTAAGATTGTTTGGTCTTACACCGATGGTACTACTGAAACAGGATATTCTGTCAGTAAGATGGGAAAGGACGGCTCAAACGGGATACCGGGAACACCGGGAGCAGACGGTAAGACACCGTATTTCCACACAGCCTGGGCTAATAACTCTACAGGTACAACCGGATTTTCTACAACTTACGCTACAAACAGAAGTTACTTCGGAACATATACCGACTTTACAGAGGCTGACAGCACCAACCCGACCAAGTACACTTGGCAATTAGTCAAGGGTGATAAGGGTGATAAGGGAGACCCGGGCGAAGGTGCCGATATGACAGCAATAAACGCAGCCTTTGACGATGTGCGTAACGGGCTTGACGGTAAGGCGAGCAGTGATTCAATTTCCAAGCTTGAAGAAAGACAACAAGATATAGAAGTTTTGCTGAATTCAATATCCGACCCTGTAGACTTGCAGACTTTTAATCAAGCTTTAAATGAGCAAAAAGCCTATGTCGATAAGTTAGCGGAAGGTATAAAAACAGACGCTTTGGACTTAGAGGATAGGTTTGATGCGATTGATGAAAAAGTGGGTAACGGTTTACTCACTGTAAAGGCTATAAACACTTATCTTAAGTTCGGTGAAGAAGGGGTTTTAATAGGAAAACAAGATAATCCTGTAAAGTTGAACCTTACTAATGACAAGATGGAATTTATCGACGGGGGAAATGTGGTAGCGACTTTCTCTAACTCAAGGGTTGATGTACCGAACCTTGAAGTAAGCGGGGTTTTTGAATTCGGATACCATATAGCTGAAAAGCTGGACAAAGACGGAAGAAAATATACGATAATCAGGGGGGTATAAGATGGCAACGTACACAGGGAGTACACCTTACAGTCTATATGCCGACTTTAAGGTTGATTTAAATGTAAAATCACAGTCACAGTCGGCTAATACTTCGACAATTTCATATAGGATATATCTTCAATCGGTTAACGGGGGTCACTATACTTCAGGAACCAACAGACCTGTAACACTGACAGTAGACGGTAAAAGCATAGTTAATATATCTACTACTTATGACTTCGCAGTAGGTGAGTCCTACACTTTTAAAACAGGTGAATTTACAGTAAATCACAACAGCGACGGGACAAAGCGGATAAGCTTTTCGGCTACTGCATCGACTCACCTTGGAATGTGTTCGCTAAGCTCTACTATGACTCTACCTACAATAAGTAGGAAGTTTGCTGTAAGGGTGTTGGACGATTCGGGATATCAGAGGAATGAGGCTACTGTAGGCGATATTGTAAATGTAGCTATCGACAATCCGGCAAATACTCCGGGAACACTGGTAGCAGTATTTAAGGATTACAGCGAAACGATAGGGTCTGTTACAGGGTCAAAGATTTTTTATTACACTATCCCCACAAGCTTTAATGCGAAGTTTACAGGTTATGATCCTCAACCACTTACTTTCAGGCTTACAAGTTCGGACGGTCAATCCGCATCGCAAACTATTTCAATAACTCCTACAAGTCTGTCAAAGCCGACTGTATCGAGTATATCTATCGTTAATACAAACATAGGAATTTCAAATATATTCGGTAGCGCAACAGTTCAAAATTTAAGTGAGATAGAAGTAACTGTAAACGCAAGCAGTGATGTCGGGATAAAGACCTATGAAGTAATAGTTGACGGATATAGGCATATAACATCATCAAACAAAATCGATATAGGGAAGATAAGATCATCGGGTAGTGTAACATTTGAAGTTATAGTTATAGACAATAACGGGACAAAAAGTTCAACTTATACAAAAACCGTAACTTTCAAAGAATATAAAGTTCCCGGTGCGAGTATAGATTCCGTTACCAGACTGGGTAAGGGGATAAGTATAGATGTAAGTGCTTATCACACTGTATCAAGCACTACTTATGACAATAACGTAATGACCTTAACGGTAGAAGTAAAGGCTACTACAGAAACAACCTATACACAAAAGCATATTGCTAATGTAAGCATAAGTAATTATGATCAAACTATAGACTTAGGATCAACTTATGATCCCTACACAGCTTACGATATAAGGGTAACTGTAAAGGATAAGTTTAACACTTATGTAGCTATACAAAGAGTAGCCCAAGATGTAATAGGGATTGTTATAGACAAGGATAACAACAATATAGGGATAGGTAAAATGCCTGAAATTGAGGGAAGTAACTCGGTATTTACAGACGGGGATATAAAATGCGGGGATATAAAATGCGGGACTATGAACGCAAATTATACAAACGGTGGTATTGTGAATGCGACCGGGATAAACTCCGATGGAAAAATTTTGAGTAAAGGTTATATTGAGGCACCAAACATATATACTCAAAATAACTATTACTACAAAAATAGCAAGATGGGAATTATAACCGCCGAGACCATGGAACAAAGAGATATTCAAGCCACTGACGGAACAGCCATAAGGGAGCTTTTTTTAAAGATTTCTGAAATGAATAATATAAGCTATGCCAATAAGGTCTCTTATGGTCAGACTTATACAAATATCTATTCTCTTGATTTAAGTAAATATAATTTTAAAGCCGTTCATATAGGGACGGTTTTTTTAATGGGTTCATCAAATGCAGGTACAGCGGTAGTTACAACCGGTGTAGATACTACGTCTATCAAATTCAGATTTGTAGATATGCTGGGTTCAACAAGCGTAACAAGGATAAACCCGGGCATCTATGTAAGAGGAGAAGTTTAATTTAATAGAGATGATTTAAAAACGCTTAAGTTATCAATGGCTGACATTGATTTACTTGAACGTTTTTTTATTATAAATACAAAAGAAAGTGAGGAAGAATAATGCAAAGAGTAACATTAACCAGAACATTCAGAGGGGTTGACAATGACGGTAAAGCCATATTCGACTTTTTAGTCTATGGTGAAAAAGACAACGGGGATATAGTAGAAACAACCTTAAAGAATGAAAACTTGGGGATAATCAAGGATCTTGAAAAGTTTGTAGAAACATTCTTAACAAAGGAAGACGAATTTGAAATCCTAAAGAACACTGTAGAATTTATGAACATTTCTATGATGGGTTCAGATGAAACACCTGTAGAAGATTTACCTACAGTTGAAGAGGTAGTCCTACCACCTATGGGAAGTGGTGACCTACCTCCATTGGACGGGATAGAATTACCGCCTGATATAGAACTGCCTACAGATACTGAACTACCTACAGATACTGAAGTAGAGCCTGAAACTAAGGTAGCTACAGACGGAGCGGATTTACCTGCAGACGGCAGCGGTGAAAGTAGCGAACTACCTACAGATACAGAAACACCTGTAGAAGGTAGTGAAGTACCGACAGACGGTAGTGAAACACCTACAGATACTACAAACACTGAGGGGGCAGAATAATGGGACAATATTTAGCACTATTAATCATCAAATACCAAAACGTTAAAAACTTCTATGTATCAGCTTTCAGAGTTAAACAATATCAAATAATGCAATATGCTACAGACTTATGGCTAATCTACTATGGAAGATCAGACTTAATAGACCATGTAAACGCACCATATCAAGGTAAAGTCCTACCTAACGGCTTAGTTGATATCTATTCACCTGTTGAGTAAATAAGAATTTACCACGGGAGGTGGTTTGATTGTCAATTGAAAAATTAGGATTTAAAGATATTGTCTTTGACTTCAAGCAACCCTACCTGGACAAATTAAAAACCGTCCAGGGGGACTTGGGGACAAGAGGTTTCAGCGTAAGCATAATATCAGACGGTGAAATCTTAAAGCCCAATGACAGCCTGGAGCTTAGACTATATGGGAAGAACTTAAAGAAAAAAGATGAAGTATATTACACAGTAGCCAGAGCAAATGAGGATGGATGGGACGTTTCCCTTTCATCCGAAATGCTTGCCTTTCCCGGAATCTTGCAATTGCAGCTGGCACTTATGGAAGGGGACAGACTACTTATCCAGTCTGAAATAGCAGATATCAAAGTAGCCAATTCTCTTGTAGGAGCCAACAGCACTATAGGCAGTGACGGTACCATTCCGTCTAACGGTGGCTTATCAATAGACCCTCAACTTCTTGAAGATTTAAAATCCATATCTACTTTAAAGGTGGATATGGAAAACTCTATAGCACAAATGAATGACGGTTTATCAAGTATACAAAGTTCAATTACCGATATCAACTCAAAGATAAGCACTGTAGAAACAGCAGAGCTTGAAAGGGTAAGTGCCGAAGAGCAAAGAATACAAGCCGAAAGCTCAAGAGTTAGTGCTGAAACTGAAAGGGCAAATGCTGAACAATTAAGAGTATCTGCTGAAACAGATAGGGTTAATGCAGAGCTTGAAAGAGTATCTGCTGAAACTGATAGAGCTAATAGCGAAACTTTAAGAAATACAGCTGAGGAAGAAAGGGCTAACAGCGAACTTCAAAGAGCACAAAACGAAAGACAAAGATTAGCCAATCAAGAAAACATGGTAGCCAATGAAGAGGCAAGGGTTAGTGCCGAAAGTCTGAGAGCATCTGCCGAGTCTGAAAGAGTCACTGCCGAAAATCAAAGGCAGGCTTTTTATGAGGCTAACAAATCCAAGATAGAAAACCTACAGGAAGTTGATACATCAAGCTTTGCAACCAAAGAGGAATTAAGAGGAGGGCTTGAAACAAAGTTAGACTCTACAGCCTTAGATACCTTTGAAACCGAAATGGTTAACGCTTTATCCGACAAAGCAGACAAAAGCGAACTCCCTGATTTAAGTAAGTATGCCTTAAAAACCGACATACCTGAGGGTCAAGATTTATCGGCTTATGCTACAAAACTTGAATTGAATGATAAAGCGGATAAAAGCCAATTAAACGACTATGCTTTAAAGACGGAAATACCTGAAGTTCAAGATTTGTCTGCCTATGCCTTAAAGACCGATATTCCTGAAAGTCAAGACTTATCCGCATACGCAACTAAGGTGGATTTGGAAAGTAAAGCAGACAAGGGCGAGCTACCTGATTTATCAAACTATGCACTAAAATCCGATATTCCCGAAGAAGCAGACCTCTCAGCTTATGCAACTAAAACTGAAGTTACCCAAGGATTGGATTTAAAGGCAAGTCAAACCGATTTTGAAGAACTGATAATCGAATACAATGGAATATTGGATTTAAAAGCAGATAAAAGTGACTTAAATGAAGCTTTAAGCTTTAAAGCGGACAAAACTCAGCTTGAATCATATGCCTTAAAGTCTGAAATTCCTGAAAGTGTAGATACATCAAATCTTGCTACTAAAGACGAATTAAACACAGGGTTAGACCTTAAAGTAGATAAAACAGACCTGGACTTTTTAAGTGAATTGTCAAGAAGCTATCCTACAACAACTCAGCTAAATTTCGCCTTAAGTCTAAAGGCAGACAAAACTCAGCTTGAATCATATGCCTTAAAGACAGACCTTTCCAACTATGCCCTAAAGACCGATATACCCACAAGTTCAGGCTCATCAAGTGGGTCAGGCTTGTTGGTTGATACCTTGCAGGAAACAAAGACAGCTAACGGGATTAGGGATGTATATATAAATTCAATTATTAACAGTACTTTATCCAATCTTTTCGTATCAAAAATTTCATATTCCAACACTCTGACACAAAGCATTTCAACATATGGATTTAGACAAATACAAAGTGTTCATGCTGAAATAATTAATAACTCTAATAAAGGGCTTATTGTAATTGTTACAAGTTACAGTACAAGTCAAATCTCATATATAATATTGGATTTATCAGGAGGAACAGTATTCCAAAATGCAAATATCCACTTCCACATAAGAGGAAAATAAAGGAGGCAAGAATGCGAATAGAAATAACAGACTTAAAACAGGCTTATGACTTGATGGCTCACAGCATTTACTTTCATGCCTTGTTTTTAGCAATAGTATTAGACATAGTGACAGGCTTTTCCAAAGCCATAGTAAACAAAAAATTCAACTCCACAATAGGAACAAAGGGGATAATCAGACACGTTTTGGTAATCCTATTAAGTGTATTAATCACACCCTACCTACTGATGATGGGCTTTTCATTTATAGCCAAAGCCCTGCTCGGTTCGTTTATAGTTACTTACGGGATGAGTATCATTGAAAATTGTACAGAGCTCGGCATACCCATTCCGAAGGGACTTTATGACGTCTTGGCAAAGGCAGGGGGAAAGATAGACACCATAAACTTTGAAGATGTCAAAAAGGTCTGCATAGACAAAAAGAATGAAGAGATAGACATAGAAGTAAAAGATAAAAAGGAGGGTAACTAATGGCAGATTTCGGAGTAGATATATCCAGATACAACGGCAACATCGACTTTAAAAAGGCAAAAGCAAGCGGAGTCAAATTTGTAATAATCAGAGCTGTCAGCGGGGCAAGCGGAGTATACCTTGACCCTAAGGCGGAAACATATTATCAAGGAGCTAAAAATGCAGGGCTTGGAGTAGGTGTATATATAGCAGGATACAACTATAACCTAGACCGTGAAATAGCAGTGACAGAAAGCTTTTTAAAAGGCAAGCAATTCGACTATCCGATCTACTATGATGTAGAAAGCTTTAACGGCACTACAAACTTTAAAACAAAGGCACAGACCGTCAACGCAACAGATAAGTTCCTAAGCTACTTTGAAAAGAAGGGCTACTATGTAGGGATATATGCCAACAAATCCTGGTTTAACACCATGTTAAACGATAGCAGACTTAATAAGTATGATAAGTGGATAGCTCATTGGGTTAACGGTTCATACGAAGGAACACAGTATTCAATGTGGCAATTTACAAACAGAAAGAAAGTAAACGGAATGCCCAACACATCGGAAGGTGGAGTAGACGGCAACTATTGCTATGTAGACTACCCTGCAATAATTAAAAAGGCGGGACTTAACGGATACAAGAAAGAAACAAAGGAGGTGAAAAAAGTGGACAACTCATTAACTAAAGAACAAAAAGACGCAGTTAAAAACACTGTAGTAACCTACCTTGACGGCGAATATGACAGAGCGTACAAGATTGCTAAAGCTCATAAAGCTTTAATGGCACCTGCAAGCTTTTTACTTGACTATTCCAGAATGAATAAATCAGGTGATACAATAATAGCCGTTGGAGGTGATAAACTCGGTAAGATAGACTCTTTAGGATATGGCTTAACAGGCTATAGCAACTACCACGTCAAAGCAAACGACAGTGTAGATGAATTTCTAAAAGACAGAAAAAAATTCATAGTAAAGAAAAAACTTTAATGTAACTATTAATTGCTCTTATCCGATAAAGGGATAAGATAAAATGTAAAAACGTAGAATATAGAAAAACTAAATTTTTCTTAAATCACTCTAGGAATTGAGGTGGTCTTTGTGCCACCTCTTTTTTTAGTGCCCTAAAAACGATTAAATAAAAGGGATATTTAGGGATTTAAATTTTAAATAGGTATGATTCCATGGAAAAGTGATAAAAGTTAACGTATAAGGCGATTAAGGGGATTAAAAAGGATTTAAAGAAAATCTATTGACTTAGTGTGTATTAATGCGTATAATTACAAACATATTCGGGGGTGTATTGATGTACGTATCTTATCCTGCTGTTTTTTACTTTAATAAAGAAGGAAGAGGATATAATATAACTTTTCCTGATTTTACAGGGGCAACTATGGGAGAAAACGAAGCTGACGGAATGAAGATGGCAAGTGATTTTCTAGGCTGTAAATTATATGACTTCGTAGTTGAAAACAAAGAATTTCCAAAGCCAACAAATATATTAGACGTAAAGATGGAAGATGACGGTTATAGCGACCTATCAAAAAGTTTTGTTACAATGGTAGGACTTGACCTTAACCAATATATGAAAGATACTGAAACAAAGGTGGTTAGAAAAAATGTAACAATACCTAAGTATTTAAATGAAATGGGAAAAAACTTCAACATTAACTTTTCTAAGCTTTTAACAGAAGCCTTGGAAAGAGAATTCGAAATAGATTAAAATAATTTTTAAAAGACGGTAGATTAAACTATCGTCCTTTTTTGTTTGGGATTAATTAATTTGCAAAAAAGTATTGACATTTATATAAACTAGGTTTATAATGATATTATCAAATAAAGAAAGGGGTGAGAAAATGGAAGATAAAATAAAAAAGCTCCGTGAAGTTGTGAGAGAACTTACAGAGCTTGTGCTTGATATCGGTACATTAATAGCCGTCATCAAGTTCATATTCTTTAATTAAGGTTTGGGGCTTAGTCCCCTTTCCTTAGTTAGATATTAACATATCTTCCATACAAAAACAATGAAAAAACAAGTTTTAGGTTTATTGTTTGATATAGCTAAGCTTGCTGTAATTATTGCAGGCTTATATATATTAATAACAAGATAAGAAAGATGGGGATTTAAAATGGCAAAAACAAGCGATGCACAATTAAAAGCTTCTAAAAAATGGAATGAAAATAACAAAGAGCGTAAAAGATATAACACATATAAAAGCTCAGCAAGGGTCTTTATAAGAGACATGGCAAATGAAGAAGATATATCCCAATTAGAAGAGTTGATAAAAGAAAGAAAAAGACAATTGAGTTGTTAACAATAAAAAGTAAAAGGTGGTAGTTTTTACTATCACCTTTTTTATTTAAGATTATGATCATATACTCCTATTTTGGTATCCATTTTGGTATCCATTTGGTAGCTAATTTTGATTTATTTTGGGCTATTTTGAAAAGTACCAAAAATTTCGTTGGCTATTTTAAGCTGTTTTAATGGGTATTGAAATTTTTTGATTATATTGATATATTAATGATTACAAGATAGAAGTTATCCCGTCAATCCATTCGAAAGCTATGTTTTTCAATGATGATCTTGGTGAGGAAATAAAAAAGCCCCTAAAAAATCCGGGCAGACTTAGAGATTATAAGGAAGGCGGGATCTTATGATTTTTACATAAAAAATAAGGGGAAAAAGTACCTTATTCACCCCAGCTGTAACTTTATAAAGGGTGGACTTGAAGCTTACTCTACAGATGTCCTTTATTTAGCTATTGGAGGGCTGACCAGGATGAATCCTGATAGGAGAGAGGAGTTTTTTTACGAGACAATTTCAAAGACTAAAGCCAAGCTCGTGATACCGATTCACTGGGATAACTTTTTTAGAGGTCTTTATAAAACCACAAAAGGGATGCCGAGAGTTTTTGAAAGGACAGAAAATGCCTTTTTATACCTTGTTAACTACTGTGAAAGAGAAGGCGTAGACACCCTAATCCAATTGCCGAGAACAAGTATTACTTTATAGTTTACTTTTAGGTAAAAATTAAGGCTTTTAATGATAAAATGAACAAAAGGGGGGATTTTTATGGATAAGGTGAGCTTGTTTACCAGGCAAAATGAAAATTCTTATTATGAGCTTATGAAAAAAGGCAGGATTACAAATAAGGAAATTTATATCCGCCTGCATATGGGGGATATGGCAGAGTATTTTATAGGAAGGTATAAAAAGTTTGTCGAAATGGCTGAAAAGATAGTAGAGAGACCTGACTATACAGCCTTTCCAATCTGGTGTTCTGTGAGCAAGAAAAATTGTATGAAGCCTATAGAAAAAGAAATCGTCTATTGTTTGGAAGTTCCACATGATCAGGTAATTTATTTTGATGGGGGCAAGTGGGACTATGTTTTAAACGGCCTTTATATTCCAAAAAATGCCGAGGATAGGGCTAAGTACAGGAAGGAAATAGAAAGGCTGGGAGTAAAGGACGAGTTTAATTTCATAGACGGTAGGTATAAGGGCATGTATCCTAAGATCGAAAAGAAGATTGTGGACAGTTGGGAGAGAATATTTGAGATAGACAAGTGGAATGAATTTGTAGTTCAGGCAAATTTGTGGGAGATAAAAAGAGAGTGGGTCAAGCATATTGTCAGAGAGGGAGAGGATTTGATGGCTATATGTGCTGACATGGAAGAGACTTTTCCTCCGGATGCTTTTACTTTAAATTAATTTATTATTTTACTTGACTTAACAAATAAATTATTATATAATTTTACTTGTTGAACAAGTAGAGGTATCCGCTCTCACCTTATAATCAGAGATTCATAAGGTTACAATTTAGATTTTATGTGACTTGATTCACTTTTAAATGAATGGCGGGTATTTTTACCTGCCATTATTTTTGTTTAAGGGGTGAATGTAATAAAAGATTTACAGATTAACAACGAAATCAGAAGTCCTAAGGTAAGACTGATAAACAGTGATGGAGAACAAGTAGGAGTTGTACCTACTAAGGAAGCTCAAAAAATTGCTGATGACAGTCATTTGGACTTGGTAAATGTTGCTCCGGGAGCTAATCCTCCTGTATGTAAGATTTTGGATTATGGCAAGTATAGGTATGACCTTGAAAAGAAGGAAAAAGAATCCAAGAAGAAACAAAAAGTCATAAATATAAAAGAAGTGAGACTATCTCCTAATATAGATACTCATGACTTACAAGTAAAGGCTAATCAAGCAAATAAATTTTTAAAGGACGGCGACCGTGTTAAGGTTTCTGTCAGATTTAGAGGTAGAGAATTAGGACATAAGGATATGGGAAGAATCGTGCTGGATAAGTTTGTGGAATTAACCGGCGAATACGGACAAATTGATAAGAAGCCTGTTATGGAAGGTAGATCAATGGTTATGTTTTTAGCCCCTGTATCCGAAAATGAAAAATAAGGAGAAGTATTATGCCTAAAATGAAAACACACAGAGGTTCAGCTAAGAGATTTAGAAGAACCGGTTCAGGAAAATTAAAAAGAAATAAAGCTTACGCAAGTCACTTGACAGGTAAAAAATCACCAAAGAGAACTAGAAGTCTTAGAAAATCAACTTTGGTAAGCAAGGGTGATACAAAAAGAATCGATAAGATGATTCCTTAGGGTTAGAAAGAAGGAGTAATTAAATGGCAAGAGTAAAACGTGGCGTTGCTACAAATAAAAGACATAAAAAAGTATTAAAACAAGCTAAAGGTTATTTTGGATCAAAACATACTTTATATAAAACAGCTAACCAAGCTGTAATGAAATCACTATCATATGCTTATGTTGGTAGAAAGAGAAGAAAAAGAGATTTCAGAAAGTTATGGATCGCAAGAATTAATGCAGCTGCAAGAATTAACGGTCTAAGCTACAGCAAGTTTATGCACGGCTTAAAAGCAGCAGGCATAGACCTAAACAGAAAAATGTTAGCTGAATTAGCTGTAAGAGATGAAAAAGCTTTCGCTGACTTAGTAGAAGTAGCAAAGAAAAATATCTAGATATAAAGAGGATTAGACTTTTGTAAAATTATTTTAGATTTTAAAAAGTTGATCCTCATTTTTTATATCTGCCTATAGCTTATATCAGCTAAATTGACAAATTTTTATAAGTATAATATACTAGCTTAAAAACGAGGAAGAAGAAAATATAATTGGATTTATTTAGAGAGATATGGGTTGGTGGAACATATTTAATGAAGGTTATCGGTTCGCTTTGGAGTTGCAAATGCCGTTTAGCACGTTAAGCTATCTTAATAAGGTATCATGATTTGGGTGGTAGCACGAAAACGATCTTTCGTCCCAGGAGGGCGAGAGATTTTTTATTGTACGGGGGAATAATGAAAGAAGATATATTAAAAATAAAAGACGAAAGTTTAAATTTGATTAAAGAAGCTAAAAACTTAGACGATTTGGAAAAAATAAGAATAAGTATCTTAGGTAAAAAAGGTTCTTTGACTTTAATAATGAAAGGGATGGGAAAGTTATCCAAGGAAGAAAGACCTCTTATAGGTAAGCTTGCCAATGAGGTAAGAACTGAGATAGAAGAAAGTCTTCAAGCTAAGAAGGACTCAATTGAAGGGGAAGTTTTAAAGCAAAAGATAAAGGATGAAGCTATAGATGTGACAGCTCAAAGAAAGCTTGAATCTATGTCACACAGACACCCACTTAATCAAACTATGGAAGAGTTGGAAAATTTATTCCAAAATATGGGCTTTGATGTTGTAGACGGACCTGAAATCGAATCTGTAAAAAATACCTTTGACTTACTTAACTCACCTAAGTCTCACCCATCAAGATCCAAATCCGACACCTTCTACTTGGATGAAGAAACTGTCCTAAGACCACATACATCATCTGTCCAAATAAGAGTTATGCAAGCTACAAAGCCACCTATCAGAATGGTATCAGCAGGTAGAACTTTTAGATTTGATGATGTAGATGACACCCATTCACCGATGTTCCACCAAATAGAAGGCCTGGTTGTAGATAAAAATGTCACTGTTGCCAACTTTATGGATACTATTAA
This sequence comes from Finegoldia sp., assembly GCA_034180305.1. Classification (GTDB taxonomy): domain Bacteria; phylum Bacillota; class Clostridia; order Tissierellales; family Peptoniphilaceae; genus Finegoldia. The sequence goes on from JAXFOR010000005.1 coordinate 27,288, forward strand.
CATTTTTATTAAATCACTTTTTGGAGATGAGATCGAAACAAGATTTAGACCTCACTACTTCCCATTTACAGAGCCGTCAGTTGAAGTTGATGTAACTTGCTTTGACTGCCTTGGAAAGGGCTGTGAACACTGTAATTATACAGGTTGGAGTATGGAATTACTTGGTGGAGGAATGGTTCACCCTAATGTACTTAGAGCTTGTGGAATAGACCCTGAAGTTTATTCAGGTTTTGCCTTCGGTATGGGAATAGACAGGATAGCAATGGTAAAACACAAGATAGATAACATAAGATTACTGTACGATAACGATAAAAGATTTTTGGAACAATTTTAGGAGGAAGTATGTTATTACCATTAGGTTGGGTTGAAGACTTTGTAGAGGTCAAAGAATCTACTAAAGAAATTACCGACAGATTATCAGAAACAGGTAACCACGTAGAATCAGTTATAGATTTTTCAAAAGATTTAAATGACAATATTGTAGTTGCTAAGATAAAAGAAATAAAAAAGCATCCGAAGGCAGATAAACTATCTGTAGTTACTCTTGATCTTGGAGATGAAGATATAGAAGTCATTACAGGAGCTAAAAACATCTATGAAGGCATGGTAGTTTCCTATGCTAAGGTAGGGGCAAGTCTTCCCGGTGGAATTAAGCTTGAAAATAAAGAATTTATGGGGATAAATAGTCCAGGTATGTTAAACTCCTATGAAGAATTAGGTTTTCCGGCTAATATAGTCGACAAAAAAAGTAAAAACGGACTTGCAAACCTAAGCGACGATTTAAAATTAGGAGATAGCATTAAAGACGCCCTAGCTGTAAATAAACCGGTTCTGGAACTTGAAATAACTCCGAACAGGTCAGACTGCCTTTCAATTATCGGGATGGCAAGAGAATATGGAGCATCATTCTCAAGGTCTATTTCCTATCCGTCTCTTGAAGTAAAGGAAACAGTCGATGACATAGGGGATTATTTTAAAGGAGTTGAAGTCGAAACCGACAAGTGTAATTCCTATGTGGCAAGGGTCGTAAAAGATGTTGTTATAAAAGACAGTCCTCAATGGATGAAAAACAGACTTATCCAAGCAGGTGTTAGACCTGTAAATAACATAGTTGACATTACAAACTATGTAATGCTTGAAATGGGTCAACCGATCCACGCCTATGACCTTGAAGATATAGGCGGCAAGAAAATTCTTGTAAGAAATGCTCAAGAAGGCGAAAAACTTACAACTTTAGATGAAAGCGAAAGAAAGTTGTCTAAGGACGATATGCTTATTTGCGATCAGGATGGGCCGGTAGGTCTGGCAGGAGTGATGGGAGGCTTAAATTCTGAAATAAAGGATAATACAAAGACAATCCTTATAGAAAGTGCCGCCTTTGATGCTGATACGATAAGGTATACAAGCAGGAGACAAAATCTAAGGACAGAAGCTTCTACAAGATTTGAAAAGGGAATCAGCCCGGTTCTTTGTCATAAGGCAATGCTTAGGGTTTTACATTTAATAGAAAAAACTGACTCCGGTAAAGTAGTCGGAGGATCTTTTGTAGAAGGTCTAAGAGAAGAAGATGTCAAAGAAGAAAGTATAGAATTTAGCATAAGTAAAATTAACGGTCTTTTAGGCTATGACTTTAGCGAAGACTATGTAATTGACCTTTTAAAATATCTTGAAATCGAAGTAGAAAAGCTTGGAGATGACAAGTATCTTGCAAAAGTGCCATACTTTAGAAGTGACTTGAGTCTTTGGCAAGACTTGGCAGAAGAAGTTGTCAGAATATTTGCCTATTCAAACATCAAGCCTAAAGCTCTCGTAGGAAAGCTTAAAAAAGGAGAAAAGAGCAAGGAAAAATTAGCTATAGAAAAATGCAAGCAAACTCTTTACGGCCTAAATTGCATGGAAGCTTTAACTTACTCCTTTATAAGTCCTAAGGCATATAAGCTAGCTGAAATAAATGTAAGCAAGGACGATATTATAGAACTTATTAATCCACTTGGAGAAGACTATTCTGTAATGAGGACAACAATTGTACCTAATATATTAAATGTCCTTAAGAATAACGAAAATCAAAGGATAGATGATCTTTGTGTATATGAACTTGGAAATACCTTCCATGTTGATGATGGACAAAGGACTGAAAAGAAACAATTAGTCATAGGAATGTATGGAAATTATGATTTTTACGATCTTAAAAATATGGTTATAAATCTTTTCAATGAAATGGGAATTTACGACATAGATTTTGTAAAAGAAGCCGAAAATTCTACTTATCATGCCGGAAGATGTGCTAAGATGGTATATGATAAGAAAGAAATAGGATATCTTGGAGAAATAAGCTATGAAGTAAAGGACAACTATGACTTTAGCCATAGAGTATACTTAGCAGAGGTTGATTTTGCAGCCTTAATAGACTCCTTTGACTTTAAAGACCTTTATAATCCTATAAGTAAGTATCCTACAGTTGAAAGAGACATAGCTATAGTAGTTGACCAAGATTTGGAAAGTAAGCTTATAGAAAGAGAAATAAGAGATAATTCTGATGGACTTATTATTGACCTATATCTCTTCGATGAGTATAAGGGTAAAAATGTTGCAGAAGGTAAAAAGAGCCTGGCTTACAGGATGGTATACCAAGCAAAGGACAAGACTCTTAGGGATGAATATATAGATAGTATTCAAAAGAAAATATTAGACGCTCTTTATGAAAAATACGAGGCTGAATTGAGGAGCTAAGATGGACAAAAATAAATTTGATATAAAAATACAAGGATTTACCTATACTATAGTAACTGAAAAAAGTGAAGAAGAAACAAAAGAAATAGTAAAAATTGTAGAAGATCAAATTAGAAGTTCAATAAAAAATAACCCTAAACTTAACAAAAATAATGCCCTTGTTTTGGCAAGCATGAATCTTACAGAAAAATTATACGGGGTAGAAAAAGATTTTGAAAGCTATAAGCTGGAAAACGATGAAATAATAAAAGATTATCCTGACTTAAAGGAAGGCTACCAAAGCCTGAAAGCTTATAGTGAGGGCTTAGAAAAAGAGTTTGAAGATTACAAACTTAAAAATGATGAAATTATAAAAGACTACCCTGCCTTAAAGGAAAATTATCAAAGCTTAACAGATGAAAAGGCCAACTTAGAAAAAGAATTCGAGGACTACAAGACTAAAAACGGCCAGGCAGTTAAGGATTATCCAGAGCTAAAGAAAAGTTATCAGAGCTTAAGAGATAAGAAGGCAAATTTAGAAAAAGAGTTTGAAGATTACAAACTTAAAAATGATGAAATTATAAAAGACTACCCTGCCTTAAAGGAAAATTATCAAAGTTTAAAAGATGAAAAGGCAAGCTTGGAAAAAGACTTTAACGACCTTAAGACAAACCTTCCACAAATTAAGCAAGAAGCAATCTCTGATGCGATCGTGCAAAAAGATAAAATGATCAAAGACTATGAGTCTAAAAATATTTACCTTCAAAGAGATTTGGATAAGTTAAAAGAAGACTTTCCGGCCTTTAAAGAAAAGCTATCTGCTGATTTTGAGGATGAAAAAAATAAGCTGGTTGATGTTTATCAAGCCAAGGTGTCTGATCTTGAAAGCAAACTTTTGGATTTAAAAGATCAGGTTAACAAGCTGAATAATTACAAGGAAGAGCTGGAAAGTGGTATGGAAAATTTAATAGAGTCTGAAAAAGAATCAACTGATAGCTACAGGAGTTTGAAAGACCAATACAATAACCTTGTTCATAAAAATAACAAGCTTAATAGCCTTGTAAATGAATTACGTAAGGGTAATGATTATTTTGAATAGTACTGAAATTCTAGCACCATGTGGAAATTGGGATATGGTAAAGGCAGCCATAAGTGCAGGTTGCCGGGCTATCTATTTAGGTATAAATGAATTCTCAGCAAGGGCTTATGCTGAGAATTTTACTATTAAAGATATTAAAGAAGTAGTTACTTATGCTCACTTAAGGGGAGTAAGGGTCTATGTAACCTTTAACACCCTTGTTAAACAAAGGGAAATCAAAAAAGCCTTTGACTATGTGACAGACCTCTATAACTGTGATGTTGATGCAATAATAATTCAGGATCTGGGACTACTTTATCTTATAAAAAAATACCTGCCTGACTTTGAAGTTCACGCCTCTACTCAGATGAATATAAACAATGTTTTTGGGGCAAAAATTGCTAAAAGGCTCGGCTTTTCCAGGGTAGTCCTTGCTAGAGAAACATCTCTTGAAGAATTAAGGAAGATACATGACCGGGTAGATATAGAAGTTGAAGTTTTTGTTCACGGGTCTTTATGTGTCTGCCAATCAGGTCAGTGCCTTATGAGTTCAGCGATTGGAGACAGGAGTGCGAACAGGGGCAGGTGTGCCCAGCCTTGTAGGAAAGATTATATCCTTTTTGACAAGGAAAAAAATAAAAGGTCTGAGGAAAAATCTTTTTTAAGCCCCAAGGACTTATGCACCATAGACAATATAGAGGAAATCGCCAAATATGCAGACAGCCTTAAGATAGAAGGTAGGATGAAGTCCAAGGAATATGTCTATACTGTAGTAAAAACCTATAAGGATAGACTTCAAAAAAAAGAAAGCTCAGTCGATCTTTTAAAAGACGTCCAAAATCGAGGATATACGAAGGGACTTATAAATAAAGAAAATTATGCTGATTTTCCTGAACTTGACAGAAAAAATTCCATAAAGGGAAAGACAATCGGAGTAATCACTAAAGATCACAAGATTAAGTTTAATGAAGATGTCATAAAGGGCGATATTTTAGTTATAAGAAGTGAGAGGGGAAATACCTATCAGATAACAGCTACTAAGGATCACAATGAGGGAGAAAGCTATGCTTACAAGAATATGGCAGACAGTAAGGTAGGATCTCCTGTAAACAGGGTAAGTTCTTTCTCTTTAAAGAGGGATGCAGAGATTGAAAAGGACGTAGTTTATCCAATAAAAATTTCTTTTAGGGCTAAGAAAAACAAGCCGGTTATAGCAGGTCTTAACGGCAAGCTTGTCGTTACAGACTTTATTGCAGAGGAAGCTAAAAATCTTCCAATAGATGTTGCCTATGTAGAAAATCAGCTGATTAAGGTAAGTGACTACCCTGTAGAGATAGAAGATCTGGATATAGAATTGGATGATAATATTTTTATCTCGAAGAGCTCGATTAATAAAATTCGTAGAAGTCTTATAGAAGATTATTTGAGCGAAAAGGCAAACTTTAACAAGAGACAGAAAAAAGCCTATGTGAATTTAGAAAAATTTAGACCTGTTTATAAAAGAAGGACTCCGATAGAAATAAGAGATGATGAAACTTATTCTATATATGGGGAAAGTAGGGTAAAAGTTCCTAGACTTTTAGAGAGTAAAGGATATGAAAAATTCATAGAAGAGCTTGAAGATAAAAAGGCTGAAAATTTTCTGATAAATAATTTGGGAGACTTTTGCCTAAAAGATTATATTAAAGATTGTCAAATAATTACAGACTATCAGATGAATGTCTTTAACATATATTCAGTAAAAGTTTTAGAAGAGCTAGGGGCAGACATTATCACTATATCTGTCGAACTTACCAAAGATGAGATAAAAGATATAGTAAATTTTTATGATAGCAGGTACGAACTTATAGTAGATGATAGCATAGTAGTTATGACGACAGCCTACTGCCCATTTTCCAACTTAACCAAGTGTGACAATAAGTCATGTGAAAATTGTTACTACAAGGATGGATATCTTTTTGACGGGAGAGATTATTACAGAGTACTAAGACATGAGGGCTACTCTACTATAGAGGCTTCCCGCAGGCAAAAGCTCAATAGGAAAGAATTATCTGACTTAAATATTTATTCATACAGGGTCAGGGCAAATAGTAAGTTAAGGGTCGGTGATTTTCATTTTAATAAAGGAATTTTGTAATGAATAAAAAAACCATAGATATATTAGAATTTGATAAAATAAAAGAGAAAATAAAATCCATCTGCAGGTCAAAGTTAGGGAAAAAAGAAGCAGATAAGATATCCCCCTTGGCGGATATGAGTGAAATAAGGGAAGAATTGGATATAACTTATGAAGCTATGAGTATGGTTTTTAAATATTCAAATCCTCCCATATATGAAATAAATAACATAAAAGCTCCCATAAACCACGTAGAAAAGGGTGGCTATATCATCCCGGAAGACTTGCTCTATATAGCCAATATTTTAAGGGGAGTCAGTGAGATAAAAAAATATGCCCTTGGAGGAGAAGAAAATTCTGAAAATTATCCGAGAATAATGGCTATGATTTCAAGTCTTCAGGAAGACGAATATGTTTTAAGTCTTATAGAGAGGTCTATAGTAAGTGAAAATGAAATTTCAGATAACGCCAGCAGGGAGCTTTTCAGGATTAGAAGGAGCAAGGAGAACAAGATAGCTGCCATCAAGGAAAAGATAAACTCCATAGTAAAGTCCGATGACCAGTCCCTTCAAGATAATATATATACAATGAGGGATGACAGGTACGTAGTTCCCGTTAAGGCAGCTAAAAAGTCTACCTTTAAGGGAATTGTCCATGACCACTCTCAGTCAGGTCAGACAGTTTACATGGAACCGATGGTAATTGTAGACTTAAACAATGATCTTAAATTACTAGAGGCTGAGGAAAGGGAAGAAATAATAAATATCCTAAAAAATATTTCCCAAAAGGTATATGAAATTAAAGACCTTCTCTTTATAGATCAGGACATCCTTACAAGACTTGACTTTATTTTTGCAAAGGCAAGATATGCAATAGATATAAGGGCTACAAATCCTAAGATAAACAAGGATGGCTACTTAGATTTAAAAAATGCAAGACATCCGCTGATAGATAAGCATAAGGTGGTGCCCATAAACCTCTACCTGGGAAAAACTTACAACACCCTTATAATAACAGGGCCTAATACAGGGGGAAAGACTGTTAGTCTAAAGACTGTCGGTCTGATAAGTCTTATGGCTCAGGCAGGAATTTTAGTTCCGGTAGATGAAGGATCAGAGGTTGCTATTTTTGATGAGATATTTGCAGATATAGGTGACGAACAAAGTATAGAGCAATCACTTTCTACCTTCTCTTCCCACATGAAAAATATAGTAGAAATTTTAAATAATTTAAAAGAAAATTCTCTGGTTCTTTTTGACGAATTGGGTGCAGGGACAGATCCTACAGAAGGTGCTGCCCTCGCCATATCCATCCTAAAAAAATTATTGGACAGGAATATAAGAACTATAGCCACAACCCACTACTCCCAGTTAAAGATGTTTGCTTTAACTGAAGAGGGTGTAAAAAACGGGTCTATGGAATTTGATGTAGACAGCCTTTCTCCTACCTATAAGCTACAAATAGGTCTTCCCGGAAAATCGAACGCCTTTGAAATATCTAGAAGGCTTGGACTTGGAGAAGATGTCATTTCGCTTGCCGGACAATTTCTTAAAGATGAAGATAAGGATTTTGAAAATATTCTTTCAGAGATCAGCTCAAACAGGAAAGAGATTGAAGAAAATAAACTTAAGCAGGAAAAACTTAAGAATGAACTTCTTGCCCTAAGGGATAGGTATGAAAGAGAAATCGAAAGAGCTCAAAGACAGTCTAAAAAAATTATTGAAGAGGCTGAGGACAAGGCAAGTAAAATTTATCAAGAGGCCAGAGAAGAATCCAAAGACCTTATAAATCAATTGAAGTACATGGAAAAGGACTCCTCTTCCAGGGCAAGGGTAAATGAAATTGAAAATAAGTTCAGTAAAAATATAAAGAAGGAAAAGACATCAAAACTTCTAAAGGAAACTTCCGCAGAAGAAGAAATTAAAGAAGGCGATGAAGTTAAGATTTTAGGTCTTGATCAAGAAGGGACAGTTGTAAGCAAGCCTGATAAAAAGGGAGACTTGCTCGTTCAGGTTGGCATTCTTAAAATCAATGCCAATGTAAAAAATTTAAAGAAGCTTAGAGAAAAGAGTGCAGTGGAATCATCTGACAGTATCAGAAATATCATAAAGAACAAGGCTAATTCAGATATAAAAAATGAAATTGATCTAAGAGGTCATAATATCGAAGAAGCTATTCAAGATTTGGACAAGTATCTCGATGACTGCATAATTGTAGGTCTAAAGAATGTAAATGTAATCCATGGTAAGGGCACAGGTGTCCTTAGAAAGGGCTTACAGGAATATTTGAGAAAAGATCCAAGGGTAAAATCTATAAGAGACGGCTCATATAACGAAGGTGGATTGGGAGTAACTACTGTAAAGTTAAAATAAGGAGAAAAAATGGTTGATTTTAAAAATATTGTAGTGGAAAAATTAAGTAGCTTAGATATAGGACTTGAGAGAAAAGAGATAGAAGAATTATTAGAAATTCCTCCTGATAAAAAAATGGGAGACTACGCTTTTCCTACCTTTAAACTTGCCAAAAGTTATAGAAAGGCACCGAATCTTATAGCAGAAGAACTTAGCAATAAATTAGAAAGAGACCAATACATCAAAGATATAGTAAATGTGGGTCCCTACATCAACTTTTATGTAGATGAAAGAGTTTTAATTACAAGCATCTTCCAAGAAGCTCTAAAGGATGATTTCGGAAGCTCCTATATAGGAGAAGGCAAGAGGGCAGTAATAGAATACAGCTCTACAAACATAGCAAAGCCCTTCCATATAGGTCACTTAAGATCAACCGTTATAGGTAATGCCATAAACAATATATATAGCTACCAAGGATTTGACACAGTTTCTGTAAACTACATAGGAGATTACGGAACTCAGTTCGGAATGATGATAGCAGCCTACCTTAAGTGGGGGGATAAGGATAAGATTAATTCCGACCCTATAAATGAGCTGTTAAATTTGTATGTTAGATATAATAAAATTGCCAAGGAAGAAGAATCCTACATGGATGAAGCAAGAGAATGGTTTAAAAAATTGGAAGAGGGAGATCAGAAGGCTGTGGAACTTTGGTCATGGTTTAGGGATATATCCTTAAAGGAATTCCAAAGAGTATATGACCTTTTGGGTATTCAATTTGACAGCTTTGATGGAGAGTACTTCCATGCAAAATTTATGCCTATGGCTGTAGAAGAAATGGAAAAGAAAAATCTTTTAGAAAAATCTGAAGGAGCTACCATAGTTAACCTTGACGATGAAGGAATTCCTCCTGCCCTCATAAAAAAATCTAACGGCTCATCTACTTATATAACTCGTGATATCGCTACAGCTATGTATAGAAAGAAAAAATATGACTTTTACAAGAATATTTATGTAGTAGCAAGCCAGCAAAATTTACACTTCCAACAACTAAAGTCAGTTTTAAAGAAGATGGACTATGATTGGGCTGATGACTGTATTCACGTTCCTTTCGGAATGGTATCTATGAAGGACGGAGCTATGAAGACAAGAGAAGGCAAGGTAATTTTCTTAGAAGATGTTTTAAACAAGTCCATAGAAAAAACTTTAGATATTATTAACACTAAAAATCCTAACCTTGAAAACAAAGAAGAGGTCGCTAAGGATGTAGGAGTAGGAGCAGTTATCTTCCAAGACCTATTTAACAACAGGATAAAAGACTACGTCTTTGACTGGGATGAGGTCTTAAACTTTGAAGGAGAAACAGGACCTTATGTCCAATATACTTATGCAAGAAGCTCTTCTATCTTAGATAAAAATAAGGTAGAAATTGAAAAAGATCACATCTTTAAAGAACTTGGTAATGAAGATGAAATAAATATAGCAAAGCACCTGGATAAGTACAAGGAAACTTTACTGGCAGCAACTTTAAAATATGAGCCTTCAATCCTTACCAGATACCTTGTAGAACTTGCCAAACTCTTTAACAAGTTCTACAACTCCTCACCGATAAATTCTTCCGAGGGAGAATTAAAATATGAGAGATTGCACTTGACTTACTGTGTAAATAAAGTATTAAAGACTTCCTTGAATTTACTTGGACTCCAAGCACCTGAAAGAATGTAGGCTTATGAATGCTATAGATCAATTTTTCAATCAAAAACTGGATGAGCTTGTCTATATAAATTTAAAGGATTCCACAGAGTTTATAGACTCAAGCTTGCCCCTTCCTATCGTAAGAGACGAATTATACGAGGGTATAAAGGACGGATCTTTTGAAAATCAGATAAAGAGTGACAGCATCTTTAAGGGGATGGTTTACAATATTTCCTACGATAGAGATTTCAAATACTGCAAGGAGTATGTCGATATTCTCTATGCGAGCGGGGAAAATATAGATAAGTACATCCTCCTTGAGGGGATAAAGAGAATTGACAATCCTCAATCCGCTGTGAATTATTTTAGGACAAACTATATTCTAAAAACAGATATTAAGGAAAATTCAGTTTACTATGCCATGTGCCTTAGACTGATTTTCTCTATAAGCTATGAAGAAGGCTTGGACTTTTTACTCGAAGAGGGCCGCAAGCTTTTAAATGAAAATATAAAAGATTATCCTGACCACCCTATAAGCTACCTGGAATTTGCAAATTATGAAATACTTGAAGAAAATTATATAAAGGCTTCAAGCTACTTAAAACATGCTAGCCTCTTACTTGATGAGTACGATGTTAGTGATGAGCAAAAAAATTTAATCTATCAGGAAATTAAAAGGCTTGATGACCTTATAGAACCTTATTTAAAGATGGATTTGGCAGTTGAAAAATTAAAAACAAGCCCTAAAAAGGCTATAGAAATTTTAGATAGCATAGGAGAAAGTCCAAGGGGCAATTACTTGAAGGGAAAGGCCTATATGAATATGGATCAGATGGATAAGGCTATAGAATTTTTTGAACTTTCCGAATCCCAGGACTTTACCCACGTAGACCTTTACAACGATTTTTCACTTGCTTACTACAATAAGGGAGATTACATGGGTGCTATTGATACCTTGGATAGGGGACTAAAAAAACATACGGACAATGAAATTTTGTTATACAATAAGGCAGTAATGCAATTAAATAAAGGCGATGTCGATGATGCTAAGGAAAGCCTATCAACCCTGGTGTCATATGATGATGTCGATGAAGATATATTTAATATCTCTATGCAACTTTTAGAAAAACTTAATCTTAATAATGATTAAAAGTTAGATTATTTTTTGATTTTAACTGACAGGTTTTAAGGCAAAAGCTAACCTGTCAGTTTTTCATTTTATTATAAATTTTGAATATAGGTCAAAATAGGTTAGATTTTATTTTTTTAAGTGATATTGACAAACGTTTTCTATTATTGTAGCATGTAATTAATAATTCTAGAATTATCGAGTGCCGACCGCTCATCAATTATTTTATTTTCGATAACCAGGACTTTTAGTCGTCTGCTAGTCTACAATCATTTTTGATAACCGGGGTTCTCAATTTGGATATTGTCCGCTAGTTAATTTACATAATTAATGACCGGGGTTTCTTTATACGCTTGAGCTTAAAATTAAGTATACGGAGGAGCAAAATGCAAAAATACAAATTGGATGTACCTACACCAAATTCTTACACTTATGTGACTAAAAATATTCCTAAAGTAACAGTTGAACAAAGAGAAAGGGCTTTAAAAGCGACTCATTATAATGAATTTGCCTTTCCGGCAGGACTTTTAACAATAGATATGTTATCTGATTCAGGAACTACAGCTATGACTGACCAACAATGGGCAGCTATGTTTTTAGGTGATGAATCATATGGCAGAAATAAGGGCTATTATGTATTATTAGATGCTTTTAGAGATGTTTTTGAACGAGGAAATGATCAAAAGAGGATCATTGATCTTATTAGAACAGATTGCACTGATATTGAAAAATTGATGGATGAAGTTTATCTTTGTGAATATGAAGGTGGATTATTTAATGGCGGATCTGCACAAATGGAAAGACCTAACACTTTCCTTATCCAACAAGGTCGTGCAGCAGAATCTATACTATTTGAAATAATCAGAGATATTCTAAATGAAAGAGAACCGGGAAAAGCTTATACAATTCCTTCAAACGGACATTTTGATACAACAGAAGGTAACATAAAGCAAATGGGTTCAATTCCTAGAAATCTTTATAATAAGGAACTGTTATGGGAAGTTCCTGAAGGTGGAAAATATGAAAAAAATCCATTTAAAGGAAACATGGATACAAAAAAATTAGAAGAATTGATAGAAGAAGTAGGTCCGGAAAATATTCCATTAATTTATACTACTATCACTAATAATACAGTATGTGGACAACCGGTATCTATGGCAAACTTAAGAGAATGTTCCAGAATCGCACACAAATATGACATTCCTTATATGTTTGATGCTGCCAGATGGGCAGAAAACGCTTACTTTATAAAGGTAAATGAAGAAGGTTACCAAGATAAAAGTATAAATGAAATTGCAAAAGAAATGTTCTCTTATTGTGATGGGTTCACTGCCTCACTTAAAAAAGACGGACACGCAAACATGGGTGGTGTCTTGGCTTTTAGAGATAAGGGACTATTCTGGCAAAAATTCTCTGATTTTAATGAAGACGGAACAGTTAAAAATGATGTTGGAATAAGATTAAAGGTTAAACAAATTTCATCATATGGTAATGATTCATACGGCGGAATGAGTGGTAGAGATATCATGGCTTTGACAGTTGGTCTTTATGAAGCTTCTAAATTTGAATATCTAGATGCTCGTGTTAAACAATGCGAATATTTAGCACAAGGTTTTTATAAGGCCGGAGTAAAGGGAGTTGTATTGCCTGCAGGTGGACACGGTGTATATATCAATATGGACGAATTTTTTGATAATAAACGTAGTCCTGAAACATTTGCAGGTCAAGGTTTCTCAGTTGAACTTATTAGAAGATATGGAATAAGGACAGCTGAATTAGGTAATTATTCTATGGAATATGACTTAAAAACACCTGACCAACAAGCTGAAGTTGCAAATGTAGTTAGATTCGCTGTAAATAGAAGCCAATTAAGCAAGGAACATATGGATTATGTTATTGCAGCAGTGAAAGCTTTATATGAAGATAGGGCTAGCATCCCTAATATAAGAATTGTAAAAGGTCATGACCTTCCTATGCGTCATTTCCACGCTTTTCTAGAAACATATGAACCTTCTGAAGAAGAAAAATAGATAACAATGGAGCCTTTTAGGCTCTATTGAACTTCTAAACAGGAGCTCACTATGGAAAATAGAATATCAAAAAGAGATGGATTTACCAGCAAGTGGGGATTTATTCTGGCTTGTATAGGATCAGCTGTAGGCATGGGCAATATTTGGCGTTTTCCAATAATGATTTCAAAATATGGAGGGTTAACTTTTTTAATTCCCTACATAATTTTTATCATTCTTATAGGAGCGACCGGGGTTATTTCTGAAATGGCTCTTGGACGTTCAACTAAGTCCGGTACTGTATCAGCATTTGGAAAATGTACTGATTTGAGATTTGGTAACAGGAAGATAGGAGAAGTAATAGGTTTTATTCCGGTCCTAGGTTCTTTAGCCTTATCTATAGGATATACTTGTGTAATTGCATGGATCATCAAATACACATATATGGCTGTATCAGGTGATCTGATTGGATTAGGCAGTGATATGGAAGTGATCGAGAAAACCTTTGCAAATCTTTCATCCGGAAATGCTAATTTTTGGATAGTCATAGCAATCGCTTTCAGCTTTTTAATTATGGTAATGGGAGTATCCAGCGGAATAGAAAAAGCTAACAAGTTTATGATGCCGATTTTATTCTTTCTATTCATAGGTCTTGGAATATACATTTTTACACTACCCGGATCAAAGGATGGATATAAATATATATTTACACTTGATTTTCAAAAAATGATAAATCCTGAAGTGTGGATATTTGCTTTTGGACAAGCCTTCTTCTCCTTATCAGTAGCAGGTACAGGAACCGTTATTTACGGATCTTATCTAAGTGACCAAGAAGATTTACCATCTTCAGCAAGAAATGTAGCTATTTTTGATACAATAGCAGCCCTTCTTGCAGCCTTTGTAATAATTCCGGCAATGGCTATTTCAAATTCACCCTTAGATAACGGCGGGCCTGGATTGATGTTTATTCACTTGGTAAGAGTACTAAATTCTATGCCTTATGGTAGATTAATAGCAATAATATTTTATGTTTGTGTTTTATTTGCCGATTTGAGCTCAATAATTAATTTATATGAGAGCTCAGTTGCTTTTCTACAAGAAAATTTTAAATTTTCAAGGGTAAAAGCTACATTAATAATACACATAATTGGTTTAGTTATTGCAATAATCATTCAATCTATAGTTTCAGGATGGATGGATTTTATATCAATTTATATCTGCCCTCTAGGAGCCCTACTGGCAGGAATAATGTTCTTATGGATAGCCGGAAAAGATTATGTTCTTGATGCAGTAAATAAAGGAAGAGATAAGCCAATTGGAAACTGGTATTATCCTTTGGCTAAATATGTATATGTATTTTTAACAGTAATAGCTCTTATTGCAGGAGCTGTTTTAGGTGGAATAGGTTAAAAATATTTAAATCTTTAAATGAAAAATCGGGTATGCGAAAAAATTGCATATCCGGTTTTTTTATTTTAAACTTAATAAAAAATTTGAAAAAAATAAAATGGGTATAATAGGTAGATGTGATAATGATCTTGTCTAGGAAAGTGACGCTGTTGAAAAAATAAGAACGTTAATATATAATAATTTAAAACATATGTTCAGGAGGGGCAATGGATTTTAAAATACATTCAAAATTTAAACCTACCGGGGACCAACCGGAGGCTATAGATAAATTAGTAAAGGGCTTGGAAAATAATAAAAAGCATCAAATATTAAAGGGAGTTACAGGATCAGGCAAGACTTTTACTATGGCAAACATCATAGAAAGGTATCAAAGACCTACTCTGGTAATAGCCCACAACAAGACCCTTGCCTATCAGCTTGCCAGTGAATTTAGGGAATTTTTTCCTGAAAATGCTGTAGAATTTTTTGTTTCCTTCTACGACTATTATCAGCCGGAAGCATATGTTTCATCTTCTGATACCTATATTGAAAAAGATTCGAGCACTAATGAAGAATTAAATAAGCTTCGTCACTCTGCAACTATGTGTTTGTTTGAAAGAAGAGATGTAATAATAGTTTCTTCCGTATCTTGTATTTTCGGTTTGGGAGATCCTATAGACTATGAAAATTTGGTTGTATCCTTAAGACCGGGGATGGTAAAGGATAGGACTGAAATTATGAGAAAGCTTATAGATATTCAGTATGTAAGAGATGATGTAAATTTTACCTCAGGAACTTTTAGGGTAAGGGGAGATAGCCTTGATATTTTTCCTGCTGCAAGTAGGGAAAAGAGTATAAGGGTAGAATTTTTCGGAGATGAAATAGACAGGATTACAGAGATTAATGCCTTGACAGGACAGATAGTGGGCGAAAGAAACCACGTTGCCATATATCCTGCAAGTCACTATGTAACTACTGACAAAAAAATAGAAAGAGCTATCGTAACTATAGAAGAAGAGCTGGAAGACAGGCTTAAATATTTTAAGGATAATAATAAGTTGTTGGAAGCTCAGAGGTTGGAACAAAGGACAAGGTATGATTTGGAAATGCTAAAGGAAATGGGCTTTTGTACCGGAATAGAAAATTATTCAAGGCACCTGTCAAATAGGCCTGCGGGATCTCGCCCTTACACCTTGTTAGATTATTTTCCTAAAGATTTCTTACTTATGATAGATGAATCTCATGTTACGGTTCCTCAAATCGGAGGGATGTATAACGGCGACAGGTCCAGAAAGCAAAATCTTGTGGACTATGGTTTTAGGTTGCCATCAGCCTTGGACAACAGACCACTAAAGTTTAACGAATTTGAATCTTTAATAAATCAGGTTGTATTTGTATCGGCAACTCCGGGGAAGTATGAGCTCGAAAAGACGGATAATGAAGATATAGTAGAGCAAATTCTAAGACCAACAGGGCTACTGGATCCAAGGATAGAGATAAGGCCTACTGAAAATCAAATAGATGACCTTATCACAGAAATAAACAAGACTACGGAGAAAGATGAAAGAGTTCTTATCACTACTTTGACAAAGAAGATGAGTGAGGACTTGACAAGGTATCTGGAAAATGTCGGGATAAAGGTAGCCTACCTTCATTCAGATATAGATACGATTGAAAGAATGGAAATAATAAATGATTTACGACTGGGAAAGTATGATGTAATAGTCGGGATAAATCTCTTAAGAGAGGGGCTTGATATACCTGAAGTTTCTCTTATAGCGATTTTAGATGCGGATAAGGAAGGCTTTTTAAGGTCTGAAACTTCGTTGATTCAAACTATAGGAAGAGCTGCCAGAAATTCTGACGGGCATGTAATAATGTATGCAGATACGATAACAAATTCTATGGATGTAGCCATAAAGGAAACAAATAGGCGGAGAAAGCTTCAAAACGAATACAACGAAAAACATGGAATAGTTCCTACTACCATAAATAAGTCTGTTAGAGAGCGAATACAAAATACTATTGTGGCTGAAGAAAGATTAGACTATGACGAGTCAATAGATGAATTCTCTAAGGAAGATGTGGAAGTGATTATAGAGAACTTAAATGCAGAAATGCTTTTAGCCGCTGAAGAGTTGGATTTCGAGAGAGCAGCCGGACTTAGAGATCAGATTAAGGAACTGAAAGATAATTACTAAGGAGATATATGAGTAAAGACAAGATAATAATTAAGGGAGCAAATGAAAATAACTTAAATAATGTTGATTTGGTCTTGCCTAGAAATAAAATGATAGTATTTACCGGCCTTAGCGGGTCAGGTAAATCATCTCTGGCATTTGATACTATCTACGCAGAAGGACAGAGAAGGTATGTTGAATCTCTTTCATCTTATGCCAGGCAATTTTTAGGTCAGATAGATAAGCCTGATGTAGAATACATAGAGGGCCTATCTCCTTCCATATCTATAGACCAAAAGACAACTAACAATAACCCTAGATCTACTGTGGGGACAGTTACAGAAATCTATGATTACTATAGGCTGCTTTTTGCCAGGATCGGGAAGGCTTATTGTCCTGTCTGCGGCAAGCCTATCGAAAGTCAAACAGTAGATCAAATCGTAGACAGTATAATGGAGATGGAAGAAAGGACCAGAATTCAAATTTTAAGTCCCATAGTTCAAGGCAAAAAAGGTGAGCATAAGAAACTTTTAAGTAATTTACAAAAGGAAGGCTACCTAAGAGTTATAGTTGACGGTGAGCTTAGGGAACTATCTGAAGATATAAGTCTTTCCAAAAATAAAAAACACGACATAGATGTTGTAGTAGATAGGATAATAATAAAGGAAAATATAGAATCAAGATTAGCTGACTCAATAGAAGCAGCCTTGAAATTATCTGATAACTTTATAAAGGTAAATGTAATTGACGGTGAAACTATAAACTACTCCACATCTCTTTCTTGTCCTGACGGCCATATTTCCTATAATGAAATCGAGCCAAGAAACTTTTCTTTTAACACTCCTTATGGGATGTGTGAAAATTGTAACGGGTTAGGATCACATAAGAAGGTAGATGTGGATATGGTTATCCCTAATATGAACCTAAGTATAAATGAAGGAGCAATAGATCCATATAAGTCTTCCCAACCAAGTGGCTATTACTATGAGGTTATAAAGGCTATAGCTGATTCTTATAACTTTTCCTTGGACAGTCCGCTTAAGGACGCTCCTAAAGAAATGATAGATGAAATTCTCTATGGGTCTGATAAAAAGCTTTCCTTTGTTTTTGACAGTCACTTTTCAGGAAGAAAGCACACTACAGTTCAATTTGAAGGGGTAGTTAAAAACATCGAAGAAAGATATGAAAAGAGTGTCGGCAATGCCACTCATGAAAGGCTTGGAGAATATATGACAGATATAGAGTGTAGGGTTTGTCATGGTGGAAGGCTAAAACCTGAATACCTATCAGTCAGGATAGCCGGTAAAAACATTTATGAAGTTACTCAAATGTCTGTCAAGAGGTCTATAGAATGGTTTAAAAACTTAGACCTTGATGAAAATGAAATGAAGATAGCCGGGGAAATCCTTAAGGAGATAAATAACAGGCTGGAATTTTTAAATAATGTAGGTCTTGATTACTTAACTCTGGACAGACTCGCAGGTACTCTATCAGGCGGAGAATCTCAAAGGATAAGGTTAGCCACTCAGATAGGATCAGCCCTTGTGGGTGTCTTGTATGTCCTGGATGAGCCATCTATAGGTCTTCACCAAAGGGACAACGACAAGCTCTTAAATTCCCTTAGAAATCTTACAGATATCGGCAACACCTTGATCATAGTAGAACACGATGAAGATATTATGAGAGAGAGTGACTTTTTGGTTGATATAGGACAGGGGGCAGGGATAAACGGAGGAAATGTAATTGCCACAGGTTCTATCGATGACATCATGAAAGAAGAAAATTCCATAACCGGTAAATACTTATCCGGCAAGATGAAAATAGATGTTCCTAAAAAAAGAAGAGAGCCTAAAGGATATATAAAGTTTAAGGGATGTAGGCAAAATAACCTTAAAGATATAGATGTAGACATAGCCCTATCCTGCTTTAACTGTGTTACAGGAGTATCCGGTTCAGGTAAGTCCTCTCTTGTAAACGAGATCATTCACAAGAAGCTTGCCAGAGAGCTTAATAAATCTAAGCTAAAGACCGGAGACTTTGATGAAGTTATAGGCTTGGATCAAGTTGATAAGGTTGTGCAGATAGACCAGTCACCTATAGGTAGGACACCAAGATCAAACCCTGCAACCTATACAAAGGTTTTTGACCTTATAAGAGACTTATTCGCAGCTACTCCTGAAGCTAAGATGAGGGGATATAATAAGGGTAGATTTTCCTTCAATGTAAAAGGAGGAAGGTGCGAAGCCTGCAAGGGAGACGGAACTGTAAAGGTAGATATGCAGTTTTTACCTGATATTTATGTACCTTGTGAAGTCTGTCACGGGGCTAGATATAATAGGGAAACTTTACAGGTTAAGTACAGGGGCAAAAACATATCTGAAGTCTTGGATATGTCCATCGAAGAAGCCTTGGAATTTTTTAAAAACTTTGAAGCCATATCTAAAAAACTTCAAACCCTCTATGACGTTGGTTTAGGATATATAAAATTAGGCCAACCTTCTACGGAACTATCCGGAGGGGAAGCTCAGAGGATAAAACTTGCAACAGAATTATCTAAAAGAGCTACAGGAAAGACCATATATATTTTAGATGAACCTACGACAGGTCTTCACACAGCAGATGTTCACAGACTTATACAAGTTTTAGAAAGACTTGTAGACCAGGGAAATACAGTCCTTGTAATAGAACATAATTTAGACGTTATAAAGGTCGCTGACTATATAATAGACCTGGGACCTGAAGGTGGAGAAGGCGGAGGAGAATTAATCTTCGAAGGAAAACCTGAAGATTTGATAAAGGTAGAAAAGTCTTATACCGGACAGTACCTCAAACCAAAGCTTAATCTTTAACCTTTTTGTATAAATCACCCTATCTTTTTATAGTATAATAATCTCGAGAGGGTGATTTTACATGTATAATATAATGGTTGTCGATGACGAAAAAGATATAGCAAGAGCTATAGAAATATATTTAAAAACAGAAGACTACAATGTAATAAAAGCCTATAGTGGATATGAAGCCTTAGATTTAATGAAAGAAAATAAGATAGATTTATACTTGATAGATATAATGATGGAAGGAATGGACGGACTTGAATTGACTCAGAAGATCCGTGAAGTTTCCAATACCCCTATTATTATCTTGTCTGCAAAGAGCGAGTTAAATGATAAAGTTATAGGTCTTAATATAGGGGCGGATGATTATATAACAAAGCCATTTGACTCAGTAGAGCTCTTGGCGAGGGTTAAGTCTATTTTAAGAAGGGCTAACTACGATAAAGATGATGAAAAAAGTGAAAATATTTATAGGGCGGGAAGAATACAGATAGATGATGATAAAAAGGAAGTATTGGTCGATGGCGAATTGACTAAGTTAACTCCTTATGAATATGGGATTTTGCTCTTGCTAATACAAAATAAGGGAGTAGTATTTAAATCCGAAGAAATTTATGAAAGAGTTTGGGATGCACCTCCATATGATGTAAAGAAAATTGTCTCAGTTCACATATCAAGACTTAGGGATAAGGTAGAAATCAATCCGAGAAAGCCTGATCAAATAAAATCAGTATATGGAATGGGGTATAAGCTTGAGGACATATAATGATAGGGTGGATTAAAAAGAAGTTTAATTCTATCAGTGGATATGTAGAAAAACAATTTTTTGATTACATGGTTTTTTTCGGCCTTATATTTGTAGTAATTTATTTCTTTACATACTTGGTAGAAATAATTACTGCAAATCTAGGGCTGACCTACTATGTGTATAACCTATATTCCTCAATATGCTGTATTTATATAATATGTAAGCTTATCTTTACTATTAGAGATAAGGGAACTAAATCTCTGTTGACCTACCAGTTTTTAATAAATTTCAGGCCAAAATATTACAGCATTTACTTGGAATCTCTTTTTATTTTCCTGTTCTTTTCCTACATTGTTTATAAGATATCTGCCTACAATGAAAATGTATTCGGCTTGATTTTAATAACAGCTATGATAGGGAAGATTTACATATCCGTATTGATAAATAACCTGGGGAAAATTCTTTTAAATAAAAAAGTGGAAGCCATGTATGCCGGTAATGAAATTAAGGTCAAAATTTACGATGAAATCTTTCAGGACTCTATATTTTTGATAGACCACCTCCATGATTCTGTTATGGCTACCATGCAGGATAAAATAAATTCCGAAAAGTTAAAGACTGATTTGATAACTAATATATCTCACGACTTAAAGACTCCTTTGACTTCTATAATTAACTATGTAGATCTTCTCAAGTATGAGAAGGACGATCAGGAAAGGGAGAGGTATACGGAAATATTAAGCTACAATGCCAAGAGGTTAAAGTCTTTGCTTGTGGACCTTATCTATGCATCAAAGACCGGAACAGGTAATGTCGAGCTTAATATGGAACCGATAGAATTAAATGAACTAGTCTTACAGGTTTATGGGCAATTTGATTCTGATTTTGATAAGAAAAATCTATCGTTTGAATACAATGATATTAAGGACAGGATAGTTATGCTTACCGACGGGTCTAAATTATCCAGAGTTATCGAAAATATATTTTCCAATATAGTAAAGTATAGCGAAGAAGCTACAGAGGTCTATGGAGAATCAAACGTAGTTGATAACAATATCATCTTAACTTTTAAAAATAAATCCAAAAACAAGATTGAAGGAGATTCCAACAACCTCCTTAACCAGTTTGTAAGGGGAGAAAAGTCCCGTCACTCTGAAGGAAGTGGTCTAGGCCTATATATAGCCAAGAATTTAGTAGAAATTCTGGGGGGGAATATATATATTCTAAGTCAAGATGATTACTTTATCCTTACCTTAAAGTTTAAGATAACAGGCATAAAAAGAAATAACAAGTAGACTTAACATTTATTCACAAAGATTTATTCTAATTATAGGTGTCCTTATTCTATGAAAAATAGGATAACCTCTATTTTGATAAATTTATATTTACGTTACAAAGCAGTTAGTCTTTTGGATTAACTGCTGAAAAATCATTATAGTCAATGATTTATTTTTAGTCTTGTAAAGGCTTATTAATCTTCGTAAGTGTGCCTTTTTCATATTTAGAATATTTTAGAAAACAGAGTCTATACTTATAATCGAAAGGTAGATAAAAAAATTATAATTCTCATCATTTTAGCTAGATAGGCGAACTAATGTTTTAGTAATCAAGTTTGTCTTTAATTGCATAAATTTATGCGGCCTAAAATTATACAAGCAATAAAGACAGGCAGGAAAAGAAAGGAAGCACTATTATGGATACGCTGGAAAAATTAAAAATTTTAACTGATGCTGCTAAGTATGATGCATCTTGTTCTTCCTCTTCTTCTAACAGAAAAAACAAGGGAAAGGGGCTGGGCAAGGCTCATATGTCGGGAATTTGCCATTCCTGGAGCGAAGACGGAAGGTGTATATCTCTACTTAAGATTCTCTTAACAAACGTCTGCATTTACGATTGTGAGTACTGCATAAATAGAGCATCCAATGATGTAAGAAGAGTTGCCTTTACTCCAAGAGAAGTTGCAGATCTTACCATTAACTTCTATAATAGAGGGCCTTTTTTTATCTTCCGGAGTTATCAAAAGCCCCAATTACACCATGGAGCTTATGATAAAAACTGCAGAGATACTGAGAAATGAATACAATTACAACGGCTACATCCACATGAAGGCAATCCCGGGAGCTGACCCTGACCTTGTAAGAAAGCTGGGTACCTTGGTCGATAGGATGAGTATAAATGTGGAATTTCCAAGCCAAGGCTCTTTAAAAATACTTGCTCCCCAAAAGTCTATGAAGGATATAGAAGGGTCAATGGGACTTGTAAAGTCGTCTATAGTTCAGAGAAAAGATGAGATAGCTGTATATAAGCATGCACCGAAATTTCTTCCTGCAGGACAGACTACTCAAATGATAATAGGAGCGGACGATAACAGCGACCTTAACATAATACAAAGGGCAGAGGAACTCTATGATAACTATTCGCTAAAGAGAGTATTTTATTCTGCCTTTGTGCCTGTTGTCGAAAGTAAATTTACAAAAGATATAAGGAAAGCCCCTCTTTTAAGGGAGCATAGGATTTACCAGACGGATTGGCTTTTAAGATTTTACGGTTTTAAGGCTGACGACCTTTTAAATGAAAATAATAAAAATTTTGACCTAAGAATAGATCCTAAAGCTAACTGGGCGATCAATAATATAGGAAAGTTTCCTATGGAGATCAATACCGCTCCTTACTCAGATCTTATAAAAATTCCGGGGATTGGAAGAGTTTCTGCGAGAAAGATTGTCAAGGCGAGAAAGTATGGAAGGCTGGAAGACTACCATCTAAAGAAATTAAATATTTCTATAAAAAGAGCTAAAAATTTTATAACTGTAAACGGTAAATACATGGGCTATAAATTTAAGGACCAAGATGAGCTTAAGGATAGGATGAGTCTTTCGGATAGTAAAAATGCTGAGCAATTATCGATCTGGAGCTTACAATGATCCTTGTATATGATGGAAAGCCTCGAAGGATTTTTTACAGTAGTTTTTGACTACTACAAGGACCTCTTTAATGTAGAGATAGAGGAGGACAGAGACCAGCTTTCTTTCTTAGATAAAAAGTATGTGCAAAGTGATTTTTCAAAGGCTAAGAGGGTTGAAGTCGGGATAAAAAAAGAATCGAGGGACTTTTTTTACGATATTAAGACAGCCTTTAAGTCAGGCCTAAAAAACAAGGATACGATAATAGGAAGACTTATAAAACTCTTCTTTGTAAAGGGAAAGGACGTTATAAACTCAACGAATGAATATGCGATAGCCTTTAACAGGATGGTAAAAAACTGCAGGTCGGAAGCTCATAGCCTAAAGGGCCTTTTAAGATTTAGAAGGATTCAGGAAGATTTTTTATTTGCCGAATATAAATCTAACAATTATATTTTAGAAGATCTTTCAAGGCATTTCTTAGAGAGGATGCCCGGAGAAAAATTTATAATATTTGATAAAAACAGGGATAAGGCCTTTATATCTATTTACGGAAATTTTGAAGTGGTAGGGGTAGTTAAGTTAGATATAGAAGAGGCTGATGAGGAGAAATTTTTTAAGGACCTGTGGATAGGTTTTTATGACGCTGTTACTATAAAAAATAGGGAGAATAGAAAACTCATGATAGCTAATATGCCGAAAAAATACTGGAAATACTTACCGGAAAAACACAGGTAAAATTCATAAGATTTTTAGGATGCTCAAGCTTAAAGCTTGGGCATTTTTATTTGAAAAATTTTAGAAAAAAAGACTAACGAGATTAACCTGTTAGTCTTGTATATTTTCCTTATTTTCTTCATTGTCATTGTATTCTTCTTCGGAATTTTCTTCAAAGTTTTCATTTTCCTTATCTTCTTCTTTTTCATCAGAATTTTCCTTTGAATCTTCATTTTCCTTATCCTCTTCTTTTTCATCCTTATCTTTTCTTCTGAAACGATTTAAGATTGAATCGGATATATTGTTATTGCTATAGGATGATGGAAGCATGTACTGCCAGTCATCAGGGATTATACCCTCGTTTTCACTAGGTATATAAGGATTTTTTCTTGTGATAAAAGACCTATATCCTTGCAAGAATCCCGGAGTCCTGTCAGTAGCTAAAAGACCGTCTATGGTATTTATGCTTGCAAAGGTATGGACATCACATTCTTCGCTGGGAACTGTTCCTTCGGCAAAGATCTCTTCTCTTACTACCTCTCTAGGATCGCTGTAGCAAGCATCTGTAGGTAATTTACCCGAAACAGTACATACTGCTTGTCTTATCATACCTTCAGGTTCTTCAAATTGCTTATAGTCTTTATCGGCAAGGACAGTTCTGTTAATTGCTGACCATATCCTAACTACAGTTTCTTGACTTATTTGTTCCATTTTTAACTGTTGATTGTCAAAGCCTAACCAAGTACTTATTGTGTAGTAAGGAGAAAATCCACAGAACCAAACATCTTGGTAGTCATTTGTAGTTCCTGACTTTCCGCCTATATCAAAGCCTTCAAGTTGGGCATTGGTAGCATAGTTGTAGTTAGTTGTAGTTCTTAAGATATCTTTCATTACATAAGCTATTTGGGGACTTACAACTTCATTAGTCTTTTGAGTATTTTCTATTATGACTTGACCGCTGCTGTCTTCAACTTTTGTAAATGATATAGGTTCTATATATTTACCGTCATTTGCTATTGCTGAATAAGCTCCTGCCATTTCTGTAGGAGTAAATCCTGATGTCAAGGCACCCAAGGCCATAGCGGCTACATTTTCATCGTTTTCGTTAGGATTTTCCAAGCTTGAAACGAAGTTATCATCTTTTGGATTGTTTTTATTTATAAGACCAAACTTTTCCAGATAAGTTTTAGAAGTTTCAAGTCCTATGTCTTCCAAGACCTTTACAGCAACTACGTTTATAGATTGTTCAACAGCATATCTGATAGGGACTATACCCTTATAACCCAAATACCAGTTTTGAGGCCATAATTCTCCCTTTTCATTGTAGTGAGGAATATCGTCTACTCCTGTAGCTGCAGTATAGCCGTTGTCTAGAGCAGGAGTATATACGCCAAGAGGTTTCATACTTGATCCTACTTGCCTTGGGACGTCGTAAGCTCTGTTTAATTTATCCGCATTGTCTATTGAGGACCTACCACCGACAATTGCCTTTATATAACCTGTGCTGTGGTCAACTACTGTTGTGGCTGCTTGAGGTTGTTTTATCCCGTTTTGATCGATTGTGTAATAGTCTTTATTAAATATCAAGTCTCCACTTGCTTGATCGACAGATGCCAAATTATTATTGTCGTTCATGTAGGAAGCTGAAATTGTAATATTACCGTCATCATCAGTTGATAGGTTATCGGAACCTACATTTATAGATGATATCTTGTGGGAAACCAAGTTATTATTTTCATTTATAGTATAGTAATCCTTTAAATCAAGATAATTTCCATATTGTTTAACCCTTATATTTTTATCATAGGTAAAGGTAATGGAGTTATCGGGATTTATTGTAAACATTGTGCTAGGTATGTAAAATTCATCATTTTCATTTATCAGGTTTGCTTGTTTAAAATAGATTACCTCACCGAGTTGGTTTGTGATATTTCCGCTGTCATCACCTGACCATTGGAAAAGACTTGGAGCTTCTTCTGTAACTATTTCATCAACTGTCTTATCGAAGACTTCTTCAAGATTTTTTTGCATTTCCTGATCTACACAAGCATATATTTTAAGTCCACCATTTACCAATTTGTTGTGAGCTTCAGCTTCTGTAAATCCGCTCTCAATAAGCTTATTTAGCACTTGGTTGTAGACTACATCATAGTAGTAGTTTGAAAGATTGTCTACTCCCTTTATGCCGGGCTTTATGGCTGCTACAACGTCATAATTTATGGCTTCGTCATACTCTGCTTGACTGATCTTACCTGTTTCCAACATCTTGTATAAAACGTAATCTCTTCTTTGGATAGTTTGCTCGTTGTAAACAGCCTTGTAAGTTTCACCTTCTATTTCTACATCACCGACTATCTTAGTCTGATCTTCTACCTGACCCGGTTCGATGGCCTTGTAAAGTGCAAGAGAGCTTGGGCTTTTTACAATTCCTGCAAGGGTTGCACATTCTGATAGGTTAAGCTCGCTTATGCTCTTATCGAAATAAGTTTGGGCAGCGGCCTCAACCCCGTAGGCGTTTTGACCGAGAAAGACTGTATTCATATAAGTTTCAAAGACTTTTTCTCTTCCAAGAGTGTCGGTCAATTGAAGGGCAAGATATATTTCCTTAAATTTTCTATCAAAAGATCTCTCGTTAGTTAGGTAGAGGTTACGAGCTAATTGCTGAGCCAGGGTAGATCCACCTCTGACTATGCCACCTGCACGCAAGTTTTGGACAAAGGCTCCTAAAATTCCCTTAGGGTCAACCCCCTTATGAGATTCAAATCTCTCATCTTCTACAGCTATAAAAGCATCAGACATATATTTTGGAATTTGACTATAGTCAACTATTTCTCTATGCTCGGTTGTCTGTATTTTCTTTATTAAATTTCCATCTTGATCTAAAATTTCTGATGTTTGGCTCATCATTGTATTTATTTCATCAGGATTAACATCCGGGGTGGAAATCATTGCTCTTAGTCCACTTACAGCAAGCATACCTGCTAATAGTGTCATAAGAATAATAGAGAAAATAAGAATATATTTTATTATTTTAAAAATTTTATTATTATCTTCAGCCATGTATTCCTCCAAAAAATAATTTATATATGTAATTATACCACAGATAAATGGCTTTATTATTAAATAGGATTTCAGACAACTATATGGCAGCTTTAAAGAAAGCATTGATGTAGAAGACATAGTGTAAAATATTTGTCTTCTTTTCTAAAAATGGAAAGCGAACTTTACATTTATCGTTTAAGAAATTATAGTAAATGTAAAGGAAACTTTCCATATTTTTTGGGAGAAGTAGTGTGAAAAATAGACTTGAAGTAATTAGAAAAGAAAAAGGAATAACTCAAGAAGAACTTGCTAAGGCTCTTGAAGTATCAAGGCAGACGATTGGTTCTATAGAAAAAGGAAGATATAATCCATCAATTATACTTGCATTTAAAATTGCCGGATTTTTTAACTTATCTATAGAAGAAGTATTTATTTACGAGGAGGACGGATAGGAATTTGTAGTTTGATTTTAATGTTTGTTTTTGACCTAAATGAAGTTGTTGAAATTGCATTGACTTTTGTTTTTGCTATTAGCGTATCTATTTCAACTGTAGAAATTATGCATAATAGAATGATGGAGACAGACCGTAATTACAAAATCAATGTGAATGATGAAAGAAATGAAAAAATAAGAGACAAAGTAAATGCAACTATGGCATCTATTTTAATGATTTTAATGGCTATAGTGGCAGTCGTATCTATTCAGTAAAAGCATATTTACCCGCAGCTCTTTTAGCAATTTCAGTTGCATGTTCTCCATTAATTATGTTTTTTATCAATGCATATTACGAGAAAAAGATTTGATTAAGCCTTTAAAATTAGAAAATGGCTATCGAGACCATAAGAGGATCAAAATATTTTGATAGAAACCATTATGATATAATATTTTATGATTTAATTATTAAATTTTCTTTTACTATGAGGAGAGATGAGAATGAGATTTATTTCTTGGAATATAGATTCGATAAATGCAGCCCTAACAGCTGATTCACCTAGGGCTTTGATGTCAAGAGAGGTCCTGGATACTATAGCCTCTTATGATCCGGATATTATTGCTATTCAGGAGACAAAACTTCCCTTTACAGGTCCAAGTAAAAAACATAGGGGACTGATTGAAGAAAAGTTCCCGTGCTATAGCTATAAGTGGGTTTCATCTGTAGAACCTGCAAGAAAAGGCTATGCCGGAAACATGGTTCTGTACAAAAACAAGCTGGAACCTGACGTTAATTTTACAGTTATAGGAGCTCCGGGTACTATGGACTTCGAGGGAAGGATAATAACCCTGGAATTTGATGATTTTTACTTTACTCAAGTTTATACTCCAAATGCGGGAAATGACCTGGCAAGGCTTGAAGAAAGGCAAGAATGGGACAGAAAGTATGCTGACTTTTTGGAAATTATGGACAAGAAAAAGCCGGTAATAGCCACAGGTGACTTCAATGTAGCTCATCAAGAAATTGATCTTGCCCATCCTGAAAATAATAGGAGGTCTGCGGGATTTACCGACGAAGAAAGGGAGGGCTTTTCAAATATTTTGGCCAAGGGATTTACAGATACTTTCAGATATATAAATGGAGATGTAAAGGGAGCCTATACTTGGTGGGCTCAAAGGGTAAAGACAAGTAAGATTAATAATTCAGGCTGGAGGATAGATTATTTCTTAGTCAGCGAAAGGATAAAAGAAAGGGTAAAAAAATCCGAAATGATAGATTCAGGAGCTAGACAAGACCATACTCCAATATTATTGGAAATAGAAGATTTCTAAGAAAATAGACTGCAGTTGATAGACATATAAATTTATGTTTATCAACTGCAGTCCTTTTATTTTATAAGGCTATATCGATGTCATATTTTCCTTCAGTAGGGTAATATCCTTCTAATCTGAAGTCGTCTATAGTAAAGTCGCTTATCTCCTTAACATCAGGATTTAAGATCAGCTTCGGCATTTTATACTCACCGTAGTCCTTAGCCATTATCTCTTGAAGGATAGGAATATGCTTTTTATAAATGTGGTAGTTTTGGATAAAGTGGACAAAGTTTCCGGGCTTAAAGCCGGTTACTTGGCAGACCATCCTTAAAAGGGCATAGTACTGAAAGGCATTTATAGAGCCGGGACCTGCTGCTGCTAAAAAGTCGCCGCTTCTTTGAATGAGGGTAAGGTTAAGCTTGTCATCACTTACAGTCCATAGGCTCATGAAGGCACAAGGGATAAGGGTCATCTCGGACAGGTCATCTACATCGTAAAGGGTCATTATCAGCCTTCTATTCAGGGGATTTGTCCTCAGTTGGTCTATTAGCCTGTCAATTTGATTAGTCATCTTACCATTTTCAGGAGAGATGAATTTTTTATTTATCTGATAGCCGTAAGCAGTTCCCAAATTTCCATCTTCATTTTTCCAGGAGTTCCAGTAATTTACTCCGTACTTATCTTCTAAAAGGTTTACGTCATTACTCCTGTCCCCATATATCCAAAGGATTTCTTTAATAGCAGACTTCCAAGCTATTTTTCTTAGAGTTATGAGGGGGACTTGTCCTGCTTCATAAACTACAAACTGTTGGGGAAGGTATTTGGTATAGGCAGTCTCTCCATCCTCCCAAGTGGGTCTGACCTCTTTTCCCGCTCTTTCTTCGTCATATCCATCTTTTAAAATTTTATTTGCAAGTTCTATATATTTTTTATTAACATCCATGTGATCATTATACCCTATTAAGTTCCATGTGACTAATGGCTATGAGTTTAAAAATAAAGGACTAATTGGGTATAAAGAAGCAAAACATAGTAGTATTGAAGATTTAAATAGAAAGAGTGATTTTATGGAATTATCTGTTCATGATTTAGTTACACAAAATGAAAATGTAAGTAACAGTGAATTATTTGAAGATACAAAAAAATTAGTCAAGGCTACAGACAAGATGGGGTATAAGAGGTATTGGTTTTCAGAACACCACGGAGTCTCTCAAGTTTTTTCTACTTCGCCTGAAATTCTCGTAGCCTACTTTTCAAGCTTGACTGAAAATATAAGGTTGGGGACAGGGGGAACAATGATTATGCACTACTCACCCCTTGAAATAGCTGAGAAATTTAAGGAACTTTCATATATGGCACCGGGCAGGATAGATATAGGTCTGGGGAGAGCTCCGGGTGGAGGAGTAGAAGAAATATTTGCCCTAAGCCAGGGATCTTATAATATCGATCAGGACTTGTATGAAAAGATAGAAGTTATCCTAGCCTATCTACAAGATAAGACTCCTTACAATAAACTTTACGCCTCTACTAAGGCCTACCCTGAAAAAAATGACTATCTAATAGAGCCATGGCTTTTAGGGTCAAGCGGATCATCATCAAAGAAGGCGGGAGAAATGGGACTTGGCTATAGCTTTGCTAAATTTTTCAGCGTGGATACACCGAACTTTGTCTTTGACACTTATAGGGACAGTTTTAGACCGTCAAACTTTTTTGATAAGGCTCAGCTAAGCGTAAGCTATAAGATCTTAGTTACAGATACAAAAGAAGAACTTGAATATTTGGGAAAGGCTTTTGACTACGGCCAGGTCAAGTGGGGAAAGAAAGGAATGAAATACCTCCCAAATCCTGAAAGCGTAAAAGATTATAAGTTTACTCCTTTTGAAGAGGATAAGTTAAGAAATGACTATGGTAAGAGATTTATTATAAAGGGAACTAAGGGCCAGGTAGCAGATATTTTAGAAAATGAAATAAAAACTATAGGCATGGATGAAATTCTAGTTTACACACCTATCTGGGGAGTTGAAAACAGGATAAAGTCTTACAAGCTCCTTAAGGAAATATTTGATTAATCATTTTAAATTTTAATTGATAAATTATTTATTTTTTAAGGACAAGATGATATCATTCTTATAAGTGAATAATTAATAATTGGAGGAATTTATTATGAAGTATATCTGGCACGATTCTATCGACCCTTATTTTAACCTTGCCTTAGAAGAATGGGTTTTGGAAAACTTAAAGGACGATATCTACGTTTACCTTTGGAGAAATGACAACTCTATTATAATCGGAAGAAACCAAAATACTGCTGAAGAAATAAATCAACAATACGTTGAAGAAAACAACATCACTATAGCTCGTAGGGCTACAGGAGGGGGAGCAGTTTACCACGATTTGGGAAACTTAAACTTCTCCATATTTGCAGATGCTGAAGACAGATTGGATATAAACTTCGAGCTTCTAACTCAACCTGTACTAAGAGCCTTCGAAGCAATTGGAGTGCCTGCTGAACTTAAGGGAAGAAATGACATCCTTATAGAAGGTAAAAAGTGCTCCGGTCTATCTCAAAGGATAGCAAAGGACAGAGTTCTTCACAATGGAGCTATGCTTTTTGACAGCAACCTGGATACCTTATCAAAGGCTTTAAATGTAAGACGTGACAAGCTTGAATCAAAGGGAGTAAAGTCTGCTGTAAAGAGGGTTACAAATATAAAACCTTACATGAAAGATCAAAGCATGACTACTCTTGATTTCAGGGATTTATTGAAAAAGGAAATGTTCTACGAATATGACTACGATAAAATTCCTCAATACCAATTTACCGACGAACAATTGACAGAAATAAACAACTTAAAGAAGAATAAGTTTGCTAAGTGGGAATGGAATTACGGCAAGTCTCCTAAGACAAATTTTAAGGCCGATAAGAGGTTTGAAGGGGCAGGGGTCTTGGATATAAGACTTAATATAGATGAAGGACACATAAATGAAGCTAAAATTTACGGTGATTTCTTCGGGAAAAAGGACAAGAGTGAATTGGAAAAGGCTCTTATAGGTGCTAAGTTTACTCCTGAAAGTATAAGGGAAGCCTTAAAAGATTATAAGGTAAGTGATTATCTTGGAAAGATGGGAATTGATGAACTTTTAGAAGTTTTATTTGAATCTCAAAATCCTGAAGAAACAATGCTATAAAGACGAGAAGAGCAGCCTTTAAAAGCTGCTCTTTTCTATTGATTATTTTCTCTCTTGTGATTTTTCTTTTTCTTAGCCTGTAAATGTGACTTTCTTAAATTTAGGGCAGTGTTAAACATCTTATACATAAGAGAATCTATGACTATATCGAATTCTCCTATAGTTTCCAACATATAAGTACCGAATCTCTTTTTAAATTCGTAAAGACCGCCGTCGTGGTCATAGACCTTATCTTCAGGAGTAAAGCCTGTTACTCCTCCGAAGTCATAGCTTGTACATCCACGTGACATAGCTTCTCTCATCATAGTCCATTGCATAAGGTAGTTAGGGCTTAGATCTCTGTAATCATTAGAAGATGCTCCGTAAAGGTAGTAGGCTTTTTCACCACAGAAAGTCAATAGAGCTCCTGATAGGACAATTTCTGTTACCTTGTTTTTCTTATGTTCTTCCATTTGACTTATAAGGTCTTTAGCTCTTTTTTCTCTGTTGTCCAAAACTTCAAGCTCATTAGTAAAATTAGCTTTTTTGCTTTCAGATACTTCTTTTTCCAGCTTTTTATTTATTCTGTTTCTTGAGCTTTCTATATCCTTAAGTTCATTTTTATAAAAGGCTTCAACATCTTCCGGTATAAGTTTTGTTAAATATAGGTCTACATCATCGGTTTTACTTAAGCTGTCATAAACTCTTTCGAAGTAGTCCAAGTCTCTGTTTGTAAACTCATCTCTTTCGCCGGTTATTTTCATTATTTCTGCAAACTTAGGCAATTCATCTCTACCACATTTTTCACATATAAGGCCGTTTTTCATGGATTTTTTTACAAGACTTCTAGTTCTTGGTTGAAAAGAATTTAAAACTTCTTTTTCATCCTTATCAATATCACATATCATGTAATATCTTGGCTGAGTATATAAAAATCCTTTTTCAAGACCTTGGTGCTTAGCTCCCATAATGTTTATTGTGTCAAGCAGTTCTCTATGAGTATTTATATCTACTACCGGGTCCATCTTCATTGAAAAACACTTGTGTTCTTTGCAAAATTGCTTTAGGGCGGAGATAACTCCCTTGACATCTTCTAAATTATCATAGTCCATTGCAGGTCCCTTAGCTATGTAGGCAAGATTTTTACCCACAACAGGCAATTTTTTTAGAAGAATTAGGGCTACAGCTATAAGGTCGCCGTCTCTTTGGACTCCTATGTTTAAGGCTTGCCAGTTCTTTTTTACATACTGCCAATTATATAATTGGGTAACTTCTCCATATTTGCAGGATTTTACAAAATCGTCGTGCTCTTGTGGAGTAATTTCTACTAATTTATAATTCATTAAAACACTTCCTATTAATTAATCACTGATTTTCTATATTATAGCATAATAAAAAGGCAGAGTAGGGATGTACTCCACCTTTTTGTTTAAATGTAACTTTTATTTATATTTTTCTTCCGCTTTTATAGCTGCTTGTGCTGCTGCAAGTCTTGCTATTGGAACTCTAAATGGGGAACAAGATACATAATCAAGACCTGCATTGTGACAGAATTCAATACTTGCAGGATCTCCACCGTGTTCTCCACAAACACCGTAAGTCATATTAGGATTTGCTCCCTTAGCTTTTTCCAAGGCAATCTTTATTAATCCACCTATACCTTTTTGGTCAAGGGAATCGAATGGGCTGATCTTGTATATTTTCTTTTCTGCATATTTTGATAAGAAAGTTCCTGCGTCATCTCTGGAGAAACCAAATCCCATTTGAGTTAAATCGTTAGTACCGAAAGAGAAGAAGTCTGCTTCTTGTGCTATTTCATCAGCTAATATACAAGCTCTAGGTATTTCTATCATAGTACCGATTTTATATTCAACTTCAGATCCCTTTTCTTGGAACACTTGGTTGATTTCGTCAACTATTTCGTCTTTAACAAGCTTTAATTCTTTTGCATCCCCAACTAGAGGAATCATGATTTGAGGAACTATATCTTCTATACCTTCAGCCTTTACTCTTAAAGCTGCTTGCATGATAGCTCTTGCTTGCATCCTATATATTTCAGGATAAGTTATAGCTAACCTACATCCTCTGTGACCCAGCATAGGGTTAACTTCTTTTAGGGATACTACTCTATCTACCACATCATAGTAAGAAATTCCCATTTCATCAGCTAAAACTTCCATTTCTTCCTTTGTGTTAGGTAAGAATTCATGCAAAGGTGGATCTAAAAGTCTTATTGTAACAGGCAAGGCTTCCATTTCCTTATATATATTATAGAAATCTTCTTCTTGGTAAGGTAATAGCTTATCAAGAGCCTTCTTTCTGTTTTCTACAGTGTTAGATAAAATCATTTCTCTAACTGCTTTTATCCTGTCTTTTTCGAAGAACATGTGTTCTGTTCTTGTAAGTCCTATTCCTTCAGCTCCGAATTCTTTTGCTTGGTGAGCATCGTTAGGAGTATCAGCATTAGTCTTTATGCCTAACTTTCTGTACTCATCTACCCAGCCCATGAAGGTAGCAAAGTTACCTGTCAATTCAGGGTTTTCTTTATTTATTTCTCCCTTGTATATATAACCTGTACTTCCGTCTATGGAGATTGTATCTTGGTCAGTTAATTTTTCGCCGTTACAGATAAGGACTCTGTTTTCTTCATCTACTCTTATTTCACTTGCCCCTGCTACACAGCATGTACCCATACCACGAGCTACTACTGCGGCGTGAGAAGTCATACCTCCTCTTGCAGTAAGGATACCTTCCGCCTTAACCATACCTTCTATATCTTCAGGAGAAGTTTCTTGACGAACAAGGATTGTCTTTTCTCCCTTTTCAGCTCTTGATTTAGCTTCTTCCGCTGAGAAAGAAATCTTACCGCTTGCGGCTCCCGGAGATGCAGCTAAGCCCTTGGAAATTACTGTAGCATTTTTTAATTCTTCTTGGTTAAAAGTAGGGTGGAGAAGTTGGTTTAAAGAA
Organism: Finegoldia sp.; assembly: GCA_034180305.1. GTDB lineage: Bacteria > Bacillota > Clostridia > Tissierellales > Peptoniphilaceae > Finegoldia. The sequence continues at coordinate 62,070 of JAXFOR010000005.1, forward strand.
GATGGTTCTATTCTTAGGATAGCTTCCTTCTTATCGATTAAACCTTCGTTTACCTGATCTACAGCGACATTTAAAGCACTGGCTGCAGTTCTCTTACCATTTCTTGTTTGTAACAAGTATAGCTTTCCATTTTCTATAGTAAATTCCAAGTCTTGCATATCATGGTAGTGGTTTTCCAATTTCTTAGCTATATCATGGAATTGGTCATAAACTTCAGGCATTATTTCCTTTAATTGATCTATAGTCTTAGGAGTTCTGATACCTGCTACTACGTCTTCGCCTTGGGCATTTAACAGGAATTCTCCGAATAACTTATTTTCTCCTGTTGCAGGATTTCTTGTAAAGGCTACACCTGTACCTGATCTGTCGCCCATATTACCGAATACCATTGATTGAACATTTACAGCTGTTCCTAGGTTGTCATCAATATTGTTTAATTGTCTATATACTATTGCTCTTGGATTATTCCATGATCTAAATACTGCTTCTACAGATAATTTTAATTGGTCAACAGGATTTTGTGGGAAATCTTCTCCCATTTCTTGCTTGTAGATTTCTTTGAATTTTTCAACTAAATCTTTTAAATCTGAAGTAGTCAAATCTGTGTCATCCTTATAACCCTTTTCTTCCTTTACTCTAGTTAACTCATTTTCAAATAGAATTTTAGGTATTTCCATAGCTACATCAGAAAACATTTGAATAAATCTTCTATATGAGTCATAGGCAAATCTTTCATTATTTGTAGATTTTGCAAGACCTATTACAGACTTATCATTTAAACCTAAATTCAAGATGGTATCCATCATACCCGGCATTGAAAAAACTGCACCTGATCTTACAGAGAAGAGTAGTGGATTTTCTTCATCGGAAAATTTCTTTCCTAAAGTTTTTTCTGTTTTTGAGATATGTTCATTAATTTCGTCTAATAAAGAATCCCAAAGCTTGTTATTTTCTTCATAAAATCTGTTACAAGCTTCAGTAGTGATTGTAAAACCTGTAGGAACAGGAATTCCAAGGTTTGTCATTTCAGCAAGATTGGCACCCTTACCACCGAGCAAACTCCTCATATCCTTATTACCTTCACTAAAATCATAAACATATTTAGTTGACATAATTAACTCCTTCATAAACTTAATTTTTTTTGATATCTAATAATCTTTTCTGCTGTCTCTTCTATGGCTGCCTGTGAAACATTGATAATTGGACATCCTATTTTTTTCATAATTTTTTCAGCATAATCTAATTCTTCAAGAATTCTACTTAAATCAGAATATGAAAGTTCAGACTTTACTCCCATAGACTTAAGTCGCTCTCTCCTTATGCTGTATAATTTTTCAGGGCTATTTGTAAGTCCTATGATTCTGGCAGGGTTTATTTCAAACAATTCCTTAGGTACCGGGGATTCCGGTACAAGGGGAATGTTACATACCTTATACCCTTTATTTGCCAGATACATTGAGAGGGGAGTTTTTGAAGTTCTGGAAATTCCTATAATGACCAAGTCGGCTCTTAAGATTCCTGCAGGGTCTTTACCGTCGTCATATCTGACAGCAAATTCTATAGCTTCTATCCTCTTATAATATTGTTCATCTAATTTTCTAAGAGCTCCGGGATTTGTATAGGGCTTTATATTTGTAAGCTCTTCTATAGCTTTGATCGCCGGAGTAAGAATATCGACATGGGAAATATTATTTTGCATACAAAAACTTTCCAAGTGTTCTATTAAGCTTTCATTTACAAAACTATAATATATGAGAACATTTTCCAAGTCCAGAGCAAGGGACAAGGCTGATGAAAGTTGATCGATGTTTCTTATATTACCGATCACATTTAAATCAACATCATCCTTAGCTATATCAAATTGAGCTAAGGCTGCTTGAGCTATTCGCTCTCCTGTATCTCCTATAGAATCAGATAAGATCAATATATTAATTTCCTTCATATCTCACCTCTCAAAGCTTGATTATACAAGATATTATACCTCTTTTAATAAGGAAAAACAATTTACACTTATACAGAGCTGTTTTTTGATAAATTTTTTAAAATTTTAAAGGGACAATCTTAAAGCTGGGTAGAGTAAAAAAGTTTTGGGTAAATAAGAATAGTAATAATTATTGTAATGCTTTAACAGCTTTAAATAAGTCCTTTCATATGGTAAGATATAGATGTTAAAGGGATTCATAAGTTAATTATTAATCTAAATTATTAAGAGGAGGGATGGTATTGTCCGAAAAAATTCAAATAGACAATATAGAAGCTAGTGCTGTGAGTAATGAGACATTAAATGAAGAAGGTGCTTCAGTATCTGTAGAAAATAAAACTCTTAAGAGTGCTTTAAAAATTATCTTTATAGTTGCGGCTGTTTATGCCTTAATTTCTTTATTGTTTATGAATGTGACATATCCTAACGCTCAAATAAATAATCAGAATTTAGGTATGATTCCAATATCTAAAGTCGGTGCAGCCTTTGATGATGACACCATAAAAATAGTCGGCAGGGATAATAAAACTGTTGAATTAAATAACAAGCAAGCAGGTTTATACAGTAATTTTGAAGAAGATGCGGTCTATACTCAAAATGCTTATAAGTGGCCTGTAGAATTGGTTCAAGGGGTTAATCATCAATTTAAGGTTAACAAGAGTGTTGATATGGATAAGCTTAAAGAGGCTTTAAAGTCTTTAGAACTTTTCAAAAATATGACAGAGCCTAAAAATGCGAAGATAGTTGTAGACTCAAAAGAAGCTAAAGTTGAACCTGAAGTAGTTGGAAATAAGTTAGACTTGGATAAGACAGCACAAAGCGTAGTAGAAGCTTTTAAAAGTGGCGAAGAAGTTGTAAATCTCGATTCTGAGTATGTAAATCCTAAGATAGTTTCAGCTGACTTACAATCTCAAAAGGATAAGTTAAACAACATATTAAAAACTCAAGTTAAGATAAATATGCCTGACGGTAGCGTATATGATTTAGATAATTCAAAGCTTCTAAATGAAAACTATGAGTATGAACCTAAGAGATTAAGAGCTATTGTCGATGAAATTATCGGTAAATACGAATTAATAGGTAAAGAATTTGATTTCACTACTACTGCAGGAGAAAAGACAAAGGTAACAGCTCAAGTTTACGGTAACGAAATTAATAAAGAAGAAAGCGTTAATAAAATTCAAGAAGCTTTAGAAAGTGGTAAAGGATCTACTGTAGACTTAGTTTACGACAGACAATCCACAAATACAGGAGATATTGGTAATACTTATATAGAAGTCGACATCGACAATCAAACAATGTATTACTATATAGACGGTGAACAAGTTTTAAGTACACCTGTAGTTACAGGTGATCCTACTACAGGAGCAGATACTCCTAAAGGAATTTTTGAAATTTGGTCAAAAGAAATAGATAGATTCTTAGAAGGAACTGATATGTCAGGAGAACACTACAAGGTTCACGTAAATTACTGGATGCAAGTAGATTATACAGGAGTAGGTATTCATGATACTGTTAAAAGACCCGCTTTCGGAGGAAGTATCTATATGGGCAACGGTAGTCTAGGTTGTATAAACACTCCTTTAGATGCTGAAGCTTATATCTATGAACATGCAGATTATGGGACTCCTGTCATAGTATATTAAATTTAAAACAAGGCGATGGTTAATCCATTTCCTTGTTTTTATTTTTATTTAAGACTTATAAATTAATAATTTTATTAAGGAGTTTTTATGGATAAAGACTTGTTATTGTTTTTAGGATATGCAAGAGCTGATTATAATCAAACCAAACTTATCTTAGACCTATATAACAATTTTGAAGACCTAAAAGAAGATAAGATGAGTTTGATTTTAAAGGCAAACACCAAGCTTTATGAAAAATTAAATAAAAGAATTGACAAATTTGATTCGTCTTCTTACAAGGAATATCTTTGGAAAAAGAATATAAGATATGTAGACTTGGATGATAAAGCATATCCTAGAAATTTAAGGTATATAGAAGATCCACCTTTTTTACTTTATTATATAGGAAATTTGACTGAGGACTTTAATGAATCTATAGCAGTGGTAGGGGCGAGAAAGTGTAGCCAATATGGCGATTATGCCTGCAAAAAAATATGTAGGGAACTATGTGATTATAATATTCCTATTATTTCAGGCCTTGCTCTGGGGGTAGATAAAATTAGCCACAGTGTGTGCTTGGAAAACAATAATCATACCTTAGCTGTATTGGGTTGCGGGATTGACAAGATATATCCTAAAAGTAACAGGAGAGTATTTGAAAGCATGTACACTAACGAAAAGGCAGTAATAGTAAGTGAATACCCTCCCGGTACAGAACCTCTCCCTTTTAATTTTCCATTTAGAAATCGTATAATTGCGGGGATATCATTGGCAACGGTCGTAGTCGAAGCCAAAGACCATAGCGGAACTTTAATAACCGCCTCTCATGCTATAAATCAAGGCAAGGATGTCTTTGCTATACCCGGCAATATAAATTCTGTTTATTCTCAAGGTACTAACCAACTTATAAAGGACGGTGCGTTTTTGCTAACCGATGTAAAAGATATAATCACCCAAATTAAAGAGTTTCAGGATAAGTACATTCAAAAGCCTAATATAGATATAGACCTTGATGAGCTTGAAGAAAAACTCATAAATCTCATATCTGAAAGTCCTAAAAGTCCTGATGAATTGACCCTTTTAACAAGAGAAGATATATCAAATGTATTAATGAAGCTTACTAAATTGGAATTATTAGGTCTAATTACTGAAATAGGTAGTAAATATAGCCTTAGGTAAGCCTTATTATGATATAATTAGCTGTAAGATACATATAAAAATAAGAAGGAGTTTTAGATTGGATAAAAAGCAATTAGCAATAAATACAGTGAGAAACTTGTCTGTTGATATGATTCAAAAGGCAAATTCAGGTCATCCGGGTCTTCCTTTAGGAGCAAGCCCTATGGCATTTGTTCTCTTTAATGATTTCCTAAAGCACTCCCCTAACCATCCTGATTGGATTAATAGGGACAGGTTTGTACTTTCTGCAGGTCATGGATCAGCTATGTTATATTCTTTGCTTCATATATTCGGTTATGATATAAGCAAGGAAGACTTGGAAAATTTCAGACAGCTTAACAGCAAGACAGCAGGACACCCTGAATATTTAAATGCACAAGGTATTGATGCAACTACAGGTCCTTTAGGTCAAGGAATAAGCATGGCAGTCGGAATGGCGATTGCTCAAGAAATTTTGGCAGCCAAATTCAATAAAGATGATTACAAAATTTTCGACAATTACACTTACGTCCTTGTAGGAGACGGCTGCTTACAAGAAGGGATAAGCAACGAAGCATCATCTCTTGCAGGATCTTTGAAACTTTCAAAATTGATCTGCCTTTATGATTCAAATAACATAACTATTGAAGGAGATACTGAAAATGTATTCTCTGAAAATGTTAGAGGTAGATATGAGGCTTTAGGATGGGATACTTACTTCGTAGAAAATGGAAATGATATAGAAAAAATAGCCAAGGCCATCGAGGAAGCTAAAGCTAGTGATAAGCCTTCTTTAATTGAAGTAAAGACAAAAATCGGCTTCGGAAGTGTCTTTGAGGGAAGCGAAAAGTGTCACGGAGCTCCATTAGGAAAGGAAAATATTCCTGCTTTAAGGAAAAATCTTGCCTGGGAATACGATGAAGATTTCTACGTGCCTAAAGAAGTTAGAGATCTTACTAGGGAAAGCGTAGAAAAAAACGACAACTTATATGCTCAATGGGAAGATACTTTAAATAAGTATAAAAATGCCTATCCACAAGACTATGACTTATTGGAAAAATTCTTCAAGGGCGATTTGGATGAAGAATATCTTCAATCGGAAGACTTTATGACTTTCGAAAAAGATGATGCAAGTAGGGGATATTCATCAACTATTTTAAATAGGCTAAAGGATAAGATTCCTAACCTGGTAGGTGGATCTGCAGACCTTTCATCATCAAACAAGACTTTCTTAAAGGGAGAAGATATATTTAGCAAAGATAATCGCAATGCGAGAAATCTTCAATTCGGGGTCAGAGAACATGCTATGGGAGCTATATCAAACGGAATAAGCTTATACGGAGGTCTAAGGCCTTATTGTGCAACCTTCTTCGTATTTTCAGATTACTTAAAGCCTGCCCTAAGGTTGTCAGCTCTAATGAAACAAGGCATCATATATATATTCACTCACGATTCTATAGGGGTTGGAGAAGATGGACCTACTCATGAACCGATAGAACATCTTGCTATGTTAAGAGCTATTCCTAATCTTCTTACTATAAGACCTTGTGACGGTTTGGAAACAGCTTGTGCATACAGGGTGGCCTTGGAAAATAAGGATAGACCAAGTGCTTTAGTCTTATCAAGGCAAACTCTACCTAATCTTGAAGAATCATCTGATAAAGCTATGAAAGGGGCCTATGTTATAAAAGATTTTGCACAAAGTCCTCAAGACCTTCAAGGACTTGTAATAGCTACAGGATCTGAAGTTAAAGCTTGCTTGGATGCCTGCCAAATTTTAAGTGATAAGGGAATAAAGTTAAGACTTATATCTATGCCTTGCCAAGAAGTATTTGATCAACAAGACGACAGTTACAAGGAAGAAGTACTTCCCGGCTCAATAACTAAGAGAGTAAGTGTTGAATGTGCTTCAACTTACGGCTGGCAAAAATACACAGGTTTATCAGGATTAAATATAGGCATCGACAGCTTCGGTATGAGTGCTCCGGGCAAGGTGCTTATGGATTATTTTGGATTTACAAGTGAAAAAATTGCTCAAAATATAGAAGATTATTTAAATAAATAAATAAAATATTTTTTGGGTAGTGATTAATTTATAGAAAGAGAAAAGATGCTAAATATAGTTTTATTGGAACCGGAAAAACCGTCTAATACAGGAAATATAGGAAGGTCTTGTGTTTTAACAAATACAAGACTTCACCTTGTAAGACCCTTTAGATTTAGCTTGGACGATAAAAGTTTAAAGAGAGCCGGAATGGATTACTGGGACAAGGTAGACCTGGTAATCCATGATGACTTGGATGAATTTTATTCTTATCTACCGAATGATGCAAGAGTTTTTTATGTGGAAACATTTGCAGATAATTATTATAATGATATTAGCTACAAGGATGGAGATTACTTTGTCTTTGGCAAGGAGTCCAGTGGCATAGATAAGGATATAGTCAATAACAACAGGGAAAATTCGATAAAAATACCCATGAATATGGAAATAGACAGGTCATTGAATTTAGCTAATTCAGCTAATATAATATTATTTGAAGCCCTAAGACAATTAGATTTTCCGGGACTTGAATAATGAATTAAGCCATAGGCTTATATAAATTTTACAACTATTAATAGGTCAGATATTTGAAAAGGATATCATAGTTAAAAATTATTTAGGAGGAAGTTTATGAGAGTAGCGATTAATGGATTTGGTAGGATAGGTAGAGATGTAACTAGAATTCTTTTAGATAAAAAGGATCCTGATTTAGATCTTGTTGCCTTAAATATTACCAGTGATTTAAAGACAAATGCTCACTTATTAAAATACGATTCAATATATAGACAATTTGATCAAGAAGTAGAAGTTATATCAGATAACAAGCTTAAGGTAGGAGATAAGGAAATTGCTGTAACTAATGACAGAGATCCTGAAAAACTACCTTGGAAAGATTTGAAAATTGACCTTGTAATAGATTCTACAGGGGCTTTCAAAGACTATGCAGGTTTATCAAAACACCTTAAGGCGGGAGCAAAAAAAGTATTATTGACAGCTCCCGGTAAAGACGATGTTAAGATGATAGTAGTCGGAGTTAACGATGATGAATATGATCCTGATAAGCACGACATAGTATCAAATGCTTCATGTACTACTAACTGCTTGGCACCGGTTGTGAAAGTTTTAGATGAAAATTTCGGAATAGAAGAAGGTCTTATGACAACTATTCACGCCTATACTAATGACCAAAAAATTCACGATGCTCACCACAAGGATATGAGAAGAGCAAGAGCTGCAGCCTTAAGCATTATACCTACTACAACAGGAGCAGCAAAGGCTGTAGGTAAAGTATTACCTCAACTTGAAGGAAAGATGACAGGATATGCTGTAAGAGTGCCTACACCTACAGGATCATTAACTGATATAACTGTAAACCTAAAGAAAAAAGCTTCAAAAGAAGAAATAAATGAAGCTATAAAAAAGGCGAGCGAAAATGAATTAAAGGGTATCTTGGGATATTCTGAAGAAAAATACGTTTCATCAGATATAATCGGTGATGTAAGAAGCTCTATCTTTGATGCAGACCTTACTTATACTGTCGGAAACATGGCAAAGGTTGTATCTTGGTACGATAATGAATGGGGTTATGCAAGTAGAGTTGTAGATTTAGCTAAAATAATGGCTACAAAATAATAAGTTTTAGTCAATAAGTCGATATTTGGAAAAATATATCGGCTTGTTTTCTTGACGGAGGAAAATATGAATAAAAAAATCTTAGATGATATAGATGTAAAGGGAAAGAAAGTTTTAGTAAGAGTTGACTACAATGTTCCGATAAAGGACGGAGAAATAACAGATAACAACAGAATAGAAGCTTCTCTTCCAACCTTAAAGTATTTATTGGACAAGGATGCCGCTCTTATATTGATTAGTCACTTAGGCAGACCGAAAGGAAAAGTAAATAGAGATTACAGTCTAGATCCTGTTGCTAAAGAACTTTCAAGACTTTTAGAAAGAGATGTTAAGTTTTTAGACAGCGATATGGTTGTAGATGAAAAAATAAAAGAAGAAGTTTCTAATTTAAAAAATGGGGAAATTGCACTTTTACAAAACACAAGATTTAGACCTGAAGAAGAAAAGAACGATGATGAGTTTGCTAAGGACTTGGCAAGCTTGGCTGACCTATACGTTAATGATGCCTTTGGAACTTGCCACAGAGCCCATGCATCAAATGTAGGAGTATCAAAGTACCTTCCAAGTGCTGTAGGAAGGCTTGTTGAAAAAGAATTGGAACAAATGGGTAACGCCCTTGAAAATCCACAAAGACCGTTTTTAGCTATCCTAGGTGGGGCAAAGGTCTCAGATAAGATAGGCGTTATTGATAACCTTATAGATAAGGTTGATACCTTCCTTATCGGTGGAGCTATGGCCTTTACCTTCTTAAAGGCTCAAGGAATAAATACAGGAAAGTCTTTAGTAGAAGATGAAAAACTTGATCTTGCCAATGATCTTTTAAAGAAGGCTCAGGAAAAAGGTGTAAAACTTATCCTGCCTGTGGACTTTGTAGTCGCAAAAGAAATTAGTGACGATGTAGAAACTACGATTGTAGACTATAAAGATATAAAAGATGATGAAGCAGGCTTTGATATCGGACCTTCAACAGTAAAATTATTTGATGAAGAAATTCAAAAGGCAAAGACAATTATCTGGAACGGCCCTATGGGAGTTTTTGAACTGGACAACTTTAACAAGGGTACATTTGGAGTAGCCGATTCAGTAGCAGCTTCCGATGCTACTACAATTATAGGTGGCGGAGACAGTGCAGCTGCTATCGAAAAATCAGGCAACAAAACTAAGGTAACTCACGTTTCAACAGGTGGAGGAGCTTCACTTGAATTCTTGGAAGGAAAAGTTTTGCCGGGCATTGATGCAATAGAAGACAAGTAGGTGGATTATGAGAGTACCGATTATTGCCGGAAACTGGAAGATGAACAAAACCGTCAGTGAATCTGTCGACTTTTGTAAGGACTTAAAAAAAATTAATTTATCTGATGCGGTTGAAAAAGTTATAATTGCTCCATTTACCTCATTGTATTCTATAAGCGAGCTTTTAAAAGATAGCGATATAAAGGTTGGAGCACAAAATGTCTACTACGAAAAAAGCGGGGCTTATACAGGAGAAGTCTCTTTGGATATGCTTTCTGACTTAAATGTAGACTATGTAATATTGGGTCATTCCGAAAGAAGAAATATTTTCAAGGAAGATAATGAGCTTATAAATAAAAAGTTAAAGGCTGTTCTTGATTCAAAGGTAAAGCCTATATTATGCTGTGGAGAAAGTCTTGAAGAAAGAGAAGGTAATAAGCACAAGGATAAGATAAAAAGTCAAATAGAAAGTGCCTTAGACGGGATGAAAGAAGATGAGCTGACAGACAAATTAGTTATAGCTTATGAACCTATCTGGGCTATAGGAACAGGCAAGACAGCTTCAAGTGATGATGCAGAAGAAATGTGTGCCTATATCAGAAATTTAATCTCCGACTTATATTCATCTTCTTTAGCAGAAAAAACAAGAATTCAATATGGCGGTAGTGTAAAACCTGAAAATATTGTAGATATTATGGGAAAAGAAAACATAGATGGAGCTTTAGTAGGTGGAGCAAGCTTAGATCCGTTGAGCTTTTCTAAACTTATAAACTATCAAGGAGAAATTGATGGATAAATTAATCCTAATAATTTTAGACGGCTGGGGTATTGGCAAAAAGTATCCAGGTAACGTAATAGACCTGGCTGATACCCCAAACTTTGATAGGCTTATGGAAGATTATCCTCATTCACAACTAACAGCATCAGGAGAGGCTGTAGGTCTTCCTGCAGGGCAGATGGGTAACTCTGAAGTAGGACACATGAATATTGGTTCAGGTAGGATTATCTTTCAAGACTTATCAAGGATAAACAACGATATAGAAAGCAAGAAATTTTTTGAAAATCAAGTTCTTGTAGACAATATTTTAAAGGCTAAGGAAAATAAAAAGAAACTCCACCTTATGGGTCTTGTTTCTTTTGGTGGAGTTCATAGTCACTTCAACCACCTTACCTCAATACTTGAGCTATGTAAGAAATTAGACTTTCATGATGTATATATTCACTGCTTTACTGACGGGCGTGATGTAGCTCCTAAGTCTTCTATAGATGACATAAAACAATTAAAAGAGTATATAGATGAAATAGGAATTGGAAAGATTGCCACAATAAGCGGAAGATACTATGCAATGGACAGGGATAAGAGATGGGACAGAACTGAGCTTGCTTATAGGGCAATAGCAATGGGAGAAGGTCAAACTTTTTCAGACCCATTGGAATATATACAAGAAAGCTACGACAAGGATGTAACTGACGAATTTATAGTTCCGGGTCTAGCCATCGAAGACGGTAAAGCAGTTAGCAAAGTAGACGAAGGAGACAGTCTGATATTTTTTAATTTCAGACCTGATCGGGCAAGACAACTGACAAGAGCTTTTGTAGATGAAGATTTTGATGGCTTCATGAGAGAGTCTATAGGTGATTTATCTTTTGTAACTATGACTAACTACGATGATACAATAAAAAATGTTAGTGTAGCCTATCCTAAAGAGTCCTATAAAAATACCTTAGGTGAGCTTGTGTCAAAGCTTGGTCATAAACAATTAAGGATAGCAGAAACCGAAAAGTACGCCCACGTTACCTTCTTCTTTAACGGTGGTAAAGAAGAAGAAAATTTCGGCGAAGACAGGATATTAATTCCTTCACCTAAGGTAAAGACCTATGACTTAAAGCCTGAAATGAGTGCTATTGAAGTAAAGGATAGGGTAGTCGAAGCAATAAACAGTGATAAATATAAGCTTATAATATTAAACTTTGCAAATACGGACATGGTAGGTCATACAGGGGTCATAGAAAGTGATAAGGTAGCAGTTGAAACTGTAGATAAGTGTCTTGGAGAAATTCTTCAAGCAGTAGATAATCACAATTACTACGCCTTAGTCACTGCCGATCATGGAAATAGCGAGTATTTGATAGATGAAGAAACAAATCAACCATTTACAGCTCATACAACTAATCCGGTTCCATTCATAGAATATCCGGATAAGTCCTTAAAGCTCAAAGATGGAATTTTGGCTGACATAGCACCGACAATATTAGATTTATTAGAAATTGAAAAGCCTGAAGAAATGACAGGTTCTTCATTAATAATTAGGGGGTAAATAATGAGTTCAATAATTGATATTTTTGCAAGAGAAGTTTTAGATTCCAGAGGAAATCCTACAGTTGAAGTAGAAGTTTATACTGAATTAGGCTATAACGGAAGAGCTATAGTACCATCAGGAGCATCTACAGGAGTTCATGAAGCTGTAGAATTAAGAGATGGCGATGAGTCAAGATATCTTGGTAATGGAGTAGAAAAAGCTGTAGCAAATGTAAACGATGAAATAGCTGATGCTATATATGGCTGGGATGTTTTTGATCAAGTAGGCATAGACAACTATCTTATAGAATTAGACGGAACTGAAAACAAGTCAAGACTTGGAGCAAATGCTATCCTTGGTGTTTCCTTAGCAGTTGCCAAGGCTGCGGCTAATGAATTAGGAATAGAATTATTCCAATATATAGGTGGAGTTAATTCAAAGACACTGCCTGTTCCTATGATGAACATCTTAAATGGGGGTAAACACGCAGACAACAATGTAGATATCCAAGAATTTATGATCATGCCTGTGGGAGCTAAAACTTTTAAAGAAGCTTTGAGAATGGGAGCAGAAATCTTCCATAGCTTAAAGAGTGTTTTGAAAGCCAAGGGAATGAATACAGCAGTAGGAGATGAAGGTGGATTTGCTCCTAACTTATCTTCAAATGAAGAAGCTTTTGCTACTCTAGTTGAAGCTATAGAAAAAGCGGGATACAAAGCAGGCGAAGAAGTCATGATAGCTATAGATGCTGCAGCAAGTGAATTTTACCAAGACGGCAAGTACAACATGGAAGGCGACAAGGCTCTTAGATCCAGCGATGAAATGATAAGCTACTACAAAGAAATGTGCGAAAAGTATCCTATCATTTCAATTGAAGACGGCTTAAGCGAAGATGACTGGGAAGGTTGGAAAAAATTAACAGAAGAATTGGGCGACAAGGTTCAATTAGTAGGAGACGATTTATTTGTAACAAATGTTAAGAGATTAAAAGAAGGTATAGATCTTGGAGTTGCAAATGCAATCTTGATTAAGTTAAACCAAATCGGTACTCTTACAGAAACTCTTGATGCGATAGAATTAGCTAAGAGAAACGGGTATACTTGCATAATTTCTCATAGATCAGGCGAAAGCGAAGATACTACAATAGCAGATGTTGCAGTAGCTACAAATGCAGGTCAAATAAAGACAGGTTCATTATCTAGAACTGACAGAATAGCTAAGTATAACCAACTTCTTAGAATAGAAGAATTCTTATATGAAAACGCAAAATTTGATGGAGTAAAAACTTTTTACAACCTAAACAAATAGGATATCCAAACTTGGGATGCTATAATTAAAGTGTTCCAAGTTTTTTTATTAGGAGAGTGCAGTGTTCAGTCTTATAGTCCTTTTATCCATGATAGTAACAATAGCAATAGCCGAGTATGCAAGCTTGATTTTTCTGATACCTGCATACCTAATCATCTACTTCTTGCTGTCAAAAGATAATAAAAAGTTTATCTTAATTCTGCTCTTAAATGCTCTTGTTTTGGTCAACATAAATTCATATGAGAACAAAGTCAACTTAATAGAGGATAAGAGTTTTATAAGGACTTCAGCTACAATTACTCGTAAAATTCACAGGAAAAATTCTACTGACTATCACATAAAAACAAGCACTGTAAATGGAAAAGATTTAAATCTATCACTTCTTTACAAAGACTATAATAATTTAAAGCTGGAAGTTGGAGATAAAATTGATATAGACGGAAGATTTTCTAAAATCATGGCAAACGGTAATCCGTTTATGTTTAATTACAAAAATTATCTCCTAAAAGACGGAATAACAGGGATAATAAAGGTAAAGGTAGATCCGAAAGTGAAGGGTAAGAGTGACTACCTGCTCTTAAAGATAAGAAAGAAAGTCCTCGACGAAATAGAATATAAGAGTGACAAGTATATAAATGATGAAAATAATTCCAATATAATAAAATCAATTTTCACAGGAAAAAATGTGAATATAGAGAGCTATAATGAGTTGATTAGAGATCTGGGAATAAGTCACGTTTTTGCAGTCAGCGGCCTTCATATAATGATAATTTACTCAATATTTTTGCTTGGAGGGAAGATTTTTTCCATTGATAGAAAAATAAGCTCATTCTTTGCACTTTCCTTTATATTTATTTACGGATATGTAATAGGTTGGCCTGCTTCTATCCAAAGGGCTTTTATTATGCTTTGCATGGTCGAAGTTTCCAATTACTTTAAAATTGACTGGTACAACCTGAATAACTTATTTATATCAGCCATAATAGTATTGCTAATAAATCCTTTCCATTTATTTGACCTGGGATTTATCTTGTCGTATGTAGCAAGCTTTACTATTATCTACCTGTATCCTAAATTTTTATCAAGGTATAGGATATCAGGACTTATATTACTTCCTTTGCTTATCAATTTGATGATTCTTCCTATCCAGGCTACCTACTTTAACAAGATAAGTTTAGGTTTTTTAATTGGCAATGTAATAATCCTGCCACTATTTAGCTTGGTGATAAATGTATCCTTTGTATTTTTAATCTTACCGAGAAGTCTATCATATTTGCTAAGCTTTATCTTAAATCCTCTTATGAAATTATTAGATTACCTTATAATTGGAGCGATCAATTTTATAGTTAAGCCGATAGAGGTTAGAAGTTTCAATATCTTTATGATAATTTTGTTTTACTGCTTACTGACCTGTCTATACAATTATCATAAGATAAGACTCCTTCCATTCTATGACAAGAAAATACTTTTTTCTATTACAATTTTCACTATGGTGGCTGTCCTCTTTTTATCTGAAATTAACCCTATAATAAAGTTAAATTTTATAGATATAGGACAGGGAGATAGTATTTTGGTCAGTAAAAATAATGACTCCTATATGGTCGACACCGGGGGATCGTATAAGGAAGATGACTTATCAGGAGAAAATTTGATGACCTACTTAAATAAAATAGGTGTCAGAAAGTTAGATTATGTTTTTATAACCCACTTTGATGAGGACCACGCTGAAAATTTGATAGTCTTAAATGAAAAGTATAAGCCTCTTGTATTTTCGAGAGTAGGAGGAGCGAAAATTCTAAAAGAAAAATACGGGATAGATAATGACTATGTAGGTTTAAAAAACGGAGACAGGTTAGATGCCTTCGGGTCGAAAATAGACGTATATTCAGCGAATACAACTTATAAGGAAAATGATAAATCTTTAGTCTATAATCTTGATATAAATGGTTTAAAAATACTTATTACAGGGGATATAGAAAAGGATTACGAAAGATACTTAGTTGACAATAGTAAGATTAAAACTGATATACTTAAAGTAGCTCACCATGGAAGCAAGACAAGCACGTCTGAAAAATTTTTGGACTTTTTAAGACCTAAGCTTGCAGTCATAAGTGTGGGGCAAAATAATTACGGCCATCCTGATAAAGAAGTTATTTCCAGGATAGAAAATAGGAATATACTGATAAAAAGAACGGACATAGATGGAAATATAGAAATATGTAGCAGTAGACTTTTAAAAACAGTTCATGCCAACCGGGATAAATTTTCCTTAAAGCATTATATAAATCAAAACCAAAATGCTGTTTTTACAAGTATTCTAGGACTTACTTATGGCCTATATATGGTGAATAGGAAAAAATATGGACTACCAATTAGCTAGAAAAAGATTAAAAGATGATCAATTAAATAAAGTCGTGCTTGTATATGGAAGTGAGAGATATTTAGTAGAAAAATATGTAAAAGATATTAAGGACCATTATAAGACAAATGATGCCTTTTCATATAACATAATGGACATAAATGATTATGTAAATGTTTATCAGACATCTCAAACTGTTCCGATGTTAAATGATAAGAGGATAATTCATTTAAAAGATGTTGATCTTACCAAGTCAAATACCAATAACTTAAAAAAGGCGACTGACTATATGATTTCATATATGGATAAGATACCTCCTTATACCATAATTCTTATTTCAAGTAATAAAAGTGTGTTTAAATCTAAATTTGTAAAAGAGATTACAAAAATCGGTGGTTGTGTAATAGAATTTAATAAGTTAAATAGAAATGAGTTAAAGTCATATATAAACAACTACCTTAAGGGAAAACAGATATCGAATGACTTGGTAAATATGATAATTGATTATAGCCTATACCTGGATAAAAATTCGGACAAGTCTCTAATAGACTTAAATAATGAATTAGATAAGTTATTACAGGTAGATGGTGATCACATTGACAGGAAGGACCTGGAAGCAATTGTAGCTGAGGATGAAAAAAATATTTTTAAATTAACCGATGCTATAGGGGAAAGGTCAAAAGTCAAGGCCTTAAGATATTACAATTATCTGGTCAAAGAAAGTGGAGATGTATATAAGACTTTTTACATGGTTGTAAGAACCTTTAGAAACTTA
The DNA here is from genome assembly GCA_034180305.1 of Finegoldia sp. Lineage (GTDB taxonomy): Bacteria > Bacillota > Clostridia > Tissierellales > Peptoniphilaceae > Finegoldia. Next base: position 78,485 of record JAXFOR010000005.1, read on the forward strand.
TTATATGTAAAAGAATTGGAAAGGCTTAGGTACAGCAAGACTAATATATTAAAGGCTCTTAAACTGTCCGACTTCGAATATAAAAAAGTTTCATCATTTTCCGGAAATTGGAAGTATAAGGAGCTTAGAGAGGCGATTCATACAATGTATCAATTAGATGTCTCTTTTAAAAGCACAAGTCTTGACGAGGATAAGTTATTGGAAACTAAGCTTTTAGAGCTTTTATAATGTAAAATAATAAACTCGAAAAGATAGTTTAACCTTTCCTTATTATTTAAGCTTATCATAAGTGATATAATGTAGGGACAAAGCTTCATTTTGATAATTTTTTATAAGTTGATAGATATAATTTTTAATTATTGCGAGGTGAAAGATGAATATATTATTAGATACACTTGGCTCTGATATGGGCGAAGTTGAATTAGTTGAGGGAGCTATAAAAGCCCTTGATCAAAAAGATTTTAAGATAACTTTAGTTGGTAATGAAGAAAAAAACAGGGAAATAGTAGCAGGAAGGCATGAGGGAAGGATAAGTTATATTGATGCAAGAGATGTCATCGATAATAACAAGTCAGCTACAAGGGAGATAAGAAGTAAAAAAGATTCCAGCATGAGGGTTGCCTTTGAAAGGCTTAATGAAGATGAATATGACGGAATGCTTTCAGCAGGATCTACAGGAGCCTTGCTTACAGGAGCTACTTTAATTACTAAGAGATTAAAGAATGTAAAAAGACCTGCCCTTATTGTTGTCCTTCCTACTTTAACTTCAAATGTCTGTCTTTTAGATGTAGGAGCAAATGTGGATTGCTCAAGCGATTTGCTGGTACAGTTTGCTAAGATGGGTTATGTTTATTCCAAAAATGTTTTAGGTAAAAAAGACTCTAAGATTGGACTTTTAAATATAGGAGTAGAAGAACACAAGGGAGACAGCCTAAGACTGGAAACCTATGAAAAGCTTAAAGAATACGACTTTTTTAAAGGAAATGTAGAAGCCAGAGATGTGTTAAAAGGAGAATTTGATGTTGTAATAACAGACGGTTTCACAGGCAATGTATTTTTAAAGGCTATCGAAGGGATTGGAGAGTTATTAGGATACTTAGCTAAGGCAAAGTTAAAGAGTATGGATCCTGAAATTGCAGGTAAAATAGTTAAGAGCCTAGGATCATCTGATGTAATCGACTATAAGAGTGTGGGATCAGCTCCTTTCTTGGGAACTAGAAAGCCTGTATTTAAATCCCATGGATCATCCGATAGACAAGCTATAAGTAATGGAATTTTGACTTTAATAAAGTTTATAGAGGAAGATGTAACATCTAAGTTAGAAGAGGCGTTGGATTAGAATAAGATGGAAGATAAGAGAATAAAACAATTACATGAGCTTGAAGAAAAGTTAGGTTATAAATTTAAGGATTTGGATTTATTAAATCTGGCCTTTTTTCACAGCTCTTATGGGAATGAAACAAAAGAATATAAGCACATATCAAACGAAAGACTGGAATTTTTAGGAGATGCTCTCTTAGATTTGATAGTGAGTGACTTTCTCTATAAGAATGATAAAAATTTACAAGAGGGAACTATGACTAAGTTAAGGAGCAAGATGGTTTGTGAAGAGTCATTTGCGAATATGGCAAGGTTTCTTAAATTAGGAGACTATCTCCTGATGGGATATGGGGAAGAACGATCAGGTGGAAAAGAAAAGTCAAGCGTTCTCGCTGATACTTTTGAAGCTTTATTCGGAGCTATATATATAGATTCCGGTTATGAATCGGCTTTTAAAATAATAGATGACAAGTTTAAAGGTCTATTCATAGCTGAAATTAAGAATAATACAAGTTTTACAGACTATAAGTCAATGATGCAGGAATATAATCAAAAAGTATCAAATAAGAAATTAAAGTATAAGATTGTTTATGAAACAGGACCTGACCACGATAAGTCTTTTAAGATGGAACTTTATAGTGGAAATAAAAAGTTGGGGACAGGGATCGGACATTCCAAAAAACAGGCAGAGCAAAATGCAGCTAAAGATGCAGCAGATAAATTAGGTCTTTTAAATGACTAAGAGAAACTATATCATACCAATATTTGTACCTCATATGGGTTGCCCTAATGACTGCGTATTTTGTAACCAGGTAAAGATTACAAATCAAAAAGACTCTGTAGATGCTGATAAGATAAGAGAAGATATAGAAGATCAGATAAATAATTTTCCTAGACAAAGGCCCTATACTCAAATAGCATTTTATGGTGGGTCTTTTACAGGGATTGATAGAGATGTGATGATTAAATATCTCTCAGTTGCAAAGGAATTTATTGGGAAAGGACAAGTAAATTCTATAAGGTTATCTACACGGCCTGATTATATAAATAGGGAAACATTAAATATTTTAAAGGCGTATGAAGTGGAAACAATAGAGCTGGGCGTCCAGTCAATGAAAGATGATATTTTGGCTGCAAATCTTAGGGGTCATGACAGCGAGTCTGTGGTTATAGCGTCTAAATTAATAAAAGATTATGGTTTTAAGTTAGGCTTACAGATGATGACCGGCCTATATAAGTCAAGCTATGAAGATGACTTGTATACAGCTGATAGACTTATTGACTTAAAGGCTGACTTTGTTAGGATATATCCTACCTTAGTGATAAAGGATACAGCCTTGGAAAATCTCCTTAAGGCAGGACTATATAAGGCTAAGACCTTAGAAGATGCGATAGATGAGTCGATGCATATCTATTTGAAATTTATCAAGGCAAAAATTCCCGTAATAAGGATCGGTCTTCAAAATACAGATACCATAAAAGAGGGAGAAGACGTAGTTGCAGGACCTATCCATCCGGCTTTTAGAAATTTGGTAGAGGACAGATTATACAGGGATGTTTTGGATTATATTTTAGAAAGTAGACAAATAGAAAGTCTAGAAATACATGCAAAGAGCGACATACTAAATTACTTTGTAGGAAGTAAAAAGTCAAATAAGATCTACCTGATGGAAAAGTATAAGCTTTCAAATATAAGCTATAAGATGGCAGATAAAAATTACCTTGTGATTGACGGTTGTAGAGAAGAGATAGATTTAGAAGAAATTTTTAAAAGTTTATAATCGAGGTGGCTAGTTGGGACTAAAATCAATTGAAATACAAGGTTTTAAATCTTTTAAAAATAAGGTTAGTTTAACGTTCGATAATAAGATTACAGCGATAGTTGGACCTAACGGATCCGGAAAGTCAAATGTATCAGATGCCATAGTTTGGGTTTTAGGAGAGCAATCTGCGAAAAAACTCAGAGGGACAAGTATGCAGGATATTATATTTTCAGGGACTGAAAAATATAAGCCTGTAAATTTTGTGCAGGTGGATATAAGTTTTGAAAACGATATGTGGCCTGACCTGGAGTATAACGAAGTCACAGTTACCAGGAGGGCCTTTAGAAACGGTGAAAACGAGTACTATATAAACAAAGCTCCTGTAAGATTAAAGGACATCAGAAATCTCTTTATGGACACAGGGATCGGCAAGGACGGCTATTCTGTAATTGGTCAAGGAAAGATAGAGGAGATAGTATCTTCTAAGAGTCAGGACAGGAGAATTGTTTTTGAAGAAGCAGCAGGCATATCCAAGCATAAGTATAATAAAGATCAAAGTCTAAAGAAGCTGGAAAAAACTAATGCAAATTTATCTAGAGTAGAGGACATATTAATTCAAGAAGACGATAGGCTTAAGTATCTCTATAGGGAAAGACAAAAGGCACAAAGGGCAATTGAAATAAGTGATAGACTTAGGTCCTTAGAACTTGATAAGGCTAAGCAAGATATAGATAATTTGGAAGAAAAACTCGAAATCTTAGTTGATAAGAGACTGATTTTAATAGACGACTGTGATGAAAATGATAATCTTCTTTCCTCTAATTTGGAAAAACTAAAGGACTTAAAGGAAGAAATAAAATCTCTGGAGCTAAAGCTTAACAGCTATCTTGAAGAAAAAAATAATCTAGTAAATCAAAATGTAAAGGACAATGCTGAAATTTCTATAATAAATTTAAGGATAGATAATAACAATAAGGAAGTACAAAGGTTAAATAACGACAATGAAGTCCTTAGAAGTGATTTGGAAATAATTAGAGCTAAGCTTGAAGAAATCCGGGTAGAAAAGACATCTTTAGAGGATAAATTATCGGATATAGATATTGATGATACTAGACTAATAAGCTTAAGTGAGGAACTTGAAGAACTTAAAAGTTGCTATGAATCTTTTGATAATAAAATTAAAGAGGAAAAAGCAGACCTTGAAAGGCTTTTAATTTTAAAAAATTCATTTCTAGCTATAGAAGAGCAAAGAACAGAAATTGATAAGAAAAATAAACTTAAACTTGAAGAAAATAGGGAATACTTATCTAAAATTTCTTTAAAATTAGATGATTTTAATAAGTCATTATCAGAAGTAAATCTTAAAATAGAAAGTGCTGAAAAAAGAATAGAAGATAGTCGAAAAAAATTTTTTCTGGAAAATCAAAAGCTAAGGGAGAATGTAAACCGTTATTTATCTTTTCAAAATGATTACAATAAGGCAAAAAATAAGTATATCTTCTTAAAAAGATTGGTAAATAATCACGAAGATTATAACAAAACTGTCCAAGATTTTTTTAGAAAGCTTGAGGGCAGTGACCAAGAAGATAAGGTCATAGGAACCTTGGGAGATCTAATCAGTATTGAAAGTCGCTACCATAAGGCTGCAGACGCAATTTTAGGATCAGCCTACAACAATATAGTTGTAGAAGATGAGTATCAGGCTAAAGACCTTATAAATTTTTTAAGGATTAACAGAATAGGAAGACTTACCTTTTTGCCAATTAGTAAAATTCATCCGGGAAAAGTTTCATACGTCAAAGACAAGATGGTTATTGACCACCTAAATAAGCTTATAAAAACTGATGATAGGTATAGGGATATAGTCGACAAGTTGACTGCAAATATTCTCGTAGTAGAAAATATGGACGATGCCATCGAGGTTTCAAAGACATACAAAACTCATAGGATAGTAAGCTTGGAAGGCGATCTTATAAATTCATGGGGATCTATAGTAGGGGGGTATAAGAAAAATTATAATTCTTCAGTCCTTGATAGAAAAAGTGAACTGGAAGAGGCTAAAAGAGTTCTTGTATCTTTGACAAGTGACCTAAATTCTTTAAAAAATGAGATAGAAGATCAGAAAAAGAGTTTAAGTAATAGACAAGATTTTATAGATCAAGACTTATCAGAAAAAAATAAGCTGACAAATGAAAGGGACGACCTAAGTAGACAAATTATTCTTTGTGAGAGCCAGATATCTGTCTATGAAAGAAATATAGAAGATTTAGAGAAGAAACTTTCAGCAAAGGCTAAAAATTCCTTTAGCCAAAGAGACTCAGACAGATTAGAAGAACTTGATCAAAAAATAAAAGAAAATTCTATAAGCTTAGAAGATTTAAAAAAAAAGATAAGTAAATGCGAAGAAAGTTTGAATTTGGAAAAATTTGATAATTTTAAATTAAATTCGAAATATTCAAGCTTAAGTAGGGATTTAAATATAGCTATAAATCAGGAAAATGATCTGATCATTAAGTTTGAAAATTGTAAGTCAAATCTGGAAACAAACATTAAAACTTTGCATAAACTCGATGGTGAATTAAAAAAAATGCAAGCTTCTCTAAGAGATTTTAAGCGTGATAATCAAAACTTTGATGAAAAATTATCTGAAAAAGAAGAAGATATTATACGAGTTCAAAAGGAAGTAAGTAGTAAAAGAGAACTTTTTGATAAACTTAATGATCTTGTAGTTGATTGTAAGACTAAAAAGGAAAGGTTTATATCTTCGATTGAAAATATAATAAAGAAATCTAAAGAGACTTGTCTTGTCATAAATGAGACAAAAGCAAAAATTTTTAAGCAATATAATCTGAACATAGATAGCTATAAGAAAAAAACATTCTATGTCGATGAGAATGAGATATCAACTTTAAAGGGTAAGCTGTTAACAATAGGCTCTTATTCTGAAGATAGTATAGAAGAATATAATAAGGTTAAAGAACATAATGATCTCTTAAAGGCTAATAAGGATGAGCTCATTAAAACCAGAGATGATATATTAAAGGCCATAAGTAAACTTGATAGAGAGATGAAAGAAATTTTTACAAGTAAATTTAATCAGATAAATAAAGAGTTTCAGGAAGTTTTTTCCAACCTATTTAACGGTGGTTATGCTAAGCTTGAATTGACTGATGATAATGTTTTAAACTCAGGGGTGGAAATAATAGCTCAACCACCCGGAAAGAAGCTTCAAAACCTAAATCTTCTATCAGGTGGGGAAAAATCTCTTACAGCTATAGCCCTATTGTTTGCAATTTTTAAGACGAGACCTGCACCTTTTTGCGTCTTAGATGAAATAGATGCAGCCTTAGATGAGATAAATATAAAGAGATTTAAAAAGTATATCCTTGAATTTTCATCAGAAATTCAGTTTATAATAATAACTCACAGAAAGAGTACCATGGAAATAGCGGATATTTTATATGGAGTAAATATGGAAGAAAATGGGGTATCGAGTATAATAACCTTAGATGTAGAGAGGAAGAAATTATGTTAGAAAAATTTAAAAAGTTTTTTTCCAAAAAGGAAGAGAAAGTAGAAGAGGAATTTAATAAAGAAGTCATAGACAAGGGTCTTGATGGAAGCGAAGAAAGCTCTAATCTGGAAGAAGAGCTAAGAGAAGAAGTTGAACAAATCAAGGAAACAGAAGATCTTAAGAAAGCTGAAGAACTTGAAAAAGAAAAGCTTGAATCAAAATCTGAATTAGAAAATGAATTTAATGAAGAGGTCAAAGATAAGGGTCTTAAGGGAAGAGAAGAAACAAATTCTAATCTGCAAGAAGAGCTAAGAGAAGAAGTGGAACAAATTAAGGAAGCAGAGGATCTTAAAGAAGCTGAAGAACTTGAAGAAGAAAGATTGGCATTAGAAACAGAATTAGAAAATGAATTTGAAAAAGTTGAAAAAGAAGTTGAAGAAGATTTAGAAAAGGAAAGTCTTGAAACAGAGGATGAAGCCGTAAGCTTATCTGATAGTCAAGAAAAGAGTGATCTTGATAAGGAGATAGAAGAAAATACAGCATCTTTTGCTGATGATTTAGTCGATGAGCAAGAAGTTTCAGAGAATTTAAACCTTGATGAAAGTTACGAAGCTCCTGAAGAAAAGACGGGATTTTTTAGTAAATTAAAAAATAAGCTAAGCAAGACAAGAAATAATATTTCAGATAAGATAGATAATCTCTTGGTTAATTACAGGACTGTTGATGAGGAACTTTTTGAAGAGATAGAAGAGATGTTAATCTCTGCAGATATAGGGGTAGAATCTACTTTAAAAATTGTAGAAGATTTAAGGTATAAGGTAAAATTAAAAAATATAAAGGATGTCAGTCAAATTAAATCCTTGCTTATAGAAATAATGAAGGAAAATTTAAAGTTTGATGGCCTTGATAACAAGGTAGACTTGTCAGATAAGTTAGTTATAATGGTAGTCGGAGTTAATGGAGTAGGAAAGACAACTACGATCGGTAAACTCGCTATGAGATATAAGGACAAGGGCAAAAAAGTTATCTTGGGGGCAGCTGATACCTTTAGGGCAGCAGCTATAGAACAGTTAAGTGAATGGGGAAGTAGAGCAGGGGTAGATGTTATATCAGGCAAGGAAGGTTCAGATCCTGCTTCAATAGTCTATGACAGCATTATGGCAATGAAAAGCAAAAACGCAGATGTTTTAATTATAGATACTGCGGGCAGACTTCATAACAAGAAAAATCTTATGGCAGAGCTTACAAAGATGAATAAGATAATTGACAGAGAAATGAAAGATGTAAAAAAAGAAGTATTCATAGTCATAGATGGAACAACAGGTCAAAATGCAATAATTCAGACAAAGGAATTTATGAATGCAACTGAACTTTCAGGAGCTGTAGTGACTAAACTTGATGGAACTGCAAAGGGTGGGATGATATTTCCTATTCAAATGGAATTAAAGATACCTGTTAAGTACATAGGTTTAGGTGAAAAAATTACTGATTTAGTAGAGTTCGACTCAGATTCTTTTGTCGATGCGATTGTAGAATAATTGAATTTTATTCATAAAAATTGAAATATATTTAGCTTTTTGATAAAATTTCGTATATGGAGGGTATTGATGAATAACAATTTTGATAATGGGACTGTAAAAATTTCTAATGACATATTACTACTGATAATAGCTCAAGCTTGTTCAGAAGTGGAAGGAGTTTCAACTTTAGTTACTCCTTTATTAGATAAAGTAAACGCTGATAAAAATTTGGAAAAGGCTATTGAACTTGAAATATCAGACAATCTTGTCAATGTAAAAGTTCACATTGGTGTTAAAGACGGATATAATATTGAGGAAGTAGCACGTAAGTGTCAGGAAAAAATTAAAGAAAATGTAGGAATGATGACAGGCCTATCTGTTATTTGTGTAGATATTGTTTGTGAAACGATAAATGCTTAAAATATCCCTCAAAAGAGGGCTATTTTTTTGGAGGAAATATGTCTAGAAAAAATGCTAGAGCTTGGTCGATGAAATTTTTATACCAAATGGCAATGAATAATCAATACGACTTAGGTCAAGTTGAAAAATTTTGCGATTATCATGAGATCAAAAATAATGAAAAAGAATACCTGATTAATATAACAGAAATAGTAGTAAATAACTTGGATGAAATAGATAAAACTATAGAAGAAAATTCGAATGACTGGAAGATCGGGAGAATAAATAATTTAGATATTTCTATATTAAGGCTGGCAATTGGAGAAATCCTATACCTAGATGCTATTCCTGACAAGGTATCAATAAATGAAGCAGTTGAACTGGCTAAGGAATATTCAACTGAAAAATCTTCTAAATTTATAAATGGAGTTTTAGGGTCTGTCTTAAGTAATAAAAATAATGAATAGGGTATATAGTGTTAGCGAAGTTTCAACCTATATTCAGAATATTTTAAAGAATGATCCGATTCTTAATAATGTATGGGTTGAAGGTGAAATTTCAAACTTTAATAAAAATACATCAGGTCATGTTTACTTTAAGTTAAAGGATGACAAGGCTCTTATATCCTGCGTTATTTTTAAAACTATGGATTTGGCAAAAAAAATTAAGCTTAAGGATGGAGATAGGGTAAAGCTAAGGGCAAGTATAGCTACCTACCAGAGGGCGAGCAGCTATCAATTAATAGTCAAAGAAATTGAAGAAAATGGTAAAGGCGATATTTACAAAAAATACATTGACCTAAAAAATGACCTTGAAGAAAGGGGATTTTTTTCTTTAGATCATAAAAAAGAAATTAATAAGTTTCCTTCTGCTATCGGTATAGTAACATCATCAACCGGAGCTGCTGTAAATGATATTTGCAGGACTATAAAGAGAAGGTATCCGATTTGCGATATCTATATTTACCATGCACAAGTCCAAGGTGATGGAGCCAGCCAATCAATAATTGAGGGGATAAAGTATCTTGACCTCATAGATCTTGATACAATCATAGTAGGCCGTGGTGGAGGAAGTTTTGAAGATTTAAATGCCTTTAATGACGAAGAACTGCTTATGACAATCTTTAATGCCAAAACTCCTATAATAAGTGCGGTAGGTCATGAAAATGACTTTATGCTGACAGACTTTATAGCGGATCTTAGGGCATCTACTCCTACAGGAGCAGGTGAGCTTGCAACAGTGGATATAAATCAGATTTTTGAATTTTTAAATAAGGTCTACAGGACTCTTAATTTAAATATTACTTCTAGGTTTGCCGATGAAAGATCTGAGCTTGACTATTATGGTAAGCAGCTTGATTTTTACAATCCTCAAAATTCAATTGACTTTGAAAAGGAACATTTGAAAGAATTTAAAAATGCTATAAAGAAAAATTATAATAAAAATCTTATGGATTTACACAATAGCGAATTAAATTATTTTAAGAGATTAAATTCATATATTCCTTTAAAGCAAATTAGCCAGGAACAAAAAGATTTAAAGCAGGTCTTTTATAATATTAACCTGCAATTTTATGAAAATTTTTCCTTTAAGAAATTAGAGTTAAAAGCTATTGAAGAAAAGTTAGAGCTTTTAAATTCTAAGAATATTTTAAATAAGGGTTATGCAAAGATTTTAAAAGATGATAAGGATGTAAAAAGCGTAAAGGATGTAAATATTAGAGATGAAATTAGCCTTATATTATCAGATGGAAAACTATTAGCAGAAGTTATGGAAAAAGAGGAATACTAATGAGTGAATTTAAAGATTATGATCTAGGATTAAAAAGGTTAAATGAAATAGTAGAACAGTTAGAAGATAGAGATTTAAGTCTGGAAGAAAATATTAAATTGTATGAAGAAGGAATGAAACTTCACAAGAAACTTTCATCAATATTAAAGGAACAGGAAGGCAAAATGATCCTTATAAAAAATGGAGATAGGGAAGACTTCCAAATTAATATGCTCTCAGAGGAAGACTATGGAGATTAAAGAACTTGTAGCTAAAATAAATAAGGCCATAGAAGATTTAAGCTATCCTGAAGATATGGTAGGAGAAGCTATGGCATATGCTATGGTAGATGGACAGGCGAAAAGAATAAGACCCCTTTTGTTTTTAATGGTTATAGAAATGTTAGGAGAAGATCCCTTTAAATATATTAACTATGCCCTTGCTATAGAGTTAATTCACAATTATTCCCTAGTACATGATGATTTGGAATGTATGGATAATGACAAGTACAGAAGAGGAAAGCTAACAGTCCACTACAAGTATGGAGAAGCTATAGGAGTTTTGGTCGGAGATGGGCTTTTAAATTATGCTTATGAAATTTTAACAGAAAATATTAACGACCAAGCCGGAAAAAACTTTTCGTCTTATCTAGGAAAGATGGCAGGCTCTTATGGCTTAATACTCGGTCAGTCCATGGATATGGATGATAAAATTTCTATCGATAATATTGAAGAAATGTACGATAAAAAGACTTGTTACCTTATAAAGGCCGCAAGCAAAGGGGCAGGACTTGTAACAGGTCAGGATGAGGATGTATTAGAAAAACTTGAAGACTTCGGATATTGCCTAGGCATGGCTTTTCAGCTAAAAGATGATATCTTAGACTATGACCAAGATAAAGATGCAGGTAAAAAAACAGTAGCCACCCTTTTAGGCAAGGAAGAAACTACAGAAAGGGCAAGCTTGTTGACCAAGAGAGCGATAGATATACTAAAGGAATTTGAAGACTCAAGTGACCTTATATACTTAACAAGTGACCTTTTGGATAGAAAAATATAATGAAAAGGGTAGACTTAGCTTTAGTTGAAATGGGCCTGGCCGATTCCAGAAATAAGGCTCAAGATTTGATAGAAAAGGACTGTGTCTTATATAAGGGAGAAGTAGTTAAGAAAAATTCAAAACTTGTAGATGAGACCTGCCTTGAGGTAAAAGACCACAAGACTTATGTTGGAAGGGGTGCCTTCAAATTAGAAAGGGCCTTTGACGTATTTGACATAAAAAACAAGGATGTTTGTCTTGACATAGGGTCATCTACCGGTGGATTTACCCAGGTTTTGCTTGAAAACGGAGCAAGGAAAGTTTATGCAATAGATGTTGGTGACAAGCAGATGGATGACAGGCTTAGATATGATGAAAGGGTGATTCTACATGAAAACACAAATTTCAGGGATATCGATACAAATGCCTATCCTAAATTTAATCTAATTGTAGGAGATCTCTCTTTTATTTCTTTAAAGCTCATTATTCCTAATGCTATACAAATGCTTGACGATCTCGGTCAGATGATCCTCCTTATTAAACCTCAATTTGAGAGCAAGCTCAAAGACCATATAATAAAAAATAAAAAAGAACACATAAAGATTATCAAAGGCATAGAAGATTTTTCAAAAGATAGGGGTTTATACATAAATGATCTGACATTTAGTCCTATTAAGGGGAAGAAAGGCAATATAGAATATCTTGCTCTTTTTTCTTTCAATGAAAAATCAAGACTGGACATTGATAGGCTTGTAAATGATAGTTTTGAATATTTTAGTTAGGAGAAGGAATGAAAAAATATACTAGACAGAGATTAATCCTAGACTTGATAGAAGAAAATGAAATTCATACTCAAGAAGAGCTATCTGAATATCTTGAAAAATATGGTGTTAAGGCTACTCAGGCTACAATATCCAGAGATATTAAGGAGCTTAGAATATCTAAGGTTCAGACCAAGGAAGGGGAATATGAGTATGCCATTATAGATACGGTCCACGATTCCTTAAATGAAAGATTAGACAAGATATTTAAATCAGCAGTCCTTTCTATAAAGCATAATGAGGATATGGTAATTGTAAAGACTATCTCTCATACAGCTACTGTTTCAGCGATGGCTATAGCAAATGCTAAGTTAGACAATATAGCAGGTATTCTTGCAGGTAATGATACTATTTATATAGCGGTTGAAGATAAAAGTGGACTGGGAAAATTAGTTTCTGAGATAAAGTCAATTATAAGGTAGGTATAATGTTACAATCAATTTATATCGAAAATTTTGCAATTATTGACAAAGTTTCTGTAGAATTTACTGATAAACTCAATATAATATCAGGTGAAACAGGATCAGGTAAATCTATAATTTTAGAGGCCTTTCAATTACTTTTAGGTCAAAGATTTAATAAAAATTTTATTAGAGATCCGCAAAAAAAGACCATAGTGGAAGCAAGTTTTCTTATAGATGACGAAAAGGTAAATTACTTATCAGATATGGGTTATGATATTGAAGATGGAACCCTTCTTATTTCAAGAGTTGTAGATTCCAAGCAGAGGTCTACAAATAAATTAAATGGAAGACCTGTAACTCTTTCACAATTAAAGGATATCATGGAAAATTTTGTTGATATTCATGGGCAAAATGAAAATCAGTCTCTTCTTAATAAGGAAAATTATATAAACATAATCGATGCTTTTGACAAGGAAAATTTAGATAAATTAAAAGTAAAGCTTGACGATATAATAAGAGAAATTGATGACTTAAGTGAAAAATTAAAAAAATATGATATGAGTGATGAAGAAAAAGATAGGGAAATGGATTTAATCGACTATCAATTAGTAGAAATATCAGGTCTTGATATAGATAACATAGATGAAGAAGAGGTAGAAGCCAGGTATAAAAAAATAAGCAATAATCAGATGATTATGGATAATCTGGATTTAATTATAATGAACTACTCAAGTCAGGACTATGATCAAAGCGATCTTAATTCTCACTACAATATAATCTTATCTAAGATAGAAGAGATTAGTGATTATGATAAGGACTTGGATACTTTCAGGGATCTTTTAAACAAAAACTACTACGAATTGCAGGAAATTATAGATCAGATCAGCTCATACAAGTCAGGCTTATACGAAGATGAAGAAGAAGTATATAATGTGGAAAAACTTATAAATGACATAACCATGCTGAAAAGAAAGTATGGCCCTAGCTTAAGAGATGTTATAAGTTTTAGAGATGAGCTTTTGATAAGACAGGAAGAGCTTAATAAAATTACAGAATACAGAGAAAAAATTGAAAAAGAAATAGCTGACTTAAATTCTAATGGATTTAAAATATCAGAAGAAATCCATGAGATTAGGGTAAAGATAAGCACAGATTTAGAAAAAAAGATAAGTGATAACTTGCTTGATCTTGGAATGAAAAATGCTGAATTTAAAATTTCCATTTCTGTAAGAGAGGACTTTAATAAGAGCGGTTTTGATGATATAGATTTCCTTATAAGGACAAATTTAGGTCAGGACTTAAAATCTTTAAAATCCATAGCATCAGGTGGAGAAATTTCAAGAATAATGCTGGGATTTAAGTCAGTCTTATCAGAAGTAGAAAATCCTGATACTCTAATATTTGATGAAATAGATAGCGGTATAAGTGGAAGAACTGCAGTCATAGTTGGACAAAAATTGGTAGATATTTCTAACAAGGCTCAAATTATTGCCATAAGTCACCTTCCACAAATAGCAGGACTTAGCGACAATCATATTCTAATAGAAAAAACAGATATCGATGGACAAACCAAATCTGTCCTTAGGGTTTTAGACTATAAAGAAAAAATAGGTGAAATTGCGAGATTGATCGGGGGAACAGATATAACCGATACGACATATGAACAGGCTGAGCTTATTGTAAAGCAGGCTGACCAATTAAAAATGGATAGGAGATAAAATTGCTTTTAAATGAAAAGACCTTGGGCTCTAAAATGATTTACCAGGGCAGAATATTAAATCTGAGAGTAGATGACGTTCAACTATTAAACGGAAAAAAATCAAAAAGAGAAATAGTTGAGCATAAGGATGCTGTATGCATCCTTGCTGTAAAAGACGAGCAAATGTACTTTGTAAGACAGTTTAGAAAGGCTGTTGATGATGTTTTGCTTGAAGCACCGGCGGGATTAGTTGAAGCTGGAGAATCAGCAGAAGCTGCTGCAAGAAGGGAAATGCGTGAAGAATTAGGCTTTAATGCAGAAAATTTGGAATTTTTATTTGAAGCTTATACTTCGCCGGGATTTTCTGATGAAAAAATAAGCTTTTTCTATGCTGATGGACTTTATGAAGATCCTTTAAAGGCAGATGATGATGAATTTTTAGAAATCAAAAGTATAGGTATAAAGGATTGTTTAGATATGATATTTGATGGTAAAATTACAGACTTGAAAACTGCCAGTGGAATTTTTTACCTAGCAAGGAAGTTTAAATTATGGTAAATATTATTTACTATATTGATATGATTATAGCCTTACTTGTGACTATAATCCTTCATGAGCTTGCTCACGGTCTTGTGGCTTATTGGATGGGAGATGATACAGCTAAGGAGGCTGGAAGATTAACCTTAAATCCTCTAGCTCATCTGGATCCTTTCGGAACCTTGAGCATGATAATTTTTAGGTTCGGTTGGGCAAGACCTGTTCCTATAAATCCTTATAAGTTTAGGGATAGAAAGCTTGGAAATTTTCTTGTATCTATTGCAGGAGTAACTATAAACTTTATATTGGCCTTTATATCTGCCCTTGTCCTAGGAAAGTTTCAGATTAAAAATCCGGTTGTAACTGATATTCTGAGTATGTTATTAATCTACAATGTATCCTTTGGAGTTTTTAATTTAATTCCTGTTCCGCCATTAGACGGGTCAAAGGTCCTTACTTCGTTTGCATCTGAAGAATTTCAATACAAGATGGCCTTATATGAAAGATACACTTATTTTATACTTATAATATTGATATTTACAGGGCTTTTAAATAGGATAATAAGTCCTATAATATACTCAATAATCAATTCTTTTTTGAGATTTTCAGTGAGCCTATGATAAATGTAGTAACTGATGAATTTAATGGTCCGATGGATCTTCTCTTAAGTCTAGTTGAAAAAGAAAAGGTAGACATAGAACAGATATCCCTATCTGAAATTACAAATAAGTATCTTATAGAACTTGACAAGATGAAAGAAGACAACCCGGATGAGTTAAGTGACTTTATTTACTTAGCATCTACTTTACTGCTTATTAAGTCAAAAAAAATATTGCCGGTTAATGAATATGTAGAAGATGATGAGATAAGTGAAGAAGAGATGAAAGAAAGGATAAAAGAGTATAAGAGGTTTAAAGATTTGTCTATTAAATTAAAAAAACTTGAAGAAGAATCTTTAAAACACCACCATAAACTCCAGGAAGATATATCTAAATACTTTTCTCATGAGCAATATCTTATTGAATCTGATGTAAATCTTTTATTTGAGTCTGTTAGAGATCTACTAAAACGCCTTGAGAATAGAATAGATGTAGATAATTCAGAAATTCTCGAAGTTGATAACTACAAGGTTGAAGATTGCATGGAAGAAATAGAGTTTAATATGAAGGAAGAACGCCTATATGAGTTTTCTGAATTTATAAGCCAAAAACCTAGTAAAGTTGAAATAATTTCTAAATTTTTAGCTATATTAGAACTTATTAAATTAGGACACATTAGAACAAGAAGAGAAGATCAAGTATATTTGAGGCCAGTCTATGAGTGATAAAAAGTATCGTAACCAAATAGAATCCCTTCTCTTTCTCTGGGGAGAACCTTTAGAGTTAAGTGAAATTGCAAAAGCTATTGGCAAGGATAAGAGGGAAACAAGAAGACTTGTTAATGACTTAATAAAAGAATATGAATACAGAAATTCTGCTTTGGAAATAAGAGCTGTTAACGACTACTATCAAATTCAAACCAAAGCCGATTATGATGACTTTTTAAAAGGAGTCTTTAAGAAGGAGAGTAAGAAGAAGCTTACTAATTCGGCTATGGAAACTCTTGCTATCATTGCCTATAAACAGCCCATTACGAGGATAGAAATAGACAATATCAGAGGAGTTAGATCTTCTTCTGCCATAGATAGTCTTATAAATAAAAAGTTAGTAGAGGAAGTAGGAAAGCTTGATAAGATCGGAAAACCTATCCTTTATGGGACAAGTGACGAGTTTTTATTATATTTTAATATTAACTCCATAGAAGAACTTCCTGAATATGAAAAGATTGAAAATATTTTTAAGGATTATTTAGATGAGGATAAATAAATATATAGCAAGTAGTGGCTATTGCTCAAGGCGAAAGGCTGATGAGCTAATAAAGGCAGGCAAGGTATCTATTAATGATAGAGTATTAGATGACCTATCCTATCAAGTAAAAGCAGGGGATATAGTAAGAGTTAATGGCAAGATCTTAAAAGAAGAAGAAAAATTTATATATATAGCCCTAAATAAGCCTGTAGGTTATGTGAGTACAACTAAAGATCCTCATGCAGAAAAAACTGTAACAGACCTTGTAGATTTTAAAAGCAGGCTTTATCCTATAGGAAGACTTGATAAAGACTCCAGAGGGCTTATAATTCTCAGCAATGATGGGGACCTTACCTATGAGCTAACCCATCCAAGCTTTAATCACTCCAAGGAATATGAAGTTTTAATAGACTCACCTATAAAAAAGGCTGAGATCGAAGCTTTAGAAAATGGACCTGTGATTGACGGATACAAATTAAATAAATCCAAAATACAAGTAATAAAAAGTAAAAAAAATTCCAGCTTGCTTAGAATAATAATTAGTGAAGGTCGTAACAGGCAGATAAGAAAGATGTTTAAAAGCATCGGTAAAAATGTAATAGACCTAAAAAGGGTTAGGATAGGAAATTATAGGCTCGAAGATTTAAAGGAAGGCTCTTATAGAGTTTTAGATAAGGATGATATTAATAAGTTAAGAGGTAAAGATGATAGAAGTTAATTTAATGAAGCAAAGTGATTTAAGAGATTTAAATGTGAAATATGACAGCAAATTTGCTCTTGAAAGCGGGAAGCTTGTCTTTGTGATTCGTGAAGATGAAGAGCTTGCAGGTTACTCTGTGGTAGAAACTAAAGAAAATGATGCCCATATCAAAAAATACTTTTGCGAGTTAAAAGAATCTATAGAAAATCTATTTTGTTTAAAATCAATAGGAAGTATTTTAACAAATTTTGAGATTACAGATATTTATGATGATACTGAAAATATAAACAAATTTTTTAGAAATGACGGCAAGTTGGATTTAAGCGAATTATTTAGGTCAAGTTGTAATGATATATAATCAAACAAAACAAATTGTAGATGATATTGTCAAGGAAAAAGTAGGGCAAGCAAGGGTATGTCTTGATATGACTCTTGGTAATGGAAAAGATTTAGAAAATATTTTGCAACATAATGATGATGTTAAGGTCTATGCATTTGATATACAGGAAAAGTGCATAGACTTATTTTATAGCAAAATTAAGGAAAATCACTACAGGCAAGATATAAAATTGATATGTGATAGTCATGCCAATGTAGACTTATATGTCAAAGAAAATATTGACTTTGCAATTTATAATTTAGGTTATTTGCCTAAAGGGGATAAAAACATCCATACAAAGTATGGAGATGTAATAGAAAGTTTAAAAAAGATTTTAAGGCTTTTAAATAAAGGGGGCATTATAGTTATGACTCTTTATCCGGGCTTTGCTTATGGTCTTGAAGAAGCCGATAAGGTCATAGACTTTTTATCTACATTAGACCAAAAGTTATATAAGGTTTTAAGGTATGATTTTATAAATCAGATTAATAATCCACCCTTTGTGGTTGCTATAGAAAGGATATAATTTGAAAGTAGGAGTAATAGGAGCAGGAGCTTCCGGGCTTATGGCTTGTAGCTTTATAGATGAGAGTCATGAAGTTTATTTAATTGATCAGAATGAAAAATTAGGCAAAAAAATTTATATCACAGGCAAGGGAAGGTGTAATATAACTAACGACAGCGACGTTGAAAACTTGCTGGAAAATATAAATACCAATAAAAATTTTTGCTACAGCCCTTTTTACAGCTTTACAAGTCAGGATATGATATCATTTTTAGAAAAAAATGGTCTAAAAACAAAAACTGAAAGGGGAAATAGGGTTTTCCCTTTGTCTGATAAATCATCAGATGTGATTAAACTTTTTGAAAAAGTCCTAAAAAAAAGAGGAGTAAAGATAAGGTTAAAGGAAAAAGTTCTGGATATAGTAAAAAATGACAGCTACCATGTACTTACAGATAAGGCTACTTATGATTTTGATAAACTTATAATAGCTTGTGGGGGAAGGTCGTATAAAGCTACGGGCTCAGACGGAAGCCTTTATCCCATTATAGAAAAGCTGGGACATAATATGGTAGCTATGAAAGCAGGCCTGGTTCCTGTGATCTTAAAAGAAGATGTTAGTAGGTTTGAGGGAATAAGTCTTAGAAATATAGGCTTATCATGTAGTTGTGATGGTAAGCTTATTTACAAGGAGCAAGGAGAATTAGTCTTTACTCATGATGGTCTGTCAGGTCCCTTGGTATTGACCCTATCTAGCAAATTAGCTAAAAGAGAAGGGAACATAGAAATATCCATAGACTTAAAACCTGGATTATATTTTGAAAAGTTAGATGAGAGGATTCTTAGAGATTTTGATGCAAATAAAAATAAGTCAGTTGAAAATTCTCTTTCTAAAATTACAATTTCAGCTCTTATAAGACCTATATTAAAAAATTCAGGGGTAGATCCCGACAAAAAAACTAATTTGATTACAAAAGAAGAGAGAGCTAGGATAGTCGAAAGTATAAAAAAAATGAAATTTACTTACTTGGCTAACAAGGATATTAATTATGCCATAATAAGTATAGGAGGAGTAAATGTAGATGAGATAAATCCATCTACTATGGAATCTAAGCTAAATAAAAATTTGTATTTCTGTGGAGAAGTAATAGACGTCGATGCCTATACGGGAGGCTATAACTTACAATTTGCTTTTTCAACAGGATACTTAGCAGGAGTTAACATATGATAGAAATAGACTTTAAAGATTACGAAAGTGCTTTAAAAGAGATTAAGGTAAAAATATCAGGCGAAGATTTTGATATTTGCCTTATATCATTGCCTATGTCCTTTAAGGGAGATTTAAACGAAAAAATTTTGCAGACAGATAAGGAAGTAATCATTCAAAAGAGAATGCTCGAAAAAGATTCGGATGATAAGATATACCTAAATTTAATTAAAGAAAGCATATATTCAATTGCTATAGACGGTCCTAGCGGATCAGGAAAATCTACGGTTTCAAAGTTATTAAGTCAAATATTAGGAATAGAGTATCTCGACACAGGAGCTATGTACAGGGCGATAGCCTTTGAAGTTCTAAATAGGGGGATAGACCTTAAAGATCAAAAAAATATAAGAGATTTAGTTGATAAGGCTCAAATAAGCTATGAAAGTGGGAAAATTTTTATAAATTGTCTTGATGTAAGTGATAAAATAAGGACTAATGAAATTTCTATGGCATCATCTGTAGTATCTCAGTATCCCTTCGTAAGAGAAAGATTAGTAGATATTCAAAGGAAAATAGCGAAAGATAAATCTATTATCCTTGATGGAAGAGATATAGGGACTCATGTTCTTAAGGATGCAGACTATAAATTTTACATCACTGCAAGCCCGGAGATAAGAGCTGATAGACGATATAAAGAGCTTAATGACGATACAATAAGCTACGATAAGGTATTAGAAGATATAAGATTAAGGGATAAAAATGATATGGAAAGGGAAATATCACCCTTAAGAAAAGCTAAAGATGCTTATGAAATAGTTACAGATGACTTAACTGTAGATCAGGTAATAGAAAGTATTATAAAGAAAATAAGAGGAATATAATGTTTTACAATATTTTATGTTCGATAGCAAGAATAGTCATGAAAATACTTTTTAAGGTCAGAATCTATGGGGATAACAAACTGAAAGATGGAAAGCTTATAATTTGTGCAAATCACCAAAGCAATTTTGACCCCATAGCTCTTGCAACAGCGGTTGACAGACAAGTGTTTTTCATGGCAAAAAGGGAATTATTCAAAAATAAACTTTTAGGAAAAATTTTTGCTAAGCTTGGAGTTTTTCCTGTCGATAGAAAAGGAGCTGACCTTCAGTCCATAAGAAAAGCTATAGGTATATTAGATGATGACAATGTACTTGGAATATTCCCTGAAGGAACTAGGGTTGAAGAAAGAGATCCTTCAAATATGAAAGAGGGTGTTTCTTTTATAGCTCTAAAAGCCAAGGCAGATATCCAACCTGTCTACATAGAATCAGACTATAAGTTTAGAGGAAAATTAAATATATATTTTAGGGATTTAATTTCAATAGATGAGTATTTAGCTTTGCCTAAAAAACAAGCAAAAATAGAATTGGGTCAAGATGTATTTAATGAAATATACTATAACAAGAAAAAAGAACTACAGGAGATAAAATGAATATAATAGTCCAACATAATGCAGGATTTTGTTATGGAGTTAAAAGAGCCATAGAAACAGCCGAGAGTTTGGCAGATGAAAAAGTCTATTCACTTGGAGAGCTTATCCACAACCCTCAAGAATGTGAAAGGCTTGAAGAAAAAGGAATAAAAATTATATCCGATTATAGAGATGCTGATCCCGGGGCAACAATTCTTATAAGATCCCATGGGGCTACTAAGGAATTAAAGGATTCGATATTAAATGATGGATATAAATTAGTTGACTTAACATGTCCATCTTTGTTAAATATATATAAAAAAATAGTAAAAAAATATGAGGAAGACTATAAAATTATCATAGTTGGAAACAAAAATCATCCTGAAATTATAGCTATGGCAGGACAAATCCCTGATAATTACGAGATTATTGAGTCTGTTGAGGATGCTAAAAAGGTTAAGGGAGATAAGTTATACGTTGTTTCCCAAACAACAAATTTAATAGAGAAATTTTTGGAAATATCTGATATAATAGAAAAAGGTAATACTAACGTTATGGTAGATAATACTATCTGTGGGGCTACTAAACAAAGACAAGATGCTTGTAAAGACCTATCCGAAAAGGTAGATTGCATGATTGTTATAGGTGGGCTTAATAGTTCTAATACCAATAAATTATTTGACATAGCAAGTAGATATTGTAAAAAAGCTATTAGAATTGAAACATACAAGGATTTGTCTATCGATAGTATTATTAATTGTAATAGTATAGGTGTTACAGCCGGTGCGTCCACACCGGCTTGGATAATTGAGGAGGTTGTAAATTTAATGGATAATTACAGCAAGGATTTTATGGAACAAGTAGAAGAAAGCATGAATAAGATTTACCCTAAACAAATAGTAAATGGGGAAGTTATTTATGTAACAGATGATGAAGTTATGGTAAATATCGGTTATAAGGCTGATGGTATCATAAAAGAAGACGAATTAGCTAAAGAAGAAGGTAAATCACATAAAGATCTATACAAACCGGGCGATGAAATCGAAGTTTTTGTAATCAAATTAGATGATGGTGAAGGAAACGTAGTACTTTCTACTAAAAGAGTTCAAAACGTTAAACAATGGGAAGAACTTGTATCAAAATTTGATGATGGCGATACAGTAGAAGCAAAGGTTACAAAAGAAGTTAAGGGCGGACTTTTAGCTGATGTAAACGGCATCAGAGCATTTATACCTGGCTCTCAAGTAACAACTCATTTTGTACGTGATTTATCTAAATATGTTGGAGAAACTTTAACTAGTGCAGTTATTAATATAGATGAAAAGAAAAGACGTTTAGTTCTATCACCTAGAAAAGTAGAAGAAGTTGAATTACAAGAAAAACAAGATAAAGCTTGGGAAAATATCGAAGTTGGAGAAACTATCAAAGGTACAGTTCAAAGATTGACAGACTTCGGCGCTTTTGTTGACTTAGGTGGAGTAGACGGACTTTTACACATTTCTGATATCTCATGGTCAAGAATTGACAAGCCTTCAGACGTATTAAGCGAAGGGGATGAAATAGAAGTTGTAGTTCTTAAAGCAAATAGAGAAAAGAATAGAATTTCTTTAGGCTTAAAACAATTACAACCTAAACCATTCGATAAATTCGCACAAGAATACGAAGCAGGCCAAACAGTAGAAGGTGAAGTTGTAAATCTTGTAGATTTCGGAGCCTTCCTTAGAGTTGCAGAAGGAGTTGAAGGTTTAGTACACGTATCAGAAATCTCTCATGAACATGTTGAAAAACCATCAGATGAATTAAACATAGGCGATAAGGTAGAAGTTAAAATTTTAGAAATTGATCCTGAATCAAAGAGAATAGCTCTTAGTATAAAGGCTTTATTACCTGAACCTGAAAGAAAAGCAAAACCTAAAAAGAAAGTAGTTAAAAAATCTGAACCTGCAAAAATAATTAATGACACAGAAGATTTAAATACAGATTTAGGAGCTTTACTTGATCAAAAACTAAAAGAGATGGAAGAAGAAAACTAATCTTATAGAAACTTTGAAAAGCCAATTCTATTTGGCTTTTTTTGTTTTTATTTATAATTAATTGGGTATCTATCCAGAATAAAAGGTGGTGTTATATGACTGTTTTTTATAATAACTCAAAAAAGTACGATGATTTATTAAGTGAGTACGCTGTTAAATCGACAGATGCTACAAGAAAAGAAAAAGAGGAAGATGATCCTATAAGAAATCCATTCCAGCTTGACAGAGACCGTATAATTCACTCTAAATCATTTAGAAGATTAAAGCGTAAAACTCAAGTATATATATCACCTGAAAAAGACCATTATAGGACCAGACTGACTCACACCTTAGAGGTTACTCAAATAGCAAGGACTATAGCCAGAGCTTTGAACTTAAATGAAGACTTGGCAGAAGCCATAGGTCTTGCTCACGATTTAGGACATACTCCTTTCGGACACCTGGGAGAAAAGGTATTAAATGAATTAAATCCAAAGGGATTTAAACATTATGAGCAGTCTGTCAATGTTGTTACTTATCTAGAAAATTCCAGAAAAAGACAGGGCCTTAACCTTACTGATCAAACTATAGATGGAATAGCTCACCATTCCGGTGAAAATATTTCAAAGACCTTGGAAGGAAGGCTTATAAAGTTTTCTGATAGGATTGCTTATATTAACCATGACATAGATGATTCAATAAGGGCTAAGATAATATCAGAAGATGATTTACCTGATTATATTACAAGTAAATTAGGACATAGGGGATCTGAGAGGATAAATTATCTGGTAACTGATTTGATAAGCAACAGCTATGGGAAAAATGAAATAAAGATGAGCGACGAGACCTATAAACTTATGGACGATTTAAGAAATTATATGTTCGAAAATGTTTATTATAACCCTGTTGTTAGACAGGATGATGAAAAGGTAGAATATATTCTTGAAAGTTTATATACCTACTATAAAAAAGATTTGGCCAGACTTCCTCAAAGTCACTTGACTATATACAAAAACAAATCCTTACAAGATAAGACCGATGACGATATAGTTACCGACTACATAGCAGGAATGACAGACTCTTTCGCCAGGTCTATATATTTAGATATATTTATCCCGAAATCATGGCAAATTTAGGATGACAATATGGCATATATACCTGAAGAAAAAATAGAGGAAATTAAAGAATCTGTTGATATAGTTTCTGTTATTTCTGATTATGTTGACCTAAAAAAAAGAGGCCAAAATTATATAGGTCTTTGCCCTTTTCATAATGAAAAGACTCCATCTTTTACAGTTTCTCAAAACAAGAAAATTTTTCACTGTTTTGGGTGTGGAGTAGGTGGAGATGTCATATCTTTTATAATGAAGATAGAAGGAATGTCTTATATTGAAGCTATAAAATATTTAGCAGATAAACAGGGGATCTTTCTAGAAACCGGGGAAATAGACAAAGAGAAATACGCCCATAGGAAAAAGCTACTCAAGATTAATGAGGAAGCTAAGTTTTTTTATTACAAAAATTTATTGGTAAATGATAGAGCTAAAAGGTTTATAAAGGATAGACAGTTAAATAGCCAAATGATTAACAAGTTTATGATAGGATATGCCGATGATAAAAATTCCTTGGGTAAATATCTTATTAAGATGGGCTATAATGAGGAAGATCTAGTTGAATTGGGACTTGTTAACAAAGATAGGCTTGGAAATATTTACGATAAATTTAGAAATAGGGTCATGTTTCCTATAGAGGATACAAGGGGAGCTACTATAGCCTTTGGAGGTAGGACTCTGGTAAATGATAAGGCTAAGTATATGAATTCTCCTCAAAGTATTGCCTATGATAAGAGCAAAAACATATATGGAGTGAATAATTTAAGAAATTCTCAAAAGAAGGGGAAGATATTATTAGTTGAAGGTTATATGGATGTAATTTCCCTAACTAATTACGGATTTGATTATGCTGTGGCTTCACTAGGAACTTCTTTGACAGAGGAGCAGGCTAAGCTAATTAGCAGATATTGTAAAAACATCTATATATGTTATGATGGGGACTCAGCCGGTCAGATGGCAACCCAGAGGGCAATAGATATTTTTAAAGAGGTAGATATAGTTCCCTATATTGTAACTATACCTGATAACAAGGATCCTGACGATTATGTAAAAGCTTATGGGAAAGAGGCTTTTGAAAGGCTTCTTGTAGACGCTCTGGATCCTGTAATGTTTAATTATAAAAAATTATCAAGTAAGTTCAATCTAAATGATATCTCAAGTAGGTTGGAATTTATTGACTCTCTTTCAGCTATGCTTGCAAAGATTGATAGGGATGTAATCAGAGATGAATACATTAAAAAATTTTCAAGGGAGCTTGATATAGATTATAAGAGCCTTAGAAAAGATGTGGAAGCTAAGATAGCAAATAAAGTATCTCCTAAGATAGATACTTCAAGGGTGGAAGTTAAAAATACTGATACATCGTATCAGGAAAGAAAATTAGCTATGGATATTATGATTTTAGCTACCCACTATATAGATAGATTTAAGGCTATAAAAGATGAAGTAGATAAATTTAATACAGATATCTATGAATACAATAATTATATAAAATTTCTATCTGATTATTATGATACAAACAAGGGCAAGACTATAGATGAAGAGACTGTAAGAGATAACTTTAAAAATGAGATAAATATGTATAATACTATTGACTATATTTTCAATGATAGCAAAAGTAAACTGGATGTAAATAAAATTGATTTAATAGCTTTAGACTTAAGGGCATTTAATTTAAATAGAGAGAAAGAAAAAATAAAAAAAGAGATAGATTTACTGAAATCCACTGATCTAAAGAATGAGATGGATGATAAGTATCAGGAATTATTGCATGAAATTTTCGAACTTAACAAAGAATTAAAAGCTATTACAATTGAAAGGAGATCATTATGAGCAAAGATAGCGAAAATAATAATGATAGTAACAAAATCCTAGAAGAATTAATTAAAATAGCTAAGGATAATAATGACATAATTACTACATCTCAAATAAAATCAATTGAAGATTATGATTCTTTAGATGAGAATGATATAGACGAAATTAAAGATGCTTTGTTAGAAAATGACATTGAGATATTTGATAATGAAGAAAAGTCCACTGAGATAGATGATAATGATATGGAATCTGATGATCTTGACGACGATGATGATTTAGATGATGACGATCTTGATGATGAAATAGAAGAAGAAGTTCATGATAAGTCAGGAAAAAATTCAACCAAAAAGCAAACTGATGATGTAGATCTTGATACTAAAAATCTTGTTGTAGACGATCCTGTAAAGATGTATCTAAAAGAAATAGGAAAGATTCATCTACTTACTGCAGATGAAGAAGTAGAACTTGCCAAACAGATGGAAGCAGGTTCTGAAAGAGCCAAGCAAAAATTAGCCGAAGCTAACCTAAGGCTTGTAGTAAGTATAGCTAAAAGGTATGTCGGAAGAGGAATGAGCTTCTTAGACCTTATTCAAGAAGGGACTTTAGGTCTTATGAAAGCTGTCGATAAATTTGATTACAAAAAAGGCTTTAAATTTTCAACTTATGCTACTTGGTGGATAAGACAGGCTGTAACAAGGGCCATTGCAGACCAGGCAAGAACTATAAGAATTCCTGTTCACATGGTTGAAACTATAAATAAATTAGTTAGGGTTGAAAGACAACTTCTTCAAGATCTGGGAAGGGATCCTACTAATGAAGAAATAGCTAAGGAAATGGGGATAGATGTAGAAAAAGTAAGAGAGGTAAGAAAGATCGCTCAAGAACCTGTAAGCTTGGAAACTCCTATCGGCGAAGAAGAAGACAGCCATTTGGGAGACTTCATTGAAGATGATACAGCTGTAGCACCGGATGAGGCTGCTGACTTTACTATGTTAAGAGAAGAATTAAATGAAATTTTAAATTCTCTTAACGATAGGGAAAAGAAGGTTTTGGCTTTAAGATTTGGTCTTATAGATGGAACTCCTAGGACTTTAGAGGAAGTCGGAAAGGCTTTTGATGTAACTAGAGAAAGAATTCGTCAAATAGAGGCAAAGGCCTTAAGAAAATTAAAACATCCTTCCAGAAGTCAAAAATTAAAAGATTTCCTAGAATAATATGAAGATTAAGAGATTAGATAAAATCATAAGCTTAGTGGATAAAAATTCTATAGTGGCTGATATAGGAACAGATCACGGCGTCGTTCCTATAAAACTTATAGAAGAAAATATAGCTAAGAAAGTTATAGCTTCAGATATTAGTCCCAATTCTTTACAAAAATTAAAAAACAAGCTTGTTTTTCATAGTCAAGATAGAATTGATACCTATGTATCAGATGGTCTAAGTCACCTTTATCCTTATCAGGTAGATACTATAATAATAGCAGGAATGGGTGGTAATTTAATAAAAGGTATCTTAGAAAAGGAACTGGATATAGCTAGGTCTGCTGAAAAATTAATTTTGGCTGCAAATAACGGGCTTTATGACTTAAGAAAGTTTCTTTTAGATAACTCGTTTTATATATCCAGAGAAATTGATTTGTTTGAAAATGAAAAATATTACCAAATAATTGAAGCTAAAGTTGGTAAAGACAGCTTTGACTATGATTATGAATTTCAGTATGGAAAATATAACATAGATAATAAATCTGATAACTTAAAAGAGTACCTGCTTAGTAAAGCAAGGGAAATAGATTCAATTATAGAGTCGCTGAAAGAAGAAAAACCTAAAAATTGGGAGATAAATATAAGACCTCTTATTGAAAAATTTGATGAAATTAAGGAGGTTATAGGTAAAATTGAAGCTTAGAGATTTGATTAATTATTATGAAGAAGTTGTTCCTTTAAATTTACAGGAAGCTTATGACAACTGCGGCCTTCAGTTTGGTGATCTTGAAGGAGATATAAAAAAGATAATTATTGCCTTGGACTTAGATAAAGATACTTTAAATAAGGCAATAGAAGAAAATTATGATCTGATAATTACTCACCACCCTGTAATCTTTAAACCCTTAAAAAATATAAGCTATGATAATTCTATTAAAGATAGACTTATAAAGGCTGTTAAAAATGACATAAGCATATACTCAAGTCATACTAATCTTGATAAGATAAAGGGTGGAGTGAGTTATGGCTTGGGAGAAAGACTAGGTCTTAGAAATTTAAAGACTTTGGATCCTGAAGATGATTATGGAAATGGAATTGGTTGCTATGGATATGTAGACAGGATAGTTGCAAAATCTTTTATAGGGCAGGTAAAAAGTAATTTAAATCTTGATAATGTAATAGCCTATGGAAATTTAGATAGGAAAATAGAAAAGATAGCTCTCGTAGGTGGAAGCGGAGGAAGTTTGATCCAAGAGTGCATAAATCAAAATTGTGATGTTCTTATATCTTCAGAATTTGATCACGATAAGCAAATCCTTGCGGTGGATAACGACCTTATACTTTTAGACATAAGTCACTATGATTCAGAAAAGTTTGGCCTTTATAAGATAAAAAATATTCTCGAAGAAAAATTTACTGATTTGGATTTAAAAGTTAATCTGATAAATAATAATATTAGGAGAACTTTTTAAAAATTTATGTTATAATTAGAAAGCTGACCAAGGCGAATAATCGCATGAAATATGAGGAAAGTCCGTGCACTATAGAGCGAGGATGCTGGATAACATCCAGTAGGGGCGACCCTAAGGCTAGTGCAACAGAGATATACCGCCATTAATGGTAAGGGTGGAAAGGCAGGGTAAGAGCCTACCAGCATAAAGGCGACTTTATGGCTATGTAAACCCCATTCAGTGCAAGATCAAATAGGATTAAAGGTAGCTGCTCGTTATCTCCGTAAGGTAGATTGCTTGAACTGGTTGGTAACAATCAGTCTAGATAGATGATTATTTAAAACAGAACACGGCTTATAGCTTTGGTCATAAAGGTTGCAACGAAGTAAATTTGTTGCAACCTTTTTTTGTTTTTAAATAGCTTATTTTATAGGCTATCTGTATATGCTGATCAATAAATTGTCATATGGATTTTTTAATATAAATTTGGCAAAAATTATATAGCATTTTTAACTGACCTTAGGTGATATTGTAAAAAAAATAGAACTAGTATATAATAAATTTTAGAAGTAATTAGTGCTTGTAAGAGCAAAACTACTCCAATTAAAAAGGGAAATTTAAATTTTCATTATTTAGAGTGATCATAAGCGATATAACAAGAGGAGAAGTTATTTTACTTATGGTCACTTTTTATTTTTAGCTTGGATAAATTATTTTACATAAAGTTATTTTAGCCTAGCTAATTTTATTAAAAAGTATTAAATTTTTCTAAATATTTAATATAATTATCTAAAATCTGCATGGAGGGTGTTTTGAATCCAAAGTATAAAAGAATTTTGTTAAAATTAAGTGGTGAAGCCCTAAGTGGTGACAAGGGACACGGCTTAGATGATACTGTTATCGAAAATATTTGTAAGTCAATAAAGATTGTTCAGGAAGAGGGAGTTGAAGTAGCCATAGTAGTAGGTGGAGGTAATTTCTGGAGAGGAAGAAACTCCAATATAGACAGGGCAACTTCAGATTCCATGGGAATGTTGGGAACTACAATAAATGCTCTTAGACTACAAGCTTCCTTGGAAGAGATGGGACTTGAAACCAGAGTACAAACTGCAATAGAAATGAGAGAAATTGCAGAGCCTTATATAAGACGTAAGGCGATTAGACATTTGGAAAAGGGAAGAGTTGTAATATTTGCTGCAGGAACAGGTCTGCCATATTTTTCTACAGACACAACTGCTGCATTAAGAGCTGTAGAGCTTAATACAGATGTTATCCTTATAGGTAAAAAGGGAGTAGACGGTATATACAGTTCAGATCCTAACATAGATGCAGATGCACAAAAATATGACAGATTAACATACATTGACATATTAAATAAGGGATTAGGTATAATGGATGCAACAGCAACTTCTCTTTGCATGGAAAATGATATGGGTTTAGTTGTTTTCGGTATTGATGATCCTGAAAATATAGTTAGAGTTGTTAATGGGGAAAATATAGGAACAGTAGTAAAAGGAGAGTAAGATGAGTGACGATATATTAGATATGATGAAGGACAAATCAGGAAAAACTTTAGAGGCTTTAAAGGAACAGTTAAAAACTGTTAGAGCAGGAAGAGCTAATCCAAGTATACTTGACAAGATAACAGTTGAATACTATGGAACAAAGACACCTTTAAATCAAGTGGCAACTATTTCAGCACCTGAAGCAAGATTACTTGTTATCCAACCATGGGATAAGTCTATTATACCTGCTATTGAAAAGCAAATAATGGAATCAAACTTGGGAATAACTCCTTCAAATGACGGTAACCTTATAAGACTACCGTTTCCTCAATTAACAGAAGAAAGAAGAAAAGAGCTTACTAAGGTAGTAAAAGACTATGGTGAAACTGCAAAGGTATCTATAAGAAGTCTTAGAAGAGACGCTATAGACGCTATCAAAAAGCAAGAAAAAAGTTCTGATATTACAGAAGATGACTCTAGAGAAATGCAAGACGATATCCAAAAGATGACAGATAAATTTACTGCAGAAATTGACGCTATAGTTAAGGAAAAAGAAGACGAATTGATGGAAATTTAATTTGAACCTGAAAAATCCTATTGAAAGCTAGCTACTTTCTCTAGGATTTTTTATATTTGCCTTAAATTAGATTAACCGGTTTATTTTTAGGCAAGTTAGGGGATATATGGTATCATAGTTATGTAAAAACCTTTATAATTGGTGTGCTTGGGAGTATTATATGAGAGAAAATATTAATAAAGAGCATATAATTATCGCAATATTGATTGTATTACTGGCTATTATAGGTTTTAGACAATCAGATCAAGGTGTATCCTTAAATAGCGGCCTAGTTAGCCCGGATAAAGTAGAAACTGAATCTGCTCAAGATAAGCAAGTAGAAGATCAAGTTTATATGTGCCATATTGATGGAGAAGTTAAAAACCCGGGAGTATATTCCTTTACTGAAGGAGATAGGCTTAAAGATGTAATCGAAAAGGCAGGAGGATTAACCGATAAGGCTGATATGGAGAGTGTAAATCTGTCAGCTAAGGTTAAAGATGAGATGAAGATACACATCTTATCTAAGGAAGAAGCCCTTAAAAATGAGGCTAATTTAAATCAAGTAACTACTACAAGTGATACTCAAGCAGGAGAAAAGGTAAATATAAATACTGCCGATATTGATAAATTAAAAAGTCTACCGGGGATAGGGGATAGCAAGGCTAAAAAGATTATAGATTTTAGGGAAAATAATCAATTTAAATCCATAGAAGATATCAAAAATGTAGATGGAATCGGCGAGAAAACTTTTGAAAATTTAAAAGATTATATAAGTATAAATTAGGAGTTAAGATGTTAGATAAAAAATATAAAACTATATCACCAAGTGAAGTTAATTTAACAGAGCTTAGCCAAACTGCAGGCTGAAGTGGCAAGATAGCCCCAGGAATGTTGGCTGAAGCGTTAAGTAGTTTACCTACTGTTTTAAATAGTGATAAATTGGTTGTAGGATTAGATACAAGTGATGACTGTGCTGTATATAAGATAAATGATGAGCTTTGCCTAATCCAATCATTGGACTTTTTTACCCCTGTAGTAGATGATCCCTTTAAGTATGGACAGATAGGAGCATGCAACTCTCTAAGCGATATATATGCTATGGGTGCAGATCCTCTATTGGCTTTAAATATAGTTTGCTTTCCAAACTGCATGAACTTAGAAGTGTTAGGAGAAATTCTAAAGGGTGGAGCCGATAAGGTCCAAGAAGCAGGATGTATCTTAGCAGGTGGTCATACTGTCCAAGACGATGAGCCTAAGTACGGCCTATCTGTAACAGGTATAGGGAATCCTAATAAAATATGGAAAAATTCATCATCTCAAGTCGGTGATATATTGGTTACAACAAAGCCTCTAGGAGTAGGAATTATAAACACTGCTGCTAAGGGGAAATTGGCTGATAAGTCTCATGTAGAAGAAGCGATAAAGTATATGTCAACCTTAAATAAGTATGGTAAGGAAGCTGCAGACGGCTTGGAAATTCATGCGGCTACTGATGTTACAGGTTTCGGACTTTGTGGTCACTCTCTTGAAATGGCAGAAGGAGCAGGCCTTACAATAGAGCTGGATTCAGCTAAATTGCCTATTTTAGATGGAGTAAAGGGCTATGCTGATTTAGGCCTTATACCTAAGGGAGCCTATGATAACAAGAGATTTGTAGGAAATAAGGTTACTATTAAAGATAGCGTTGCTGATTACATTAAGGATGTAATCTTTGATCCTCAAACTTCAGGAGGTCTATTATTCAGCGTTCCTGAAACAGAAGTTGACAGCTTAATAAAAAATCTCCATGATAGGGGTCAAGTTGGTGAAGTTGTAGGTAGAGTTAAAGAAAAGGCAGAGCACTATATAGAAGTGATTTAATTATGAGTATCAAAGTATTGTTAGCATTTCCTAAGAAAAAATACAAAGATGAAATCATTTTGAATTTTTCTAATGACCAAAATTATGAAATAACGGAAAGTTCAACTATAGCTGAAACTATGGATAAGTTGAATAAGTCATTTTTTGATATTCTTTTGACTGATATGAATTTTTCAGATGGAACAGGCTTGGATTTAAGAAAAAAAATCAGTGACCTATACACAATACCTACTATTTTTGTCTCAGATGTAACTGAAAGTACTCAAAAAATATTAGCCCTTGAATATGGTGGGGATGATTATATAGAGTATCCATTTAATATGCTGGAATTAAAATCCAGAATAAGGGCTGTTTTAAGAAGATGTAACAATGAGATAAATTTAGGTCAAAATACTAATGTTATAGATGCAGGAGAATTTGAGTTTAACCTACTTGATAGAACTGTAAAAAGAGATGGAGACCTGATAGACCTTACAGGAAGAGAATTTGAACTACTTTATACCATGGTCATTAATAAGGATAAGATTTTAAGTCGTGAAGAAATAGCTGATAAACTCTGGGACAATTCTAAGGCTAATATAAGGACAGTAGATGTTCATATAAAAAGGCTTAGAGAAAAGATAAAGGACAATGATTCCACAATTATAAGAACTAAGTGGGGGAAGGGCTACTATTTTTCTTCAAAGAAATAAGCTAGCAATACAAATAAAGTTAAAGTAATCTTAATTTTAATTATTAAGCTTAACTTGCTATTATAAAATATTTTATAATAATTAAATTTTAGGAGGTTACGAATGTTACTAAAAGATAAGGTTGCAATCATAACAGGCTCAACTAGAGGGATTGGAAATGCAATTGCAAGAGAATTTCTAAAAAATGGAGCAAAGGTTGTGATTTGCGGATCAAGAAAAGAATCTGCAGATAAGGCTGTAGATAAACTTAAAGCGGAATTTCCTGATTCTGATATAATAGGCAAATATCCTAACTTAGGTGACAGCCAAGAATTGAGCGATTTGGTAAATGAAGTTGTAGGAGAGTTTGGAAGATTGGACATAATGGTAAATAACGCAGGAGTAAGTGATGATAAATCAACTCTTAGTGTAAGCTCTGAAGATTTCGATAAAGTTATAAATTTAAATATCAATGCAGTCTTTTATGGTTGTCAAGCTGCTGCAAAAGTAATGAAAGAGCAAGGGGGAGGATGTATTATAAATACATCTTCAATGGTAAGTAAAAATGGACAGCCATCAGGTGTTTCCTATCCTGCATCAAAATTTGCAGTAAACGGACTTACTATATCACTTGCCAGAGAGCTAGGACCTTTGGGAATAAGGGTAAATGCTGTTGCTCCAGGAATTATAAACACAGATCTTATGCAACAAGTTCCTAAAGAAAAAATCCAACCTCTTATAGGACAAATTCCTTTAAGAAGGATAGGCGAACCTTCAGATATAGGAAAGGCTTGTGTATTTTTAGCAAGTGACCTGGCATCTTATGTAACAGGTGAAATTCTTCATGTAGATGGAGCAATGACAGTTTAAAAAATGAAAGCTTATCCGGTTTCCGGATAAGCTTTTGTTTTTATTGTGGGTATATTAAATTTTCTTCTGTGATATTTTTTAAAACTTCCAAGTATTTTTTAGCATAGTACTTAGCCATATCTAAATTCATATCCTGATAATTTCCACATTCTTTCGGATCTCTTCCGGGTATCTCATCGTCATAGGCTGCTATAAATTCAAACAAGTCTAAAATAAGATCAAGGACATCTTTAGATTGGAGATCTTTTGCTATTATCAAATAAAATCCTGTCCTACATCCCATAGGTCCGAAATAAATGATAGAATCTTTAAAATCATTTCTATTTCTCAGATAAGTAGCACCTATATGTTCAATAGCATGAACTTCAGCTGTATTCATAACCGGTTCGAGGTTAGGTCTTGTTATTCTTAAATCAAAAGTTGTAAGGACATCTTTTTCTAAATAATCTTTTCTTGATACATAAATACCGGGTAATAAATCTAAATGATTTACACTAAAACTGTCAATCTTTCTCATTTTTCCTCCTATAAAAAGTTTAATGATTCTTTTTGAATTGATGAAGATATAATCAATCCTACTGAAATTAAGTTAATAATCTGGAAGGTTCCTCCATAGCTGAAAAATGGTAGGGGAATACCTGTAATAGGCATTACGCCCAAGGTCATCCCTATATTTTCAAATATGTGGACAAAAAACATAGCACAAAATCCCATAGTAATTATCTTTGTATAAAAGTTATTTGACTTTTGAGCTATAGTTATAAGCCGATAAAGCATAAGGGCATAAAGCAAGATTAGGACAAGGCCGCCTATAAAGCCGAATTCTTCTGCCAGTACAGGAAAAATAAAGTCGGTTTGCTTTTCGGGAATAAAATTAAATTGGTTTTGTAGGCCATTTAAATATCCCTTTCCCATTACATTTCCTGATCCTATTGCTATCTTGCCTTGGAGGGCCTGCCAACCGGTATTAGATAGATCTCTTTCCGGCTGCAAAAAGTTAAGTATTCTGTTTTTTTGAAAATCATCTAAGGATATGTATATAAAGGGCAGACTAACTAAAAAAGCTGCAAAGGCTCCTAGGATATATTTCCAATCAATCCCGGCTATAAATAAGCTTACAAAGATCATAAAGCTTATTACAAGAGCTGTTCCGAAATCAGGCTGTTTTAAGATAAGCAAAACCGGAATAAAGGCAAGAATAAGGATCTTAATTAATACTTTCGGCTTATTTAAATCGTTTTTATGACTTTCTAACAACTTTCCTAAAAACAGGACTATGAATATTTTTGATAATTCTGAAGGCTGAAAGTTAATAAAGCCTAATTTAAACCAACTTCTCGCTCCCCATTCATCTCCAACACCGAAAAAGAGGACAGCTATAAGTAGGACAATGTTTACAAGGTACATTAGTATGTAGAGTCTCTTGAATATATCAATATCCATAAATAAAATTACTGCTACAATAATAAGGCCGATAACAGTTGAAATAAGCTGTTTGTAAAAGTAATTTCCATCAAGATTATTTCCTGCACTATATAACACAATCAGTCCGAAGATCAGCAAAGCCAATATACTAAGAACCAATAATTTATCAATTTTTCTAAAATTCTTTTTATCGCTCGTCATCTTTCACTTCCCTAAAGGATATTATAGCACAATATCAATATTTCCTATGATATAATTTAAGAGGTGATATTATGGAAATTGAAGATAGTAAATTAGAAAAAGTTATAGATATATTAGAGTCTACTTATCCTAAAACTGACAACATGTTAAATTTTTCCACTCCTTTTGAATGTTTGGTAGCAACTATATTATCTGCTCAATGTACTGATGTAAGGGTAAACAAGGTAACTGAGATTTTATTTAAGGATTACAATTGTCCTGAAAAAATCTTGGAGTTAGGTTATGAGGGGCTTGCAGAAAAGATTAAGACTTGCGGTCTGTATAAGAATAAGGCACAAAACATATTAAAGACTTGCGAAATCCTTGTTAGGGACTATAATAGTGAGGTTCCGCGATCAAGAGAAGAGCTTATGACCCTTCCCGGAGTTGGTAGAAAAACTGCAAATGTGGTCATGGCGAATGCCTATAAGATTCCTACCTTCGCTGTAGATACTCACGTTTTTAGAGTTTCTAACAGGATTGGTGTAGTTGATGAAAAAAATGTGCAATCAACAGAAAAAAGGCTGATGGAAAGGTTACCTGAGGATAAGTGGATAAGGTTACACAAGGTTTTTATAACTCATGGAAGACTTTTATGTAAGGCCAGAAATCCTTTATGTAAAGAATGTCCTATAAATTTATACTGTGATTATTATAATTAGGTAAAGGTATGTGACAAAAGATAAAATAGGAAGCTAAATCTAATATATATTTAAATATAAAAATCAAACAAAGGAAAGCTTCCTATTATATGAATAAAGAAAATTTAAATTTTTTAAAAATATAAAATAAAAAGTAAATACCAAAGCAATGGCTTGATGCTCCTTTTGTGTCTTGACATCAAATATTTTTGATGTTAGTATATAAAAAGTAAATTAAAGGAGATATTTATGTTAAAAGGCAGAAATTTAATTAATATTGATGACTTTAATACAGAAGAAATTGAAGAAGTATTATCGCTTGCAAAAGACATTATTAAGAGTCCAAATGATTTTTCAAATGTTTGTAATGGAAAAATTTTAGGGACTCTTTTTTTTGAGCCATCTACAAGAACAAGACTAAGCTTTGAATCAGCTATCCACCGCTTAGGTGGGGACTGTATAGGTTTTTCAGAAAGTGGAAGTTCATCTACTACAAAGGGAGAGTCTCTGGTAGATACTATTAAAACAGTGTCAAATTATGTAAATATTATTGCCATGAGACATCCTAAGGAAGGATCTTCTATGTTAGCCGGATCCGTCAGCTCTGTTCCTCTTGTAAATGCAGGAGATGGAGGACACCAACACCCGACCCAAACCCTTACAGACCTTCTTACTATAGAAGAAAGCAAACAAACTTTAGATAATATGGTAATAGGCTTATGTGGAGACTTAAAGTTTGGAAGGACAGTCCACTCCTTGATAAAAGCTATGTCAAGATATAAGAACAATAAGTTTATCCTAATATCGCCTGAAGAATTGCAGGTTCCCGAATATATAAAGAAATATTTGCAAAGTAACAGTATCCAATATGAAGAAGTTGAAAAAATGGAAAGCGTTATAGATAGGCTTGATATCCTTTATATGACAAGGGTGCAAAAGGAAAGATTCTTTAATGAAGCCGACTATGTGAGATTAAAAGACTCTTATATCCTGAATAAGGAAAAGATGAATATGGCTAAAAAAGATCTTGCAGTCCTTCATCCACTTCCAAGGGTAAATGAAATAGACCCTGAAATAGATGATGATCCAAGAGCTGTTTATTTTAAACAGGTAAAGTATGGGGTTATAGTTAGAATGGCACTTATTGTGAAATTGTTGGGGGTATAAGATGTTAAGCGTTAATAGTATTTCCAGAGGAATAGTTATAGACCATATCACATGCGGCAATGGATAT
Organism: Finegoldia sp.; assembly: GCA_034180305.1. GTDB lineage: Bacteria > Bacillota > Clostridia > Tissierellales > Peptoniphilaceae > Finegoldia. Next base: position 115,955 of record JAXFOR010000005.1, read on the forward strand.
AAAATATTTAAATTACTTAAATTAGATGAAGCTGACTATACAGTTGCTTTAATTATGAATGCTATCTCTCAAAAAAAGGGAAGAAAAGATATAATAAAGATCGAAAATGTAATTGACATAGATTTTCGTATTCTAGGAATATTGGATGATTCGTTAACTATAAATGTTATTGAAGATGAAAAGATAAAAGAAAAGATTGAGTTGAATTTACCTGAACATATAGATGAATTTTTAGTTTGTAAAAATCCTAGGTGTATTACTCAAACTGAAAGGAACATAAAAAACAGTTTTACCTTAGTAGACCCTGAAAGCAAAACTTATAAATGTGATTATTGTGATCAATTTTATAATATGGAGGAAATATGAGCCTTTTACTAAAAAATTGTAATATCATAAATCCTGACAGTTCAATATTTGCAGATATTTTAATAGAAGATGGTAAAATAAAAGCAATAGGATCTTTAGAAAAAAAAGCTGATGAAATTATAGATATAAATAATAAGCTTGTAATGCCGGGATTTATAGATTTACATGCTCATTTCAGAGATCCGGGCTTTACTCACAAGGAAGACCTATACACAGGCTCTTTAGCTGCTCTTGCCGGAGGATTTACAAGTGTAAATTTAATGGCAAATACATCGCCTGTAGTAGATAATAGGGAAGTCTATGAGCAAGTATTAGAAAAGGCTGAAAAAACAGATCTTATAAATATTTATCAGTGCATGGCTGTAACAAAAGGTATGCAAGGTCAAGAGCCGATAGATTTTGATAATATACCTGATGACCTCCACTATTTCAGTGAAGATGGAAAGGGACTTACAAATTCAAGACTTGCCTATGAAGTTTTCAAAAATGTAGAAAAGACAGGCAAGGGGATTATGATTCATGCAGAAGATCACAATCTAACTGATATAAGCAATAGGTATGCTGAGGATTTGGAAACAATTAGGGACTGTTACCTTTCTAAAATAACAGGAGCCGGAGTCCATTTCTGCCATGTAAGTACAATAGATTCTTTAAGAGCTATAAAAAATGCCAAGGATGAAAATTTAAGGGTTACTTGTGAAGTTACTCCTCATCACATTTATATGAAGGATGATGACTACAAGGTAAATCCATCTATAAGGACTGAAGAAGATAGAAAGTATATAATAGAGATGATAAAGGAAGGAGTTGTAGATGCTATAGCTACAGACCACGCTCCTCATACGCCGGAAGATAAGCAAAAGGGAGCTCCCGGAATGATAGGACTTGAAACAGCCTTTAACATTGTATATAAGGTTCTTAAAGAAGAAAATAATATCTCTATTAATAAAATAGTTGAACTTATGAGTACTAACCCGGCTAAGATTATGAATCTTAATAAGGGATATTTATATCCGGGATTTGATGCTGATATAGTAGTAGTAGATGAGGATAAGGAAATTACCTTTGACAAGTTTAATTCCAAGTCTTCAAATTCCCCTTTTTTAGGTCAAAAATTCAAATCTACAGTTGAACTTACAATAGTTGCAGGTAAAATAAAATTTATAAATGGTGGTTTAAATGATAATAGATAAGTTATATAAAAATATAAAAGAAAAATCTATAGTTTGTGTAGGCTTGGATACAAGTTTAGACTATATCCCTGATCATTACAAGGAAAATAAAAGCATCAGTCAAGCTATGTTTGATTTTAACAAGGAAATAATAGACTCTACTAAGGACCTTGTGTCTTCTTATAAAGTTCAAATTGCCTACTATGAAGCAAATGGACTCGAAGGTATGCTTGCCTATAAGAAAACCTTAGAATACTTAAAAGAAAATAATCTTATATCTATAGGGGATGTAAAAAGAGGGGATATAGCCAACACTGCTAAGGAGTATGCGAAAGCTCATTTTGAAGGAGATTTTGAAGCAGACTTTATAACTATAAATCCTTTTATGGGTTATGATACAATCGAACACTACCTACCTTATCTTGAAAGCAAGGAAAAGGGTATATTCGTCCTTATGCGTACTTCAAATCCAGGGGCTAAAGATATAGAATATAAGGAATACAAGGGCCAACCTCTTTACTACGAAATTGGAGATAATTTAAATAAAATTGCTATGAGTTACTTGGGAGAATGTAATTTAAGTTCTCTGGGCTTCGTAGTTGGAGGAACTCAAAGCGAAGAAGCCAGCCTAATAAGAGACAGGTATGAAAATATAATGTTTTTAATCCCGGGATATGGAGCTCAAGGAGCCAAGCCTGAAGATATAAGAACTTACCTTTCAAATTTTGATAAGGGAATTGTAAACTCTTCCAGGGGAATAATAACAAATTACAAAAAATTCGAAGATGGTGAAAGAAATATAGGAAAGTATGCAAGACTTGCAGTTGAAAATATGAAAGAGGATATATATGGAAAATAAAAAGTACGCTAAGGCTAAGATATTAGAAAATACAGAAGTATCCAAAAATATATTTAAGCTGGTCCTTGAAGGAAATTTTAAAGGAGATCCCGGTCAATTTTATATGCTAAAGGCTTGGAAAGAATCGCCTCTTTTGCCTAGACCTTTCGGTATATGTGATCTTAGTGAAAATTCAATTACTTTTCTTTATGAAGTAGTTGGAAAGGGAACATCAATAATGTCATCTCTAAGAGTGGGAGAATATATGGAAATACTCGGTCCTTTGGGTAATGGTTTTGAAATATTTAAGGATAAAAAGACTGCTATAGTTACAGGCGGTATCGGAATAGCTCCTATGATATACCTTTCATACTTTTTAAAGGATGTAGACCTATATACAGGTTTTAGAGATACGCCTTATATGACAGATTCCTTTAAAAATATCAGAAAAAATGTTATCTCAACTGATGACGGATCTTATGGAGAAAAAGGTTTTATAACTGATTTTGTAGAAGATAAGTATGACGTAATATATGCTTGCGGACCTAATCCTATGATGAGAAGTTTAAAAAACAGAAACTTATCTGCTAAGGAGTATTATTCATTAGAAGCTCATATGGCCTGTGGGATAGGGGATTGTCTTGGTTGTACTGTAAAGACTGTAAACGGTTTAAAGAGAGTCTGCAAGGACGGTCCTATTTTTGAAAAAGATGAGGTGATATTCTAATGCTTAATGTAGAATTCTGTGGAATAAATTTTAACAATCCTGTAGTTGCGGCTTCAGGTACCTTCGGCTTTGCTAAAGAATATGAAGAATTTACAGATTTAAATAGGCTTGGAGGCATATCATCCAAAGGCCTTACTATATTTCCTAAAGACGGAAATAGCGGACTTAGGATTCACGAGACTCCTGCAGGAATTATGAATTCTATTGGCCTTCAAAATCCATCAGTTCAGGAATTTATAAATAACGGACTTGATTATATGCTGGGTCTTGACGCTGTAGCAATAGCCAATATAGGTGGGGCCGATATAAAAAGTTATATCGAAGCTGTCGAACTTATAAGCACTACCGATATAGAACTTATAGAATTAAATATATCTTGCCCTAATGTAAAAGAAGGTGGGATGGCCTTTGGCATCAGCTGTCCTATTGCAGAAAATGTAGTTAAAGAAGTTAGAAAGCATACTGATAAAAAGCTTATGGTAAAATTATCACCTAATGCTGAAAACATCGTGGACATGGCTAAAGCTTGTGAACAAGCAGGCGCTGATGCACTTTCTCTTGTAAATACTTTCAATGCCATGGCAGTGGATGTAAAAAGGAAAAAGCCTGTATTTGATAATATAACTGCGGGTCTCTCAGGCCCTTGTATAAAACCTATTGCTGTAAGGATGGCTTATGAAGTTTGTAAGGCTGTAAGTATTCCTGTATGTGGTATGGGTGGTATAATGAATTATGAAGATGCCTTAGAATTTTTAATGGTTGGTTGTAAGCTTGTACAAGTTGGAACTGCTAATTTTACCAATCCTAATATTATGGTAGAAATTATTGACGGCTTGGAAAATTATGTAAAAGAAAATAAATTAAAATCAATAAATGACATAATAGGTATTATATAATTGGAGGATAATATGGATAAAGTTGTAGAATTATTAAAAGAAAGCGATGCTTTATTAGAAGGACACTTCTTACTTTCATCAGGAAGACATAGTGATAGATACGTTCAATGTGCTAAGTTATTACAATATCCCGATAAAGCTGAAAAAGTTATAGAAGTAATAGCTGATAAGGTTAAAGATTTGGAATTTACTAAGGTTGTAGGTCCTGCTATGGGCGGGGTTATCGTTGCCTATGAATTAGGAAGACAATTAAACAAGCCTGCAATCTTTACTGAAAGAAAAGATGGAGTAATGACTCTAAGAAGGGGCTTTGAAGTAGAAAAGGGAGAAAAAGTTATTATATCAGAAGATGTAGTTACTACTGCAAAATCTTCATATGAAACAAAAAAAGTTCTTGAAGATTTAGGGGCAGAAGTTGTTGCAATCTGCTGTATTGTAGATAGAAGCAGCAAGCTTGATATAGATTTGCCTCTATATAGTGCTACTAAGCTTGATATAAAGAGCTATGACCCTGATGAAATACCTGAGGAATTAAAGAAGATTCCTGCTGTTAAGCCCGGTTCCAGAGAACAAAAGAAGTAAATATAAAGTCCTCAAATATTTTAAAGGTTTGGGGACTTTTATTTTATAAAATTGAATAAGTAGTATTTGATATGATAGAATACTATAAGCAATTTGATAAAAAATGATGGAAGGTAGTATGATTAAATTTGAAAATATGCCATCACATTTAGCAATTATTATGGATGGAAATGGAAGATGGGCTAAAAAAAGAGGCTTTCCCAGAAGTTATGGTCATAGTAAGGGAGTAGACAGGGTTATAGATATAGTCGAGATAGCTAAAAAATATGAGATAAATTATCTTACCCTTTATGCCTTTTCTACTGAAAATTGGAAGAGACCTGAAAAAGAAGTTAAATTTTTATTTGATCTATTAGTAAAATACATAGATAAAGAATTGGATAAGTTAGTACAAAATGATGTAAAATTACTAATTTTAGGAGACATAAGTCCCTTACCGAAACTTGCTCGAGAAAAAATAGAATATGCTCTTGAAAAAACCCAAAATAATAAGTCCCTAATCCTTAATATAGCTATAAATTACGGAGCGAAGCAAGAGATTCTAAGAGCTGTTAATAAAATTATCGATGATGGGCTAACAAATGTCGATGAAGAAACTTTCAGAAGTTATTTATATACTAAGGATCAACCGGATGTAGACCTATTAATTAGACCGGGTGGAGAGAGGAGATTAAGCAATTTCCTTCTTTACCAAATGTCTTACGGCGAAATTTACTTTTGTGATACCCTTTGGCCTGATTTCGGGGAAGATGATTTTGTTGAAGCTTTAAAGTGGTTTGATAAAAAAGACAGAAGATTTGGTGGTATAAAATGAATTTTGTAAAAAGACTTCTTACGGGAATTTTTATAGTAGCAATTACTGTTTTTGCACTTGCAAAAGGCGGAATGTTTATATTCATAATGGGTCTTTTTTTAAGCACTTTTGCTATATATGAGTTAGAGCAAGCACTTGAAAAGATGCACAGCAAGGGTAACTTTGTAATAGCCCTGATTTATAATTTTATATTTAACTTGCTTATGTATAAGGCTAAGTTTGATTTCGCAGTTATAACTTTATCTATATTTGTTTTATTTGAAATGTTTTTATTTACCTTTAAAGACATTAGTATTAAAAGTAGCTTAGTGGATTCTTTTTCTATATTATACATAACGGTTTCTTTTTCTTTAATGTATCTTCTTAAGGATAACATAATAATTTGGTTGGTATTTATTTGTGCCTGGGGGACAGATACCTTTGCCTATATATTCGGGATGCTTTTCGGTAAAACAAAGCTAACTTCTATAAGCTCTAAAAAAACTGCTGAAGGAAGTATAGGAGGTATCTTAGGCAGTATCCTATTGGCAATCTTATTTTCTAAGATTACAGGTCACGAAAGCTTACTAGCCCTAATTATCGTAACCGGCTTCGGATCAGTTGTATCTCAAGTTGGTGATATTTGTGCATCAAAGATAAAAAGGGAAGCCGGAATCAAAGACTATAGTAATGTTTTAATGGGACATGGGGGGATTTTAGATCGCTATGATAGTGTGCTCTTTGTGATTCCTTACTTTGCTTTAGTTACCCTAATATTTAAATTGTAGGAGAAAAAATGATAACGATAATATCATCAATAATTATATTTTTACTGGTAATATTGATTCATGAGTTTGGACACTTTATAGTTGCCAAGAGAAATGGCGTAAATGTCTTGGAATTTTCTGTTGGAATGGGTCCTAAGATCTATGAAAGGAAAAAAGAAGAAACTCTTTATACCCTTAGACTCTTTCCTATAGGCGGTTACTGCCAATTAGAGGGAGAGGACGAAGAAAACAGCTCTCCAAGAGCCTTAAATAATCAGACTCCTTGGGTAAGACTTAAGATAATATTGGCAGGTGCTATGATGAACTTGTTACTGGCATTTGTTCTTCTTATACTTTTAATGTCAACTGTTAAATCAAATACCTTGGTTAATTCGGTTGTTGAAAATTCTCCCGCTTACAGTGCAGGAATAAAGTCAGGAGATAAGATTGTAGAAATAAATGGATCCAAGGTTGAAGACAGTAGTCAGATAATAAATAAAGTAGAAGAGTCTGATAAAGTAAATCTTAAAGTTTTAAGAGATGGACAAGAGCTTAGCTTTGATCTTGTTTCAGAAAATACAGGCAGTGGGAAAAAAATAGGAGTTTCATTTGCCAATGACTATGATATAAAAAGTTTTAACCTTATAAACGGAATTAAGTACGGGAGCAAAACTTTTGTAAATACAATTATAATGCTCTATAAATTTATAGGACAATTAATTACCGGAAATTTGGATATGTCAGGAGTAAGCGGTCCTGTAGGGGTAGTAAAGGAAATAGGTAATGCTTCAAAGATGGGACTTGCAAGTTTAACTTTTATGCTAGCTTATATAAATCTTAACCTTGCTGTGTTTAATCTGCTCCCAATACCTGCCTTAGATGGGGGGAGAGCTGTTTTTATCCTTATTGAACAAATTACAGGCAAGAGAGTTTCTCCTGAAGTTGAAGGTTACATTCACTTTGCAGGATTGATATTTTTGCTGGGATTGATAATATTCGTAACTTATAAAGATATAATTAAATTAATATAATGACCTTAGACCTGATCTTCAGGTCTATTGTTGTTATAAGTGAGGAATTAAAATATGAAAAGAAATTTAACAAAAAAAATAAAAGTCGGTAATGTAGAAATAGGTAAAGATGCACCTGTAAGCGTGCAATCTATGACTAACACAGACACAAAAGATATAGAAGCGACTGTAAAGCAAATCAAGGAATTTGAAAAAGCAGGTTGTGATATTTCGAGAAGTGCTATAAATGATATGGAAGACGCTAAGGCTATAAGGAAAATTAAGGAGAGGACAAGTATTCCATTTGTAGCAGACATACAATTTCATCATAAGTTAGCAATAGCTGCTGTTGAAAACGGGGCAGACTGTCTGAGAATAAATCCCGGCAATATCGGTGATGCTAATAAGGTCAAGATGATAGTTGATGCCTGTAAAAAGCATAATACTCCTATAAGGATAGGGGCTAACAGCGGCTCAATAGATCAGAAATTTTTAGATAAATATAAGGGTGTTAATGCGGACTCGCTTTGCTACAGCTGTCTAGATCAAATCCATATGATCGAAGATATGGGTTTTTATGATATGAAAATTTCTCTGAAGTCATCAAACGTTAATATGTCCATAGAGGCTTACAAAAAGATGGCTGACTTATGTGATTATCCCCTTCATGTCGGGATAACAGAAGCAGGGCCTTCCACAAAGGGAATTATAAAGTCCAGTGTGGGAATAGGGACTATTTTAGCCCTTGGTATAGGAAATACTATAAGAGTTTCTCTTACAGGAGATCCTGTAGAGGAAGTTTATGTAGGAAAAGAAATTTTAAAGAGCTTAGGTCTCAGGGCAGAGGGTATAGAAATAATATCCTGTCCAACTTGTAGTAGGACTAAGATAGATCTAATTAAGATAGTTAATGAAGTAGAAAAAAGGACTGAAACTATAAATAAAAATATTAAAGTAGCTATTATGGGCTGCGTAGTAATGGTCCGGGAGAGGCTAGGGAAGCTGACCTTGGAATAGCGGGAGGTAACGGAGTAGGTCTGGTATTTAAAAAGGGAGAAATCTTAAAGAAAGTTAAAGAGGAAGAACTGATTGATGCCTTAATGAAAGAAATAGAGGATTTTTAGTGGATATAGATTTATTAAAAGTACTAAAAGAAAATAACATAGATTTCAAAACCGACGCTAGTGTTTTAATAGAAGACCTTACATACAAGAAAAAGTCAGATAGATTATCAATTACTATAAGCTTATCAGGTAAGGTGAACAAAACCGAACTGGAAGATATTTTAAGAAACAAACTACTAAGTTTCATATCAGACCTTCAAATTTCTTTTAAGTGCGAGGAAAAATCTGAAATAAGCAAAGACTTGATAGAAAGTATCCTTATTAAAGATTCATATAAAGGATGTATAAGCAAGGCTAATATAGGTGATATAAGGATAGAAGAAGATCTAATTACTATAAACTTTCCAATTAAAATAATGGAAGATAATTTTAACAACAGAGCTTGTGATAAAAAATTGTCTGATGATATTGAAGAGGCTACAGGTAAAAAATATCTTATAAAAACATCATCTAATGAACTTGACTTAAATGATGATTACAAAGAGTCTTTAAAAAATTCTGAAAATAAGGCAAGAAATGCTATAATAGCTGATAGTAAAAAAACTAAAAGTGAAAAGAAAGAAAGTTCTGAAAAAGGATCTTCCCAAAAGACAGGCAAAATTCAAATTGGCAAGGATATAAATGAGGAGCCTGTTGATATCAAGACCGTTACAACTGAATCAGGAGAAGTCTGCATCAGTGGGGAAGTAATTGATCTGGATGTAAAACCTATAAAAAACGGAAATACCTTTATTCTTTCTATGGACATAATAGATAAATCCTATGCCATTCTTGCCAAAAAGTTTTTTAGTAAAAAGGAATATGAAGAATGCGGAAGTAAGATACAAGTAGGGACAAACCTACTTCTTAAGGGACAATTGGTATATGATCAATTCACATCAGGATTTTGCTTTAATGTAAGAAGTCTTCAAGAAATAGGTCAGCAAGAAGGAAGATCAGATCAGTCCTTAGAAAAGAGGATAGAATTACATGCCTTTTCACAAATGTCTCAGCTTGATGGCTTTATAGACCTTAAAAAAATGTGTAAGACCCTGAAGGAGTGGGGACATGAAGCCGTGGGTCTGACAGACAAATGTGTGGTCCAAGGCTATCCTGAATTTTTCGATGCATGTTCTTCCAATGGAATAAAACCACTTTTTGGAATGGAAGCGAAAATACTTGAAGATAATATAAGAATAATAACTAACCCACATAAAGATATGAATATGGAAGACCTGGTTGTATTTGACCTTGAAACCACAGGTCTAAACAATTCTTATGACAAGATCACTGAAATAGGGGCAGTTAAGATATCTAAGGGAAAAATTACTGAGGAGTACAACCAATTAGTTAATCCTGAGATGGAAATATCAGAAGAAATAACTAAACTTACAGGAATAACAAATGATATGGTTAAAGACAAACCTCTTATAAGTCAGGCTCTTTCAGATTTCTTAGCCTTTGCAAAAGATGCAACCTTAGTAGCTCACAATGCAGATTTTGACATGGGCTTTATTAAAAAGTTTATGATAGAAAATGGTTATGAACCTATCCAAACTTATATGGATACCCTTCCCTTGGCTAGGGCTTTGGAACCTGACCTTAAAAACCATAAATTAGCAACTCTTACAAAGCATTATAATATTATTCTTGTAAATCACCACAGGGCTAGTGATGATGCCAGAGCTACAGGGGAAGTTTTATTAAAGCTGATTGAAGAGCTTAATAACAGGGGAATAAATTTCGATTACAAGTTAAACCGGATGGACACTGCTTGGCCAAAGGCTAAAAATCAATCCTACAATGCGACTATCTATGCAAGGAATTTAGCAGGTCTAAAAAATCTTTATGAGCTCGTTTCTCTATCAAATTTAAAATACTTTCACATAAGTGGAGGTATTCCTAAATCAGAACTTGAAAAAAGGCGAGAAGGACTTATAATCGGTAGCGGAAATCAGGAAGGAGAGTATGTAAATGCCATTTTAAGCTTTCAATCTGAAGAAAAGATAAAGGAAATACTTGATAGGTATGACTATGTCGAAGTCCAAACCCCAAAATATTATGACTCCTGCAAAGAAAGAGAGAGATCCTTAAATATAGGAGACAGCAAAGAATTTATAAAAAATCTTGTGGACATAGCCAAAAAAAATAACAAGCCGGTTGTCGCAGAATCATACTGTAAGTACTTTGACAAGGAAGATTATATATTTAGGAATATAATCTTAGAAGGACAACCGAGAAAGATAAAAGGAGAGACAAATCCGAGTCTGTACTTTAGAACTACAGATGAAATGCTTGAGGAATTTAATTTTTTAGATGAAGATCTTGCTAAAGAAATTATAATTTATAATCCTAAAAAAATAGCAGATATGATCGAAGACTTTAAACCTATACCTGACGGAACTTTTCCTCCGGTAATAGAAGGTTCTGATGAAGAACTAAGGGAAATGACTTACAAGAAGGCAAGATCAATTTATGGTGATGACCTTCCGGAAATAGTATCTCAACGGCTGGAAAGGGAACTATCATCTATAATTTCAAACGGTTATGCAGTTTTATATATAATAGCTCAAAAGCTTGTAAAAAAATCTAATGAAGACGGTTACCTGGTAGGGTCAAGAGGATCTGTAGGATCATCATTTGTGGCTACCATGGCTGATATAACTGAAGTTAATCCTTTAAAGCCTCATTATGTTTGCCCTAACTGTAAACATTCTGAATTTATAGATGACCCTGAAATTGGATCCGGAGTTGATCTTCCTGACAAGGTATGTCCTGTATGTAATACTATGATGAAAAAAGATGGTCACAACATCCCTTTCGAAGTCTTCTTAGGCTTTGAAGGAGATAAGGAACCTGATATAGACCTTAACTTCGCCGGAGAGTACCAACCGACTGTTCACAAGTATACAGAAGAACTTTTCGGTAAGGGAAAGGTATTTCGTGCAGGAACTATAGGCACTATATCCGACAAGACAGCTTACGGTTATATAAAAAAATACTATGAAGATAAGGAAGAAAATATAAATAATTCCCAAATTAAATACTTACAAAAGGGAATTATAGGGACTAAAAGAACCAGCGGACAGCATCCCGGTGGAGTTATGATTGTGCCTAGAGATAAGGACATTGAGGATTTTTGTCCTGTCCAACACCCTGCAGATGACCCTAACTCGGACATTATTACTACCCACTTTAACTACAAGTCTATAAGTGGTAGAATATTAAAACTTGACCTGCTCGGTCACGATGTGCCTACAATTATAAAAATGCTATCAGATATGACCGGCCTGGATCCTCTAAACATCCCTCTTGATGATGAAGAAACTATGAGTATCTTTTCAGGTTTAGATGCCTTAAAGTTAGAAGAAGAGATAGAAGGCATAGAAGTAGGAACTCTTGGAATACCGGAATTTGGAACCAACTTTGTAAGAGGAATGCTTAAAGACACCTTGCCGAAAACTTTTTCTGAGCTTGTAAGAATATCCGGTCTTTCACACGGAACTGATGTATGGCTAAATAACGCTCAGGATCTAATTCAAGACGGCTTTATAGAATTAAAAGATGCCATCTGTACCAGGGATGATATCATGATCTACCTGATTAATAAGGGACTTGATAATAAGAGGTCCTTTAAGATAATGGAAACAGTAAGAAAAAATAGGCCTTTAGATGATGAAACTATAGCATATATGAAAGAGAACGGTGTAGATGACTGGTATATTCAATCCTGCAAGACTATCCAGTACCTGTTCCCTAAGGCTCATGCTGTTGCCTATGTAATGATGAGCTTTAGAATAGCCTACTTTAAGGTTCATTATCCTGAAGCCTTTTACGCAACTTACTTTACTATTAAAATTCAAGATTATCCCGGAGATATTATTGTAAACGGACTTGATGCTATAAGAAAAGAAATGGCCTCTATAAAAGATAAGGTAAAGGGGACGAATAAAAAATTATCTGTAAAGGATGCTAACAGGTATTCTGTACTTGAAGTAGCTGAGGAAATGTATTGCAGGGGAATAAAACAGTCCAGGGTTTCTCTAAAGAAGTCGGACAAGTTAAGGTTTAAAGTCTTGGAAAAAGGTTATATCCAACCACCTTTTAACGCTCTTGAGGGAGTTAGTGATTCAAATTCCATATCAATTTATGAAGAAATAAATAAGGGAGACTTTATATCCAAGCAAGACTTTTTAAAGAGGACAAATATAAATAAAACAGCCCTTGAAATTTTAAAAAATCACGGTGTTTTAGATGAACTCCAAAATGAAAACCAGATGAGCTTATTTGATTTTTAGCCATTTTTATATGGTATAATAACTTAGTGGAGATGATTATGGATATAGAATATATATACACTTCTACTAACAATGAATTGATAAATTTAATATTCGGTGAATTAGAAAAAAATTTAAAAAAAATAGAAGATAGCTTTAATGTTAAGCTATTTGTCGATGAAAATGGAATAAAAATTATAGGGAGTAACAGTGATATCAAGGCTGTAGTTAATGTTTTGGACTTCATATCTATGCTTATAGATAAAAATGAAAACATAGAAGAGCAAAACATAGATTATATAATAAGTAATGCCGGTAAAAGTTACGCAAGTGATATAGCAAATCTTAAAGACTATGTAATTTGTTACAATTCAAAGGGTAAACCCATTCATCCTAAGACCATAAGTCAAAAGCGATACATAGATATGATAAAGACAAATGATATCTTGTTTGGTCTGGGTCCTGCCGGTACAGGGAAGACCTACCTGGCAATGGCGATGGCTGTAACTGCCTTTAGAAATAATGAAATAGACAGGATAATCCTGACAAGGCCTGCAGTAGAAGCAGGTGAAAACTTAGGTTTTCTACCGGGAGACCTTCAAGAAAAGATCGATCCCTACCTAAGACCTCTTTATGATGCACTTTTTGATATCTTAGGATACGAAAGCTATGCTAAGTTAGTTGAAAAGGGGCTTATAGAAGTTGCTCCCCTAGCTTATATGAGAGGAAGAACCTTGGATAATGCTTTTATAATCTTAGATGAGGCTCAAAATACAACCAATGAACAAATGAAGATGTTTCTTACAAGAATTGGATATGGGTCTAAGGCAATTGTGACCGGAGATACTTCACAGATTGACCTTCCAAGAGGCAAAAAATCAGGATTGATTATTGCTTCAAACATTTTAAGTGATATTGAAGGTATAGGATTTTTAGAATTTGGCAAGGAAGATGTAGTTAGGCACCCCTTAGTTCAAAGAATCATAGGGGCCTATGAAAAATTTGAGAAGAAAAACGAAAATGATAATAGACATAGATAATAGACAAGACTTGGTCGATATTGAAGAAGACATTATTGATAGTGTAAAACTGGCTGTAGAAGAGTGTTTAAAGTATGAGCTTAAGTCAACAGATTATGAGCTATCAGTATCTTTTGTCAGTGACGATGAAATAAGAGATATAAATAAAGCTTATAGGAACATAGATAAGGTAACTGATGTGTTAAGCTTTCCACTAAATGAAGCTTTTGATATAAAAGATGAGATGCTTGGAGATATCATAATATCCCCTCAAAGAGCTCAGGAACAAGCAAAAGAGTATGGAAACAGTTTAAAGAGAGAAATTGTTTATCTTACAGTTCATTCTATGTTTCACTTGTTTGGATATGACCACATGATAGAGTCTGATAAAAAAGTTATGAGAAGTAAGGAAAAAAAAGTAATAAAGATTTTAGGTGTATATAAGGGTGAATGAAGGATTAAAGGATAAAATTCCTCAAATGTATGAGCTTGCAGATAGCTTTAAGAGCAAGGCATATAGTCCCTATTCTAAGTTTATGGTGGGGGCGAGTGTACTTGCAGATGATGGAAGGATATTCGGAGGATGTAATATAGAAAACTCCTCGTATTCAGCAACTATCTGTGCGGAAAGAGTTGCTATATTTAAGGCCATATCTGAAGGAGCAAGATATATAAAAGCTATTTTAATTACTTCAAACGGCAAAGACACCTTTCCTTGTGGGATTTGCAGGCAAGTGATAGGTGAGTTTTCACGAGAGGATACTAAAATTATTATTTCTAACAGTTTAGATGACTACAGAATATATACTATAGATGAACTTTTGCCCTACAAGTTCAGCAAGGAGAATTTAGATGTTTAAATCAGGATTTGTATCAGTTATCGGAAGGAGTAATGTTGGCAAGTCAACCTTATTAAATCTGATAATAGGTGAAAAGTTGACAATTATGTCAAATAAACCACAAACAACCAGAAAAAAAGTACAATTAATTTACACAGATGATAAGATGCAGATAATCTTCTTAGATACTCCGGGAATTCAAAATCCTAAAAATAAGCTTGGAGAGTATATGCTAAATACATCTAAGTCATCCCTAAAAGAGGCAGACCTTATAATCTACATGGTAGATACAAGTGACCTGATAGGTGAACTTGATGATAAAATTATTTCTGATTTACGAGATATAAAAAAGCCTATAATCCTTGTAATCAATAAAATTGACAAAATTTCATCTGAAAAGGTTGAAGAAGTAAAAAAGATGTATGAACAGGTAGAAATCTTTACAGATATAGTTCCTATATCAGCCATAGATGGTAAAAATGTAGAAAATCTTTTAAAGGTAATTGAAGATAATTTACCTCAAGGACCTATGTATTACGATGAAGACAGTTTAACAGATCAGTCGGTAAGAGATATAGTAGGAGAACTCATAAGGGAAAGTACTCTTAACAATTTATCAGATGAACTTCCTCACGGAATAGAGGTCAGCGTAGAAAAATTTAAAGAAAGGCAAGATAAGGACCTTATAGATATAGATGCTAATATAATCGTAGAAAAGCCTAGCCATAAGGGTATGGTCATAGGAAAGAACGGTAAGATGATAAAAAAAATCGGATCAGATGCCAGGATGGAGATTGAAAAATTTTTAGAGAGTAGGGTAAACTTGAAGTTGTGGGTTAAGCAAGATAGTGAATGGAGAAATAATCCGGGTAGATTAAAATACTTTGGATATGAATAATGGATGATTTTATAAAAACTGAAGCTATAGTCTTAGATTATAAGGGCTACGGAGAAAAATCCGTCATCTTAAATGTATTTTCAAAAGAGAAGGGGATAATAAATATCTTTATAAAGGATATTACTAAGATGCACTACACTGTAGAAGCTAACATCTTATCTATATCCCAATTTCTTTTGAGAAAGTCAGCTAATTTTTACTATATCCAGGATGTAGATCTTGTTTATTCCAACTTTGCTTTAAGGTCAAGTTATCAAAAGCAGGTATACTCATTGATTATGACTGACTTGATAAAGACAATATTTTATGATGATATAGCTGAAAATAAGGTCTATGAGCTTATAAAAAAGTCAGCTATTTTTATGGGAAAGGATGACAAATCAATCCATATATTAAATGCTTTTATTTTAAAACTTGACTCTTATTTGGGATATATGCCAAATTTAAATTTTAAAAACAACAACTACTTTTCTTATGAAAGTGGTTTTACAAATGTTCAATCGGAAGATAACGTATTTATAGACGAACTTCATGCTAAATACTTGGTTTTTTTGGCTAAAAATGTTTTTGAAGATATTCTTATACCTGAGTATAAAAATATAAATTCAAAAAAAATCTTGGAAATATTGCTCAAATATACTATGAATAACTTCGGTTTAAGCTATTTGGGGTCTTTAAATTACATTGAGTATTTGTAATTATATTTTGGAGGGATGCAATGAGCAATAATTTTCTAGATAGATATGAGCTTATAAAACTAAATAAATCAAATTGCTATTCAGATACTTATCACGGCTACGATAAGGCTTTGAAAATAGATGTGTCTATACAAATTTATAATGAAGATGTCTTAAAAGAATATCCCGATCTGGTAGATAAATATGATAAGTTGGCGAATTTAAGTCATCCTAATATTCTTAAAATATATAACATAGCCTATAATGAATACGGCCAGGTTTGCGTAATATTTGAATATCTTGATTATGCTAACTTATATCAAGTGTTAAAGGTAAGAAACTTAAGAGAAGATGACATATCTTATATCTTTTATCAGATTTGTGATGCTATTAGCTTTGCTCACAAAAATTCTATATTTCACGGGAAAATATACTTTAAGGATATATTTGTCGATTCTAATAATACAACCAAAATCGGTGGTTATAATTTCGGAGCAAGTGTAGAGTCGGACATAAGCTACTTAGGTGAATTTTTGGATAATATCTTCAGGATGGATGATGAAAATAATTTTTCTAAGGATATAAGTGAGATAAGAGATAAGTGCATATACAATAAATACAAGAATGTAAACCAGATCATGGCTGATTTGGAAAAGACTAATAAGGCTTTAGACCAGGCAGTTCCTGTAAAAAGAAGTCGCCTAAAAAATAATTATTCTGACCATTCTAACAAGAGGACAGATAAAGATAGCAAAAAAAAGCACTCTATATTTTTAACTTACTTCTTACCGATTATTCTTGCCCTTATAGTGACTATCTTATTAGTAAAGTTGATAAACTTATTATAAAAATGAATTTTTAATATAGAAAAGGAAATTATGGAAAAATTAGATTTAGAATATAGAAAAAATGATTACGTCGATAACTACGTGAAAAAATATGGGAATAAACCTTCTTATTCTGTGGTAACCCATGGCTGTCAAATGAATGAAAATGATTCAGGAAAGATTAAGGCTTTGCTTGAATCTATGGGATTTGTGGAATCTGCTGATAAATTAAAGGCAGATTTTATTATATTTAACACCTGCCTTGTAAGGGACAATGCTGAGCAAAAGGTCTTCGGTCAATTAGGATCACTTAAAAATTTAAAGAAAGAAAATCCTGATATGCTTATAGCTGTTTGCGGTTGTATGATGCAAACAGGAGATGCCAAGGATATAATAAGAGAAAAATATAAAAACGTAGATATAATATTCGGAGTAAATAATATATCCTCTCTTCCTAGCTTAATAGAAAGACATCTAGCAAGTGGCGAGCTTGAGATAGACACATCTGTAAGTGATGATATAGATCAAATCGTAACTACAAAAAGGGATAACAATATAAATGGTTATGTAAATATTATGACCGGCTGTAATAATTTTTGTACCTATTGCATAGTACCTTATGCCAGAGGTAGGGAAAAGAGTCGTAGTGTGGCAAGCATAGTAAGTGAAGTAGAAGATATGGTAAGTAGGGGATATAAAGAAGTTACCCTGCTTGGACAAAATGTAAATTCCTACGGGAAAAACTTGGAAGAGCCTGTAACCTTTACTGAATTATTAAAAATCATAAATGATATTGATGGCTTAGAAAGAATCAGGTTTTTAACAAGTCATCCTAAAGATATTTCAGATGACCTTATCGAAGCCATAGGAAGTCTGGACAAGGTTTGTGAAAACATCCACCTACCTTTTCAAGCCGGCTCAAATGCAGTTTTAAAAAGGATGAACCGAAAATATACCAGAGAAGACTACCTTGAAATTATAGCTAAACTTAGGAAGGCTTGCCCTGATATTACTTTTTCTACAGATATAATAGTAGGCTTCCCCGGGGAAACTGAAGAAGATTTCCAAGATACTCTTGATCTGGTAAAGCAAGTAAGATATGAACAAGCCTTTACCTTCAAATACAATAGAAGACCGGGTACAAAAGCTGATTTATTTGAAGATCAAATAGATGAAGATGTAAAGCAGGATAGGTTCCAAAGACTTTTAGATGTGCTTTATCCGATTTTTTATGAAGAAAATAAGAAATATTTAAATACTGACCAAGAAGTCCTTATAGAAGGAGTAAGCAAAAATAATCCGGATATACTTACAGGAAGGACAAGAACTTTTAAGTTGGTAAATGTAAAGGGTGATAAGTCTTTGATCGGAAAATTAGTAAATGTTCATATAAATGATTTTAATTCCTTTGCCTTATCCGGAGAATATAGGAGATAGTTATGGCTTACACACCAATGATAGAACAGTATTTAGAAATAAAAAAACAGAATAAGGATTGCATATTATTTTTTCGCCTAGGTGACTTTTACGAAATGTTTTTTGATGATGCCATACTTGCATCAAGAGAATTGGAAATTGTTTTAACACAAAGAGATTGTGGAAATAATGAAAAATGTCCTATGTGTGGTGTGCCATATCATGTAAGCGAGCTTTATATTAATAAGTTAGTTTCAAAGGGTTATAAGGTTGCTATTTGTGAACAATTAGAAGATCCTAAACTTGCTAAGGGTTTGGTAAAAAGAGATATAATTAAAATTTATACTCCGGCGACTATTATTGACAATGCAAATAACGAAAACGGGGATAACAACTACCTCATGTGCCTGTCAAGAAAAGATAAGGAAATAGTCCTATCCTATATAGATATATCTACAGGTATTCTAATGTATACGAACTTTAAAACTGATGACTATTATAAGATAATAGAAAATGAAATTTCAGATATATCTCCTGTAGAAATCTTATTTGTAGAGGACGAATTTGAAGAGGATAAATTAAAGGTCATAGCTAATAAATTTAATATAGTCTTAAGTCAAATAGAAAATTTTGATGGAGATAGGGAAGATTACCTTAAATCTAAAATAGACTTTACGTCAAAAAATAACCTTGAAAGTCAAAATCTTTCTAATATAATGCACTATATATACAGGTATGAAGATAATGAGTTAAAACATATAAATAAAGTTCTTAAGTACTTTATAAATGAATATATGGAAATAGATGCAAACTCTATAGTAAATTTGGAAATTCAAAAAAATCTCTACACAAACTCCAAGAAAGGAAGCTTATTTGGCGTCTTGGATTATACTAAGACTGCTATGGGGTCTAGACTTTTGCATAAGTACCTGGAAAGACCTTTAATGGATAAGGAAAAGATAGTAAAAAGGCAAAACTATGTTGAAGCTATCTATTCAGACTATGAACTTCTGGTAAATTTGGAAACTTTACTCGATGGCGTTTATGACTTAGATAGGATTTTAGCTAAGCTATCCTATAATAATGCAAACGCCAAGGACCTTGTTGCCCTAAAGTATTCAATTGAAAAAATTCCTCAAATAAAACTTTTGATATCAAAAAGTGAAAACAAACTTTCCGACCTAAATTCTAACTTAGATGATTTAAAAGATATATATGACCTTATAAATCAAGCTATAGTGGATGATCCTCCAACTGCAATTACAGAGGGAAATATCATAAAAGAAAATTTTTCCAAAGATCTTGATAACTTAAGATATAACAAGGTAAGCGGAAAAAAAGAATTGGTAGAATATGAGCAGGCTGAAAAAGAAAGACTCGGTATAAAAAATCTAAAGATTGTCTTTAATAAAAAGCTCGGATACTTCATAGATGTTACTAAGTCCAACCTGGATAAGGTTGGAGATGATTATGAAAAAAAACAAACTTTAACTAATTCTTCCAGATACAAGACAAGTAAGTTAATCCAAATAGAAAGTAAGATATTTGACTCTGAAGATGAGATTTATGATTTGGAATATCAAATATTTGAAGATATAAGAAAAAATATCCTTGATAATATCGATAGAATTCAAAAGACCTCAGAAATTTTAGCTAAACTTGATGTTTTTACATCCTTGGCAAAGTGTGCCTATAACAATAATTACGTAAAGCCGCAAATAAATAATATAGGAATTCTTGAAGTAAAAAACAGCAGACACCCTATAGTAGAGCTCAGTGTCGGAAGAGAAAATTACGTAAAAAATGATATCAGCATAGGTACCGGCAAGGATAATATCCAGATAATTACAGGACCCAATATGAGTGGTAAGTCAACCTATCTAAGGCAAACAGCTCTAATAAATATTTTGGCTCAGATAGGTTCATTTGTGCCGGCAGATTTTGCTAATATAGCTATAGTAGATAAAATCTTCACCAGGATAGGATCGAGTGACAACTTATTTAGGGGCGAATCCACTTTCATGGTTGAAATGAAAGAGATGAGCAATATCTTAAGATATGCTACCAAAGACAGTCTTTTGGTTTTAGATGAAATCGGTAGAGGAACATCAACCTATGATGGCTTAAGCTTAGCCTGGGCTATAGTGGAATATATTTCTAAAAATATTAAGGCTAAAACCTTGTTCGCTACCCATTATCATGAGTTAATTGACCTGGAGGATAAACTTGATAATGTAGTAAATTTAAAGATCGAAATAGAAGAGGATAGGGGGCAACTACTCTTTTTAAGAAAAATATCCAGAGGCTATACAGATAAAAGTTATGGAATAGAGGTTGCAGAACTTGCCGGACTTCCTAAGTCTCTAGTTAATCGTGCAAAGAATATCCTTAAAAGTATAGATGTAGACTCAAATAAAAAAGAGATCTTACCTATAGAATATTTTGTAGCAGAGGAAAGCTTAGACCATAATGTCAATGAAGACTTGTATAATTACCTTGACTATGTTAAGTCTATAGATATAAATTCAATTACTCCTATCGAGGCAATGACAAGCTTAGATGAGATTATAAGTGAGATAAAAAGATTAAGTGAGTGATAAATTTGATAAGACAATTATCTGAAGATACTATACAGAAGATAGCTGCAGGCGAAGTAATAGAAAGGCCTGTATCTGTAATTAAGGAATTAGTAGAAAATTCTATAGATTCAAAGAGCGATAATATTATTGTTGAGATAAAAAAGGCAGGAAAAGACTATATATCTGTAACAGATAATGGAAGTGGCATTGAAAAAGATGAGATAGATCTTGCATTTAAACGTCACTCCACAAGTAAGCTTGTAGACTTTAATGATCTTTATAATATACACTCCCTAGGCTTTAGGGGAGAAGCTTTGGCAAGTATAATAGCAATTTCAAAGTTAACTATAAATACAAAGACAGACAATGATGAGATAGGGGTAAGTCAAAGTTACCATGATTCCAAACTTGTAAGTAAAAAAAATATAGTAATGAATAGGGGAACAAAAATAATAGTAAAAGATTTATTCTACAATGTTCCTGTGAGAAAGAAATTTTTAAAGTCAGACCAGACAGAAGCAAATCTCATAACTAACTTAATGTACAAGTTCGCCATAGGTAATCCGGAAATTGCCTTTACTTATGTAAAAGATGATAGGACTATTTTTCAAACAAAGGCTAAGTCTACTGTAAAAAACAATATAATAAATCTTTTCGGGACAGATTTATCCAATAATCTCCTTGAAATTAACCTATCAAAAAAGGACTACAAGATTTATGGTTACCTTTCAAACAACAGTTTGTATAGAGCTAATCGTCAAATGCAGTATATCTTTTTAAATGGAAGACATATTAAAAATGACTATATGAGAAAGGCAATAGAAGATTCCTATAAATCTGTAATTCCTAACGGAAGGTATCCGGTTTATCAGTTATTCTTAGAAATTAACCCTAAACTTGTGGATGTAAATATTCACCCAAGTAAGGAAAAGGTTAAGATATCTATCTTAGAAGATATGATGGACGATTTAAAGGAGGAGATAGAAAAACTTCTTAGCCAAAATGTTAATATAAATAATTTTTCAACACTTAATACTAAGTCTAATAATTACGAGGATAAATATAAGGACTTAAGAAAAAAATATTTTTCTTACGATGAACAAAATCAGGTTAATGACAGAGCTGTTGCCTATTCCTTAAATAATGATAATGCCTCTGTCTATAAGTTTATAAAGGATAGGCCGAAAGAAGAAAGTAGAGAAGATCGAGAAGATCAAAAGGAAAGACCTTATAAGGATACCTTTATAAATAAGCCAAGTCCAAGACTTGAAAGTTTTAACAAGCAGATTAAAACAGATCAGGAAAAGATAGAAGATAAACCGAGATTTTCATCTTTTAAATATCTTACAAGTCTCTTTAATACTTACTTACTTATGCAGGATGAAAGTGACTCCAGGATTTATGTTTTCGACCAGCATGCCTGTCATGAAAGAGTATCTTACGAAAAACTTTTGAAGCAATTTAATGATGATAAGGTTGTATCTCAGACTCTTTTAATTCCAAAAAACATCTACCTTAATGATGACCTAATGCAGACCTATAAAAATTACAGTGACTTACTTGAAAGGCTCGGCTTTGATATAAGTGAATTTTCCGATGACTCGGTTTTATTAAGAGCCGTTCCCTATATTCTTGGAGATAATCCACAAAATCAACTACTTTTAGATATCCTTTATACTATTAATGAAGATGATAATAAGGCTTTAGACATAATAGAAAATGATTTGATACGAAAGGCTTGTAAGATGAGCGTAAAAGCAGAAGATAGGCTTTCACTTTTAGAAATAAACGAACTTTTAAAAGACCTGTTTAAGTGTCAGTATCCCTACACTTGTCCCCATGGTAGGCCGACCTTTGTCGAACTTAAAAAAAATGACTTGGAAAAAATATTTATGAGGCAGAAATAATGAATAAGTGTCTGGTAATAGTAGGCCCGACAGCTGTAGGTAAGACAAAACTCAGTATTGACTTAGGTTTGAAACTGAAGTCCGAGATTATTTCAGCAGATTCGATGCAGATTTATAGGGGAATGGATATAGGAACCGCAAAGGTGAGTAAAAAAGAGCAGAAAATTATAAAGCACCATATGATTGATATTATTGAGCCTTATGAAAGTTACTCTGTTGCAAAATTTAAAGAAGATGCCTTGGAAATTATAAAAAATCTCCATGATAAAAATAAAATCCCCCTTATTGTAGGTGGGACAGGCCTGTATATAAATTCTATCACCCATGACTTGAATTTTGATGCTGAAAAAAAAGATGATGACTTAAGGCAAAAAATTCAAAAAGAACTGCAAGAAAAAGGTAATGAAGTATTTTATGAAAAATTAAAAGAGATCGATCCTAAATCTGCTCAAAAGATTCATCCAAATAACACCCACAGGCTTATAAGAGCCTTAGAAGCTAATATTTTAGGAAAAAAGAAGTTCAGTGAAGTCAACGATAATTTTGACTCTTATAATAATGACTTTGATTTTTTAATAATTGGCCTTGTTGATGACAGGAAGGTTCTTTACGATAGGATTGATAAAAGAGTAGATGACATGCTTGATAAAGGGCTTTTAGGCGAGTGTAAGTCTATCATCGAAAAAACTGACCAAAATTCTCAGTCTTTAAAAGCGATAGGTTACAAAGAACCTATAAGCTATCTTAACAGACAAATTAGCTACGAAGCTATGATAGACTTGCTTAAAAAGAATAGTCGTCACTATGCCAAAAGACAACTTACCTGGTTTAGAAGAGATGATAGGATAAAGTGGTTTGACCTATCCGACTACGATAATTTTGAAGATTTAGAAATTACGGTATATGAAATGACGAGGAAATGGCTTGATGAATGAAAAAATAAAAGATATTTATAAAATTGATGATGATGTATTTGAATTTGTAAAGAATAAGTCAGCTGACTTAAAAAAGAAGTTTGCCTATATTGAAGATATAGAATCCTATAATCAGTTAAAGGTACTAGCTGCTTTTCAAAAGAATAAATTACAGGCTACAGATTTTAATTCTGCAACCGGCTATGGATATGGAGATGTAGGCAGAGATAAGTGTGAGGCGATTTACAGGGATGTCTTTAAGGCGGAAGATGCTCTTGTAAGGCCATCAATAGCGTCAGGAACCCATGCCTTAAGTTTAGTTTTAAAGGGAATTTTATTACCTGGAGACCAGCTGCTTTATATAAGCGGAATGCCTTATGATACTCTTCAAGAAGTTATAGGCATAAGAGGAGATGGAATAGGCTCTTTAAAAGAACTTGGAATTGATTTTGATTATGTAGACCTTAGAGATGGCAAAATAGATATAAAGTCTGTCCTGAAAAAAATTAAGCCTGAAACAAAAATGATAGCAATTCAAAGGTCAACAGGATATAGTCTTAGAAACGCAATTACAATAGAAGAGATGGAAGAGGTTATAAAAGCTATCAAAGATGAACATCCGGGGATTATAATAATGGTTGACAACTGCTACGGAGAATTTACCAATACTAAAGAGCCTATAGAAATAGGTTGTGATGTTATTGCAGGTTCTTTAATTAAAAATCCCGGAGGTGGAATAGCGATATCCGGAGGATATATAGCAGGAAGGAAAGATTTAATTCAAAGAATTTCTTATAGTTTGACAGCTCCAGGTCTCGGCAAGGAAGTAGGTCTATCTTTTTCAACTACAAGGCAAACCCTCCAAGGACTTTTTCTAGCTCCAAAGGTAACTTCTGAAGCCTTAAAATCAGCTATCTTATTTTCAAAGGTATTTTCAGACCTAGGTTATCCTACCTATCCTAAAGTAGATGATGAAAGAAGCGATATCATTTGTGCCATAGAACTTGGCTCTGCCAACAAAGTTGTAGAATTTTGCAAGATGATACAAGCATCATCAGTAGTTGACTCGCATGTAGTCCCATATCCATGGGATATGCCCGGCTATGATGATAAGATAGTAATGGCATCCGGAAGTTTTATAGACGGATCAAGCATTGAAATATCTGCTGATGGGCCATTGAGAGAGCCTTATGTAGTTTATTATCAAGGAGGACTTTCTTATTACCAAGCAATGCTAGCCTGTATGAAAGTTCTTATGGACTTTAAAGAAAAAGGATATGCCACAGGTTTTTAACCTATGGCATATATCTATATAATCCTATTACTTTTCCTAAAATATCTACATTTTCAACATAAATTGAGCACATAGAAGAGTTTGCAGGTCTTAGTTCTATCTTATCTTCGTGCTTATAAAATCTTTTGACAGTAGCATTTTCATCTATCATCGCTACAACTATTTCACCGTTATTAGCCGTACTTTGCTTTCTTACTATTAGCTTATCTCCGCTAAAAATCCCATCTTCAATCATTGATTCCCCTTGAACTACAAGGATGAATAAAACCCCCTGAGATGTATACTCAATAGGCAGGGGAAAGGTATCCTCTATATTTTCTACAGCTAAAATAGGAGTACCAGCCTGAACCTTTCCGACTATAGGAACATCTATAGTTTCCTTCTTTATATTGTTATAATCTTCCTGAAAGGCTGACTCAACTACTTCAATAGCTCTATTTTTTAAAGGGTCTCTCCTTATATAACCATTTTTTTCTAACTTTAATATATTATTATGAACAGTCGATGTAGAACTGATGCTTAAACTTTCACAAATTTCCCTAATTGAAGGTGGGTAACCCTTAAAGTCTATATATCTCTTTATAAATTCTAATATTTCAATCTGTTTTTGATTTAAATCATCGTACATAAAAATCTCCTTGCGATCTAACAACTATTTGGCTTTATTATATCACAGTCACAAACAAAAACAAACGCTTATTTATGCTTAGATCCTAGATAATTAAACTATTGACATTGAAAAAATAAAAATATATAATTTAGTAGAGAACAAACATTCTGGAAATTGTATTTTTATTTTTGGAGGAAAAAGATGAAAATTTATAATAAAAAAAGATTTTTTACTTTTATATTTTTACTTGTAAGTTTAATCACTTTGCTTGTAATAAAAATATTTGATGTAGATACGTATGGGGCAAAAGAAAGAGAAAAGTTAGAATTTCAATATTATATAGTAGAAAATGGTGATAGCTTGTTGTCTATAAGCTAAGGAATATAAAAAAGAAGGCATGACTACTCCTGAATATACTTCTTGTATTAAGGAATATAATAGCCTGACAAATGATAATATTATTCATGATGGGGAGCTAATTTTACTTCCTCAATTTAATTAAAAGAACATATAATCGAACATAAAGGAAGTTTAAATGAGTCTAAACTTCCTTTATGTTCTTTTTTTTATCTTATTTAAGGGGTTGCTATCCACCGCTTTCTTCAATGATTTATTATTTATGTGAGTATATATTTGAGTAGTGGCAACTGACTCGTGACCTAATATTTCCTGTAAAACTTTAATGTCGACCCCTCCGTATTGGTACATAAGAGTTGCTGAAGTATGTCTAAGCTTATGGACACTATAAATGGAAGTATCAAAGCCTGCAAGTTCTAAATAGTGGTCAATCCTATATTGGATTGCTCTGTTACTCATCCTGTTTTTCTTTTTGCTGACGAATAGGGCAGGGCTATCAATTTTTGGCCTATACATAAGGTAATCTGCTATAGAAGCCAGGCAAGCCTCATTTAAATATATAGTCCTTTCTTTATCGCCTTTACCTATAACTGTTAGGGTATCTTCTTTGATATGGGGGATATCTATATTGCTTAGTTCTGATAATCTCATTCCGCAGTTTAGAAAAAGAGTAACAATACAATAATCTCGACTCCTTAAAAAGTCACTTTCTTCCTCTAAGATAGTATCTAAGAGCTTTTCACATTCCTCAAGAGTCAAATAAACCGGTTGCCTTGAATTTTTCTTAGGAGTTTCTAATTCCTCAGCAGGATTTTTTATATCAAGCTTTCTAATATTAATAAGGTACTTAAAGAAGGTTTTTATGCTTGACGTTTTTCTGGCCCTGGTAATATTGGAGTCGTTTTGTGTCCTATCTAAAAAGGACATAAAGGAGTGGAGGTCTACAAGATCCACGTCTTCATAAAAACCCGAATCGACCTTAGATATATCAATATTGTTTTTTAAATCCTCAAAGCTTTCGATTTTGATTTTATCCTTTCTAGCCTTCAAGTATTTAGTAAGTAGGTTGACATCATATCCATACTCTTTAATTGTGTTAGGGGATCTTCCTTTTATAGTTTCTAAATATTCCATAAAGTCAATTATCACATCCGGATAGGAATTCATAATAAGCTCCTTAAATAAAAAGTATCAGCATAATACAAAAGAAGAGTGAGAGTATTTTAATATTATATGATACTTTTTAGAAATTTTTATAATGTCACAAAATAAGTATTTTGTGACATTAATATTATAGCAATAAATAAGCCGATATTCAAGAAGTTACATATAAAACTACAAGACTTTATAGTTTTATATACTGTTTATTTTCTTGCTTCTAATTTCGTGAAGACTTTTTAATCTTTTAAGCACCTTATCAGATACAATGTAATTACCTAGCAGATAATCTCCGTTTATAATCCTACCATGGCAATCAGATCCTGCTGTATATATCAATTTATATTTATCGCACAATTTCAAGTAACTTATTACATCCTCTTTCTTGTGTTTTGAGTTTAATACTTCTAAGCCATCTATACCTGCTCTTATTATATCTTCAACTAACACGTCATTCTTTAAAGTTTTTGGATGAGCTAGTATAGCTACTCCTCCCGCTTTTTTTATTGTAGAAATAATTTCTTCTACACTTGAATATTCCTTCTTTACGTAGCATACTCCTTCTTTACCTAGGTATTTTTTAAAGGCTTCATTCTTGTTTTCACAGTAGCCCTTATCAACTAAATAGTCTGCTAAATAAGACCTACTGAAGATACCGTTCTTAAAATATTTTTCAAGCTTTTCTTTTTCTATTTCTATTCCTATTTTAGAAAAATTTTCTATATACTTATCTTCCTTGTTATATCTATCTTCTCTTGATTTTCTTATCATTTCATTTAAGTCTTTATCATTAACATCTATATAATAACCTAATATATGAGCTTCACTTTCACCTACTGATATTCCAAATTCTATTGCCGCTATTATATTTATATCGGATAAATTTTCCTCCTTTATTTCTTTTAGCTTATCTACAGTGTCATGATCGCTTATAGCTATATTTGTTAATTTTTTATCTTTTGCTATTTTTAAAATCTTATCTAAGTCTAAAGCCCCATCGCTGGCTATAGAATGAATGTGCAAATCTATCATAATTCCTCCTAAAAATTAAAAAGACCAACTTATAAAAAGTTGATCTTATATCTTATTTAGCGTAGTCTGATGCCCTGCTTTCCCTGATGACATTAACTTTAATTTGTCCGGGATATTCGAGTTCATCTTCTATCTTATGAGCTATTTCCTTAGCTAATATAACCATAGAATTATCATCTACTTCTTCAGGTATTACAGCAACCCTTAATTCCCTACCGGCTTGGATAGCATAAGAGTTTTCTATACCCTTGAAAGAATTAGCAATTTCTTCAAGCTTTTCAAGTCTTTGGATATAATTTTCCATTGATTCTCTTCTTGCTCCCGGTCTTGCAGCCGAAATCGCATCTGCAGCTTGAACTAAAACCGCTTCGATGTACTCAGGCTCAGCATCTCCGTGGTGTGATTCAATACAATTTATAACCTCTTTAGGTTCCTTATATTTTTTAGCTGCATTTACTCCTAGCTCTACATGAGGTCCTTCAATTTCATGGTCAATTGCTTTTCCAATATCATGTAGTAATCCTCCTCTTTTAGCTAATTTTACATTAGCTCCAAGCTCTGCAGCGAGCATGCCTGAAATGTTTGAAACTTCTATTGAATGCTTTAACACATTTTGACCATAACTTGTTCTGTAGTGAAGTTTTCCTAAGAGTTTAACTATTTCAGGATGAAGACCGTGTACATTTGTTTCATCACAGGCTTCTTGTCCTTTTTCTATAATAGTTTCTTCCACTTCTTTTGTGGCTTTTTCAACCATTTCTTCGATTCTTGTAGGATGAATTCTTCCGTCAATTATAAGCTTTTCTAAGGCAATTCTCGCAATTTCTCTTCTTATAGGATTAAAGGCGGACAAAACAACTGCTTCCGGAGTATCATCTATTATTAAATCTACCCCTGTAAGATTTTCAAAAGCTCTTATGTTTCTACCTTCCCTACCAATTATCCTACCCTTCATATCATCGGTTGGTAAATTGACAACAGAAACTGTAGTTTCTGAAACTTGGTCTGCGGCATATCTCTGAATAGAAGTACTGATAATTTCTCGAGCATATTTTTCTGACTTTTCTCTGGTATCGGCTTCTATCTCTTTAATGATGCTGGCTTGCTCTTGGATTGTATTATCCCTAACTTCGTTTAAAACTATATCCTTAGCTTCATCTGAAGTTAGACCTGCTATTTTTTGAAGTTCAACTTCCTTTTGGTCAATAACAGCCTGGATCTGTGCCTTAAGTTCTTCTGCCTTGTTTAATTCAGCATCAAGTTTCTTATGCTTTTTATCTAAAGAATCATTTTTCATCTCAAGGCTGGCTTCTTTTAACTCAATACGCTCCTTTTGCTTGTCCAGATCATTTTGCCTAATCCTATTTTCTTTAATGAGTTTATTCTTCATATTGAAGATCTCATCTTTAGCTTCTATAAGTATTTCTTTCTTTTTTGATTCAGCTTCTTTATTAGCATCATTAATTATCTGTGTAGCATAGTTTTTTGCTCCATTAATTTCCTTTTCAGATGAATTTTTTCTAATAAAATATCCTAAAACCAAACCTATGATAAGAAATATTACGGCTAAAATAATGCTTGCTGTGGTGCTCATAATTACACCCCCTTTTTATTTAATTTTCAATTTACATTTTTTTTGTAGAGAACCTACATTGTAATTTTAAAACAAATAGATAAATTTGTCAATATAGAATATTTTGTATAATGAAATAAATGTTATATTGACAAATTACTTTATTCTAATTTCTTTTGACAAAAATAAATCTCTGTCTTTATTATTTATCTTCGGCCGGATTTTCTTCCTTTACTTCCAGGTCATTAGAATCAGAGTCATTTTTTATACCATAAAAATCATAAGTTTCATTTTTTATAGAATTTAAGATTTCAGGATTTTGTTCAAGAAAGTCCTTGGAGTTTTCTCTACCTTGGCCTAATTTTTCATCTCTATAGCTATACCATGCCCCTGATTTTTTAACTACCCCGCAATCTGTTGCAAGATCTAATAAGGCTCCCACTTTTGATATTCCTTTTCCATAAATTATGTCAAACTCAACTTGCTTAAAAGGAGGAGCTATTTTATTTTTTACAACCTTAACCTTTGTCCTATTACCTATTATTTCTTCACCTTTTCTTATGGCTTCCCCTCTTCTAATATCAAGTCTTACAGATGAATAGAATTTCAAAGCCCTACCTCCTGTAGTAACCTCAGGACTACCGAACATTACTCCGACTTTTTCTCTCAACTGATTGATAAAGACAACTGTACAATTACTTTTTGATATAGCGGCTGTAAGTTTTCTTAAAGCTTGAGACATAAGTCTTGCTTGTAAGCCTATATGAGAATCTCCCATATCTCCTTCAATTTCAGCTCTTGGAACAAGGGCGGCTACAGAGTCGACAACTACTATATCTACAGCTGAGCTTCTAACCAGATAGTCACAGATATCTAGTCCTTGTTCACCTGTATCGGGTTGTGAAATTATAAGATTGTCTGTATCTACTCCAAGATAGCTTGCATAATTAGCATCGAAGGCGTGTTCTGCATCTATAAAGGCTCCTGTTCCTCCACGTTTTTGGCACTCTGCTATTATATGAAGGGCAAGAGTAGTCTTTCCTGATGACTCAGGTCCATATATTTCTACAATCCTACCCACAGGGATTCCCCCTATACCAAGTGCTATATCTAGATTTATAGCTCCTGTAGGTATAGCTTGTATATCAACCTTAGGTTGGTCCCCTAATTTCATTATAGAACCTTTACCATATTGCTTTTCTATCTTTTTAAAAGCATCCTCTAAAGCTTCTTCTTTTTCTTTACTGTTTTCAAAGTTCATAATTTCCTCCTAAAGAACTTATCTACTTATATATTATCTAAATCCAATACTTGTATGTTTTTGTAGATATAATCTACTAATGACATTATTGTTAAAATTACAGACACATAATAAAGACCTTGTCCTAAAATAAGCGGAATATTTAAGGCACTTCTTGCAAAAAGCAAAAGGATTATAGCTATAAATTGAGTCATAGTCTTTGCCTTACCCCATATACTCGCAGCTAAAGTTACTCCATTAGAAGCAGCTAAAATTCTAAATCCACTTATAGTAAGCTCCCTTGCAACAATTATAACAACGCTCCAAGCCGGTACAAAACCTATTTCAATAAGCATTATTAAAGATGAGCATGAAAGCATCTTATCTGCAAGAGGATCTACAAATTTACCGAAGGTTGTTACAAGATTTCTGCTTCTGGCCAGATGACCATCTAAGAAATCTGTAATAGAAGCTATTATAAATATAAGAGCAGGTACTACACTTGTTTCAGGTAAAAAAATAAAACATACAATAAATACCGGAATCATAAATACCCTAAATAAAGTTAGCTTATTTGCTATATTCATTTGATTTTCCCCTTTCTAATAGGTCTTTTGATGCAAGTATTTTTCTAGGCTTGCTTCCCTCACTAGGACCTATGATATTTCTTTCTTCCATTTGATCAATTATCCTGCCTGCCCTTGCATATCCTATCTTTAACTTTCTTTGTAAAAGAGATATAGATGCAGACCCTTCAGTCAAGATTATTTCTAAAGCTTCATTAAATAGTGAATCAGTATCATCATCTATGATATCTGCAGCCTGGTCAATTTTGTCAATATCTTCTATAATTTCTTCATCATATTCACTTTCATTTTTAGAAATTAAATATTCAACCACTGCTTCAACCTCTTCATCGGATACAAAAGCTCCCTGAATTCTCTTAGGCTTTAAGGAACTTGACGGATAGAACAACATATCTCCCTTACCTATTAACTTTTCAGCTCCGGATTGGTCCAGGATAGTCCTTGAATCTATCTGGCTACTAACTGCAAAGGAAATTCTAGAAGGTATATTTGCCTTTATAGTTCCTGTTATTACATCTACAGTAGGCCTTTGGGTAGCTATTATAAGGTGAATCCCGCAAGCTCTCGCCATTTGAGCCAATCTGCAGATCGAATCTTCTACATCATTTGCACTAACCATCATCAAGTCACTCAATTCATCTATTATTATTACAATATAAGATAGCTTTTCCAAGCTGTTATCCTCATTTTTTCTGTTATAGGAATTTATATCCCTGACGTGATTTTTAGAGAAAATTTCATACCTTCTTTCCATTTCCCTAACGGCCCAGTTAAGAGCAGAACTTGCCTTTTGAGGATCTGTTACAACCGGGATGGCAAGATGAGGAATATTATTGTAAATTGATAACTCGACAACTTTCGGATCTATAAGAATTAGCTTTACGTCATCAGGAGATGATTTATAAATGATGCTCATTATAAGCGTGTTTATGCAAACAGACTTACCGCTTCCTGTAGCTCCGGCAATAAGCAAGTGAGGCATCTTATCTATAGAAGAAATTATGCACTTTCCTGAAATATCTTTTCCAAGAGCCATAGGCATTTTTGATTTTTCTTTTTGAAATTCTTCAGATACAAACATTTCTTTTAAAGATACTGAATTTTTAACTTCATTTTCTATTTCCAAGCCTATTACAGATTTGCCCGGAATAGGAGCTTGAATTCTTATCCCACTGCTGGCTAAGGCTAGGGATAGGTCATCTGCTAAGTTTACTATCTTAGATACTTTTACTCCTGCATTTGGTTCTAATTCAAAGCAAGTTACAGTAGGTCCCTTGTCTATCTGAACGACCTTGGCATCTATAGAAAATTCTTTAAGGGTCTGTTCAATTTTTTCAGCTTTTTGAATAATTACAGAGTCATCCATATCAACTTGTTCATAATATTTTAATAAATCAAGAGGAGGAAACTTGTAATTATTATTATCCGAAGCATTTTTATTTTCTTCTAGGGTAAGCTGTTCTATATCTTTATAATCTACTTTTTTATACTCATTTAATTTAGGCTTTCCATAATTTTCTATATCTTCTTTAATATTAGACCTTTTGTCTTTTTTAATAGAGAAACTTTCCCTATTTTCATCAAATTTATTTACCCTGTTCTCTACTACTTTTTCCCTAGTTTTAGTAGAAGCTTTTAAGTCTTTTGATTTTTTGCCTACTTTATTGTACAGAGAATATACAAGTTCTACTATATTTTTGTCAAATATAAGAGGCACAATTCCTACCAAACAAACTATTGCTAATACATTTATTCCCATTATTCCAATTATTGAATTTAACAAAGAAGATAGAATTGCCCCTAAGACCCCTATACCTGTATAATTATTTGCAAGTTGGTTATTTAGACTTATTCTTCCTCTCATATCTAAGTTAGGATAAGCTTTTAAATTTTGTCTACTAAAAATGAGAGTAAAGAAAATCCCGGACAAAATACAAAGATTAATGGTCTTTTTATTATCTATCCTATCTATATAAGTTGATAATAAGCCAATAAGTGCCAGAGATAGATATATATAGGATAGTTGTCCGAAGCTGTTAAAAAATATATTTTTTGTGATAATTCCTATTATTCCGGTTTCCTTAGATATTATAAAAACAAGAGATAAGATTATGAGTAAAATTATGAGCGGTTTTTTGCTAAAATTATTTTTTCTTTTCTTAGATTTCTTATTATTCTTCTTTGGCATGACACTAATAGCCGGAATGACCAAATCCTCCATCGTTTCTTTCTGTAGAATCCAAAGATTCAACTTCTATAAATTCTACATTTTCATATTTAGAAAGTATCATTTGTGCGATCCTGTCGCCTGATCTTATGGTATAGTCTTCATTTGAAAGATTTATAATAGGAAGTTTTAACTCTCCCCTGTAATCACTATCTATAGTCCCTACACAATTTACAAGAGTTATTCCATGCTTTATACTTAAACCGCTTCTCGGTCTTATCTGCACTTCATAACCATCAGGTATAGAAATATAAAGACCTGTAGGAATTATCTTCCTTTCTAAAGGCTTTAAATTTATATCTGAATCTAAGTAAGCCATTAAATCCATCCCACTTGAGCCTTCTGTAGCATAAGTAGGTAGTGGATTATTTGATTTGTTTATAATATTTACTTTCATATAACTCCTAAATAACCTCGAAAAGCTCTAAGCCCTCGAGGTCATAATTAATCATTCTTTTTATTTTCTTCTTTTCTATTTTCTTTAGGTAAAAGGGCTTTTCTTGATAAATTAAGTCTTCCCTGATCATCTATGTCAGTAAGTTTTACCATTATTTCATCCCCAACCTTTAAAACGTCTTCTACCTTGTTTACCCTTTCGTGGGAAATGTTTGATATGTGAAGAAGACCTTCCTTATCAGGTAATATTTCAATAAAGGCTCCGAAATTAGTTATCTTTGTAACTTTTCCAAGGTACTTTTCTCCGACTTCAGGTTCTCTTATAATTTCATTTATCATTTCCAAAGCCTTTTCAACTGATTCAAAGTTATCTCCGGAAATTGTAATCTTTCCATCATCTTCCGTATCAATCTTATTTACCTTGCTTTCAGTTATTATCTTGTTAATTAACTTTCCACCCGGTCCTATAATTTCTCTTACCTTTTCAGGTTTTACTTGGATAGTTTTTAACCTTGGAGCATATTTAGAAATTTGGTTAGGTTGTGATATTTCTTCATTTATTACTGAGAGAATTTCAAGTCTTGCTTTTTTAGCTCTTTCTAAAGCTTCCTTAAGGATATCTTCTGATATTCCATCTATTTTTATATCCATTTGCAAAGCTGTGATTCCATCCTTTGTCCCTGCTACCTTAAAGTCCATATCTCCTAAATGATCTTCAAGGCCTTGGATGTCTGTAAGGATAATTACATCATCATCTTCTTTTATAAGTCCCATAGCAATGCCTGCTACCGGAGCTTTAATAGGAACCCCTGCATCAAGCAAGGATAAAGTAGAGCCACATATAGAAGCTTGTGAACTTGATCCGTTACTGCTTAAAACTTCAGATACTACCCTTATTGTATAAGGAAATTCTTCTTCAGAAGGAATTACCGGTAACAAGGCTCTTTCAGCTAAGGCTCCGTGACCTAACTCTCTTCTTCCCGGTCCTCTTAAAGGTCTTACATCTCCAACAGAATAAGGAGGAAAGTTGTATTGATGCATATAGACCTTATCTTCTTCTTCAATCATCCCGTCCATAACCTGTACGTCTGAAGGAGTACCTAAGGTTGTGACTGATAGTACTTGAGTTTGTCCTCTCTTGAAAAGTCCTGATCCGTGAGCTCTAGGTAGTAGGCCATGGTCACATGATAAAGGTCTTATTTCGTCTAAGGCCCTTCCGTCCGGTCTCTTCTTTTCCTTTGTAATAAGATTTCTAAACTCATCTTTTTCTATATCTTCTATGATAGCCTTTATTTCACTTTCAGCTTCAGGATACTCTTCTTTAAAATTTTCTAAGGTATCTTCTACAATTTGATCCTTATCTCTGCCACGTTCTTTTTTATCATCAGTTATAATGGCATCTTTCATATCAGAGCCTACGAAAGCTTTAACCTTTTCTTCAAGCTCTTGATCCCTGACTTCCTTAACGAATTCTTTCTTTTCTTTTCCGCAATCTTTTTGAATTTCTAGAATAAAATCACATATTCCCTTTATTTCTTCATGAGCTCTTAATATTGCATTAAGAACAGTTTCTTCAGAAACATTATTACATCCTGCTTCAACCATCATTATTGCATCTTTAGTTCCTGAAACTGTAAGGTTCAAATCTGATTTTTCTCCTGCTTCAGAATCCGGATTTATGACAAATTCTCCATCTACAAGACCTATAGAAACGGCCCCTGTCGGTCCTAAGAAAGGAATGTCTGATATGCTAAGGGCAATAGATGATCCTATCATTGCTAAAATATCAGGATGTGAATCCTTGTCAAGTGATAGGGCAGTAGCAATAATTTGGACATCATTTCTATATCCATCAGGGAAAAGTGGACGAAGAGGTCTATCTATTAATCTAGATATTAAAATAGCTCTGTCGCTAGGTTTACCTTCTCTTTTTATATATCCTCCGGGGAACTTACCTACTGCGTATAATTTTTCTTCAAAATCACATGTCAAAGGGAAAAAATCTACCCCGTCTCTTGGGTTTTTAGAGCTTACAGCTGTAACTAATATAACTGTCTCTCCACTTTGAATTAAGCAAGCTCCGTTAGCCTGTTCAGCTACTTTACCTATGGTTACCTCAAGCTTTTTGCCACATAGATCATATTCATATCTTTTTACCATCAATTTCTCCTTGTTAGCAAAAAAGACGGATATACCGCCTTTTATTACCTTCTGATATTTAATCTTTGTATTAAGTTACGATATCTTTCAATGTCCTTTTTTGAAAGATATTTAAGAAGATTTCTTCTCTTACCAATCATTTTATATAATCCTCTTCTAGAGTGATGATCTTTAGGATTACTCTTTAAGTGTTCTGTTAAATAGTTGATTCTGTAAGTCAATAAAGCAACTTGAACTTCAGGAGAACCTGTATCTCCTTCTTCTAACTGATATTCTTTAATAATTTCTTCTTTAATTTCTTTAGTATACATACTTTCCTCCAAAAATTTAATTCACCTTGACATGGAAACCGTCGAGGAGTCGTATTCCTATGCAAAGGTATTACTTAATAAGTTTAACATATATTTATCTTTTTGTAAATTAATATCCTTACCTTCAGCGTACTCTTTATC
The DNA here is from genome assembly GCA_034180305.1 of Finegoldia sp. Classification (GTDB taxonomy): domain Bacteria; phylum Bacillota; class Clostridia; order Tissierellales; family Peptoniphilaceae; genus Finegoldia. Next base: position 152,648 of record JAXFOR010000005.1, read on the forward strand.
ATGTTTAAGTTGATTAATTAAGCCGTCTTGACTAGGAAATTTTATATTTTCTCTCATCTTTTCTAAGAAAATAAGTTCTATCCTTTTGCCATATATGGTATCTGAAAAATCAAGGACATTTGTCTCTATTTTAAAGTCATTTTCATTGTAGGTCAGATTTGCTCCAACAGAAGTTATTCCCTTATATATATTCCCGTCTATTATTACATTTGTATAGTAGACTCCATCTTTAGGTATAAGATAATCTTCAGCTCTTAAGTTAAGAGTAGGAAAGCCTAATTTTTTACCTCTAGATAATCCATGTACAACCTCTCCCTTTACAGAGTAGGGTCTATATAAGAGCTTATTTGCACTTTCAACGTCGCCATCTGCTAGAAAAGTCCTTATAACTGTAGACCTTATGGGGATATTATTTATTTTGTCTTCAAGAAGAATGTGAGTATGAAATTTATCCCTATAGGTTAAGAGTAGATTTATATCTCCTTTTGCCCCTTTACCGAATTTAAAATCATCACCTACGACTATATTTTTAAATCCTATAGTTTCATACATCTTATTTATAAAAAGGTCGGCATCAGTGGAGAGAAAATTATAATCAGCCTCCTTTATATAGCAATTGTCAATGCCGAGTCTTTCTGCTATAAAGATTTTATCGTCTAATGATAAAAGATATCTGAATTTCGTATCTTTAAGTTTATTTAGGGTATGATTTTTAAAAAATAATATGCCTGAAGGCTTGTATTTATTTGCAGTATTTATAAGTTTTTGATGGGCAAGGTGAATTCCGTCAAAATTACCCATAGTTAAGGAATTAGAATAAACTATACGATTTTTTTTATCTAAATCTATAATTTTCATACATTAAATACCTTTTTCATCTTCAACTTACTTTGTTTTATTTCTCCAACTCCTATAAATTTATCATCGCAACTCACCCTGACTAAATCTTTATCATCCTTATCCTTAAGGTAAATTATAGATCCGTTACTTACTTTTTTATATAAATCATTATCTAAATCGATAGAATCCATATAGCTTAAAGAGTCATAAAGGCTGTAAGATACATCTGAAAAATTTGATAGTTTTTTTAAGCTTTCAAGCTTTATAGAGTCTTCTATTTTAAAGCCCGCTGATTCAACTCTTATCAGAGACTTCATATAGGCACATCTGTTCAAGTCTTTTGCTATATCAGCTACTAAACTCCTTATATAGGTTCCCTTTGAACATTTTACCTTTATAATGGCTGAATTTTCCAAGAGATATATGGGATTTATATCATATATAGTTACTTCTCTGGCCTTTCTTTCCACTTCTATATTTTCTCTTGCATACTCATAAAGTCTTTTACCCTTTATTTTTATAGCAGAGTACATCGGTGGAACTTGACTGATAGTTTTTCCCCTCAAATCATTTAATATTTCAAGCAACTTGTCCTTATCATAATCACTTTTTGACTTAGCTATTACTTTACCTGACAAATCCAAAGTATCTGTGGCAAGGCCAAATTGCATCTGAAATATATAGGTTTTACCATATTCCATAAGATACTCTGTAAGCTTGGTTCCCTTACCTACTCCGACTAAAAGGACTCCTGTCGCATCCGGGTCCAAGGTACCTGCATGACCAACTTTACCTGTGTTAAAAATCTTTTTGCAGATAGAAACTACGTCATTTGAAGTGAATCCTTTTTCTTTAAAAATATTAAAAATAGCATCCATTTTATAATAAGTCTAATATCCTCTTTACAACGTTATCATAAGTATCTTCTATTCTTGTAGCAGCAGCATTAAAGTGACCGCCACCGCCTAACTTTTCTGCTATTTCAGATACATTTATTTCCCCCTTACTTCTAAAGCTTACCTTGTAGTCATTAGTGGCCTTTTCCTTTATAAGGATGGAAATATCTATCTTATCTGTATCCCTGAAAATATTTATAACGTTATCAATATCAGACACATCAACCTTATACTTTTCAAGCTGAGATAAGCTTACCCTGCTAAGAGCTACATGGTCATCGATAATTCTGGTATCTGATAGAATTTCATTTTGAAGTAACTGGGCATCAAACTTCTTGGATTGGTAGACATTTAAGTTTATTTCTTGTATTTTAGCACCGAATTTCACCAAGTCAGATGCCTTTCTTAGAGTCTCAGCAGTTGTAGCTCCGTAAAGAAATCTTCCGGTATCGGTTGATATGCCTGTTAAGATAGATGTAGCCATATCTTCATCTATCTTAATTTCCAGGCTTTCAAATATATCATAAACAAGTTCACAAGTTGATGAATAGCCCTCTTTTACCATATTTATATCGGCATAATTTTCATTTGTCATATGGTGATCTATGTTTACTGTTTTCTTCGCCCTTGAAAACACATAATCCACATCGCCCAGTCTATCATAGTTGGCACAGTCAAGGCAGATTAAAATGTCAACATCAAGCTTGCTTTGGTCTGTAAAATTATCTCCGAAACTTAAAAATTTTAAGTTATAAGGTATTTTATCAAAACAAATTACCTTGACATCCTTGCCCAAATTTGTAAGGGCCTTTGAAAAGGCATTCAAAGACCCCAAATTATCACCATCAGGATCTCTGTGTGATATAAGGGCAAATTTTTCATTATCCTTAATTAAACTCTTAAAGAGGCTAAGGTCATCTTCTTTAATCATTATTATCTTCCTTGTGGATTTCTTCAATCAGATTATTTATGTGTTGAGCATGTTCTGAAGTATTGTCCAGCTTAAATATCAATCTAGGAGTATGTCTTAAATCTACATTTTCGCCGATTTCTTTTCTTAAAAATCCGCCTGCACTTATAAGACCTTCCTTGGTATCTTCCTTAGCCTTATCATCTCCGATTGTAGAAAAATAAATTGTAGCATAGCTTAGGTCATTTGTAACCTCTACTCCTGTTATAGAAGTGTTTATTTTATCTATTCTCGGATCTTTGATCTGATTTATTATGCTGTTGGAAACTATTTTTTGTATTTCTGAAGCTATTCTTTGAGTTCTTTTTTTATTCATTAAATCTACCTTTTGATTTCTTCCATTACATAAGCTTCTATAACATCGTCAACCTTAACATCATTAAAGTTTTCAAGTCCCATTCCACCTTCAAAGCCTTGGGTAATTTCTTTTGCATCATCCTTAAATCTCTTTAAAGATGCCACATTACCTTCAAAAATAACTACATCATCTCTAAGCAATCTTGTTGAAGAATTACGAGTAACCTTACCGCTTGTAACATATATACCTGCTACAGTTCCTACATTTGGAACCTTGAAAGTATCTCTTATTACAGCTCTTCCCAATACTTTTTCACGATACTCAGGTTTTAGCATACCTGTAATGGCATTCTTTATGTCTTCAATGGCATCGTAAATAACCCTGTAAGTTCTTATGTCAACTTTTTCTTCCTTTGCCAAGTCCATAGCAGGTTGAGATGGTCTTACGTTAAAGCCTATAATTACAGCATTTGAAGCAATAGCAAGATTTACATCTGATTCATTAATACCACCTACTGCTCCGTGGATGATATTTACCCTTACTTCATCATTGCTTAGCTTTTCAAAAGATTGTTTTACTGCATCAATTGTTCCCTTAACATCTGTCTTTATAATTATGTTAAGATCTGTAGTTTCTCCACCTGAAATTTTGCCGAATAAGTCGTCCAAGTTCATTGATGTAGATGATTTAAGCATTTCTTCTCTGTTATGATCTTTTATCTTTTGAGCATAATTTCTGGCATCTTTTTCATCATCTACAGCATAAAGAATATCTCCTGCTTCCGGAACTTCATTCAAACCTAAAATTTGGACAGGAATTGATGGACCGGCTTTCTTTACTTGCTTAGCCTTATCATTAAACATGGCCCTTATTCTACCACTTGCTTCCCCACTGAATACGAAATCATTGTGGTGAAGAGTTCCCTTATTAACCAAGATAGTTGCTACAGGTCCCTTACCCTTATCTAATTGTGCTTCTATGACAGTACCTATGGCATTTCTATTTGGATTTGCCTTTAACTCTTCCATTTCAGCTACCATTAGAATCATTTCAAGAAGATCGTCAATTCCTTCTCCTGTCTTTGCAGATACAGGGACTATTATCGCTTCTCCACCCCAGTCTTCAGGCATAAGTCCGTTTTCAGCAAGCTCACTTTTTACTCTTTCTATATTTGCATCAGGCTTATCAATTTTATTTACAGCTACTATTATAGGTACTCCTGCAGCCTTGGAGTGGTTTATAGCTTCCAAGGTTTGAGGCATTACCCCGTCATCTGCAGCTACTACTAAGACTGATATATCAGTAACTTGAGCTCCCCTGCTTCTCATAGCTGTAAAGGCTTCGTGACCCGGTGTATCTAAGAAAACTATCTTCTTTCCTTGAATATTTATAGTATAAGCCCCTATATGTTGAGTAATTCCACCGGCTTCTCCCTTAGTTACATGACTATTTCTTATATTGTCAAGGATTGATGTTTTACCATGGTCAACGTGACCCATGACAGTTACTACCGGTGGTCTTTCTACTAAATCTTCTTCATCATCTTCAAAGTCAAGATTAAATACGTCGTCACCATCGAAGTCTTCCATTTCTTCTTGCTCTACAATAATATTAAATTCATCTAGGACAAGGCTTGCTGTATCGAAATCTATTTCTTGATTTTGATTAGCCATAATTCCGAGATCCATCAATTTAACAATTAGGTTAGCAATAGAAATTCCTGACTTTTCAGCCAAATCCTTTATGGTAATTTCTGACATCATAGTTATTTTTTTAGGTTTTTTAGGCTCTTTAGTGTTATTATTCTTAGAATCCTTTTTATTATTTTCCTTGTTGTTTTTATTCTTATTGTGGTTCTTCTTAGAATTCTTCTTGTTATTTTTCTTCTTGTTATTTTTCTTCTTGTTGTCAGAATTTTTATTATCAGAATTTGTATTTTTGTTATCAGCTTTTATATTTTTCTGATTATTTTTTTTGTTAGAATTATTTGCTTTGTTAAAGTTTTTGTCTGTATGTTTGCCCTTATTCTTATTAGATGAATTATCTGACTTATCTTTGTCATCATAAGGCTTACTGTCTTTAGGATTTTTTTCAGCTTTCTTTTCTTTTTTCCCTTGGTCTTGGTTTAAGCTTTGGGATTTTTTTGCCTTAGCGTCTTTTATCTTTTGGGCTTGTTCATCATCTAAGCTTGACATATGACTTTTTACAACTATGCCATTATTTTCTAAATCTATCATTAAATCCTTAGTTGCTATATTTAACTCTTTAGCTAATTCATATACTCTCATTTTACCCATACGAGCCTCCTTTGGTATTTAATCGTCTACATAACTAAGTAACTCCTCATAAACTTCTTGATTCACATTTGTTTTAAAAGCATGATTTAACTTTTTATCCTTCATAGCTTTTTCTATGCATGCCTTATCCTTACAAATATATGCTCCTCTTCCATTCATTTTATATGTTGGATCTATTAAAATACCTTCTTCTTTATTTAAAACAATTCTTATCAATTCTTCTTTTGTCTTATTTTCCCCACATGATATACATTTTCTTAAAGGGATTTTTTTCTTTTTCATTTGATACTCCGAATTATTGAACTAATTTTCCTCTTCATCTATTTCAAAATTTTCATTCAATTTATCATCTTCATTGTCATCAATATTTTCTTCATCAAAATCTAAATCGTCAAAATCTACATCATCGTAGTCTTTATTATCTTCAAAGTCTTTTTCTAAATCTGCTTGTCTAACTTCTACACCTAGATTTTGAAGAAATTCTTTTTCCCCTTCAAATTCTATACCTATAGTCTCACCCTTATATTCTTTAATATATTGATTTAAACCCTTTATATCTATCTTCCAGTTAGTTAACTTGGCAGCAAGTCTTGCATTTTGGCCTTCTTTACCGATAGCTAAGGATAGTTGATTTTCATCTACTATTACTCTACATACCTTATTTTTGTTATCTATAAATGTTTCTATCACTTCAGAAGGACTTAAACTGTTTGCTATAAAAGTTTTTATATCCTTTGACCATACTACAATATCTAATTTTTCGCCATTTAATTCATCAACTATTGACTTTACCCTAGCTCCGCTAAGACCTACGCAGGCTCCTACCGGGTCTACATTAGGATCATTTGAATATACAGCTATCTTTGTACGAGATCCTGCTTCCCTTGCTATATTAAATATTTCTACAGTTCCGTCAGATATTTCAGGGATTTCAAGTTCAAACAATCTCTTGATTAAGTTAGGATCAGTTCTTGATAGGATTATCTGAGCTCCCTTTGTAGTGTTTCTTACTTCTTTTATATATAGTTTGAGTCTTTGGTTAGGTTCATAACTTTCTTGTGATATCTGTTCAGATACAGGTATTATACCCTCTACCCTACCTAAATCAATAAATACTGAGCCTCTGTCAATCCTTTGAACAGTTCCTGTTATTATTTCTTTTTCCCTTTCAACAAATTCATTGTAGATGTTGTTTCTTTCTGCATCTTTTATTTGTTGAATCATTATATTTCTTGTAGTTTGAGCAGCTATTCTCCCAAAATCCTTAGGAGTTTCCTTTAATTTAATCCTATCACCAAGCTCACATTTGCTGTCAATAGTCCTTGCCTTTTCAAGAGATATTTCACATGATTCATTTTCAGGATCTTCTACTACCTCTTTTACAACATATATTTCTATATCTCCTGTTTCCCTATCAACTTTTGCTTCAATAAGGTCGGATTTTTCTTCAGGGTCTTGATAGTTATAATTTTTTTCATAACTTTTTACCAAGGCCTTTTCCAAAGAGTCTATAATAAGATCTTTAGGTATTTTTTTTGTTTTTTCAAGCTCATCGAGTGCAGCTATAAATTCCTTATTCATAATTATTTATCAATCGAAAATGGATAATTTTATCGATGATATGTTACTCCTTTCTAAATCATAAGTCTTACTTTTAGTTTCTATACTTACCTTATCCTCAGTAAAATCTATTAGTTTGCCTTTTATTTCTTTTTTATTGTCAATAGACTTATATAGGTTAACTATTACAATGTTACCTATATTTTTTCTATAATCCCTGTCCCTAGTAAAAGGAGTATCGATATCTAACGAAGCTATTTCCAAGTAGTAAGCTTCCTTTATAGGATCAAGCTCATCAAGTTTGTCTGTGATTAAGTCATTTACACTTTCACACTCATCTACGCTTACAAAGCCTTCTAAGCCTTCTTTTTTTTCTATATAGAAGGTCAATATATTTTTATCATCTCTCCTAGTATATTCAACGTCGTAAAATTCAACATCTAAATTTTTTATCAAGGGTGTTAGATCTTCTCTCATCATCTTTCTTAAAAGATTTCTATTCATATTTCCCTCCCCATATTTTATATCAAACAAATGAGAGTGGGCACTGCCCACTCTCACTCCTTTAACTATTAGTACAATTATAGCATTTTATTAAATTATATGCAAATTACAAAGCCTAAAAGATCTTATTTTCATTAAATTATTCTAACAGACTTTAAAACGAAATCATACTCTCCTTTTATGTCATTCTTCTTTAAATTAGGACTTTTAGATAATTCTTTCGTAGTCAAATAATTCCCGGTTACATCATAAATCTCATTATCAGAATCTATCATAAGTAAAATTCCATTTACCCTTACTCTCTTAGCCTCATCAGAAATAATATCGAGCTTATAAATATTATCCCTATCTACAAAGATTCCCCTGGTATCTACATCATTTAATAAAATAATTTTCTTACTATCTATTATAGCCGAGTCCTTAAGCTCAGTTGATCCACTTACAAAAATATCAGGGCTTGGTTTTAGGTCAGCCCGGCCTGATATCTTATCAGCATTTTCTTCCTGCCACTTTTTATATATCTGATTTATATTTTCCAGGCTATTAAAATAGGTCTTTTTGTCAAAACTAAAGAGGACAAGCTCATCTATATTAATCTTAGATTTGTCTTTCCCAAATCTTTCTATAGCCTCATCTATCTTTTTCCTATCAACTACATTATGATCGAAAAAGCTCTTCTTTACATAGTCAATTTTGCAATTAGCCATGGAACTATACTTATCATTCTTAGGATATTCTATGTTATAATTTGCCCTATATATCTTATTATCATACCTTGTAAAATTTACCCTTACAGATCTATTTAACTGAGGAATTTGAAAAACCCTATATGTTGTTTTGGAATTTAAGGTATCTATGAAGTCTTTATCGGTTACTAAAAAAGAAGATATAGAATAGGCCCAGGTTCTGGCATGGATTTTGTTTTCATAGTATCTGTTTTCAATCCTCTTATTTTGATTTAGAATTATTAAAAAAGATATGGCTAAGACCAGAACCAAAAACATACTTAAGGCATAAATACTTATATAAGCTTTGGATTTATTTTTCATCATCGTTTAAAACCTTATCTGAAATATCAATTACTTTAGTATTGGCATTTAATTTTATAATTATAGATCCACCGTCAATATATGCAGATATATCTTCTATATCTTCATCAATTACATTTTTATTATCAGCCTTGATGCTCTTTTCTTTTAGTGCGTCATAGTGATCCTTATCTGAATAAGTGTACCTTCTTATATTATTTTGATCAATGATATACCAAATATACTTGTAATCGCTTGAGGCTTGATCAGGATATTTTACTAAAATAAAGCCCAAAGACTTTACAAAATCCGAAAAATTATCTCCATCAAACCTAATATCATTTGCATCATTTATCTCAGTTTCCATAAATTTTATAATATGATTTTCAATGTTGCACTTAGAATTTTTTTCATAACTTTGACTTATAACCATGCTGTTTACCCTAAAGGAAGATAATATAACTATAAGAATTACAGAAAAAATCGATAGGCTTACAAGCATTTCTAAAAGACTGAAAGCTTTACTTTTTCTTGTAAATAGTTTCATCTTTGCTAATCATCCCATTTGTAACTTCAATTTGAATACTTTCATAATCTCCATGATCTTCTTTATTTATATTTATCAGGCTTGATTCATGTAGTAAAGACCTATCCATATCATCATGATTTTTTAAATATTCTACACTATTATCCAAATCTTCTAAAAGATAAGCTTCTTGATAAGACTTTTCTTCTAAGTTTCTTGCGTTAGATAAAAGAGGATAGTAGATCAAAACACATAGAGATACTATGAATAAAGCAAAGAGTACTTCTATTAAGGTAAATCCTTTTGCTTTTTTATTCATTGATCTCACTTACCTTTATCCTCCCTGTTCCTATCATAAAGTTTATCTTATAATTTTTATTATTGGCCTTAACATATATGTTTGAGTGATTATAAGGTGCTGAATAATTGGAAAATACAGGAGATGAATTCTTTAAGTCTATTCTTATATATTTAATAGGCCTTTCAACTACGGTAGTACTTCCTCCGCATACGAGTTTATAAGAATCTTTACTCATAACTATTTCTACATTCTTTCCCGAATTTTGAGCCAGGCTCCTCGCAGTCTCCAAATCTGTTACTAAGGTATTTAATTCAGTTCTAGAGTTAAGTCTATCTGAAATATTAAACCTAGCTGTAACTATTCCCATTAAGATAGTTAAAATAAAAAGAGTGACAAGTAACTCTATATAAGTAAATCCTTTAAATTTCATAAATAACCTCAAAAAAATTACCTAGTCCAAGCTGTAAAATATATCCTATTAAAATAAAGGGAACAAAAGATACTTCTCCTCTTTTCCCCCTTAAAATAAGTAAAAGAGCTATAAATCCCGATACTAAGGATATGTAAAGCATTAGGGATAAAAAATCAAAATAAGTTAATGTCATAGCTATTGCAAGTAAGATTAGTCCATCTATTATTCCCATGTAACTTGTAAACATAGCCAGGCATATAAATAAAAGAGGTATTATCAGAGAAGTAAGGTCTATTTTTCCGCTTATTATCACATCAATTAGGCTTATGATAAATAAGAATATTACATCTGTCCAATAGACTTCCATATACATAAAATCATCTATGCTAATCGATGTTAATATTAATAATATAAGCTCATTTAAGAGACTTATATCGCTAACCTTATAGATAAATAAACCTACAAATAAGCATAACATTAAAAATATAGATAGCTTTTTTCTATCCAGCCTGTCAAAAAGCTTATCTGATAAAACTTTTATAAGAATAAAAGTTAAAATAAGCAGATACTTACTCATTCAGTGCATTTTTATCCGGAGATACATTACCGTTATTTTTATCTATAGTATATGAACCTGTTACTTTCTTTTTGTTCTTTGGAATTTGAGGGACTTCTTTTATATAGCCCTTAGTTTGTAATTCTTGAATTGATTCAGGATATGAACCATTATCTTGATAATAATTTTCTCCGGCCGTTTCTAGAATTCTTACATTTGATTGGTGAGCTGTGATAGCAGCCTTATCCCTTTGAGCTTGATATCTAGGTACTGCTATAGCAACTAAGATTGCCATAATAGCTAAGACTACCAACAATTCCAACAGAGTAAATCCTTTTGATTTCTTTTTTTGAATTTTCAATTTTTACACCCCTTACAAAATATTTATTAAAATGAATTAATCATTTCAAACATTGGAATAGTAATGGAAATAACTATAAATCCTACCAAAAATCCCATTACCAAGATAATCATAGGTTCAAATATACTGACAAAACCTTTTATTGCATATTCAACTTCCTTGTCATAAAAGTTGGATATTTTATTTAAGACCTCATCAAAATCCCCGGTATTTTCAGCGATCTTCAGCATAGAATTAAACACTACAGGAGTTATGGAACTTTGATTAAAGGCCTCATCTATACTTTGAGAACCCGTTTCGATTTTTTCTATAATCTCAAGAAGTTCTCCCCTATAGTACCTATTAGTCATACCGGAGTATATAATGGCTAAACCGTCTAAAATTGTCATCGAATTTTTTTGAGTTACATATAAAGTTCTTGCTATTTTAGAAGTTTTTATGATTTTATTATAAGTTCCATAAATTCTATTATTTGTGTTAAATTTATCGACATAATATCCGAACTTTGTCTTTTTATATGCTATAAATAAAGCGAGTCCGACAAGTATAAGTGCTAGCAGAATTAGCCTCCAGTAGTCATTTATTATCTCAGATAGTTTAATTATAATTCTGGTAGGAAGAGGAATGGCTATATCTGAATCATTAAATATAAAAATAAAAGAAGGCACTACTGTCTTTACCAGAAAGATCATCATTACCATCCCTACTAAACTTAAAATTATAGGATAGGTCAGGGCGTTTGTTAACTTTGACTTCATATTGTAACTTATCTCATAATACCTACTGAGATCATACATTACCTTATCAAGCTTGCCACTACTTTCGCCTAATTTTAACATAGCTATAAAGAATGGATCAAAGTTTTTGTCGTTAGAAAAACTTTCGCTTACCCCAAATCCATTTTCTAAGTTCTCTACCACCCTTTCCAAAGACTTTCTCAAAGATTTTAATTCTCTTTGATCTATTAAAATTTTTATAGAATCAACTATTGGTATTTTTGAAGATAAGAGGATAGAAAATTGTCTTAAAAATAAAAACTTGGTCCTTAAATTAACCCTTTTCCCTATATCCTTATGTAAAAATTCATTTATCTGATCGTTACCGATTTTTATCTGATTAATTTTACTCATTTAATAATCTTAGAGCCTCTTTCATACTTGTATTACCCAAACTTACCTGAAACAAAGCTTTTTCAAAAAGCGATTTTATATTTTTGCTTTTCCCTATTTTTTCAAGTCTTTCTATATCAAGCGTACTTGTAATCTCTCTTCTTATATCTTCATCAACCTTTAGAATTTGCATAAGGGCCATTCTTCCTGAATATCCATTATTACAATGCTCACATCCCTTAGGTCTATAAATATAAGGAGGATCTATCTTATACTTGTCAAAGATTTCCCTGTAAGATTTATCAACTTCTACCTTTTCTTTACAGTAAGGACATAATTTTTTCACAAGCCTTTGGGAGATAACTAACTTAAGGGAGGCCCTTATCATATAGTCCTCAACTCCCATATCTAGTAGTCTTATGATTGATTGGTATACATCATCTGTATGTAAGGTTGAAAATACCTTGTGACCTGTAATCGAAGATCTCATAGCAAGTTTTGCCGTTTCACTGTCCCTTATTTCTCCAAGTAAAATGATATCCGGATCCTGCCTTAAAACATACTTTAAGGTGTTATCAAACCTCATTCCTATCTTTTCGTTTATCTGAATCTGATTAATTCCATATATGTTATACTCGACAGGATTTTCTATAGTTATAATGTTTTTTTCGATGTCATTTTCTTCTATTATCATCGTATATAAGGAGGTAGTCTTACCACTTCCTGTTGGCCCACATACTAAAATCAAACCGTTTTCAAATTTTGTATATTCAGATATTAAATCAATTTCTTCATCGCTTATACCGAGCTTATCCATCCCTACGATAAAATTATCAGGATTTAATACTCTTATTACACATTTTTGCCCATATATGGTATTTATTATGCTGATTCTAAGATCAACATCCTTGTCTTTATACCTGTATGTAATCCTGCCGTCCTGAGCTAATCTCTTTTCAGCTATGTCCAAACTGCTCATTACCTTTATTCGAGCTAAGATTTTAGAATGTAGATCCATACTATAAGTCTTGTATAAAGACAAAGAACCATCTATACGAAATCTAATCCTCAGCTCGTCTTTAAATGGTTCTATGTGAATATCGCTTGCCTTTTGTCTTATGGCATCATCTATTATATTATTTACTAAAATTATATTATCTGAATTAGTCTCCATACCTGATCTCCAAAAACATCTTACATTTGGATTATATACCAAAGCAATTAAGTATTCAATAAAAGTAATATGTCTTTATAAGAATTACTCTATATTTATAAAAACTATAAATAAAAATACATAAGTTATGTACTTTGGAAAATACTTGTCAATGACCCTTTGTAATTAGGTAAATAAGTTATTAGCACTACGATAACTTCCTTCGTTTGTACAAATTATTAGTTTTTAAAAATATTCCTATTTTTAACGCATATGTATTATCATATAATAAAAAAAGAACCTCAAGCCCTAAGGCTAATATTGGTTCTGTGACTACTAGAAATTTCTTTTTTTTCTTTTAGCAGCTTCTGATTTTTTCTTTTTCTTTACACTAGGTTTTTCATAGTGTTCTCTTTTTCTATATTCAGTTAATACACCGGATCTAGCACATTGTCTTTTAAATCTTTTTAATGCACTTTCTAATGATTCGTTTTCTCCAACTTTAATTTCTGACACATCATTCCCCTCCCCTCTTTATTGAAAAATGCTCATAAAGAGCGAATATAAACTAACTCTTAGCAAAACATGCTATAAATTAAGCGAATTCAACATTTAATTTTTTGCCACCTAGGATATGGAAATGTAAATGTTGGACTGTTTGTCCTGCATTATCTCCACAGTTATTGATTATTCTATACCCATCTTCAGCTATCCCCAAGTCATTTGCAATTTTAGGTATAAGTTCAAAAATGTATTTTATAATATCTGAATTACTTGAATCAATATCATTGGCACAAGAAATATGTTCCTTTGGAATAACTAAGACATGAATAGGTGCTTGAGGTTGATTATCCTTAAAAGCCAGTACTTTTTCATCTTCATATACTTTCTCAGTAGGAATCTCCCCGGAAATTATCTTACAAAAAACGCAATCCATAATTCGCCTCCTGGCTAATTATACCAGATATAAGAAGCTATTACAAGCTTATAAGTTCTTCATTTTCCCTTTTATCTAATTTCAAATTTACAATTTGATTTACTAGGTCCGGATCATATTTTTTCTTTACCCTGATATAATTTGTTGTATAGCCATACATATATCCATCATCATTTTTAGACTCAAATAAAACATCGTGATTATAGGATAAATTTTTATCCAAAAACTCATCTGTCATTTCTTTTGCACAATCAATTAACCTGGAGCTTCTTTTCTTCTTGGTATTTCCATCGATTTGTCCCGACATATCGTATGCTTTTGTACCCTCTCTTCTGGAATATCTAAATACGTGAATTTTAGAAAAGGCAACCTTTTTTACAAAGTCCAAGGTATCTAAAAAGTCCTCTTCGCTTTCATTAGGAAATCCTACTATAATGTCTGTAGTTATGCCGGCATTTGGAAAATACTTTCTGATAAGCTCAACCTTGTCAAAATACATTTTTGTATCATATTTTCTGTTCATCAACTTTAATATCTTATCTGACCCACTTTGAAGCGATAGGTGGAAGTGATCACATATCTTGCCTGTATTTTTTAATCTTAAAAGAAAGTCATCGCTTATTATTGAAGGCTCTAATGATGACATTCTTATTCTTTCTATCTTATCTATACTTGCGATTTTTTCTATAACATCTGCAAGAGAAATTTCTAAATCTTTAAAGTCTTTTCCATATGAAGCTACATGAATTCCTGTAAGAACTACTTCTTTGTAGCCTTGGTCAGCTAATTTTAAGGCTTCCTTTTCTACATCTTCTATATTTCTAGATCTTATAGGTCCTCTGGCATAAGGGATTATACAGTAAGAGCAGTACTGATTACATCCATCTTGAATCTTTATATAGGCTCTTGTCATATCCTGTTCCTGTGAAGTTTTCATCTCTTCATAATCTTCAAGTCTTTCAAAATCCCTAACTATATTTATATTTTGCTGAGTATTTTCATACTCTTCACACAAGTCTACTATTTTATTTTTATTTTGGGTTCCAAGTATTATATTTACACCATCAATTTTTTCTATCTGATCAGCATTTACCTGAGCGTAGCAACCAACAACAGCGATCACGGCATCATGATTATTCCTTTTTACTTTGGAAATATACTGTCTTGCCTTTCTATCAGATAGGTTAGTAACGGTACAAGTATTTATAACGAATATATCACAGTTATCTTCATCTGTAAGATCATATCCCCTAGCTAAAAATAACTCTTTCATCGCTTCACTTTCATATTGATTTACCTTGCAACCTAAAGTCAGAAATTTTACTTTTTTATTCATTAATTAACCCATATCTCCTAACTCATACTGTATAATACTTAAAACACTCAATTGAGCGGTTTCTCCCCTTAATATTCTAGGACCTAGAGAAACCGGAATAAAGCCCTTAGCTTTTAAAACTTCTATATTATCTTCCGACAAGCCACCTTCAGGACCTACCAATATATTTATATTTACAAAATTTTTATGTTTTGATAAAAGATTTTTTAAATTTGTAGTATCTTTTTCATAGCAAACAAGGTTTAGAGAGTCATTGTCTACATATATATCTTTTATATCTATAAGACCTGATATGCTTGGAACTAGAGTTCTCTTGGACTGTTTAGCTGCCTCTATATTTTTTCATACCTTAGAAGTTTCTTATTCCATTTTTTATCGTCAAGCTTAACAACTACTCTTTCACTATTAAAAAATACAAGAGAATTTACTCCAAGCTCTGTGGCTTTTTGAATTATAAATTCGTTTTTATCTCCCTTCATAAGGCCTTGATATAAAGTTATGTTAAGATTTGACTCGTAAGTTTTTTCATCTTTACCTACTATCTCAGTTATAACCTTGTCTTTGAGATAGTCTACTATAAGGCAGTCATATATTTGATCTTCGATTACTATATGGATATGTTCACCTATACTTAGCCTTAGGCTATTTTTTATATGGTTGTAATCCTCTCCGTCAAGATATATGTTTTTTTTATCAAGATCTAAAGACTCTCTAAAAAATCTATACATCCTGTCTTTTCCTGCTTATTACTGAGATCCACTCGCCTTTTTCCATAACATCAACTACTTCAAATCCATTGTCAGACAAGCATTTTTCTATTTCATCTTTTTGGTCACTTAAAATCCCTGAGCATATGAAAAGAGATTCATCAAATAATACCCTATCTAACTGTGGGATAAGCTCTTTTAATACATTTAGCAAGATATTAGCTATTACCAGGTCGTATTTTCCTTCTATCTTGTCGATTAGTGAGCTTTCTATAACCTCTACGTTGTCAACCTCATTAATTTCACAGTTACTTATGCCGGCTTCAACTGCAAGTGGATCTATATCGGATGCAGTAATCCCACTTGCTCCAAGCTTTGAACTGATTATAGATAAAATTCCTGATCCACATCCTATGTCTAAAACTTTTTTGCCCTCAAGGTCTAATTGTTGTAGATGTTCTACACAGAGGCTTGTAGTTTCGTGTAAACCTGTTCCAAAGGCAAGTCCCGGATTTATATCTACGATTACCTTATCCGGATTTTCGTAATCAAGCCAGCTCGGTCTAATTACTACATCTCCTATCTCGACAGGTTCATAATACTTTTTCCATTCATTTGCCCAATCATGGTTTTCTATTAATTCAGGATCACTGATTTTTATATCTATATTATTTTTATCTGAAATTAAAGCCAGCTTATCTTTTATGCTTTCTAAATTTATATCTTGATCAGCATCATAGAAGGCAGTCATTATAATATCTTGGTGGTAAGAAAAGTCATCGTCATCAACTACGACCCAGTAGGGCTGATTCTTTTTAAATTCTACAAGGTCATTATAATCATCTATCTGGATATATTCTATTTTTTCATCGTTTAAAATTGAACTTACTATCTCATCATAGCCACTAGGGCATGTTATAGTTAACTTATTATACTTATCCATTTATTCAAACATTTCCTTAATTTTAGAAAAGACTGACTTTTTGTCCTTTAATTTTATATCTTGTTTCATAGAATCTGAAAATTCCAAAAGCTTTTCTTTTTGTTCCTTGTTAAGGTTTTTAGGAACTACAACCTTGACTGTAAATATTATATCGCCTCTGCCTTGACTATTTACATGAAAAACTCCCTTTGACTTAAGTCTGAAAGTTTGTCCTGACTGAGTACCTTCGGGAAGATCAAATTCTTCAATTCCTTCCAAACTAGGAACTTCTATTGTTGAGCCTAAAGCAGCGTCAGCATATGTAATAGGCATCTCAAAGGTTATGTCATCCCCAACTCTGTTGAAAAATTCATGTTCTTTAACATTTATTACTATATATAAGTCTCCGTTAGAGCCGCCATTTTCTCCTTTGTCACCTTGGCCGTGAAGATTAATAACAGATCCGTTGTCGACCCCCTTAGGAATTTTGACTTCTATGGTTACACTTTCATTTTCCATCCCTGTTCCGTTACAGTTTTCACACTCGTGCTCTATTATAACTCCACTTCCCCCGCACTTATCGCAGGTTGTTTGAGAAGTAAATATACCGAAAGGAGTTCTTCTAGATTCATTCATCACTCCGGTACCATTACACTTATCACAAGTCTTCTTTTCTGTACCCGGCTTCGCTCCGGTGCCACCACATACCTTACAGTTAACTCTTCTGTTAATCTTAACTTTCTTGTCAGCCCCGAATACAGATTCTTCAAAGCTTAATGTTATATGCTTTTGTAGGTTACTACCTTTCTTAGGAGCATTAGGATTTCTCTTCCTACTACTTGAAAAGCCTGTTCCAAATATATCACCAAAAATGTCTCCGAATATATCTGAAAAATCCATCCCGAATCCACCTGAATTAGAAAAGACTTGATCCCCGTACATATCATACTGTCTTCTCTTTTCTTCGTTACCCAATACTTCATAGGCAGCATTTATTTCTTTAAACTTTGCCTCTACCTCATCATCTCCAGGATTTAAATCCGGATGATATTTTTTAGCAAGTTTTCTGTAGGCAGATTTTATTTCGGCTTGAGAAGCTGATTTATCCACTCCTAAAATTTCATATAAATTATCCATATTATCACCACCACGCTTTAACTATTTTACTAAAATGGGCAAAAAAATCAAGGACAAGAATAATTCTTGCCCTTTCTTTACCTATTCTTTATCTTATTCTTCGTCATCATCTACTACTTCATAGTCTGCATCAACGACATCATCATCGTTATTAGCTGATGCTTGTCCTTGGGATTGATCTTGTGCATTTTCATAAAGCTTTGAACTTAACTTGTACATTTCTTGAGTCAATTCGTCAGTCTTTGTCTTGATATCATCTATATTTGAAGATTCCATTGAAGATTTCAAAGCTTCTACCTTTTCCTTAACTTGAGATTTTTCATCTTCGCTTATCTTATCTCCTAAATCATTTACAGTTTTTTCAACTTGGTAGATAGTTTGTTCAGCATTATTCTTAGCTTCGATCATTTCTTTCTTTGCCTTGTCTTCTTCTGCAAATCTGCTGGCTTCATCTACTTTTTTCTTTATTTCTTCTTCTGTCATGTTAGTAGAAGATGTTATAGTTATGTTTTGTTGTTTTCCTGATCCCTTATCTTTTGCACTTACATTAACTATACCATTTGCATCGATATCAAAAGTTACTTCTATTTGAGGAACTCCTCTTGGTGCTGCAGGAATATCTGTAAGGTTGAATTGACCTAAGACAGTGTTGTCTGCAGCCATTTCTCTTTCCCCTTGAAGAACTTTTATTTCTACTGATGTTTGACCATCTGCAGCAGTAGTGAATACTTGTGATTTTTTAGTTGGAATAGTTGTATTTCTTTCTATTAACTTAGTAGTAACTCCACCTAATGTTTCTATACCTAATGATAAAGGTGTAACATCAAGTAATAATAAGTCTTCAACTTCTCCTGTCAATACCCCACCTTGGATAGCAGCACCTATAGCTACACATTCATCAGGGTTTATATCTTTTTGAGGATCTTTTCCTATTAAGTTTTTAACAGCTTCTTGAACAGCAGGTATTCTAGTTGAACCACCTACTAATAGAACCTTATTAATTTCACCTGTGCTTAAGCCTGCGTCTTGTAAAGCTTGCTTAACCGGACTAAGAGTAGACTCTACCAAGTCTCTTGTCAATTCATTAAATTTAGCTCTTGTTATATCCATATTAAGGTTTACAGGAGTTCCATTAACTGCTGAAATGAATGGTAAGTTAACATTTGTTGAAGATCTTGAAGATAATTCCTTCTTAGCACTTTCTGCAGCATCTTTTAATCTTTGCTTTGAAGTAACGTCATCTCTTAAGTCAACTCCGTGTTCCTTCTTGAATTCTTCAGCTATATAGTTAACAAGTCTTTCATCGAAGTCGTCCCCACCTAGTCTGTTATTACCTCTAGTTGCAAGTACTTCAAATACTCCGTCTCCTACTTCAAGGATACTTACATCAAAAGTACCACCACCTAGGTCATATACCATAATCTTTTGTTGGTCATTATCCTTGTTTAAACCGTAAGCTAAAGCTGCAGCAGTAGGTTCGTTGATTATTCTCTTTACTTCCAATCCTGCTATCTTACCTGCGTTTTTAGTTGCTTGTCTTTGAGAGTCTGTGAAGTAGGCAGGTACAGTAATTACAGCTTCTGTAACTGTTTCTCCCAAGTAGCTTTCAGTATCAGCCTTTAATTTTTGTAGAATCATTGCTGATATTTCTTCAGGAGTATAAGCTTTACCGTCTATGTTTACTTTTTCATCTGATCCCATTATTCTCTTTATAGAAGCGATAGTTCTTTGTGGATTTGTTATAGCTTGTCTTTTAGCAGTTTCTCCAACCAATCTTTCTCCATCTTTTTCAAAAGCTACTATTGATGGAGTAGTTCTATTACCTTCTGCATTAGGTACTATTGTAGCTTCCCCACCTTCCATAACTGCTACTGCTGAATTTGTTGTTCCTAAATCTATACCGATTACTTTACTCATTTATATCTTCCTCCTATTATTTACTTACCTTTACCATTGCCGGTCTAATGCATTTGTTATTTAAAAGATATCCCTTTTGATAAACTTCTAATATTTTGTTACTATCCTTATCTGATTCTTCAGCAAGGACTGCATGATGATATTTCGGATCAAAATCTTCAT
This sequence comes from Finegoldia sp., assembly GCA_034180305.1. Taxonomy (GTDB): domain Bacteria; phylum Bacillota; class Clostridia; order Tissierellales; family Peptoniphilaceae; genus Finegoldia. Next base: position 172,577 of record JAXFOR010000005.1, read on the forward strand.
AATTATCTATTTCCTTAAGTCCAAAATCACCTAGTATATTTACAAGATTTTCTCTTATAAGAGAAACTCCCTCATAAAATTCATCTTTTCTATCTTCACTTTGAATAGCTCTTTCCAAATCATCCAAGATGGATAAAAGCTTAGTTATCAAATCTTCATTAGCAAGTTCTATAGACTGAGCTTTTTCCCTGTTAACCCTATTTTTGTAGTTAATAAAGTCAGCCTGTAACCTAGCTAACGAATTTTTTAAATCACTTACTTCATCGCTCTCTTGCTCAGATTCACACGTATCATCCTCATCAACTAATTCATCATCTTTTTTAATATCTTCATCATTTATCATATCTTCTTGACTCATCTCACTCACCTCTTTTAATGAAATCTTTTAATCTTGAAGAAACCGCAAGCATTTCTCTAATTATAAGTTCATAATCCATCCTTGTAGGTGCTGCAATTGCAATATTTCCAATACTGTTATTGTTAAATATGATAGAAGTAGAAATAATAGAGTTATTTTTTAACCTATAATCCTTATTCTCACTTCCTATGGAAATATTTAAAAACTCTCCATTAAAATTAAAAATCTCTTTTATTTTTTCCCTATCTTCCAAGACTTCTATGAGATTCTTTGCCTCATTTAAGTCCTCGTATTCGACGTAATTAAAAATATTTGATACGCCATCGACTGAAAAATAGGTCATATCAAGCTTTTTAATAGCTTCTCTAACGCTATTTATAACAAAAATCTTAATGTTCTCTCCGAGCATGTGGCTATTAGGTATTCCTATAAAAGATTCGTATAAATAACTCATATCATTTTCTAAGAATAATTTTCTTAAGCCAAAGTTTACTTTTATCAAAGTTCCCTGGTCTATTTCACTATCTGTGTGAATGATATTATGACTTAAATCCCCTGTGTTAAATAAGGTTATAAGGGCATAATTGTGTTTGTTTATCTTTATAAGCTCAATATGATCAAGCCCTATGCTATCTAAATTTCTTATCATTGAAACAGTTGGATACTTTGTCACTTCTGAAAGGAATTCAGATAAACTTTTTAAAAATCTTTGCGGATCTACATACCTATACCTATTATTTGATATTGGAATTAAAGCTTTACTAACCTCACTTCCCATACCATGATCAACATAGAGTCTGCTAAGTATATCATCCACGTAAAGCCTGTACGCCTTGTCAGTAGGAATCCTCCCTCCTGAAACATGAGCCTGCTGGAGATAACCCATATCTGATAAATCACTCATCTCATTTCTGATAGTTGCAGGGCTATAACCTATATCATAATCTTTTGATAGGGTCCTTGAGCCCACAGGCTGAGCACTTTTAATGTAACTATCTAAAATAGAATACAAGATATTTAATTTTCTATCACTTAAATCAGTATTCAAGTTACCCACGCCTTTCTGTTAGCACTTATCTTCCTTGAGTGCTAAAGATATTATATAGGAGATTTTAGCGCTTGTCAACCTATATTGATAATTTTCTTGATTTTTTGCTAAACCAGATAATTTTAACCATTTATGTCCTTGAAAATTTCCGGGACAATAAAAAATAGACTTCAAAGCTGAAGTCTATTTAAGCTTAAATTTAATATTAATTACTCAAAGATAAGTCTCTAAAAAAACTATTTGAAATATAAAATCCTTCATCTGTAAAGGCAAGATTTTCTTTTTCAAATCTTATTAAATTTCTGTCTAGCCAAGCTTCTATAAGATTTTTGTTTTCATGATAAAAATTTATAGCAAATTTTTTATAAAAGTAATCTAAATTTATCCCGTCTTTTAATCGCATATTCATAATTACATATTCAAATACTTCTTTTTCCCTATCTATATATTCTTTTTCTGTTAAGGGCCTTTGTCCTTCCAGAATTTTTTTCTTGTAGTTATTATAGAAATATTCATTGGAATACCTAAACTTATTTATATATCCTGATGCCGAAATACCAAATCCATAATAGCTTTCATCATGCCAATATATTTTATTATGCTTTGATTCAAATCCTTCCATGGCATAATTTGAAATTTCATAGTGCCTGTATTTCTCTCCAAGCCCCTTATAAATCATCCTATAAAGTTCAAGCTCATAATCTTCATCCATAACTTCCTTATCGGCATATAACTTATAAAACTTGGTTCCTGATTCTACTATGAGATTATACCAAGATATGTGCTTAGGTTTAAGCTTTTGTATATTTTGCAAATCAACTTCTATATCTTCAATTTTTTGATTTGGAATCCCATACATAAGATCAATCGAAATATTATCTATCTTTTTAGAAATGCTTTCATAAGCCTTATATACATCACTAAGACAATGACTTCTTCCTAGGATCTTATTTAAGTTATTATTAAAAGTTTGTACTCCTAAAGACACCCTATTAACTCCGATAGACAGGTAATCAGATATTTTTTTATCATCTATGGAATCGGGGTTTGCTTCTATAGTAAATTCCCTTAGTTTAAGGTCAAAAGATCTTTCAATAATTTTATATATTTGAACAATATATTTTGAATCTATCTGACTTGGAGTTCCCCCCCCTATATATAAGGTATCTATAAGATCCTTTTTATCCTTATACTTATAAATCTCTTTTTCTAATAAATCTATATACTCTTCTACCCTGTTTTCTTGATTAATCATCGTCGAAAAATCACAATAATTACATTTTTTACCACAAAATGGTATGTGGACATAAATTCCTTTAATAATATACTCCTATAAAAAATAGCCGAATTACGGCTATTTATCGTCATCATATTTAAGAACTGAAAGAAAGGCTTGTTGAGGAACTTCTACATTACCTACTGAACGCATTCTCTTCTTTCCTTCTTTTTGCTTTTCAAGTAACTTTCTCTTTCTGGATACATCTCCCCCATAGCACTTGGCCAATACATCTTTCCTGTAGGCTTTAATTGTTTCTCTGGCAATTATTTTATTACCTATAGATGCTTGGACAGGGATAGCAAATTGATGTCTAGGTATTTCATCCTTTAACTTACTTACTATTCTCCTACCCCTATCGTAGGCACTGTCTCTGTGGACTATAAGAGAAAGAGCATCGACTCCTTCTCCGTTAATAAGGATATCCATTTTAACAAGGTCTGCCTTCTCATATCCTTTAAGCTCATAGTCTAGGGAAGCATAACCTTTCGTTTTTGATTTTAAGGCATCATAGAAATCATAAATTACCTCATTAAGTGGGAGCTTATATTGAATATTTACTCTCTTCTCATCCAAATATTCCATATTTTTAAATTCTCCCCGCTTATTTTGACATAATTCCATAATCACACCTACATAGTCGGTAGGAGTCATTATATTAGCTTCTACTATAGGCTCCTCTATATAATCAATTTCTGTAGCCGGAGGAAAATTAGTAGGATTTTGAATTTCAACTACAGTAGAGTCAGTTAAGTGTACCTTGTAGATTACGCTTGGAGCAGTCGCTATTATATCAAGATCAAATTCTCTATCAAGTCTTTCCTGGATAATTTCCATGTGAAGTAGGCCTAAAAATCCACATCGTAACCCGAAACCAAGGGCCTGAGATGTTTCATTTTCAAAAGTAAGAGAAACGTCATTAACTTGAAGTTTTTCCAAGGCGTCTTTTAGTGTATTGAAGTCTTCCCCTTCGGCAGGGTATAAACCACAATAGACCATTGGGGTTACTTCCTTGTATCCTTCAAGAGGAATATCTGCAGGTCTATTTGCATCTGTAATGGTATCTCCTACTCTTGCATCCTTAACATTTTTAATACTGCATACTATGTAACCTACATCTCCGGAGCTTATCTTATCAGTTAAGACATTTCCATGGGAGACATATCCGCATTCGGTAACTTCAAAAACTTTATTTGTAGCCATCATTTTTATTTGCATACCGACCCTAACTACGCCTTCAAAAACCCTTATAAAGGTAACTACTCCCTTATAGGAGTCGTAGTAGGAGTCAAATATCAAGGCCTTTAAAGTTTTATCATCTTTGTCCTCAGGAGCCGGAATTCTAGTTATAATTCCTTCAAGGACATCTTGGATGTTAAGACCCTCCTTGGCTGAAATCGCAGGAGCATCTGTGGCATCTAGCCCTATAATATTTTCTATCTCATTTTTGGCAGAATCTATATCAGCACTGGGAAGATCTATCTTATTTATTACAGGCAGAATTTCCAAATCCTGATCTATAGCCAAGTAAACATTTGAAAGGGTCTGTGCTTCTACACCTTGTGAGGCATCTACTATCAATACCGCCCCTTCACAAGCCTTAAGGGACCTACTTACTTCATAACTGAAGTCGACATGTCCCGGGGTATCGATTAGGTTAAGCATATACTTATTGCCGTCCTTTGCATCATAAAATAACTTTATAGCCTTGAGCTTAATAGTTATACCTCTTTCCCTTTCCAGGTCCATAGAGTCTAAGATTTGGTCACTCATCTCTCTTTTAGTAATAGTTCCCGTATACTCTATCAACCTATCGGCAAGGGTTGATTTACCGTGATCTATGTGTGCTATTATCGAAAAATTTCTAATATATTTTTTATCTATATCCATAATACCTCTTAATAAAATATTCCTAAGCAGCTTAAGGATAAGTGCATAGGATATTAAAATTATCAATAAAATAAGTATACCATATTATTAAATAAATTTATGTACTTATATATTCATAAAAATTTGAAAAATTTTGAATTTTAATGTATAATATCAATATTGTTTTATTTTAGGAGGTGAAAGAATGGCAAATATTAAATCAGCTATCAAAAGAATAGATGTAACTAACAAACAAACTCAAAGAAATAAGGCAAAGAAATCTGAAGTTAAGACTTACATCAAAAAATTTGAACAAGCAGTTGAAGCTAATAACAAAGAAGAAGCAGCTAAATACCTTAAAGTTGCTACAAAAAAATTAGATAAGTTAGCTAGCAAAAATACAATTTCAAAGAATAGTGCATCTAGAAAAATCAGCAAGTTAAATAAGGCATTTAATAAAATCGCCTAATAATGTAAAGGATCCGTTACATTATTAAATCATTACCATCGGCAAGGCCGGTGGTTTTTTATTTGCTAAAATTATAGGCATAAAAAATCCCGAGTCCTTTTTAGGATCCGGGATTGTCTATCTTATTGCATTTGTTTTTTTACTTCTTCAGCAAAGTCTTCATTTTTCTTTTCTAGACCTTCACCAACTTCGTATCTAACAAATCTACGAATTTTAATGTTTTCACCAATTTTAGCGATAAGATCTGTCAAAAGATCTCCCACAGTCTTGCTTGGATCTTTGATGAAAGGTTGTTCTAATAGACAGATTTCTGAATAGAACTTGTCAATTCTACCTTCAACCTTCTTTTGAGCTATCATTTTAGCTTTTTCTTCAGGCATATTTTTTCCTTGACCTTCATTTATAGCTTGTTGAATTAGAACTTCCTTTTCTCTTTCTACTTCTGCAGGATCTACATCTTCTCTTGAAACGTATTTAGGATTTTGAGCTACTATGTGCATAGCAACGTCTTTAGCAAAAGTTTTAAATTCTTGGTTCTTAGAAACGAAGTCTGTTTCAGAGTTAATTTCAACTATACATCCTATTCTACCTGAGTGAATGTATGATTCAACTATACCTTCTGATGCTATTCTTCCTGACTTCTTTTGTGCACCTGCTAATCCCTTTTCTCTTAGTAGGTCTACAGCCTTATCAACGTCTCCATCTGCTTCGCTTAAGGCTTTTTTGCAGTCCATCATTCCGGCACCAGTTTTTTCTCTTAGTTCTTTAACCATTTTAGCTGTAATTTCTGCCATTTTTTACCTCCATACATTAAAAGAGGCGGTTAATTGTATTCTTAACAGCCACTTTTACTTACTTTATCTATAATGAATTATTCTTCGTCTAAATTTTCTCTTAAGTCGTCTTCAGTTAATTCGATAGAATCTTCTTCAACTTCATTTTCGTCCGAAGTTTCTTCAGCTACATCTTCAACTTCTTCATCGTCTTGAGCTTGAAAATTGTCGCTGTATTCTACATCTACTTCTTCAACGCCTTGTCTTCCTTCGATTACTGCATCAGCAATAGTAGAAGTTAATAACTTAACCGCTCTTATTGCATCGTCATTTCCAGGAATAGCGATATCCACTTCATCAGGATCACAATTTGTATCAACTGTAGCTATAACAGGTATACCCAAAACGTGTGCTTCACGAATAGCTATATATTCTTTATTAGGATCTATGACGAACATTGCATCAGGCATCTTTACCATATTTCTTATTCCGCCAAGATTCTTTTCCAACTTTTCTCTTTCTCTTTGTAATTCGCTAACTTCTTTCTTTGGTAAAAGATCAAAAGTTCCGTCTTCTTCCATTTCATATAACTTTTCTAATCTTTCAACTCTCTTACGAATAGTCTTGAAGTTAGTTAACATACCACCTAACCATCTATGACTTACATAGTGTTGAGAACATCTTTTAGCTTCCAATTCTATAACTTCTTGAGCTTGCTTCTTTGTTCCTACAAAAAGAATTTGTCCACCATCTGCAACTATATCTCTAACAAATTCATAAGCTTTATCGATTTGTTTAACAGTTTTTTGCAAATCTATAATGTAGATTCCATTTCTTTCTGTGAAGATGAATTTTTCCATTTTTGGATTCCATCTTCTAGTTTGGTGTCCAAAGTGAACACCTGCTTCTAATAATGATTTCATTGATACTACTGACATTTACATACCTCCGTGTTTTTTTCCTCCAATTGAGTCTCCTGTAGATGAAACCCTAGGGCAACATCATCTGCATCGTCAATTGTGTGTCTTACCAAGTAATTGTAACATAGATTTAAGAATTATTCAAATATTTTATAGTCGCAGTCCTCATTACTGCACTTTGTTATGCTTCCCTTCCTATTTTTTCTGTGAACCAAAAGTGATCCACATTCAGGACATTTTTCCCCTGTTGGCTTATCCCAGAGAGCAAAATCACAATTAGGATAATTTTCACAGCCATAAAAGACTTTTCCCCTTTGGGAAACTTTTTCTATAATCCTTGATCCACACTTAGGGCATTTTACATGAGTATCTTTTACTATTGATTCAGTGTATTTACAGTCAGGGAAATTACTACATCCTATAAATTTTCCATTTCTTCCATGCTTATAAACAAGATCTGACCCACATTCAGGACATTTCTTTCCTGTAGGCATATCCTTAACTTTTAGATTGTCATCTGCCTTTTTTGCCTTTTCAAGATCCTGGTTAAAATCTGCATAGAAGTCTCTTATTACACTTTTCCAATCCACATCATTATCCGCTATCCCGTCGAGTCTTTCTTCAAGCTCTGCTGTAAATTTTTTGTTAATGACATCTTCAAAATATTCCATCAAAAATTGATTAACTTTCTCTCCTATCTCTGTAGTGTAAAACTTTTTCTCTTTTAGCTCTACATAATTTCTAGATAGGATATTAGTGATTATAGATGCGTAAGTACTTGGTCTACCTATTCCTTCCTTTTCAAGAGTCTTTACAAGAGATGCTTCAGTATATCTCGGCTTAGCTTGCGTAAAGTGTTGGCTCTTATCTATTGCTTGTGACTTTATGGTTTCTTTTTCTTCCAGGTCAGGTAGGATTAGGTCCTTGTCACTTAAACCGTAGACCTTAGTAAATCCATCAAAGGCAAGATAAGATCCACTGGTTCTAAACTCATATCCCTTATTTAACATGATTACAACTTTCGATATAAACTTAGCCGGTTTCATTTGACTGGCCAAAGTTCTTTCCCAAATAAGTTTGTATAACTTGTATTGGTCATCGCTTAAATATTTTTTTATTTCATTAGGCCTTCTCAGTATGGAGCTCGGTCTTATGCCTTCGTGAGCATCCTGAGATCCCTTTTCCTTCTTAGAATAAGAATTGCTCTTGCCTAAATATTCTTTTCCAAACAGATCATTTATAACTGTCCTGCTCTCATTTATGCAGGTAGTTGATATCCTTGTAGAATCTGTTCTCATATAAGTTATTAGACCGGCAGACCCTTCCTTGCCCAAACTTACCCCTTCATAAATTTGCTGAGCTATTCTCATGGTTTTAGAAGTAGAAAAACCTAACTTTTTATAGGCTTCTTGTTGTAGGGTTGAAGTAGTAAAGGGAGGATAAGGATACCTGTTTTTACTTGACTCTTTAACAGAATCTATGTAAAATTCATCGCTTAGGTCTTGCAAAATCTTATCTGCAGCCTCTTCATTTTCAATTATATTGTTTGTGTCAGGATTTTTGTAGTTAAGTTCAGCTTGAAATTCCTTATTATCAACCTTAAACTTTGCTATAATCTTCCAAAATTCTTCAGGTACAAACTTTCTAATCTCTTCTTCCCTTTCGCATATAAATCTAAGGGCTATTGATTGAACCCTTCCTGCACTAAGGCCTGACTTTATTTTTTTCCATAATAGCGGAGAAATAGTGTAACCTACTATCCTGTCTAAAACCCTCCTGGCTTGTTGAGAATCAACCAAGTTTTTATCAATAGCCTCAGGTTTTTTTATGGAATTTTTTACTGAATCCTTAGTTATTTCATGAAATTTTACCCTATTGTTCTCATTAGGATCTATTCCTATCAAATTGCAAAGGTGCCAAGCTATAGCTTCTCCCTCCCTATCAGGGTCGGTAGCTATGTATACTTTATCGGCTTTTTTTGCCTCTTTTTTTAAGGAATTTATAATATCCGCCTTTCCCCTTACATTTATATACTTAGGCTCAAAGTCATTCTCTATATCTACCCCCATAGTACTCTTAGGTAAATCTCTAAGGTGACCTACTGTTGCCATTACCTTATAATTATTGCCAAGCATTTTTTTAATTGTCTTTGCCTTGGTAGGTGATTCCACAATAACCAAATTTTTATCCGCCATCTCTATCCTTCCTAAAGTAATAAAACTTTATTACTTACTAAATATCTCCTTTAACTCCTTTATAGATTTTCTGCTTATCTCATTTCTATCAAGCTTTAAATCCTCTATTATACTATCCAAATCATCTTCATTTTTAACTTCTATTTCCAAGTACGGAAAAGGGAAAAATTCTTTATCCCAGCTATCAAAGTCAAACCTGGCATTCTTATAGGCAAAAGATTCCCTCTCCTTCTTAGTGGCTTCAAAAATATCGAAACCTAGAAGTTGTAAAATAGCTTTCATATTTTCCAAGTCATCAAAAATTACAGTATACTCATCATAGCTTCTTACAAGCTTATCAGCGACCCTCTTTTTATAAGTTAGCTCTTTTCTTGAAATATTTTGATAGCTATCTTCTAATATTCTTATTCTCATATAGTCCAGATCCTTAATAGGATTAGCTGATGAATCTATAAGGATATTATCCTGATACTCATGAGCCAAGATCTTAGCTCCTTTTGATATTATATCTTTCTTTATTTTATCTAAATTTTTTGATAATACTTTTACTTCTAATTCTTTTTCCACACCTAGCTCCTAATAAGTACGGGCTTAAAATCTATATAATCAGATGATACACATTTTACATTGATTCCGTCAATCTTACCTTCAACTATATTTGCATGGCCAAGTCCGTGAAGGTGACCATATACAAGATCTGTAACCTTATATTTTTTCAAAAGGGTAAAGAGGTCGTTTGTTTGCTTTTCTTTATCAAAGGGAGGATAGTGCATCATCATTACAATATCTTTGTCATTTTTTACAGAAGACAGGCTCATATCTGCCCTGATAAGTTCCCTTTTAAAAATCTTCTCATCCGCTTCCTTAAAGTCCTTATTTGTAGGGTCAAGCCAACCTCGTATTCCACAAATATTTAAGCCATCGTAACTTATGCTATCATTTTGTATAAATTTAATCGTCTTAAGGTCCAGCTTCCTAAGTTTTGAAAGACTATTCCACCAATAATCATGATTTCCTTTAGTTAATATCTTTGTTCCCGAAAGAGAATCTATTCTCTTTAAGTCTATATATGCAGCTTCTATATCATTTGCCCATGAAAAATCACCGGGAATCAAGACTAAATCGTCATCATTTATAAATTCCCAGTTTTTAAATATTTTTTCTTCATAATTTATCCATTTTTCGCCAAATACTTCCATAGTCTTTTCTTTGGTAAAATCCAGGTGCAAGTCCCCTATAGCATATATCATCTTTAAAGTCCTATTTTTCTATAATCTACTTTTAGTTCGTCCAATATTTCAGATTCTCGTAAGTGACAGGAAAAAATTATAACTTGATTTGTAGTAGAAAGTTGTGAAAGCAATTTTAAAGTCTTGGTATACCTAATGTAGTCTAATTGGACAAATGCATCGTCAAAGATCATCATATAATCTTCTCCCATAAGCTCTTCTAGAATAGCTATTCTTATGAACAAGGCTATCTGTCCCAAGGTTCCTGAGCTTAAATTATTCTGTGGGTGAAATTTTTTCCCATCAAAAACATTTACATTAAAATTTTCATCTAAATTATAAGTCTTATCTGATCGCAGGTATAAACTTATCATTTCTCTAACTTTATCATTAATCCTAGGAATAAAGCTATCTTGTAACCTGTTAGAGCTCTTGTTTATAATTTCCTGAGCTAAATCTAAGGCCTTTAGCTCATCATTATATTCATCTATTCTTTTATTAACATCAAACAAGCTTTCTTCTTTTTCCATTAATAACTTTGAAGATTCTTGAAGATTTCTATATCGCTCTTTTAATTTAGATATACTCACAATGTTAGATTCAAGTTCCTTGTCCAAAATTTCGAGGTTTCCTATGTCATCCTCCCTTATTTCAGCTACATCATCAAGACTTTCATCTGCAAGTAAGCTAAAGTCATAGTCTGCATTTATCCTTTTTAATTCCCTGTCCTTTTCTTCAACCATATCCCTTAAATTATCAAGTCCTGATAATTTTACCATATAGTCATTTATATCTACTTTGCTAAGGCTCTTATTTTCATTTATTAAATGTTTATTCTCTTTTTCTAGCTTCTTTTCATAAGCTTCAAGCTCATCTAAGCTTTCATAAAGCTCATCTAGCCTATCTTTTAAATTATTAAAGTAAATATAACTTTCTTCTATATTATATCCATTCATATAGGCTTCAAGCTCATCGGAACTTTCCATACTTGTATCAAGGCCCAAATTTATAGTAGCTATTTTTTTCATCTTGCCCTTTTGATAATGTTTAATCCTAAAATTATAAAAGAAAACTACAAATCCGATTAAAAGAGCAGATACAAGTCCCATTACTATAGTAAATATAAGGCTGTTACTTAAAAAGTAAATTACAAAAATCATAGCTACTAAGATTAAGGATAAAATATTTCTCCTGTTTGTCAACTTTGAAATCTTACTTTCACTATCCCTGAGTTCTTCAAGAGAATCTCTAAAGTTATTTATCAAGTCAATCTTATCTTTGCTTTTTACATAATCACCTTCTAAAATAGTCTTCTCTTTATAGAGGTCGTTATATCTTTTGTTTATGCCATTAATACTTTCCTTGTTTTTTTGTAATTTATTGATATCGTCTATGTCTATTTCCTGTAAATATGAAAGGCTATTTATCTCCTCTAAAAGCTCAGCCCTTTCCTTTAGGAGTTTCATTTTATAAGATCTGACTTCATCCAGCTTATCTATCCTGGCTTTTTTATCCTTAACTTGAAGTCTTTTTTTATTATCTGCTAATCTTTCATTTTTTTCTTCCAGGCTCTTTAATTTTTTTTCAATCACTCCTACTTCATTGGAGTTTGACCTTAAAATACTTATCTCCGATTCCAGCTTATCTTTTTCCTTGTAGAGAAGACCTAAGGGCTTATTTGAGGAATTTTTAGTTCCTATTTCATTTTTATATTTTTTCAGTTTTTCTATTGCCCTTTTAGCTGAAAAATTACTGGTATCATCAATATTGGAATTTATTAAAAAATCTGATATAGCTTGTGAGCTTTCCTTATAATTTGTAATCTCATAAAGGTCAGATTTTTGAGTAGCCTGAAAAATATCTAAAGGCATGCAAAAGAAATATTCGCCAGGAAAGGCTAGGTTGTTTTTGTCAAAGCCCTCAAGGTCATTAATTTCACTTCCCTTTTGCCCATCAAAAATAGAGTAAGTCTTATTTTTAAAGTCCCTGTAAATTATATAGACCTTAGACTTATATTCTATCTCTATACTTCCTTCATACTCCTCCCCATCCCAGGGTCTATATTTTTCATAATCATTAGTATAGACTGTCCTTTTTGTATAGGGTTTGGTAAAGCCGTAGAAAACGCCTTCTATAAATTTTGAAATAGTAGTTTTTCCTGATTCATTTCTTCCTTCTATTAGATTCAATCCATCGTAAAAATCAATATTGAAATTGTGAAATTTGCCGAAGGATTTTATATCAAGTCTTAGTATTTTCATTAATTATTCTCCAATAAGGCCTTTAAGCCAAGCTCTTTTGCTCGGTTTAGAATTTTTTTATCGGCCTCATTTTTGTTAATTTCTTCTAAAAAGTATCCAACTATATTAGTTTTATTCAGCTTGTACAAACTTTCAAGGTCTATATTATCCTCAGTCTCATCTATGATTTCAATGTAATCACAATACTTACTTAATTCAACTTCCAAAGCCTTAAAATCAAGATCATACTTATCTTCAAGAAGACCCTTTAAAGTCAGACTGACATAATTTTTCTTTCCTTCTACTATAGAATCTTTCAGCTTTTCGACCAAGTCGTAATAATTAAAGCTACCACTTAAGTCAAATTCTATATTAGTAAACTTAGATCTTGAACAATCTATGAAGTCCAAATCTAAGGACCTGTTATCTAAGTTTCCACTTATAAATCCATTGATAGAATTATACTTAAAATTTAAGGGTTCGATAGAGCCGGGGTAAACAAATATATCATTTATAATAGTGGGTTTGTGGATATGCCCAAGAGCTACATAATCAAAGCCTAAATTCCTAACAACATTTATATCAAATGGCATGTAGGAGTCATCTTTTGTCAAAATATCAGAATGGATCAAAAGGACATTATGTTTAAACTTATCAAGTTTTAAGCCATCAAAGCCATCAAAAAAGGGATAATTTCTCTTGTTATAGCTAACCCCGTAAACATCTACTTCATCATATTCAATCTTTTCGAGATAATCATTTTTAAAAACGTAAACATTGTCAGGTAAGTTTATTTCATCCCACAAGCTATCTGTAGATATGTAATCATGATTACCTGCTATTATACAGATCTGACTATTAGTCTTTCTAAAGAGATTGACAAGCCTATTCATATCTAAAGAGTTAAAGTTTTCCCTATTGTATAAGTCTCCTGATAAAAAAATAAAATCTATTGTCTTATCCCTGCTATAAGATACCATGTCCTCTAAACATGACCAAATATCCTCCCTTCTAAATCTTGAAAATGATTTTGGAAGGGAAGAAGTTTCAAAGCTTGTCCCTAAATGAAGGTCTGCTGAGTGAATAAACTTCATTCAAGCCCCCTATTCATCTAAATTTTTTATTTCTTCTTCTAATAAGCTATGCAGTATTCTAATTTCTTCCTCGGTAAAAGTTACTCCTTTGCTCATTCTTGTATGATCAGGATTCCACTCTCTAATATCGTACTTAGGTTCATAGTCTGACCACTTCACAATATTTAATTCCTTAGTCCAATTATTTGACTTTGTTGATAGTCTTCCTAGGTTTTCAATAATTTCAAATTTAAATTCTGCCATAATTCACCTCAAAATCTTATTTATATCATATGATATAGCATTATTTTTAAATATGCAAACTCATGCATATGTGTTAAAATACAAAATGAGGTGATTAATGTGAAAAAAAGTAATAGAGCAATGAAAATAATAGCTTTAATTTTGGTACTCATGATGGTAGCACCTTTTATCTTAAGATTGGTACTTAGTTAATGGTCATAACAGACTTAGATTACAATGATAGAAAAGGTAAGTTTATATTAAAGATTAATGGTGAAAAATACATCCTCGACTACAACAATTTTGAAAAATTTAATATAAGCAAAGGGATGGAAGTAGATCAAGAGCTTTTTGATAAAATTAAAAATATTTCAAACTTTGAAACAGCCTTTGAAACAGCCTTAAACTTTATATCCTACAAATTGAGAAGTTCTTATGAAGTTAGAAACAAGTTACTGTCTAAGAAATTTAATCATGAGACTATAGATAAGGTGCTAGAAAAACTTGAAGATTTAAAACTGATAGATGATTATAGCTATTGTAAAATTTTCATAAACGAAAAGATAAATTCAAGCGATTATAGCAAAAGAAGGATAGAAAATTACCTCTTTAAAAAAGGAATAAGCAAAGATATCTACAAAGACTACTTAGAAAATCTTTATAACTATGATTTAGAATACGAGAAAGCTTCTAGTATAGTAGACAAAAAGATAAGGTCTTGGTCAAAAAAATACTCAGGCTACCAGTTAAAAAATAAAATAATAACTTTTTTAATGCAAAAAGGATTTTCCTATGATATTTCAAAAGAGATAGCAGGTAACTACTGATGTATTACGTATATATTTTAAGATGTAGTGATGGTAGCCTATATACAGGCATAACTAATAACCTAAAGAAAAGACTTGATGCTCACAATAAAAAAAGAGCAAGTAAGTATACTCGCTCCAGAGTTCCTGTAGACTATGTATTTATAAAAAGCGTAGAAAATAAGAGCCAAGCCCTAAAACTAGAGATAAAAATAAAAAGCTTGTCTCGAGATAAAAAGATAGCATACATAAAATCTTTAGAAAATGAGATAGACTCGCTTCGAGAAAATTTCTAATTACAAGACTAATTTGGTCTTTGACAAAGCTTTTTTAAACTCCAAGTCAGGTTCTCCGTACAAGCAAAGATGTTTTTTTGTAATAGGATGATCAAATTCTAAATTGTAGGAGTGTAGCATTTGACTTGAAAGATTTATTTTTTCTTTTTTTCTTCCATATAGCTTATCGCCTAGGATAGGATGACCTATGTAGTCCATATGAACCCTTATCTGGTGAGTCCTTCCTGTTTTTAAACTAACCTCTACAAAAGAGTAGTCCTCATTGTGATTTAGTCTTTGATATAAGGTCAGAGAATATCTCCCGTCATCTCTAACTGCCATTTTCTTTCTATCGTGAAGGTTTCTAGCTATAGGCACTTCTATTTTCCCACTCTTATCAATTATTCCATGTACAAGGCACAAGTACCTCTTTTTTATTTTGTGGTCCATAAACATTTCTTTAAGCTTTAGGTGAGTATCATTATCTTTGGCTATTATTATAAGCCCGCTCGTGTCCTTATCAAGCCTGTGAACAATTCCAGGTCTTGACTCCCCTCCTATATCACTTAAATTTTCAAATTCAGCCATTATATAATTTACTAAGGTATCTTTAAATATATTTTCACTGGGGTGGACAATAACATTTTTAGCCTTATTAATTACAGCCAAGTATTCGTCCTCATAAACTATATCCAGATCAGTTTTTTGCGGATAAATTGTTTTATCAATTTCTTCATAGTCATATTCAACTAAATCGTCAAATTTCAGACTATAATTTTTCTTGCTATACTTTTTATTTACCTGTACTTTTTTACCTTCTATGTCAGTTTGGACAAGAGATCTTGAAACGCATACTTTATCTGCAAGATATTTATCTAATCTTGTATTTTCATCTTCTTTATCTATTTGAAATTTATAAATCATATATCTTCAATTTGCCAATCTATTTCTTCAAGTCCATGCTCTTTTAAAAATTCATTAGCTTTTATAAAATGATTATTACCGAAAAATCCTCTATTTGCAGAAAATGGAGACGGATGAGCAGACTCAAGAACTAGACAATTTTCTCCCTTAATCAAATCCTTTTTGCTTCTTGCATTATTTCCCCATAGCATGAAAACAATTGGTCTTCCACTGGTTGAAAGTAATTCTATAATGTGATCAGTTAAGGTTTGCCAGCCAATATTTTGGTGGGAGTTAGGACTATTTTCAATTACTGTTAAACTGCTGTTTAAAAGTAAAACCCCTTGTTTTGCCCATTTTACAAGGTAGCCATTATTAGGAATTTTTAGACCCAGTTCCATATTTAATTCCTTATAAATATTAACTAGGGACGGAGGAATTTTTACTCCGGGTTTTACTGAAAAGCTTAGACCGTGAGCCTGTCCCCTTCCATGGTAGGGATCTTGACCTAAAATTACCACTTTACAAGCTTCATAGGGAACAAGCTTTAAGGCATTAAAGATATCATTCATGTCAGGATAAACAGTCTTTGAAAAGTAATCATTTATAAGAACTTTTCTTATATTTTGATAATAATCTTTTTCCCATTCATCTTTTAATAATTCGTCCCAGCTGTTACCTATATTAACTGTCAACTTTATCACCCTTAATTAAAATAATAGCTAATCCTATACAAGATATTACCACACAAATATCAGCTAAATTAAATATCGGAAACTGATATCCATTAGGAAAAGTAACTGATATATAATCAACTACATAGCCGTTTAAAAATCTATCAATAAAATTACCTAAGGCTCCACCTATTAAAAGGCCAAAAAAAATGCGACCTAAAGTACTTATCTCTTTATAGTTCTTAAATAAGAAAATTGATATAACTCCTATCACAAGGATTGTAAAAATTATAAGAATAATCCTTTTTTCCTGTAAAATTCCAAAAGCCGCCCCCCTATTTTCAAGGTAGGTAAACTTTAAAAAATTATCTATTATTACAATTTCATTGTTTTTTAGAGAAATAGCCATATTTTTAGTTAACTGATCTAATAATATTACTAAAATACTTGTTACAACACTTAGCATAAACTCTCCTTAAAGATATTTTTTATATTCAATCCTAAGCTTATCCTTTTTTGTCATCCCTAAGCCCTTAGAATATATAAATCTTCCATAACCTCTTATAGAAACAAGGCTAGATTCTTTAACTTTAGTAGAAGCATCATCAGCCAACTCATAATTTATCTTGACTTTACCTGAATTTATGAGTTTCTTTGCATCACTTCTTGATATAGAAGCCATGGCTGATACAAGTAAATCCAGTCTATTTGACTGGATTACATCGATTATAGATTCAAATTCCTGGTCATCCTTTTTTACATTTTCATCTACTATTTTAGTAGATACCTTGTCTTTTTTTATTTTTTCGAGGTTTAAATTTAAAAACTTTGCCAAAGATGGACTGGCTGTCAGATAAAGGATACCTTTAGAATAAAAAATATCTCCTATTTTATCTCTACTTATACCTAGATTAAGAGCAGCTCCTAAAACATCCCTGTGAGATAAATTCGAATTTGTGTCTATCTTTAAAAGCTTAAGGTAGTCAAACTGGTCTATATAAGCCTTATCATAAATATTATTGTCCCATAAAATTATTATTGATTTTTCACATCCACGTGGGACATTACTTATAATATAATCTATCTGTCCTTCTTTATCCAGAATTTTTCGAGCATATTCTATTTCTTTTGGATTTAAAAAATTTGTGCTATTAACTTGCTTATTTTTCTTGGCAATTTCTAAAATATCACAAAATCTTCTGATATTATTTTTTATTTCCTCATCTCTTATATAAGAAAGATCATTCATTAAAATATCCTAACTACTATATTTGAAATTAAACCTAAAAATAAAAGAGTTACAAGAGGTGACCAGTCTAACATCCCCCTATTCAAGCCTAACTTATAAAGTAATATCTTAGCAGGTCTCATCAAGGTATCTGCTACAGTAAAGATGGTATCGACTATTACATTATCTCTACTTGTTACTATATAGGACAAAAGCACCCTTATAATTATAGTCCATTCCAATATATCAACTATAGCAAGTAAAAATCTTAAAAATGAAAAACTACCCATTAAAGTTGATAATACTCTTTCTGATTAATTTGATCTTTTATCTTTCCATCTATTTCTACATCTTCAGGAACAAGGACAAATATATCCTTCGCAACCTTTTGCATCTTACCCTTTAAAGCATAGATTCCTCCACTAATGAAGTTAAAGACAACTTTCTTTGTATCTATTTCAAGCATTTCAAGATTAACAACGACAACTTCACCCTTTAGTATTAAATCTATAATTCCCGGAGCATCCTCATATTTTATAGGCTCTTGAACATTAATCTTAACCTTGCCTAAATCATCCCTATAATCTTTACTTTCGTAATTTGATTTCATATTAACTACCTTAGATCCATAATTGTTGTCAACCCTCATATCATCTACATCATCTACTACAAAATCATCATCGTAGTATTGATCATCATAATACTCATCCTCATAGTCGTCCTGAACTCCTATAAATTTTTTAAATGAGTCAAATCCTGACATAATATCCTCCTAGTTATAATTTCTCTTTCCAAAAATTTTGCTTCCTACCCTTATCATGTTTGAACCTTCTTCCAAAGCTATCTTGTAATCATGACTCATACCCATTGATAGGAATTTCATTTCTATATTATTGTAATTTTCTTTAGCTAACTTGTCGAAAATTTCCCTCATCTTCTTAAATTCAGGTCTTACCTTTTCGGGATCATCGTAGTTTGTAGCTATATTCATAAGACCCTTTACCTTTACAAACTTACACTTTTCAACCTCTTGAATAAAAGAGTCCAAATCTTCTAAGTAAAGGCCTGATTTTTGTTCTTCTTTTGCTATATTAATCTGAATTAGGCAATCCATCACCGTATTTTCTTTTTCAGCTCTTTTTTCTATTTCTTCAAGAAGGTTAATCCTATCTAAAGAATGAATAAGAGTGGTCTTTCCAATAAGGTCTTTTACCTTATTAGTTTGAAGGTGACCTATCATATGATAGTTTATATCCGGACCTAACTCTTCATATTTTCTTTTTAATTCTTGAGGTTTATTTTCACCGATATTTTTTATACCGAAATCCAAAGCTTCCCTTATCCTATCTGTATCAACAGTTTTTGTTACAGCTATAAGAATAGGATTTTCATCCTTGTTTGCATACTTTTCCATATCAAGTAATACTTCTTCAAGGTTATCTTTAATACTCATGACTTTAATTCACTAACTCTCCTTCTTCTATTAATTTAGGATGAACAAAAATTTCATCATTTAATTCAACAGTTTCCATTTCCTTATTATTGATTTTTATTTTACCACTAATACCACTATTTATATAAGCATAAGAACCTTCATACCTTATTATTTCCACAGGGTAAAATTTTGAAACTCCTACAGGATTTTTAACAAAAACTCCATCTTGACCTGATCTCTTAATTATTGATTTTTTTGGTATTTTAAAGCTATTGTAATTACTGTCGAGTAATTCTAAGTCAAAATATCTTCCCTGTAGAAAATCATTTATTCCCTCTTCTAATCTTACAAGAAGACTTAAAGTTTTATCATCATTGTAATTTAAAGAATTTATATAGGCTGTATAGGTCTTATTTTTATACTTAAACTTAATAACCTGATTATTCTGTAAATTTTTATTTAGGCTGTCAGCTTTTATAGTAAAAGTAAAAAAGCAGTCCATACTATTTACTATATTAAGACCTGGATATTCTTTTATATCCTGACTATCTCTTAAAAAGAAGTCATCTTTTAAGAGATGCTTGCTGTTGTAACTAATTAGGCCATTTAAATTATCAAGCTTAGATACAAAAACTCCACTGTTTTTAGAGTAGATTTCTCCATTGTTTTCTTTAACATACAAGCTTATGTTTAATTTGTCTCTTATGTAAAAAGTCTCTTCTTCACTTAAATTTACAAAATTATAGTAATTAGTAATTAAATCACTACTATAATCTTTTTTATTTATATTGTCTATTAAATCATCAACTTGCCCGTCTTCTATTTTATCTTCATTTTTTAATGGCTTTTCTCTTAGAGTCTCTATCTCTAAGAGCCTAGCTTTAATATAGTCTTTACTCATTAAGTTATCATTATAATTTTTTATATCCGAGCTTATAAAAGATCCTATAGGCTGTCTAACGTTAGAAAATTCATTTATCTTATAATTAGTAAGATAACCGTATTCATCTCTTACTACCATAGCTTTTGTTGGATAAGACGTTGTTATAGAAGTTTTCTCACTCAGATTATAGGACCTGTATTTTATAAAATTAATGTATAGATTGTGAACTACAAAAAAAGCTATAATTAAAAATATGAACAGAATAAGTGTATCCGAGATCTTCATTTTCTTTCTCATATTTTAATTATAGCATTATATTTTTTTATTTACAAAGCTAGTCTTTTGCCTTTCTCAACATATAATTTTCTTCAATGTCAGCATCTAAATTCATATATATAATTTGCTGAGCCTTATTCGCTACTTCTATTTCCTCCATGTCTTCATCATATAGCTTTTCTACTTTAAATTCTATAAATTCCTTATCGGGTCCAAAAATTTCCAGCTTGTCGCCTACAAATATTCTATTTCTTTGCTCAATCTTTGCTAATTTCTTTTCCTTATCATAGTCTAAGACAAGACCTACAAAATCATATTCTCTTATATAGGATGAAGATTCATAGAGCTGAGACTTTTCGTCCGGCTTACTTAAGAAGAAACCGGTAGTAAAGTCTCTGTAAGAAACTTTCTTTATCTCATTTAAAAGATAAGAGGCAAGTTCCTCATTAAATTTTCCTTCATAGTAGCTATCTATTGCTATCCTATATGATCTTACTATTGTTGCGACATAGTATTGACTCTTTACTCTGCCCTCTATTTTAAGACTGTCTATACCTGCTTCTATGAGCTTATCTACGTGCTCTATCATACAAAGATCTTTTGAATTGAAAATAAAGGTTCCCTTATCATTTTCTTCTATCGGAAAATACTCTCCCGGTCTTTTTTCCTCAACCAAGTTGTACTTCCACCTGCATGCCTGAGCACAATCTCCCCTATTAGCATCCCTTCCTGTCATGTAGTTACTAAGTAAACACCTTCCTGAATAAGAAATGCACATAGCACCATGTACAAAAGTCTCCAGACTACATTGAGGAACCCTTTCCTTTATCTTTCTGATTTCATCAAGAGACAGTTCCCTGGCGAGGACAACTCTCTTTATTCCTTGCTTGTACCAGTAATCTACAGTCCTATAATTAGTTGCACTGGCTTGAGTTGAAAGGTGACACTCAATATCTCGGTCGATACTCCTTACTATAGAATAAATACCGGGATCAGATATTATCAGAGCATCCACCTTCATATCTACAAGATCTTTTATATAATCATCAATCCCATCAAGGTCATCGTTGTGAGGAACTATGTTCATGGTTACATATATTTTTTTTCCTCGTGCATGTGCATAAGCCAGACCTTCTTTGAGTTCATCTCTTGAGAAATTTTTAGAGGCAGTCCTAAGCCCATAATCATCTCCTGCCAGATACACAGCATCTGCTCCGTAATTTATCGCAGTCTTTAGCTTTACCAGATCTCCTGCAGGAGCCAGTAACTCAACTTTTCCCATATATCTCCTTATTTTTTATCTTTTAATTTTTAATTCTTGTTATCGACATTCCATCATCTATTGGAATTATACTGGTTTCATATTTACTTGAATCGGATATTTCTTCAAGAAATTCTCTAAGTCTTTTTACAATAGTTACCTTCCTATGCCTCTTTTCAGCAAGCTCCTTATGAGCCACCATCCCCCTGAAAAGGACATTGTCGCAGACAATAAGACCACCCTTGTTAAGTAATTTCTTGGACAAGTCAAAGTAGTTCATGTACTGACCCTTTGCAGCATCAATGAAAATAAGATCAAACTTTTCTTCCAACTTTTCAAGAGCTAGAGACGCATCTTCATTGATAACTTTTATGTCCTCATAACCGTATTTGAGAAAATTTTCCTTGGCTATTTGTGCAGAGTCATAATCGATTTCTATAGTAGTAATAGACGAATCTCTATAGGCTTTTTTCATCACTATGGAACTGTATCCTATAGCAGTTCCTATTTCAAGTATTTTACTAGGTTTTTTTAAGGACACGATTATAGAAAGGAAATTTCTAACTTCAGCCTCTATAATAGGTACCTTGTTTTTTTCAGCATAAGCTTCCATTTCAATAAGAGACTTATCACTTGTTTGTGATAAATCTCTTATATAGTTTTGAACATCGTCATATACAATTTTATTTTCCATCGTCTAATCTAAGATTTTCATCTAAAGTCTCGTATACATCTTTTAAAATAAGAGAAAATTCTACCTCAGCTTGAAGATAATCACTTACATCCTTGTTGGATAAAAGAATTGCTTGGAGTGAATTGATTCTATTTATATCATCTTGGCTAACATTTTCTCCTGTTTGAACCTTTAACTGATAATCAAGCATCTGCTTTCTAAAGTCATCTATCATTTGTCTTTGACTTTCAGATCTAAGATAAACCTTATCATTTAGCTCTTTATACTTCCTATATTCAGATGATGATTTTATTAAATCTGCTAATTCCTTAGCTTTAGCTTTATAATCCACTTATACCTCCATTATTATAGGCAAGATCATAGGATTTCTGTGTATTTCCTGATATACATATTTTTTCAAGGCATCTCTTATATTATTCTTTAATACAGACCAATCTATTATATTTTTTTGGATACAATCTTCAAGAACATCCCCAACTATTTTTTTCGCTTCTTCCATAAGATCTGTATTTTCCTTTACATATACAAATCCTCTAGAAATAATGTCAGGTCCCGCAATTACTTCCTTATTTGATGAATCCAGGGTAATAACAACAGCTATTAATCCATCTTCCGATAAGTGTCTTCTATCCCTTAAAACTATATTTCCGACATCTCCTATACCAAGACCATCTACTAAGATATCACTGGCAAACTTTGTATCTACAAGTTTTGCACTTCTCTTTGTAAATTCTATAGTATTTCCATTATAGGCTATTATTATATTTTTCCTAGGCATCCCTAAACTTTCAGCAAGCTTTGCGTGAATTTTAAGGTGTCTCATTTCACCATGGATAGGAACAAAAAATTTAGGTCTAACTAAATTATGCATAAGTTTTAATTCTTCCTGGCAGGCGTGACCACTTACATGTACATCTGCAAGAGAAGAATAGATAACCTTAACTCCTTGTTCCATCAGCTTATTAATTACAGAACTTACGTGATTATCATTTCCAGGTATTGGGGTTGCAGAAAGAACTACAGTATCGGTAGGGTTTACCTTAACTTTTCTATGAGTTCCGTTTGCTATACGAGTCATTGCGCTCATAGGCTCTCCTTGAGATCCCGTTGTCAATAACACTACCTGGCTAGGCTTGTAATTATTTATGTCGTTTATATCTATTAAAGTATCTTCTTTTACATTTAGGTATCCCAATTCCTTTGAGACTCTTACAGTATTTAGCATAGATCTTCCGGACAGGGCAACTTTCCTCTTATAGGCTTCAGCTGCATATATTACCTGTTGGATCCTGTGAACATTTGATGCAAAGGTAGCCACTATTATTCTTGCAGGAGCCTCACCAAATATCCTCTTAAAAGTTTCTCCAACTGTACTTTCGCTAAGGGTATAGCCTTGTCTTTCAACATTTGTACTGTCACAAAATAGAGCTAGTACTCCTTTATTTCCTATTGCAGCGATTCTACCTAAATCAATTCTGTCTTTGTCTATAGGAGTGTGGTCTATCTTGAAATCTCCTGTGAAAAACAAGACTCCGACAGGAGTTGTAATAGCTATTGAAGCAGCATCGGGAATAGAGTGAGTAACCTTTACAAATTCAACTTTAAAACATCCTAAAGTAAGTTTTTTACCATATTCTATCGGATTTAAAAGACTTGAATCCAAGTGATGCTCTGCCATCTTATTTTGTAAGAGACCCATAGTCAGCTTAGTTCCATAAATCGGTACATCCATCTTTTTTAATAGATAGGGAACTGCTCCTATATGGTCTTCGTGACCGTGGGTAATTACAATTCCTTTAACCTTATCCTTATTTTTTTCCAAATATGACATATCCGGAATTACCAGGTCTACTCCCAACATTTCCTCATCAGGGAAAGTCATACCGCAGTCGACTACAATAATATCATCTTTATATTCGACTAGAGTCATATTTTTACCTATTTCGTTAAGACCTCCTAAAGGTATTACTTTCAACTTATCAACATTCTTTTTTGCCATTTAATTCTCCTTGTCTTTACCTTGGCAATTAGAACATATTCCATAAAACTTTAAATCATGATTTTTTATTTCAAAACCATAGTCATCTGTGATTTTTTTCTCCATATCATCTAAAAGATCAAACCTTACTTCGGTTACTTTTCCACATTTGACACAGAGAAGATGATGGTGCTGATGAGCGTTATTCTCATCAACAAGCTCATATCTTGATCTGTTATCATCAAAATCTAATTTAAACAACAGTCCAAGTTCTTCAAATAACATCAAAGTTCGATATACTGTCGCAATCCCTATCTCAGGATCCTTCTCTGCTACCAAATCCGACAACTCTTCAGTAGAAAGATGCTTATCGTTATTTTCTAGCAAAGTTTGGAAAATTATTTCTCTTTGCTTTGTTAACTTATATCCTCCTTCGACTAACTTTTGTTTTAATACATCTACATTCATAATTGCTCCTCTTGTGATGTAATAAGTTCATTATAAACTTCAATTGCATCATCAAGTTCCTGTTTACTATCTAAACTTTCAAAATTTATAACATCGTTTTGTATCTTTATTCTAAGGATTAAAGACTCTCCGCTTTCTACTTCTTCAAGCACACAATAATCCAAATTATCCATTCCAAATGTATTAACGATTTGAAAGTCTCTTTCTATTCCATTTTCATCTTCTAATTTTATAATTTCCATACCTAACACCTGTTCATATCAAGATAGGTCTGTAATATATAAGTTGCAGCTACGCTGTCTATTACTTCCTTACGTTTTTTTCTTGATAAATTCTGTTCAATTAAAGCTCGTTCAGCACTCATAGTTGTAAGTCTTTCATCAACATATTCTATATCGATATCAACATGCTTTTTCAATTCTTTTATAAAAGTTTTTACCTTTTTTGCCTGTGGGCCTATGGTGTTATTCATATTTTTAGGTAATCCAACTATTATCTTTGATACTTCTTTGTCTATAACAATATCTTTTATTATTTCTATATCTTCAATCTTGCTTTTTCTTTTTATAGTCATTAGAGATTGGGCAGTTATGAAGAAAGGGTCACTTACAGCTACTCCTATTGTCCTATCTCCTACATCTAAACCTAAATATCTTTCCATATTTAAAATTTAAAGAGTTGTAAAAATACAACTCTTTAAATACCAATCTCCTTCAAATATACATTTAATATTTCTTCTAACAAATTATCCCTATCAATTTGTCTAATCAAATTTCTGGCATTGTTATAGCTGGTTACATAAGTTGGATCTCCAGAAAGTATATACCCAATTATTTGGTTTTTAGGATCATACCCCTTATAATCCAATGCTCTATATACCTCTCTTATAATTTCTTCAGTAGACTTCTTTTCAGCTTTTACAGGTTCAAATCTTACGGTATAATTTTTTTCATTATTATCCATAATTCCTCCTATGAATTTAATATTTCAATAACCTTTTCTTCCCCTTTAACTAAAGCTTCACTTACTTTTGATAAATCTTTACCACCGGCTTGGGCAAAGTCCTTTCTTCCTCCGCCGTTTCCACCTGTAACTTGAGAAACAAGCCTTACAATTTCATCTGCTCTAACTCCGGCTTCTATTATTGAATCACTGGCTAATCCTATAAAGTTTAGCTTATCATCACCTGTATTGGATAAAATTACAAGTCCATCTTTAATCTTTGACTTTATTTTTTCTCCAATATCTCTTAACATATTGTTATCCAAACCTTCAAAAGAGTTTGTTACAATTTTGTATTTGTCTATAGCCTTAGCATTATCGATTATTTTATCGATATCCTTATCAACATCTACTTGTTGGATATTTTTTATTTTCCTCTTTAAGTCCTTATTTTCTTCGATATAAGAACTTATTCTATTAATTATTTCATTTTCGTCTTTTGCTTTTATCGCTTCTTTTATCTGATCAACCCTATTTTCTTTATCTAATAGATACTTGTAAACTTGTCTTCCTGTAATAGCTTCTATTCTTCTAACTCCTGCAGCTACACTGGATTCAGAAATTATTTTGAACATTTGAATATCGCTTGTAGTTTTTACGTGAGTTCCCCCACATAATTCCTTGGAATAATCTCCCATTTGAACTACTCTTACTATATCTTGATACTTGTCTTCAAAAAGTCCCATTGCCCCTATTTCTTGTGAATCTTCAAGACTCATTTCATCTGTTCTGACAGGAAGTCCTCTTGCAATTTTATCATTAACTATCTTTTCAACTTCCTTTAATTGATCAGGGCTAATAGCTTCAAAATGTGTTACGTCAAATCTAAGTCTTTCATCATCTACATATGAACCCGCTTGATTTACGTGCTTTCCTACTACATCTTTTAAAGCTTGGTGAAGAAGGTGAGTCGCTGAGTGATTTTTCATAATATCTCTTCTTCTCATAATATCAACTTCAGCTATCAAGCTGTCACCTAGCTTAAGCTCTCCTTCAAGAACCTCAACATAGTGGAGGTATACCTTCTTACTTGTTTTTTTAGTATCATATACTCTTATTTTACAAGCTTGATTATATAAATATCCCTTATCTCCTACTTGACCTCCGCCTTCGCCATAAAAAGGAGTCCTGTCAAGTATGATTATACCACTATCTCCTACTTTTAAAGTATCTTTGTCGCAATTTGTATATATTCCTAAAACTTTAGCTTCATCCTTTAGATGACTATATCCACTAAATACTGTTTCCTCAAACCCTTCACCATAATTTTTCCTGTCGCCTGACCAGCCAAAATTATCTTCATTTCTTGAGCTTCTAGCTAGTTCTCTCTGTTCTTCCATTAATTGATTAAATTTTTCTTCGTCTACTTTTTTGCCGCGCTCCTCTACAATTTCAACTGTCAATTCCTTAGGGAATCCATAAGTATCGTATAATTTAAAAGCATCTTCTCCGGAGAAAACTTCACTATCATTATTTTCAAGCATTTGATCAAGCTTTAAAAGACCTATATCAAGAGTTTCTTGGAATTTAGTTTCTTCAGCATTTGCTATTCTTACTATCCTGTCCCTACTATCTTGTAATTCAGGATATCCTGATTTGTAGGCCTCTATACAAGTATCTATAAGCTCTTCTAAGAATTTTCCTTCAATTCCTATTAATTTTCCATGTCTACAAGCCCTACGAATTAATCTTCTTAAAACATAACCTCTTTGCTCATTGCTAGGTATTACCCCATCGTAGATTAAGAAAGTAAGAGCTCTTATGTGGTCTGCAATTATTCTTACACTTACATCTGTATCCTTGTCTTTATTGTACTGAATTCCTGAAAGCTCTTCAATTTTTGAAATAATATCTTTAACTAGATTAATTTCAAATATATTATCTGCCCCTTCCAAAACCATTGTAATTCTTTCGAGTCCCATACCTGTATCTATATTTGGATGAGCCAAAGGCTGATATTCTCCTTCTTTTGTCTTATTAAATTGAGTAAATACAAGGTTCCATACTTCCAAAAATCTATCTGATTCATCTCCAGGCCTTGCATCTTCTCTAGGATCTAGGTCATATCCACGATCTACATAAATTTCTGAGCATGGTCCGCATGGACCTTCCTCCAATTCCCAGAAATTGTCTTCTCTACCCAGTCTTACTATCCTATCTTCACTTACTCCGATATCATCTTTCCAAATATTATAAGCTTCATCATCATCTTTATAAACACTGACCCATAGGACGTCTTTATCAAGTTCAAGTTCATTAGTTAAAAAATCCCATGCCCATGATATAGCTTCTTTTTTGAAATAGTCACCGAAGGAAAAGTTACCTAACATTTCAAAAAATGTTCCGTGTCTTTTCGTCTTTCCAACTTCATCTATATCAGCTGTTCTTATACATCTTTGAGAAGATGTAGCCCTGTCCTTAGATAATTTTTTTTCACCTGTAAAATATTTTTTCAAAGATGCCATTCCGGCGTTTACAAGTAACAAGCTGTCATCATCTTGGGGTATTAAAGAAAAAGACTTTAACACTAGATGGTCTTTTGATTCAAAATAATTTAAAAACTTTTCTCTTATTTCATTTAATCCTAATTCTTTCATTTATTTCCTCTCTATTTATAAAAAAAATCTACTATATCTTTATAATAATGTAAAAACAATATTTTTACTGTAGCAACAAAAGGTATGGATAATATCATACCGAATACGCCAAAAATACTACCCCCAATTATGACACTAAAAAGTACTGCCAAAGGATTTAGCCCTATGCTTCTACTCATCAACTTAGGAGCTATAAGGTGATTTTCAATCCATTGTATTATTACAAATCCTACTACAACCAAAAACGCCTTCCATATTCCTTCTGTAAGAGCTATCAAAATAGCAGGGAATACTGCTATAAATGGACCTATAAAAGGTATTATGTCTCCCACTGCAGTTAAAACTCCTATTACAAAGGAAAAATCAACTCCTAAAATCAGAAGGTAAATATTAGTTAATACCCCTGTGAGTATGGCCATCACAAGTCTTGCTATTATAAAATGGCTATAAGCATTATCCAAATCCTTACATACTGCCATAAATTTAGTTTTATTTTTATCAGGAACATAAGAAATAATGGAAGTTATAAATTTTTCCTTATACATTATAAGGTAGTATGTCACTATAGGTACTAAAATTAAATTAATAAGATTCCTTATAAAACTCCCTGTGCTCTGTCCTGTTCTTGATACTATGTCTATTATTCTTCCTTGTAAATTATTTATCTGTGAGCTAAGCTTCACCCATGCATTATTAAATATATCTTTAGATTCCGGATAATTTTTAAATATATTTCCAATAATTTCCTGTAGGTAAGCAACTGTACCGGATACAAGGCTTGGTAACCTATCTATAAAAGATCTCGCCTGCTCTGTGATATTAGGTATCACAAGGGCCATTGTAAAAATAAGAATAAAAAGTATTCCTACATATATAGCTAGTATAGAGAATGTTCTCTTCAATCCCTTTTCTTCTAATTTTTTTACAAGTGGATTTATAATATAGGCTATAATAGTTGAGGCTACAAAAACCCAAAATGTATTTAAAATAATCGGATATTTTATAATAAAATATAGGACAAAAATTACAAGTAGAATTATTACAGACAATTTTTTGGCATTTTTAAGATTTAACTTGATTTTTTTGCCATAATCAACTTTTTCATTCCCTATATTTATAAGGTAATATATACTCAAGGCTACTAATACCGTCACAAATATTATAAGGGTATTTACCAGATATTTATTAGCAACCATAGTAATTACCCATTAACTATATCTGAAAGGCTTATGTTAAGTACACTTTCATTTAATTTTTCATTTATATTTTCCCAAATGAGCCTATAAGGACATTTACTATATCTTGAACACAAATCTGACCTAAGAACACACTCAGTAGGAGCAAAAAATTCTTCAAGACTAACAAGAACATCCTTAACTGTAATTTCATCAGCAGGTCTTGCTAGATAATACCCTCCCTGTGATCCTCTCACAGATCCTAAGATACAATCTTTCTTTAACGGCCTTACTAATTGTTCCAAATAAGACTCACTTATTCCTGTAGATTTTGATACATCCATTAAACTTATATGTGATCCGTCTTGAGTAACTTTTGCTATATGGCAGACGGCTTGAAGTCCATATCTGCCTCTTGTCGAAAGTCTCATAAAACACCTCTTTATCAATAAATATACCATAGCTAAAAAGTAAAGTAAATATAAAAGGAGCCCTTGTCTAAGGCTCCTTTTATGCTCACTTTATTATTTAACTACAAGGTTAAATATTTTACCTTTAACATATATTTTCTTTATTATTTCTTTGTCATCGGTATATTTTTTTATAATTTCATCTTGCAGAATTAAATCTAAAATTTCTTCTTCTTCAATATCTTTATCAACCTTAAGAGTTATCCTCACTTTACCATTAATTTGGATAGGAAGTTCAATTTCGTCCACCTTTGTCTTTTCTTCATCATATTCAGGCCAAGCAGCATCGTGAACATAAGCATCATATCCTAATCTTTGCCATAACTCTTCGGTAATATGAGGGCAAACAGGATTTAATAAAGTAAGATAAATCTTATAGTAGTCTCTTGAAACTTTTCCTAAAGAGTTAAACTCATTTAACAAAGTCATCAATTGAGCAATTGCTGTATTAAATTTTAGACTTTCGTAATCCTGTGAAACTTTCTTTATAGTTTGGTGAAGAATTGTATCAAGCTCAGGAGTATCTTCATCAACCACAATCTCTTGAGCCTTCCAAACTCTTTCCAAGAATTTCCTACAACCCTTTACCCCATTTTCTGACCAAGGAGCAGATTTTTCAAAATCCCCTATAAACATTTCATAACATCTAAGCGTATCTGCTCCGAAGTCTCTTACTATGTCATCAGGATTTACTACATTTCCCCTTGACTTACTCATCTTTTCATTATTGTCACCTAAAATCATACCATGACTTGTTCTTTTTTTATAAGGCTCACTGTCAGGTACTACTCCTATATCATATAAGAACTTATACCAAAATCTTGAATATAGTAGGTGAAGAGTAGTATGTTCCATCCCTCCATTATACCAATCTATAGGCATAGCATAGCTTATATTTTCTTTACTTGCCAAGGCATCGCTATTATCAGGATCAAGGTATCTTAGATAGTACCAGGATGAGCCTGCCCATTGAGGCATAGTATCAGTTTCTCTTCTAGCATCTCTTCCACACTTAGGACACTTAGTGTGAACAAATTCATCAATCTTTGAAAGAGGAGATTCTCCATCATCAGTAGGTTCGTAATTTTCTACTTCAGGTAATCTTACAGGTAAATTTTTTTCATCTACAGGAACCCATCCACAGTGGTCGCAGTAAACCATAGGAATTGGTTCTCCCCAATATCTTTGACGAGAAAATACCCAGTCTCTTAGCTTATAATTCTTTTTTCTTTTTCCGATCTTATTGTCTTCAAGGTAAGCATACATCTTTTCCTTACCTTCATTTACGGAAAGGCCGTCTAAAAATCCTGAGTTGATTATCTTTCCATCATTAATATCTGTATAGGCTTCTTGACTGATATCTCCACCTGATATTACTTCTCTTATATCAATTCCGAATTTTTTAGCAAAGTCGTAGTCTCTTTGGTCATGAGCAGGAACTGCCATTATAGCCCCAGTACCGTAACTCATCAAAACATAGTCTGAAACATATATAGGAATTACTTCCCCATTTACGGGATTGACAGCATTTAATCCGTCTATCTTTAAACCTGTCTTGTCTTTATTTAACTCAGTTCTTTCAAAATCACTCTTCTTTGATACCTCTTCTCTGTAGCTTAAGATATCTTGAAGGTTGGATATCCTATCTGCATATTTTGTAATAGCAGGGTGATCTACGGAAATTACCATGTAAGTTACTCCAAAGATAGTATCAGGTCTTGTAGTAAATACAGTTAACTTATCTTCGCTGTCTTCTATCTTAAAATCAACTTCTGCTCCGTATGATCTTCCTATCCAGTTAATTTGTTGAGCCTTTATTCTATCAGAATAGTCAACCTTATCCAAATCATCTATAAGTCTGTCAGCATATTCTGTAATCTTTAACATCCATTGGTTTTTCACCTTATGAATTACTTCTGCCCCACATCTTTCACAGTGACCGGCTATGACTTCTTCATTAGCAAGTCCTGTCTTACATGATGGACACCAGTTAACAGGCATTTCTTTCTTATAAGCCAAGCCATGTTTAAACATTTGAACAAATATCCACTGAGTCCACTTGTAATATTCAGGATCAGTTGTATTTATTTCCCTATCCCAGTCAAAAGAAAATCCAATAGACTTCATTTGCTTTTTAAAATTAGCTATATTATTTTCAGTAACTATCTTAGGGTGAATTTTATTTTTTATGGCATAATTTTCGGTAGGAAGTCCAAAAGCATCCCAGCCCATAGGGAAAATTACATTATAGCCTTGCAAACGTCTTTTTCTTGATACTATATCAAGTGCTGTATAAGGTCTTGGGTGACCTACGTGCAAACCTTGGCCTGATGGATATGGGAATTCTACTAAGGCATAATATTTTTCCTTTTCAGAGTTCATATCTGCCTTAAAAGTTTTATTTTCATCCCAATATTTTTGCCACTTTTTTTCAATTGAATTAGGATTATATTGATCCATAAATTCCTCCTATACTCTAACTTATATCTATAATAGATCTAGATATTATCCGATTAAAATTCACAATGACCTACTGTTCTAGGGAATGGTAAGACGTCTCTGATATTTGTCATACCTGTTGCATACATTACCATTCTTTCAAATCCCAGACCAAATCCGCCGTGTTTCACACTTCCGTACTTTCTAAGATCTAAATACCAATCATAGTCATCTATACTCATATTCATTTCTTTCATCCTATTTAAAAGCACATCATATCTTTCTTCTCTTTGACTTCCGCCTATTAATTCCCCTATTCCGGGAACTAAAAGATCTGTTGCGGCTACAGTCCTTTTGTCGTCATTTATTCTCATATAGAATGCTTTTATATCTTTAGGGTAATCAGTTACAAATACAGGTCCGTCTGCATACTTTTCACTGATGTATCTTTCGTGTTCAGTTTGAAGGTCATCTCCCCATTTTACAGGGTATTCAAATTCTACATCAGCCTTTTCCAAGATATCAATCACTTCTGTGTACGTTAACTTTTTAAATTCCTTAGATACTAAATTATTTAATCTGTCCTTAAGATCATTATCTACATAAGAATTTAAAAATTCGATTTCATTTTCACAATTTTCTAAGACGTGGTTGACTATGTACTTAACCATGTCTTCAGCTAAATCACATACATCATCAAGGTCTGCAAAGCATATTTCAGGTTCTATCATCCAGAATTCAGCAGCATGTCTGGCAGTGTTTGAATCTTCGCTTCTGAATGTAGGTCCAAAAGTATATACATTTCTAAAAGAAGTAGCGAAAGCCTCAGCCTGTAATTGCCCACTAACTGTTAGGTGAGTAGATTTGTTAAAGAAATCCCTGCTGAAATCTACCTTGCCTTCATCGTCTTTTTCTATATTATTTAAATCCAAGGTTGTAACCCTGAACATTTCTCCTGCCCCTTCTGCATCTGAAGAAGTTATTATCGGAGTATTAGCATAAACAAAATTTCTATCATGGAAAAATTTATGTATTGCATAGGCTAATTCACTTCTTATTTTAAATACAGCATTAAAGGTATTTGTTCTAGGGCGAAGATGTTGGATAGTTCTTAAAAATTCAAAGCTATGCTTTTTCTTTTGAAGAGGATAAGTATCTTCGGAATCTCCTTCTAAGATAACTTCCTTAGCTTGAATTTCAAATGCTTGTTTAGAATTTGGTGTTAGAACTAATTTGCCCTTAACAACTATAGAAGAACTTAGGGATAATTTGCTAAGCTTTTCAAAATCATCCAGTTCCTTACCCACAACTATTTGAACCGGTTTAAAATAAGTACCGTCATTAAGTTCTATAAAGCCTACATTTTTACTAAACCTGGAGTTTTTTATCCACCCTCCTACTTTGACATCTTTGTCACTGTAATCTTCGTAATTTTTTTGTAAGTCACTTAATAAAATCATCTCTTCTCCTTGCTGGTGTCATTATAATTAAATTTATTGTATATTATAGATTCATCTCCGATATCTTTTGGAATAAAATATCTGACTCCTGTTAATTTATCAGGAAGATAGGCCTGCTTTTCTAAAGTCTTATGCGGATTTTTATAATCTATACCATATCCAAGCTCACTTGCTCCCTTGTAATGAGAATCTTTTAAGCTATCAGGAACATCAAAATTTTTATTATCTTTTACGTCTTTCATAGCTTTTTGAATTGAAGTGTAAACACTGTTTGATTTCGGAGCGTTAGCAAGATAAATAACTCCATGAGCCAGGTTAAGATAAGCTTCAGGCATTCCTACATAAGTTACGGCATTAAATACATTTATAGCAACGTTTAAAGCATTTGAATCAGCAAGTCCCACATCTTCAGATGCAAATATTATCATCCTTCTCGCTATAAATTTTGGATCCTCGCCTGAAATAATCATCCTCGATAAGTAATGAAGAGCCGCATCTATATCGCTCCCCCTCATTGACTTTATAAATGCTGATGTTACATTATAGTGTTCATCTGCCCTGTCATACCTATAAATTGGAGAACTTATCGAATTTCTTATCTTTTCGTTATCTATTGTTATCCTATCTTCCGAACTTGAACTTAGGACAGATATTTCCAAGGTGTTTAAGGCGGTTCTCGCATCCCCGTTTGATATATCTGCTAAAAATTCCAAACTTTCTTCTTTTATTTGAATATCTTTTTGCTTTAATATATCATCAGTTTCTATAGCTCTCTTTAAAATTTTTACTATATCATCTCTCGATAAACTATTTAATTTAATAACTTGACATCTCGAGAGCAGGGCCTTATTTACTTCAAAATATGGATTTTCTGTAGTAGCTCCTATAAAAATAATAGTTCCATCTTCAACATAAGGCAATAGAGCATCTTGTTGCTTCTTGTTAAAAGCATGAATTTCATCTATAAAAAGTATTGTCTTTTTGCTATAATTTTTTAAATTTTTTTCCGCTAAGTCTATGGTTTGTCTTAAATCTTTTATATTGCAGGTTACAGCTGATAAGGTTTCAAATAAAGAATTTGTCTGATTAGATATTATCCTTGCAAGGGTAGTCTTTCCTGTACCCGGTGGGCCGTAAAATATCATTGAAGGTATCTTATCTGAAACAATAAGTCTGTTTAAAAACTTACCCTCACCAACTATGTGGTCCTGCCCTATATAATCTTCTATACTTTCAGGTCTCATTCTTGCTGATAGTGGTAAATTTTTTTCTCTATTAAGTTGTAGATTATATTCAAACAGATCCATAAGTCACCTCATAATCTCTTATTTTATCACAAAGTAACTAATTAGTTAATTACTGGTAACGACAGGATAATTATAAAAAATGAGTTGCATACACAACTCATTTCTCTCTAGATTATTATTTTTTATCCAGTCTTGATATTTCTTCTTTGAAAGATTCCAAATCTTTAAATTCTCTATACACGGAAGCGAAGCGGACATAGGCAACTTGATCAATCTCTTTTAATTTTTCCATTATAAGTTCCCCTATTATTCTCGACTCAACTTCTCTCTTGTTTGTATGAGTTAATTCAACTTCTATTTCTTTTACCGCATTAAGAAGAGTTTCATCCGATACGGGCCTCTTTTCACAGGATTTTTTCATTCCCATATAAACTTTATTGCTGTCAAAGGCCTCTCTTGTATTATTTTTTTTAATGACTGTAAGAGTAGTAGTTTCATATTTTTCATAAGTAGTAAACCTCTTTTTGCAAGCTATACACTCTCTTCTCCTCCTAACAGCCGTATCATCATCTGTAGATCTGGAATCTATTACTTTAGTGTCCTCTGCATTACAAAAAGGACACTTCATTAAAAACCTCTTCTTCTTAAGAATGAAGGAATTTCTATATCATCATTGCTTGATGATTTTTGACTTTGAGTTGGGTTTTCTTTTTCCTTGCTTTGTCCTAAGCTTGAATTATTATTTGCCATAGGTTTATCCGTATCGAATCCTGTTGCTATAACTGTTATCTTTATATCTTCTCCTAATGAGTCATCAATACCTGCACCGAAAATTATGTTTGCATCAGGGTCTACTTCTTCTCTGATAAGTTCAGCTGCTTCATTAGTTTCAAATATACCTAATTCTTTACCTGTAACATTAATTAAGACTGCCTTAGCTCCTTCTATTGAAGTTTCTAATAATGGTGACTTAACAGCTTGTTTAGCTGCTTCTACAGCCCTGTTTTCACCATTAGCTCTACCGATACCCATGTGAGCTATTCCTTGGTCATGCATAATAGATCTTACATCCGCAAAGTCAAGGTTGATTAGGTTAGGAACAGCTATCAAATCGGAAATACCTTGGATAGCATCCATTAAAACTTCATCTGCCATCATAAAAGCTTCTGACATTGTAGTTCTCTTGTCTGCAATTTGTAATAGCTTATCGTTCGGAATAATTACTAAAGTATCAACTTCTCCCTTTAATGCTTCAACACCTTGATCTGCTTGAAGCTGTCTCTTTCTTCCTTCAAAAGTGAAAGGTTTAGTTACAACCCCTACAGTTAAAATTCCTTTTTCTTTGGCAGTTTGAGCTACTATAGGAGCAGCTCCTGTTCCTGTACCACCACCCATGCCGGCTGTTATAAATACCATGTCTGAACCTTCAAGGGCTTCTTCAATTTCAGACTTACTTTCTTCTGCAGCCTTCATCCCTATTGCAGGATTTGCTCCGGCTCCAAGTCCTTTAGTGATTTTTTCCCCTATTTGTAATTTTGTTTCGATGTCCATACTCTTAAGTATTTGTTTATCAGTATTGATGGCAACGAAGTCAACTCCCCTAAGTCCTTCTGCCTTCATTCTTTGAACGGCATTGTTTCCACCGCCACCCACACCAATTACTTTTATGTTGGCTAAATCATTATCTACAATTTCCATATCGAAAGTCATCATACTCCTCCTAAAGATAATTTCTTCTCTACACTTAATTATACTACAAATTCAAGGCCTTTATTGAAATTTTTTGAGTATAATTTGTCAGTGATATTTATAGTGTTATCAGTACAAAAAAAATAATTAAAGTCTTTAAAGCTTTAATTTAAAACTTTTTAATTTGTACTCTTGTTGCAATTTAAAAATTGTTCTTTAATTTTAGATTTGTATTTTAAATATCTCTAAAATTAATTAAAATAGGTGTTTGTATTTAAAGTACATCTACCAAAATTTACTTTTTTATTTTTATAGTTGCATCTTTGCCCCTAAAATCTATTGACTGAGTTTTACTCATATCTATCTTTTTTATTATTTTAGCTAAATTATTTATCTTCTTACTTAAATTTTCTGAACTTCCAAAATAAATTATAATATCATCATTAGTTGCCAATCTTATATCATAAGAGTTAGATATATCTATTATTTTTACTTTATTAATTATATCTTTATCTTTTAAAGAAGATATTAAATCTGAAAGTTTCTTATCATCCCTTAAACTATCTATTTCTTCCGCCTTGTTGCTTAGGCCTATTATTTCAGGAATTTTTCCATTTAAAAGTCTATCATCGTTTTTAAGTATATCCAGACCTGAGTTAACAAAGTAAGTTTTATTGCCTATCACATAATAGGCAAGATATTTTTCCTCTTCTATTTCTATAATAAGAGAGGAAGGATAATCTTTATCAAGCTTATATGAAGCTATATACTTATTGCTTTCAAGCAAGTTATCTAAATCTTTATCAGAAATAAATAATATATTTTTCCCAATAAAGTCTTTAAAAGTATCAGCTACTTCATCCTTGCTAAGAATTTTATTGCCTGTAATTTGTATGCTTGAAATCTTAAATATCGGGCTAAAGAAGACTACAATAAAAAATAAAAAAATTAAAAATAAGAGACCTATTCTTTTCTTATTCATTATTTAAAAGTCCATATAATCCATCAACTATATCCAGTGCAGCATTTGGGGCAGATAATTTTTTACTGTTTTCTGATAAAGATTTTAATTTTTTATCATCTTCTATAATTTCGCTTATAGTCTTGAACAAGCTATCAGAATTAAGATCGTCTTCTAAAATCATAACAGCAGCTCCTTGGTCTTCAAAGCTCTTAGCATTGTGGACCTGATGATTTTCTGTAGTATATGATTTTGGAATTAAAATTGATGCCTTTCCCAGGTATGATAGTTCTGAAAGAGTTATTGCCCCGCTACTTGTTATTATAAGATCTGATATTGAGTAAACCTTATCTATTTCATCTATATAAGGATAGATATGGATATTAGAAATATCTCCTAAATCTTTTTTAACTTGATCAAAATAATTTTTACCTGTAGCCAAAATTATTTCAAACTTGTCTTGATTTTTAACCATATTATTCATGCCTAATATAACTTGATTAAGGCTATAAGATCCGTTAGATCCTCCTACTGCAAAAACTACCTTTTTAGTCTTGTCTATATTGTAAATTTTATAGTTATCATCCTTATTTTCATCAATATTTTTAAAACTCTTTCTAAGAGGATTTCCTGTTATTATAGCCCTGTCCTTATTTTTAAAATATTTAATTGAATTTCCAAAAGTTACAAAATACCTATCGGCAAAATTTGATATTATCCTATTAGCCATTCCCGGATAACTATTTTGTTCATGAAAAGCTGTCTTTATTTTTAATCTATGAGCCTGGTATAAGACAGGCCCTGTTACAAATCCTCCGGTTCCAAAGACTAGGTCAGGTTTAAATTCCCTTATTATTTTTTTAGCCTCTCTTAGCCCTTTTTGAAGTTCATTAGCAGATCTAAAGGTATCTATGCTCAACTTTCTAGGAATGCCTCTTACGTGAATTGACCTAAAATCTATTCCAAGCTTTGGTACTATATCAGATTCTAATCCATTTTTAGTCCCGACATATAAAATTTTGCAGTCTGCATCTCTACTTTTTAACTCTTCAATAACTGATATTGCAGGATAAATATGTCCTCCTGTTCCACCACCGGATATTATAAATCTCATAAATTCTCCTTATTATTGTTCTTATCAACATTTAAAATAATTCCTACCAATCCAAGCATGATTATCAAAGAAGATCCCCCATAAGAGATAAAGGGAAGAGTTATCCCCGTTGGTGGAATTAATCCTATTACAACAGATATATTTATAAGAGCCTGAAGAATTACAATAAAAACTATCCCTGTTACAAGCAACTGAGAATAAATACTTTTAGATCTAATAGCGATTCTTATTCCTGATATTGCAAAGAAGATATAAACTAAAATTAATAAAACAGCTCCTAAAAATCCAAATTCTTCGCTTATAATTGCAAAAATAAAATCGTTGTGAGCTTGGGATAGATAGAGGAATTTTTGCTGACTCTTTCCAAATCCTACTCCTAATATTCCCCCATTAGAAACTGCTGATAAAGACTGAACTAACTGCCAACCCTCATCTGAAACATTCCCTAGTGGATCTAAAAAGGCAACTATTCTATCAATTCTTGAATACCCTGTTTTTGCCCAATATATGGCTACATACATGACAAAAAGACCTATTAAGATAAATCCCAAAGTTATAAAGTAAGGAAGACCGCTTACACAAAATATAAGAAAGCTACTGGCTCCCACTACTATCCCTGTAGATAGGTCAGGTTGAAGGATTACAAGTATTGTCGGAACTCCCAATATAACCAGAATATGAAAAACTAATTTGAAAAGATTCATATTTTTTTTGTAATTTCTACTTATGTAATAGGCAGCAAAATTTACAGCTCCAAACTTTAATAAATCTGAAGGCATAAAGTCTACTATTCCTAAACCTATCCACCTACGAGCACTGTTTATTTCTTTACCTATTCCCGGAATAAATGTAACTGCGGTTAGGATGAGAGAAATTATAAATATTTGAGTTGCATACTTGTGAAATATCTTGTAATTACTTCTACTTACAAAACATAAGACAGCAAATCCCATAAGAGCAAAGATGAGCTGTCTTAAACAATAGTAATAAGATGGTAGATCTTTGCTGTTTGCCACAGGCCAGCTTGATGAGTATACCATTATTACACTGAACAAGGTCATAAAAATTGTTATATATAATACTCTTAACCCTTCCTTGCTTAATCCCTTAAAAAAACTCATAGGCTATTCACTATATCTTTAAATTCTTTTCCTCTTGCTTCAAAGTTCTCATACATATCCCAGCTGGCACTCGCAGGAGACAATAATACGACATCCCCTTTTTCTCCAAGTTTTCTTGCAAGCTTTACAGCTTGGTCCATATTATCCGCATGATTTATGTCACTTATATTGTACTCTCTCGCCTTTGTAGCAAATAAACCAGCTGTTTCTCCCATAACAATCATAGACTTTATCTTGCCCTTAGCTTCTATAAATAGATCATCAATTTCTACTTTTTTATCATAGCCACCCGCTAATAATATTATATTTCCATCGAAAGAATTAATTGCCTTTATACTGGCATCTACATTTGTTCCCTTTGAATCATTATAGTATCTAACTCCGTCAAGTTCTCTTACAAATTCAAGTCTGTGCTCTACTCCTGAAAATTCAGCTAGACTTTTTCTGATAGATTCGCTTTCAACCCCGAGAAGCCTAGCTAGACTAACTGCTATAAGACAATTTTGATAATTGTGAGCTCCTATTAATTTAATATCTTCAGTCGCTATTATAAATTCTTCTTGTGTATCAGAAAAATAAATCTTATCATCTTTAATATAAGAAGACTTTTCCAATTCTTCTGTCATAGAAATTCTAAACTTATTTGCCTTGCATTGCTCATCTAGATTAGGGTATAAGTCATCATCATAATTTAAGACGCAAAAATCATTCTCATCCTGGTTTTTAAATATTTTTTTCTTTGCTTCTATGTAATTTTCATAACTTCCATGCCAATCCAAGTGATCAGGATTTATATTTATAATCGCAGAATACTTAGGCTTAAAGCTTTTGGTTGATTCAAGTTGAAAGCTTGAGCATTCTAAAACGAAAATCGTATCATCAGATGCCTGATACATTTCCCAGAGCAAACCTACCCCTATGTTACCTACACTTATGGCCTTAAAGCCGCCATCATTTAAGATTTTAGTTACAAGACTTGTAGTAGTTGTCTTTCCATTTGTTCCTGTTATAGCTACTATCTTGGCCTTTGGAAATAGAACCTGAGCTAATTCAATATCTGATATGACATCAAGTCCCTTATCAAGACAAGTCTTTACTACAATATTGTCCATCCTTATTCCGGGACTTTTTACCAAGGTATCATATTCTCCGACATCATTTACATCTACTAGCTTAAGATTTAAGTCATCTATAACTTTTTTTTTATTGTTGTCTAATTTATCGTCTATAACTCCAAGCTCATAGCCGAATTTTTTAAGGGTTTTGGCAGTAGATATTCCACTTACGCCTAAACCGAAAACTATTATTTTTTCCATAATCACCTACATAAAATCTATAACTGTCAATACAGAAAGTAAGGCAGATATAACAGAAAATACAGCCACTATCTTTTGTTCAGGATATCCCTTTAACTCATAGTGGTGGTGGATAGGGCTCATCAAAAACACCCTCTTCTTATTTCTAAGCTTATAACTTGCTACCTGGATTATTACAGACATAGCTTCTATAACATAGATAGCTCCCAGTATTAATAGGTAAAAAATCATACCCTTATAGGCCATGATAAGAGCTAAAGCCCCTCCTATTGCCATAGAACCTGTATCTCCCATAAATACCCTGGCAGGATTTGAATTATAGACATAAAAGCCTAAAAGTGATCCTGCAAAGATAGCACAAAAACTTGATATTTCTATAGAAATAGTCAAAAATATTATGCTAAGAGCTAAAAATATCGGAAGGGATACAGTAGTAAGAAGTCCATCCAAACCATCTGTAAGATTTGTCGCATTTACTGTTCCTATAAAAACAAATATTAAGAAAGGATATATGAAAAATCCTAAATTAACAGTCTTACCTAAAAATGGAATTACTTGCTTGCTAAAATCAGGGTTCATTGCCTTAATAAAAATACAAGCCACAATAGCAAATACAAATTGGAATATTATTTTTTGCTTTTCTGTTAGCCCCAAAGACCTCTTCATAACAAGTTTCTTAAAGTCATCTATAAATCCGATCATCCCAAAGGCCAGCATTCCAAATACTCCTATGGCAGATTCCTTTGAAAATGCCTTAAATATTAAAAGAGTAACTAAAATAGTTATGACAAAGATTATCCCGCCCATAGTTGGTGTTCCCGCCTTCGAAAAATGTGTTTTAGGTCCATCATCTCTAATTTCCTGACCAATATGCATCTTTCTAAGTTTTTTTATAACAAAATTGCCTAAAAAAATTGATATAAGTGTAGAAACTAAAAAAGCTAATAAAATTTTATTTCTGATATCCATATATTCCCCCTTTGATATTATAACATATAGGAATTGTTTAAAATATTTTTAGTCCTTTTTATCCTCCAAAAAAATCTCCACATTTGAATTTGGGTCTATTAAAGCTCCTTCTTCAGGATTTGTCTTAACAACACTTCCCTCTCCCTTTCCTACAACTTTTATATCGTTAATAGGGTACTCACTTAAAAGATCTTTAGCGTCTTCTAACTTAAATCCTACTAGATCAGGCATCTTAAAAGATGTCTTGGAGGAATCCTCTGTTTCAAGTCCTACTATACTTCCCTTTTCAACACTTGTATAAGGATCAATTTCTTGTGATTTAACAACCTTAGTCTTATCAGTTCCCATGTTTATTAGACTTGAATTAAGCCCTGATTCTTCCAAAATTTCTACAGCCTTATCAAGCTGATAACCTACTACATCAGGTACTTCAACCTTTTGCACATTTTCATCAATTTTTCTATCTTGTGGAATATTTTTGTAGTTTATTATGTTGTTTATTATTTTTTTAGAAGTAGGTCCGCATACTACGGCCCCTCCACTCTTTCTTTGTGGTTCATCTACAACTATGTATATGCTGTATTCCGGTCTATCAATAGGAAAAGCTGAGAAAAAGGTTGCTACTGTAAGGTCGTCTGTATACTCTCCATCGACAAGTTTTATTGTAGTTCCGGTCTTTGCCCCAATTCCATATCCAGGGACTTTTGTAGATCTGGCACTCCCGTCTTCTACTACCCCCTCTAACATCTTAAGCATTTTTTGACTGCTTTGTGAAGATATAACCTGCTTGCTTGGACTTTGACTTAAGTCTTCTATAAGATTACCCTCAGGATCTGTAATAGATTTTACTATGTGAGGGTTAATCATGTATCCTCCGTTAATAACAGCATTTAAAGCCTTGACCATTTCCATAGGAGTTACGGAAATTCCGTGACCATATGATAGAGTTGCTAACCTTGCCTGATCTATCTCTCCTGTATTTTTAGGAGCTATGCCTATTTCTTCTGCAGGAAGGTCTATTCCCGTAGTTTTCCCAAATCCAAATCCATTTATGTACTTAGTAAAGTTTTCCTTTCCTAAGGCCCTGGCTATTTTAACATATGAAGTGTTACAGCTGTTATTAAAGGCCTCTTGGAAAGTTTGTTGTCCGTGAGGATTTGCCCAGCTTTCACATCTTATTATTACTCCGGGTATATCTGTAATAAAACCGTTACAATAGTATTCTGATTTATCGTTGGCTGCACTATCCTCTATAGCTGATGCACTTGTTATAGTTTTAAAAACACTCCCAGGTTCATAAGTTTGTGATATGGATCTGTTTTTCCAAATTTCGTTATAGTCTATCTTATCTTCTGATAGCTGATCAGCCGGAGCCTTAATTTCATTTATATTTTTGGGATCATTGTTGTTAAATGATGGGTATGACTGAGCTGCAAGTATTTCTCCATTATTAGGATTAGATACGATTATATTTACACTTTTTGGTTTAAAGTCATTAACAAGATCTTCCACAGCCTCATCTACAAAACCTTGAATTGTTAAATCTATACTTGTATTTAAATTATTACCAGGCTTAGGATTTGTAATATAAGCCTTATCTTCTGAAGAATTTCCTAAGCTCTCTAAG
Organism: Finegoldia sp.; assembly: GCA_034180305.1. Classification (GTDB taxonomy): domain Bacteria; phylum Bacillota; class Clostridia; order Tissierellales; family Peptoniphilaceae; genus Finegoldia. The sequence continues at coordinate 216,338 of JAXFOR010000005.1, forward strand.
CTAGATCCGAGAAATTTTTTGCCCTTTTCGCCTTTTAAATCTTTATTATAGTAACTTTCAAGGCCTGTTACTCCGTCTAAATTAAGGTTACAAAAACCTATAGTGCTTGATAAGCTGTTATTATTAGGATAATTTCTAATTGTTTCAGGGATTAGAGAGATATATTTACTAAACTTCTCATCTACACTCTCTAAATACTTAATTTCATCTTGACTTAAAGACTTTTTTACCAAGCTTGTCTTATGCTCTTCTACCTGTTTTTTTAGCTCTTGCCTATTAAGATTAAGTTTAGAATAAAGAAGATTAACTAATTGATCTACTTCCTCATCCTTAATATTGCTCGAATTAATATAAAGATTATTTGACTTTACATTTTCAGCTAAGGCATTTCCCTTAGAGTCTAATATTTTCCCTCTATCTCCATTTACTTCTACAACGTCGTTTACCTGTTGAGCTGAAAACTTTCTATACTTATCTCCGCCGGGAGAAAATTGTAAGTAAAGTAATTTTAAAAGTATAAAAAGTATAATTATAAATAAAATAATAAACATAAGTACAATATTGCTATTATACTTATGTTTAAAATGATTAATCTTATTTCCTTTAAGATTTCTATTCATATTAATCCTCTAAATCAATATATATGATATGATCTTCTCTTGGAAATATCATTCCTAAAGAATTTTTTGCGACATCTTCTACCTTTGAAATATTTAAGTCCTTGCCCATATCACTATATATCTTATCTCTACTTGCCTCTTTGTTTTCTATTTCTGCATTTTTTGATACTATCTGACTATCCAATTTGCTTATGTAAGAATCTCTATACAAGCATAGTACTGACAATAAAAATGTTACTACAAAAATCATTTTCATAAAATGGGTAAGTATTTTTTTATCTGTTTTTTCTTTCTTTTTATGTAATCTTCTAACCTCTATTTCTTTAGGGAAGTCCAAGTCTACTCTTATTCTATCCTCTCTTTTTCTCTCTTCCATAACTAGCTCCCTATACTATCTTTTCAGCTACTCTAAGCTTTGCACTTCTTGCACGAGAGTTACTTTCCAGCTCATCTTGACTAGGTTCTATAGGTTTTCTGTTTAAAATTTTGACTTCAGGCTTATGATTACATACACAAACAGGAAGCTCAGGTGGGCATATGCATCCCTTTGCTCTCTCTTTAAAAATATCCTTAACTATCCTATCTTCAAGAGAGTGGAAAGTTATTACACAAATCCTCCCCTCATCTGAAAGACAGTCAATAGCATCGTTAAGACCCTTTTCTAAAACTTCTAACTCTTTATTAACCTCAATTCTTATAGCTTGAAAAGTTTTTTTAGCACTATGACCCTTTTTGCTATCCCTAACCTTTTTAGGAATTGCTTTCTCTATGACTTCCACAAGGTCAAAGGTAGTTTCTATAAGCCTTTCTTGTCTTTGTCTTACTATGAATTCACTAATCCTCTTTGCCCAAGATTCATCTCCGTACTTTTCAATAATATATGTAAGATCCTCTTCGGAATATTGATTTACCACATCAAAGGCTGTCAAAGAATTGTCCCTATTCATTCTCATATCTAGGGGAGCATCTTGCATGTAAGAAAAGCCTCTTTCCTTTTGATCTATCTGATAGGAACTCATCCCTATATCCATCAAAATTCCATCAACTTTTTCAATTTCTAGCTGACTTAGGTCTTCTTTTATGTTGGCAAAATTATCATTTATAAAGTAAATCTTTGCATCAAATTCAACTAAACGTTTTTTTGCTACTTCCAAGGCTTCCTTATCCTGGTCGAAGCATACGAGAATTCCGTTATTAAGCTTCTTAGCTATTTCTTTAGAATGGCCTGCACCTCCTACAGTGCAATCAACATAAATTCCATCCTCTTTTATATTCAAATTTTCTATACATTCATCCAACATAATTGGCTTATGCTTAAATTCCATAACTTCACCTATAAATCTAAATCTGCTATTTGTTCGGATAATTCATCAAATTTCATTGAATTAAGATTTGAATAATCTTCCCAAGCCTTTTTATCCCATATTTCTATCCTTGATGAAACCCCTATAATGGCTACATCACTTGTAATATTTGCATACTCTCTTAAATTTTTAGGAATTAAAAATCTTCCTTGCTTATCAAATTTCTGATTTGATGCTCCTGCAAAAAACATTCTGGAAAAAGCTCTCGCTTCCTTCCTTGTCAAAGAAAGTTTATTTAACTTATCTGTTAATATGTAAAAACCGGTTTTAGGATAACAAAAAAGGCATTTTTCCATCCCCTTCGTCAGAAATAGTTCATCGCCTAGTTGTTCTCTAAACTTGGAGGGCATGGTGATTCTACCTTTTTCATCCAAATTGTGGTAATATTCATTTATAAACATATTCCCTCCACTATAAACCACTTATCGCCTTTTACTTTAATGGTACCTATAAAATGGCTATTTTTCAAACGTTATATATGTTTCGATTATACGTTCTGGTGCTCTTTACTAAAAAAAATACTAGTGATAAAATTATTGTGGATTTTTTAAAAACGAGGTTTGAAATGAGAAAAAAATTTGGTATATTTTTGATAACACTTGGTCTTTTATTATTTGGAGCATACTTTGCCGGAAGATTCATCCCGACATACTACAGCAATAAGGATATAAGTCAAGATGTAAGCCATGAGCAGATGGTATCAAATAAAAAGAAGGAATTTAAAAACAATTTTGATGCCGTAAATAACATAAGTACAAAAAATACTCTTATGAATTTTACAAGCATAGATCAAGAAGGAATTATAGGTCAAATTATAATTCCTGATGAAGATATAAGCTTACCTATAAACTATGGAGTAACTGATGAACATTTACTTTCAGGTTCAGCTACAATGAGAGAAGATCAAGAAATGGGAGTTGGAAATTATCCACTGGCAGGTCACTATGTAAGTAAAAACGGTCCTCTTTTCAGTAGAATTCACAACCTTACTAAAGGACAAAAAATATTTGTAACTGATAAGGATACAATTTTCGAATATGAAGTCATAGATAAGGTAATGACAGATCAATATGCCTTTTATATGTTGGAAGATGATATGACTGAACAATATAATAATAAACCTATTATTTCTTTAATGACTTGTGATATCCCTACACAAGATGCTGAAAATAGAGTTTTTGTTATAGGAGAGTTAATTAATAGTTTTCCTTATGAAGAAAGCTACTTTAAGTAAAAGGACAGTAAGGCAGTTTACCTGCCTTATTTTTTTTACCCTTGCTTACGCTTTTTTTAATAAATTGTCTCTATAAAAATTTTTACAAATACCTATTTAATATTTTTACAAAAAAATCAGCCCTTAGAACTATAATAATTCTAAAGGCTGACTGAATAAAATTTTATATATTATTCTTCATTTGTTATTACTTGTTTACCTGCATAGTATCCGCATTCAGGGCATACTCTATGTGGTAACTTAATAGCTCCACAATTTTTGCATGTAGTTATTGTAACTTTTGGTAGTTTATAAGAAGATGCTCTTCTCTTATTTTTTCTAGTCTTTGAAGTTTTTCTTTTAGGTACTGCCATTATTACACCTCCTTAGATTTTTTTACGTATTTTTACAAATAACGGAACTATTATATATTAATTATTAGCCTATGTCAACAAATTATTTAACTAATTCTAATGTATCTCTGGCTATCATTAGTTCTTCGTTTGTAGGTACTACTAAAACTTTAATCTTAGAATCATCTGCAGATATAACAGATTCTTCTCTTGTATCATTCTTTTGTGGATCAAGCTTAACTCCTAATTCTTCCATTCCTTCTAATATATCAGCTCTCATAGTTACAGAGTTTTCTCCGATGCCACCTGCAAATGAAATAGCATCTACATGTCCTAGTTCAGCCATGTATCCACCGATAAATCTCTTTACTCTTGTTATGAACATGTCTAAAGCTAATTTTGCTCTGTCATTTCCTTGATCTGCAGCTTCTTCCAAATCTCTAAAGTCTGAGCTTAATCCTGATACTCCAAGAACCCCTGACTTCTTATTTAAGATTTGATTCATTTCGTCTGCTGAATATCCCTTTTCATTCATTAGGAATGTCATTACTGTAGGATCTATATCCCCACTTCTAGTACCCATTACCAAACCTTCAAGTGGTGTTAAGCCCATTGTTGTATCAAAACATTTTCCATTTTTAACAGCTGCTATAGAAGAACCGTTACCCAAGTGTACAGTTATTATATTTAAATCTTCAGGATTTTTACCTAAAAGTTCAGCTGTTCTTCCAGTGATATACTTATGGCTTGTTCCGTGGAATCCAAATTTTCTAAGTCTGTATTCTTCGTAATATTCATAAGGAATACCATACATGTAAGTCTTAGCAGGCATTGTTTGATGGAAAGCTGTATCAAAAACTGCTACATTTTTCTTATCAGGTGCTATTTCTTCACAAGCTTCAATTCCCATTAAGTTAGCAGGGTTGTGTAAAGGACCGAATTTTATAAATTCTTTGATCTTAGCCTTTACATTTTCATCAATTATAGTTGATTGAGTTAAGGCATCTCCACCATGTAATACTCTGTGGCCTATTGCTCCTACTTCATCTAAGGATTTAATTACCCCGTATTCTTCATCAACTAAAGCATCAAATACATGTTTGATAGCTACTTTGTGATCTTCCATAGCTTCTTCAATTTCTAACTTTTTACCGTTTGCCTTATGAGTTAATTTTGATCCTTCAATCCCAATTCTTTCTACTAAACCTTTACATAAAACTTCTTCATTTTCCATATCAAATAATTGATACTTTAATGATGAACTACCGCAATTAATTACTAATACTTTCATAATTCCTCCTAGTTATTTAGAATATTTTACTTTCTGTTTTATTTAATAATCTCTGAATATTAGACTTGTGCTTAAAAAATACAATAAAGCCTAATATAACAAAGGTTACTCCCGCATAAATTTCTTTTTTAAAGATTATATTATATAAACCATAAAGCATCACCAAAATGGCAATACTTATACTTCCCAATGATACATATCTTGATATGATAACAATCAAGGCAAATATAGTTGTCATAACAGCAAGAAAAATAGGTGATATCATCAAAACTACACCCGCAGAGCAAGCTAATCCTTTCCCACCTCTAAAGCCATAAAGGATCGGATAAATATGGCCTATTACACTCGATATTCCTCCTATAGGAATACCTATTTCTCCGAGTAATTTATATCCTATGTAAGCTGAAATAAACCCCTTAAAAAAATCTATCATAAAGGTAATTATCGCAAATTTTTTACCATAATTTCTAAGTCCATTAGTTGTACCTGCGTTTCCGCTTCCCTTTGACCTTACATCTTCATGATATAAAATTTTAGATAAAAGAATAGCTCCATTAATATTGCCGATGAAATATCCTATAATTATCAAAAATAAAATTTTCAAAATTATTTACCTCTGGTCTTATATTCAAAAAATATAGGTACACCTTCAAAGCCGAAATTTTCTCTTATTTGATTTTCAAGATACCTCTGATAGGAAAAGTGCATTAACTCTTTTTTGTTTATTACTATCATAAACTTGGCAGGTCTTACTTCAATTTGGGTTCCATACAAGATTTTTAACCTTACCCCCTTATCGGAAGGTGGTGGATTTAAAAGGACTGCCCTTGATATTATATCATTTAAAACGCCCGTACTTATCCTCATTGAATAATTATTGTCAACTAATTCCATGGCATCGAACAATTTATCAATTCTCTTATTATCTTTTACACTTATAAATACGATAGGAACATATTGGGCAAAAGATAATTTGTTCTTTATGCTCGATACATATTTTTGCATAGTATTAGTGTCTTTTTCTACAAGATCCCATTTATTTACAGCTATAATCATAGCCTTGCCCTGGTCATGTGCATAGCCCAATATCTTTGTATCTTGTTCACTTACACCTTCTGTTGCATCTATCATAAGAACACAAATATCTGACCTGTCTATAGCTGAAAGAGTTCTTACAACAGAATATCTCTCAACATCTTCTACTACCTTGCTTTTTCTTCTCAGGCCCGCTGTGTCTATAAATAGGTATTCTTTATCCTTGTAACTGACTACATTATCTATGCTATCTCTTGTAGTACCTGCTATATCTGTAACTATCATCCTATCTTCTCCTAGAAGATGATTTATAAGAGAGCTTTTTCCTACATTAGGCTTTCCTATAAGACATACCTTACTAAGTTCAGATTCTTCATCTGTATCATAGTCATCAGGAAACCTTTTTACTACTTCATCTAACAAATCTCCAAGTCCTAATGAATTTTCTGCACTTATCGGGCAAATATCATAAAATCCCAGCTCATAGAAATCATATATTTCGTTTTTATATTTGATGTCATCTATTTTATTTACTACCAGAATAACATCCTTGTGAGATCTTTTTAATATACTTGCGACCTCTTGATCAATCGGATTAAGTCCTTGCCTTCCATCTACCAAAAATAAGATTACATCAGAAGTTTCTATAGCAAGTTCTGTTTGTTTTCTTATATTTTGACTTATAGGTCCATCCTCATTGTTCGGTTCCAAGCCTCCGGTATCAACTAGAGTAAAGTATTTGTTATTCCACTCAGCTTCTTGGTACAAGCGATCTCTGGTTACTCCGGGATCATCTTGAGTAATAGCCACCCTTTTTCTTATAAGCTTATTAAACAAAGTTGACTTACCAACATTTGCCCTGCCTACAATAGCAACTACAGGTTTTGACATAATATCACCTCACTCTTGTAAATGATATCATAATTTTAATCCTATATACAATAAAAAATAATAGCCGTGACCAAAGCCACGACTACTTTTTTTATAATTATTAGTCTCTGTATAGAGGATAATCTTTCATTAAATCAAGAACGTCCTTACCTACTTCTTCAGGAGCTCTCTTCTTAGAAAGAACTTCAATCATGTAGTTAGTAATTTGTTCGAATTGTTCTTCTTTAAATCCTCTTGTTGTCATTGCTGGAGAACCTAATCTAAGACCACTAGTTACAAATGGTTTTTCAGGATCGTTAGGGATAGCATTCTTATTAGTAGTGATATGTGCTTCATCTAATAATTTTTCTGCTTCCTTACCTGTAATACCGAATTTTCTTAAGTCAACTAAGATTAAGTGGTTATCTGTTCCTCCTGTTACAAGGTCTACACCGTAATCAAGGAAGCCTTTAGCCATCACCTTAGCATTCTTTAATACTTGGTCAATATATTCTGCAAATTCAGGTTGAGCATCTTCCTTGAAAGCTACTGCCTTTGCAGCTATAACGTGTTCCAATGGTCCACCTTGGAATCCAGGGAATACAGCACTGTCAATCTTCTTCTTTAATTCTTCTTTACATAAGATAGCTCCACCTCTAGGTCCTCTAAGAGTCTTGTGAGTTGTAGTTGTTACTACATCTGCATATGGAACTGGGCTAGGATGCTTTCCGGTTGCAACTATACCTGCTATGTGAGCCATGTCTACCATTAAGTAAGCCCCAACTTCGTCTGCAATTTCTTTAAATTTTTCAAAGTCAATGATACGTGGGTATGCAGAAGCACCTGCTACTATCATTTTAGGTTTAGTTTCTAAAGCGATTTCTCTGACCTTATCGTAATTAATTACTCCTGTTTCAGGATCTAGTCCGTAAGCAACGAAGTTATATAATTTACCGGAAACATTTACAGGGCTACCATGAGTTAAGTGACCACCTTCATTTAGGTTCATACCTAAAACTGTATCATTTGGTTGAAGTAAGGCATTGTAAACTGCTATGTTTGCATTAGCACCACTGTGTGGTTGAACGTTTGCATGGTCTGCACCGAATAATTCCTTTAATCTATCGATAGCTGTTTGTTCAACCTTGTCTATGTTTACGCAACCGCCATAATATCTCTTTCCAGGGTAACCTTCAGCATACTTGTTAGTTAATTCACTACCCATTGCTTGAAGTACAGCCTTGGAAACGAAGTTTTCAGATGCTATTAACTCAACACCACTGTTTTGTCTGTTAACTTCATCTTCTATGTATCCATAGATATCCGGGTCAAAATTCTTTAACTCTTCTCTAAATTCACTCATAAATTCCTCCTACTATTTTTGTGATATTTACTAATTGATTTTTTGAAAATCTATTATCAATTATTTCTATTAAACCGTAAGCCACAAGTAAGGCTACTAATCCTATTAGAAATGAAATCATCTCCACATTGGAAACTTTTCCCTCTAAAGTTGTGTATGCTACCAGTAAGCCTACAATAAAAAAACAAAGTGGTAAAATATATAACAGAACTGTAAGTTTTACTAAAGGTGTCTTTTCTGAGGATATAATAACGTTATCCCCAACCTTCGCACCTATTTCATTGCCACAAACTATAGTTTGAACCTTATTTTCACTACAGGAACTACAAGATTCACAACTTCCTCCACACGCAGAAGATCTGTTTATAATCACTGTAGCCTTATTGTCATTGGTAGAAACTACAATTCCATCTTTTGTCATAATATCACTCCTGACTATAATCTAGAATTATAACAGTGTAATCCAATTATATACTTATAAGGGCAATAAATCAAGTTCGCTTATATAATTAATATAAATAATTAGAACTTTTTTTCTAATATTATTTATCAAAGCCGGAAAAATTTAATAGATTCCGGCTTTGAGCTTAACTAATCTAATTTTATATTTAATTCATCCAACTGTTCTTCGGAAACAAAGCCAGGTGCCTGAGTCATAAGATCTGTTGCAGATTGTGTCTTAGGGAAGGCTATAACATCTTTTATATTATCGGTCTTTGTAAGAAGCATCATAAGCCTATCCATACCATAAGCTAATCCTCCGTGAGGAGGTGCTCCGTAATTAAAGGCTTCAACAAAGAATCCAAATTTTTCTTCAACTGTCTTGTCATCTAAGTCAAGGGCTTCAAAAACTTCTCTTTGTAAGTCTGAATTGTTTATCCTTATAGATCCTCCACCCAATTCATCTCCATTGCAGACTATATCATAGGCCCTTGCTCTTACCCTAGCCTTGTCTGTTTTTAAATATTTAATATCTTCTTCATTAGGCATAGTAAATGGGTGATGGACAGAAACAAATCTTCCCTCATCTTCATCATATTCAAACATAGGAAAATCAACTATCCAAACAAAGTTATACTCATCCTTATCTATAATATCTAAATCCCTTGCAATCTTGTTTCTTAAAGCTGAAATACCATTAAATACTATGCTATCCTTATCTGCAAGAATTAAAATTAAAGCATTTTCATCTGTCTTTGTTCTTTCTAAGATAGCATTTATTTCATCATCTGATAAGAATTTTTTTATAGGTGATTGGATTTCTCCATCATGGACTCTAATCCAACTAAGTCCCTTTGCCCCATGTTCTTTTACAAAGCTTTCAAGCTTATCGACTTTTTTCCTTGAATATTGGTCTTCATAATTTCCTATATTGATACATCTTACTGATTTTCCTTCTTCGCTAGCATCAGAGAAAACTTTAAACTGTGAATTTTTTACAAGATCAGTAATGTTTTGTAATTTAAAGCCAAACCTAAGATCAGGCTTATCTGATCCATAGCTTTCCATAGCTTCCTTGTAGGAAAGTCTTTTTATAGGCGTTTGAACATCTACCCCTATAGCTTCCTTAAAAACTCTTTTTATAAGACCTTCATTTAGAGCAATTATATCTTCCTGATCTACAAAACTCATTTCCATATCTATCTGAGTAAATTCAGGTTGTCTGTTTGCCCTTAAGTCTTCATCTCTAAAACATTTTGCTATTTGAAAATATCTGTCCATTCCTGCAACCATAAGTAACTGCTTATAAATTTGAGGAGATTGAGGAAGGGCATAAAACTTGTGCTCATTTATTCTACTTGGAACAAGGTAGTCTCTTGCCCCTTCAGGAGTTGCCTTTCCTAAAAAAGGAGTTTCAATTTCTATAAATGAATTTTCATTTAAATAGTCTCTAACTATTTTGTTAACCTTTGATCTTAAGATAAGATTTTTTTGCAGAGAGCTTTTTCTTAAATCCAGATATCTGTATTTTAATCTTACAGCATCCTGAGCATCGTCATCATCCTTTATGTAAATAGGAGGAACTTCTGACTTATCAAGGATAACTATATTTTTAGCTACCACTTCTACATCTCCTGTAGCTATATTGGGATTTTTAGACTCTCTTTCTCTTACAAGCCCTTCCACTGCAAGGACAAACTCATTTCTGGTGCTATCAGCAATTTCAAAAAGCTCACTGTCACTTTCATTAACGACTATCTGACTAAGACCACTTATATCTCTAAGATCTATAAATATTAAAGATCCCAAGTTTCTTTTTTTATTAACCCAGCCCATCAGAGTAACTTCTTGGCCGATATTTTCTTTTCTAAGCTCGCCTGCCATATGGCTTCTGTGCAATTTATTTTCTTCCATAAAATCCTCCTAAAATAAAAAAACTCCTCCTCAGTTAAGGGACGAGTTATCGCGGTACCACCCTAATTAGGTAAACCTCACTTTATAATAATAACGCAATTAGCGGTAAATCCAACCCAGAAATGTCTTCATTATCTCATATAGCAAGTCACACCAGCCCCTGCCTCTCTTTGATATGGAGGATAATGCTCTCTTTTCATCTCAGTTTTTATTTATCAATTTATATTAATATATCAAGGCCTATAGAAAAAGTCAATTATTTCTTTCTTATCTTTTTCTTAAATAAGTCTAAGAATAAATTCAATTCATTTACTTTTAAGACTGCAAGTAGGCCCAGGTAAGATAAACCTGAAACAGCTATAGATACCATCAAAGCTAAGTTTGAGTTCAAAGAAGATGCCATAAAGGTATATAAGAAATAAGCAACAAGTCCCATTACAATAGATGCTATAAACATTTTTATAATGTCTTTTATGTAGCTTTCAACACTCTTAAAACTTCCCAACTTTTTCCTAAATCTCATAATCATGGTAATAGATCCGAATAAAGAGGATATACTTGTCGCCATGGCCAAGCCTGCTATTCCATACATTTTACCAAGCAAGATATCTCCTAGAATATTTACAAGCACCATCCATACTGAATTTATAGTAGGAGTTTTGGTATCATTCATTGAGTAAAACACCTTTGATATTATTTCCTTTACAGCAATTCCCATAATTCCTATAGCATAGAAAAATAGAGCTGCTGCAGCTATATCCACATCATGAACTGTAAACTCTCCTCTATAATATAAAAGTTGAATTATCGGATGGGATAGGGCCATAAGTCCAACTGTACAAGGAAATACAAGTACGGATATCATTGAAAATGAACCCATTACAGCTTCCTTTAGGTTGTCTATCTTATTTCCTATTACAAATTTAGAAAATTGTGGGTAGACTAAAATTGATATATTTGTAATTACAACCCCCGATACAAATTCCACAAGTTTAAAGGAGTAATTAAGTATAGTTGCCCCCTTATCTGAGAACAAGGTTACCAGAGACTGGTCAACCACTGCATTAATCTGATTTACAGCTACCCCTAAGAGGACAGGAATTGATAAGATGATTATCATCTTTATATTTTCATCTTTAATGTCAAATACAGGATAATATTTGTAGCCCTTGGCCTTTAAAGCAGGTATAAATGGTAAGTATTGAAGAGAGCTGGCAACTAATAAACCTATGCCGACTATCATATCATTGTTATATTTAGTTGAAATAACCATAGAAATTATTAAAACTAAACTAAGTATAAATCCCTGTAAATTTTGGACTAAGAAGTGATCATTAGCGTTTAAGTATCCTCTATATACGCAGGCCATTATAGATGGGATCATAGCTATCATGCTAAGTCTCATAAAGCTTATAGTAAGTTCTCTAGTATAACCTGTAAAGCCGGGTGCAAATAATTTTACAACGAAAGGAGCAAATATTTCTAATATAACAAGTAATATAATCGTAAGAGCAACTGATATATTATTTGCATTAGATGTAAAAACATCTCCTTTTACCTTTCCATCTTTTTCTACAACCCTATTGTATATAGGTATAAATGAAGTTGTAATGCTGGCAGCCAAGAGGCTGATCAGTACAACCGGTAATTTCTGTGCTTGAACAAAGGCATTTGAGACCGCACTTGTAGTTGGAAAGTAGTATGCCATTGCACTTTCTCTCAAAAATCCAACAACTTTAGAAATTATTGTTATGATCATGAGTATAATCGCTGTTCTTTTCATATGAATCTCCTTATCATTTTAAAATTCTAATAATTGTGTTAGAATTTATCTAATAGATGATATCACAAAAAAAAAAATTATTAAAGGTGATTAAATGGATATAGTTTTTTTGGCTTCAAGGCTTGATGGAGAAATTTTTTACGAGAATTTAAAAATAAATAGGGAGATTGAAAGGGCATTTATCAATACTATTGATAAATCAGAGACTTCTATCAATATATTAGATAAAAAGACTTTTGTTGAAAATAAAAGCAAAAACTGTAATATTATCTTAGCAATTAATGACGATGAAAAAATTGATTATGAGGATGACTATGATAACCTTATTGTGGTAAAGGAAGATATGTTTGAACTTTTCAATCAAGTAAATTCTATCTTAAGTGACTACTCTCTTTTTTATTCCAAGCTCTATCAAAAAATGCTTAATAAATCTTCAATAAACGACCTATTGCTTTATATATCTAGCTACTTTGACTCTAAAATTTGTCTTTTAAATTCAAATAAAAAACTAATTGAAAATCCCTTTAATTTTTACACAGTTAACAAACTTTATCCCTTGGAAGTTAAAAGAAAAAATTTATCTAAAACTTTTGCGTATCTAGGTTTAGAAGATTTCAACGAGGACTACGACAGTGAATTTATAAAGTTATCTGAAATAATATCTGATTTTTTATATGATAATGTAAAAAATTTGCTTGATTCAAAAAAAGATATATATCCTACACTTAAAAATTTAGTCTATGGTAATTTCAGTGATAAGGATGAAAAAATTCTAAAAAATATAGGCTGGAGTTTAAATGATGACTACCTCCTAGTAACTATAAAGCTAAACGGAGGCCTCTTTAAGTACCAGGAAATGTTCACCCATGGTAATCAATTCGCCTTGGACTATACAAGCAGGTTGTTTTCTATAATTTTAGACAACAACCTACTTATAATAATAAATAGGGATATAAAAGATAATTGGGATCTTAAAGAAAAAATGACTTACTTTATAAATAAATATAAGCTCGATCCTATGTATGTATCTTTAAATAAAAATCTTTTAAATCTGAAAAATGCTTATGAACTTACAAATAACCTGATTTATAATGGCCTTCAGATCAACAGCCTTCTAAATAATAATATCTATGAAATAGGCTATGATTTAATGGGAGCAAATAAGTACTCACAAATTCTTATTTCAGATAAAATCCTAAAGCTAAAAGAATATGAAGAAGATAATGGAGGAGACCTTTTAAAGACTCTCTACTACTACCTTATGGAAGAAAGATCCCTGATAAAGGCTTCTCAAAAATTAGATATCCATAGAAATTCCATAGTCTATAGGATAAATAAGATAAATGAAATTGTAAACTTAGACTTAGATGACTATGAGTCAAGAAATAATATCCTAGCTTCCCTGGAACTTTTGGATAGGTTAGAACCTGACCTTGCTATAAGAAACATAGAAGAGAAAAATTAAATTTCAAAATAAAAGCCGGATAAACTCCGGCTTAATTATTATCTTTATTCATATTTACAAGATTTTCTAAGAGATGAACTTACAACATTTAAAACCTTATCTATAGCGTCTTCTGCTTGCATTTCAAAATTTTCCATGTCTTTTCTCTCAGAATATTCTACTATATTTTCACCGGCCTTCTTACCTACAGTTATCCTTAGTGGAATACCTATAAGGTCTCTGTCATTAAATTTAATTCCCGCTCTTTCCTTTCTATTATCCAAAAGAACTTCTATTCCTTCTAATAATAACTTTTCATAAATCCTTTCACCCAAATTAGCTTGATACGAATCTTTAACATTTACTATAGTTACAATTGCTTGGTAAGGACAAACAACTAAAGGCCATATAATTCCTTTTTCATCATGATTTTGTTCTACTATGGCTGATACTGTTCTAGTAACCCCTATACCATAAGATCCCATTTGGAAAAATTGTTCCTTGCCGTTTTCATCTAAGAACTTGGCATCTAAAGCCTTGGAATACTTTGTTCCCAATTGGAAGATATTACCTACTTCTATTCCCCTATTTGAGATTAAAGGCTTTCCATTAGCATCTGTATCTCCCTCTTTTATCATAAGAAGGTCATCTACAAGCTCACATTCAAAATCTCTGCCGTAATTTATATTTCTAATATGATGATTTTCTTCATTAGCTCCTACAACTAAATTTCTCATCTCGCTTACCCGTCTATCGGCTATAAGTCTTACATCATCTCTTAGACCTATAGGTCCTGTATAGCCGGGAAAAGATCCTATTTCTGTGATTGTATTTTCATCCATCTTTTCTATTTCATGCTCAGCACATCCAAGATGAGCGATCAACTTAGCTTCGTTTAATTCCCTATCTCCAGGTATAAAAACTATTATAGATTCTCCCTTAACAACCAAGTCAACAGCCTTTAGGCAATGAGCCTTATCAACTTCTATAAAGTCACTTACATCTTCTATAGTCTTACAGTTAGGAGTAAGAATTTTTTCAGGATCTTTCATTTCCTTATCTACATCATCAACCTTGTAGTTTACACGGGCTTTTTCATCAGTGGCTGCAAACTGATCATCTTCGCTATAGTAGATTACTCCTTCACCCACATCACTTAAGGCTATAAATTCGTGTGAAGCATTTCCTCCCATTGCTCCACTGTCTCCTTCAACTATCTTGTATTCAACTCCAAGTCTGTTAAAGATGATTTTATATGCTCTCCACATATTCATGTAAGCTTCTCTCATGCCTTCTTCATCTACATCAAAAGAATAAGCATCTTTCATAAGAAACTCTCTGGACCTGTTTATACCGAATCTAGGTCTCTTTTCATCCCTGTACTTGTTTTGAATTTGATAAATATTTAGAGGTAACTGCTTGTAAGATTTTATTTCACCCTTGATCAAATTTGTAAAATTTTCTTCAGCTGTAGGTCCTAAGCAAAACTGTCTGTCGTTTCTGTCATAAACCTTAAACATTTCAGGACCGAAGTTGGACCATCTATCTGACTCTTCCCATATTTCCTTGTCTTGTAAAACAGAAGTATGAATTTCTTGAGCACCGAAATTATCCATTTCTTCCCTAACTATATTTTCTATCTTTCTAACAACTCTATATCCCAAAGGTAAATAAGAATACAAGCCTGACGCTGTCTTTCTGATAAATCCACCTCTTACCAATAACTTATGGCTGGCTATTTCAGCATCTTGTGGATCCTCTTTAAGCGTAGGCATGTAAAATTTATCCATCTTCATACAATTAACCTCCCTATAAAAATAAAAAAATTTTTTATTTTCATCTAAACATTAAATTTAAATAATAATATAATTTCATCAATTGCTATGATTTTATCATAGTAATATTTTTCTTGTAAAGTAATATAAGTTTTACAAATCTACTTCATGGATAGGCCTACCTTACCATTAACCTTGTCTATATCTATTATCTTAACATTAACTACATCTCCTACCTCACATACCTCTCTAGGACTTTTTATAAACTTTTTACTCATTTGAGAAATGTGACAAAGGCCGTCATTTTTAATTCCTATATCTATAAAGGCACCGAAATCTACTATATTTCTTACAGTCCCCTTTAACTGCATTCCTAGTTCTAAATCGTTTATGGATAAAACATCCTGCCTTAAAATAGGCTTAGGCATCTCTTCACGCGGATCTCTACCAGGCTTTTTAAGCTGACTTATAATATCTTCCAAAGTCGGCACTCCTACATCCAATTCCTCTGAAAGTTTTTTGACATCTATCTTGTCCAAGTCATAATCCATAAGCTTTTTAGCTATATCATAACTTTCAGGGTGAACCTCAGTATTATCTAAAATTTCATCACTTTCAGGTATTCTTAAAAATCCAGCACATTGCTCATAGGCTTTCGGTCCTATTCCCTTAACCTTTAAAATTTCTTTACGGTTAGTAAAAGGACCGTTTTCACTCTTGTATTCAAGAATATTATTTGACATGGATTTAGTAAGCCCTGAAACGTAATTTAAAAGAGAGCCGGAAGCTGTATTTATATTTACTCCTACGCTATTTACGCAGTCTTCAACAACTTCTTCCAAGGATGATTGCAACTTCTTTTGGTTAACATCGTGCTGATACTGACCGACTCCTATGCTTTCAGGTGAAATTTTAACAAGTTCTGCCAGTGGATCCTGTATCCTTCTGGCTATGGATATAGCTCCTCTTATAGTTACATCAAGGTCAGGAAATTCTTCTATGGCAACTTTGGATGCTGAATATACGCTAGCTCCGGCTTCATTAACTATTGTGTAGTAAACTTCATCGTCTATCTTGTCGAGAAAATCTGCCACATATCTTTCGGTTTCTCTTGATGCTGTTCCATTTCCTATAGCTATAAGCTTTGCCCCATACCTATCTATAAATCTCTTTAAAAGTTTATCAGCTTGTGCCAAGTCCTTTTTGCCTTCAGCTACATAAATAACCCCGCTGTCAAGATAATCACCATACTCGGAAATAACCGCAACCTTACACCCTGTCCTTATGCCGGGATCCAAACCTATAATCGCAGTTTCTTTTATAGGAGCTTGCATCAGATATGGCTTTAAATTATTTTTAAAAACTCCTATAGACTCATCATCAGCAAATTCCTTTAACTGAGCTCTTATTTCAGTCTCTATAGAAGGAACTAAAAGCCTTTTATAAGAGTCCTTGGTAGCCTTTTCTAAAAGCTTGTGAACTTCTTCATTGCTAGATCTTGATAACTTCCTAAGAATTTTAAATATATTGTAATCATCATTTAAGGAGATGTTTACTTTTAGGAATCCTTCCTTTTCTCCTCTAAAGATGGCTAAAATTCTATGAGACTTTATATCCTTTACCTTTTCACTGAAGTCATAGTACATTTCATATGTAGGATTGTCTTCTTTTTTTTCTGTAACTATAAGACCTTCTTCGATAAAAGAATTTCTAACTATGTCTCTGAATAATTTTTGCTCTGAAATAAATTCAGCTATAATATCCAAACTTTTATCTATAGCTTCATCTGCATCCTTCAGTTTTTCCCCCTCAACATACTTTTCAGCTTCTCTTCTAATATCATCTATGTCGGCATTATTAAGGATCATTTCAGCCACAGGATCTAAACCTAACTCCTTAGCTATAGTTGCTCTTGTCCTCTTTTT
>JAXFOR010000013.1:0-160053 GCA_034180305.1 Finegoldia sp.
ACTACTGTTTCACCTTCTACATATGGATCTTCTACATAAACTTCTCCATAACCTTCTCCGACTACTGTTTCACCTTCTACATATGGATCTTCTACATAATCTTCTCCATAACCTTCTCCGACTACTGTTTCACCTTCTACATATGGATCTTCTACATAATCTTCTCCATAACCTTCTCCGACTACTGTTTCGCCTTCTACGTATGAATCTCCTATCCATTCTGCGTTAGGAATGTCTGCTTGAGTAACTGCAGGTACAGCGATACCCATTGCTGCTGCTAATACTAAGTAAGGTACTTTTTTGTTTTTCATATGTCTCCTCCTAAAAATATATATATAATTTTTTAAGTTGATACAAATACAGGATTTCTTATGACTAGTCCTAAGAAAATACAGAATTCAAATCCTAGTTTTATATGGTTAAATTCTGTTTACCAGTATCAACTTCTGTAACTGAATTATATCATATTTTCTACACATTTCAAACACTTTTTAAAAATTAATTGAATTTTATAGTTATTTATATTTATGTCCTTCTATCAGACTCTTAAACGAGCTTATTATAGGCTTTGTTAAAGAAATTAAAGCAATATCATTTGGATTTTTAAAATAAAATAAGGAAGAGTTTTTAAAAATTAACAGAGTAAGTGGAAAATTTTTAAGGGCAAGGTTCTTTTTGTTATCTATAAAATTTTTATGGCAGACTGATTAAAATTAAATTTTATTCTTTAAGCAAAAAATAAATTTCAGCCTTATAATTTTTTTAATTTAAGTTTATGAAATCATAGCTAATATTTTATCCTTTAAGTTAAATTTAATGCACAAAAAAATTACTCACCATAAGAGGCGAGTAATTTAAGTAAGTTTATTCAACTACTGCTATAGCTTCGATTTCGATTATGGCTCCCTTTGGAAGAGCTGCTACTTGGACTGCACTTCTTGCAGGCTTATGGTCACCGAAGAATTTTGCATAAGTGTCGTTCATGTCCGCAAATTGTCCCAGGTCTGTCATGAAGACTCCAACCTTGGCAATATTTTCTACCTTAGCTCCTTCTGATTCCAAGATTGCCTTGATGTTGTTAAGAGATGCTTTTGTGGCTTCTTTGATATCTGTTTGTAACTCTCCATCTACCATTGGTAATTGACCTGAAACATAGATAGTTTTTCCACATTTTTCGCAAGTTGCTTGTGAATATGGTCCTATTGCTGCAGGTGCCTTGTCTGAATGTAAAAATTTCATTATTTACCTCCTATATATTATTAAGAGTCTTGCCCTTAATTGCTAAGCCCATAATCTTTCTATATCATAGAAAGCTCTTTGTTCTTCTGTAAAAATATGCACAACTATATCATTAAGATCTATAAGGATCCACTTACCTTCGCTGTATCCTTCCACTCCTAAGACTTCATAGCCTTCTTGGTCACAAATTTCTAAGACCTTGTCAGCTATTGACTGAGCGTGGTTAGGAGCATTTGCACTGGTAATTATAAAATAATCCACAATCGCATTATTCAGATTTATCTTTACAATATCCTTACCCAACTTATCGTCGATTGCCTTAATTATTTCATCAATTTTTGTCATCAAATATCCTTTCAATCATTTTTCGTTTTCTATTAAGTAGTTTCTTACCTCTATTACCTTACCGGTTATAAGAGATCCGCTATCTATTAAGTATTTTAATGTATTATCTATAGATTTTGCAATAGCCTTTGACAAATTCTTTTCAGAGAGCTCTCTGATTTCATCTACTCCCTGATAGTCTCTCCCGTCTTCTGTCTTGTCGGCAAGGTAGATTAGCTTTTCAAAGTCACTCATCCCTACCCTTCCACTGGTATGGTTTTGAATGGCATTTAAGATGTCAGGATCTTCTATGCCGTACTCTTTTTCAGCTACAATCCTTCCTAGGGCACAGTGGAGAGTTTTTTTATTGTCCATGTCAGGATCAGGATTTTCTTTTTTCAGTCTTTCGAAGTCTTCCCTGTACTTTTTAAGGTAGGTCTCTTCATTTTCTTTGGCGCAATCATGAAGGAGGGCTGCGACTTCGAGCTTTTCAAGGTCCAAATCATAAAGTTTGCCAAGTTCGATAGCCTTGTCCCTGACTCTTAAGACGTGCTTATATCTTTTTTCAGATAAAACTTTTTCTAATCTTTTTTCTATTTCCTTAGTCTTCATATAGGCCCCTATCTCTTATATATCGATATACCTTGTTATCAAGGTAGTATCTTACATCAAATCCTTCTCTTATCCTATCTCTTATAAAGGTCGAGGATATATCTATATTTCTAAAAGAAATTTTTTCTACCCTGTAGTCCTTTTCCTTAAGCCTTTTTATCTCTTTGTCTATATTTCTTTGAGAATTTATATTTCTTGAGCAAACCAAAATTTTTGTATTTGATAAAAAAGTTTCGGCCTTTTCCCAGCTTTCGATGCTCATAAGGGAGTCTTCGCCTACTATAAGGTAAAAGTCTCCCTCGTAGTTTTGCTTTATATAATCTAAGGTTTTATAGGTGTAGCTTACTTGATCGCTTTTAACTTCGTAGTCAAAGACCTTAAACTTGTCGTTGCCTTCTATGGCAAGTTCTACCATTGCCAGGCGATCAGCTTTGTCGGTAAGCTTTTTATTTTGTTTAAAGTTGGGCAGGCCTGCAGGGACAAACCAAACTTCATCCAGTCCCTTTTCATTTACAGCCTCCATGGCTATGGCCAGGTGGCCCAGGTGGATAGGGTCGAAGGTGCCTCCGAATATCCCTATTTTTTTAGTCTTCAAGATCTATAACCTTGTTTTCGGACGGTCTATATATAGTCAAGATACTGCCCATATACTTTACAAAATCAGCCCCTGTTCCTTCTAAAATAGAGTCTATTATAAAATCCCTATCGTCAAGATTGTTATTAAGGACCTTTATTTTTATAAGTTCCCTGCTTGTAAGGGCTTCGTCAATTTGTCTTATGGTATTTTCAGATACTCCTCCCTTGCCTATATTTACTATAGGCTTGTAGCTGTGAGAGATTTTTTTTAGCTGTGCCCTTTGCTTTGAATTTATCATTTTTCCTCCTAACTGTAGTATTCAAATTCCACATCGCCTAAGATTACAGTGTCTCCGTCGCTGACACCCTGTTCTTTAAGCTCTGCTATAATTCCCTTGTCTTCTAAAACTTTTTGAAGGTGGTCAACTGATTCGTAGGCTTCAAAGTTTGTCCTATAGATCAGGTTATCTATCAGAGGTCCTGTGATAAAGAAGACGTCTTCCTGTCTTTCTACGGTATAGTCTGCTTGCTTTTCTTCTTCGAAGTATTCATACTCTTCGTCATAGGTAGCGTAATCATTTTGACCCATTTTTTCTAAAAGATTTGCCAGGTAATATATCATTTCTCTTACATTTTTGCCGGTAGCTGCACTTATTTCAAAGATTTCTTCTACTTCACCTTCATATCTTTCCCTAAACTTTCTGATATTTTCACCGGAGTCTATGTCGGACTTATTTAAGGCAACTATGACCTTCTTTTCATTTATCTTTTCGTTGTAGGATTCCATTTCCTTTTTTATAAGTTCATAGTCTTCGATGGGGTCTCTTCCTTCAGAGCCTGATATATCTACAAGGTGGATCAAGACCCTTGTCCTTTCTATGTGCTTTAAGAAGTCGTGACCCAGTCCCAGTCCTTCACTCGCTCCTTCGATAAGGCCCGGTATGTCTGCAACTACAAAGCTTTTTTCATTTACCTTGCATACTCCCAGGTTCGGTTCCAAGGTAGTGAAGTGATAGTTTGCGATCTTGGGATTGGCGTTGGAGATAACAGAAAGGAGGGTTGACTTGCCGACATTCGGTAGCCCTATGAGACCTACGTCTGCCAGTAATTTTATTTCAAGCTTTATAATTTTTTCTTCTCCCCGACTTCCCGGCTCCGCAAATCTCGGTGCCTGTCTTATAGATGACTTGTAGTGGGTATTACCCTTGCCTCCACGGCCTCCCTTACAGATGACGAACTCTTCCTTATTTCTTCTCATATCATAGATAATCTTGTCAGACTTAAAGTCTTTTATCAGAGTTCCCACAGGAACCTTTATATAAAGGTCCTCTCCATTTTTGCCGTGCTGCTTTTTATTTTTTCCGTTTTCTCCGCTTTGAGCTTTATATACGGATTTGTAGCGAAAATCTGCAAGAGTCTTTACTCCATCATCGGCAACTACTATTATCGAGCCACCATTTCCTCCGTCTCCACCGGCAGGTCCTCCCGAAGGCTCATACTTCTCTCTTCGAAAGGCAACAGCTCCGTCTCCGCCCTTACCTGCTTTAAGTTCGATTTTTGCTATATCGATAAACATTTATTTTCCTTTCAATCAAATAATATCCATCTCTTAAATAAGATTAATAAAAAAGCAACACCAAGCTAGGTGTTGCCTCTACTCTTATCATAATTAAGCTTCTTTTGGATATACTGAAACTTGTTTTCTATTTTTGCCTATTCTTTCGAATTTTACAACTCCGTCAATCTTTGTAAATAGAGTGTCATCTCCACCTCTACCTACGTTGTTACCCGGATGGATTTTTGTTCCTCTTTGTCTAACTAGGATATTACCGGCAAGAACATATTGTCCGTCGCCTTTTTTGCTACCTAATCTCTTAGATTCAGAGTCACGGCCGTTTTTAGTTGAGGATACCCCTTTTTTACTTGAAAATAATTGCAAGTCTAATTTTATCATTTTACACCTCCCGATAATTTATTTCTATATTACCTCTGTACTGTGTCCGTATAGATTCTAATGCCAATAAAAGTGATTTCATTAAAATATCTGTTTGGATAAGTTCGGTCTCATCTTTAATGTCTTCATAGTTGATCTTTATAAGAGCCTTACCTGAAGAAAAATCAAGGTCCAAGTTTTTTAAACCGACCAAGTCTGTCAAGGAATTTGCCGTATTGATAAGATATACACTTACAGCACTGCAAACTATATCACTTCCGTAATCTGAAAATCCGGCGTGACCTACAGACTCTATCTTAACTATCCTTCCCTTATCAAACTCGATATCTACACTTATCATTAAGCTTCTATTTTTTCGATTTTAACTTCTGTATAAGGTTGTCTGTGTCCTTTTTTCTTTCTGTAGTTCTTCTTAGGTTTATACTTGAAAACTATAACTTTCTTTGCTTTCTTTTGACCTAAAACTTCAGCCTTAACTACAGCGGATTCTAATAAAGGACTTCCTACTTTTGTTTCATCGCCTGAAATTAAAAGGACTTGATCAAATTCAATCTTGTCACCAACTTCAGCGTCTATCTTTTCAACTTTTACTACTTGTCCTTCTTCAACCTTGTATTGTTTTCCACCTGTTTGTATAATTGCGTACATTGTGCACCTCCTCATATTTAAGACTCGCCGGGAGAGGGTGCCATGCTTTAATACCCTGCCCGTGCGGTTTACACACTCACTTAATATAACTTATTTGCCCTTAAAAGTCAAGCCTTATAGTAAATTCCAAAAGACCTAAGTTGCTAAGGCCATGAAATTTTATGTTTTCTTCGCTAAATTCTTGATCTATAAAGTCTAAAAGGTCTTTATAGTCATCCAGGCTTATAGCATCGACTACTAAAATCCCTGCCATTTCTTTTAAGTAAATAAGTTGATGAACTTTTTTCAAAGCAGCGATATTTATAGCAAGAAAGTCATCTTTTTTTATGTTCTCGCCAGAGTTTACATCTACAACCCACATGACCTCAGTCTTTTCCGCTAGGACCTGCACCCCTGTTGAAAGACTTATGGTTCTTTCATCTTTTTCTATAAGTCCTCGACTTAAATTTTCATCATAATGATAGTCATAGTTTTCATCATAGGAAACTTTTATGAGGTCTTTAAAGGATCTGTAGATAAGCTTATCGTTTGTCTTTATAAAATCAGGATGGTACTTATCGATATAATAATTTATCCTGTCATTTTTATAGAGAAGCCTAGGAATAGGAAAAAATTTTTTCTCCCTATCGAGGTATGCGACTATCTTATTTATTTTTTCGACCTGAGATATTTTTTCTTCTTGATTTTTTTAAAGAAGCATTTGTAGACATAGCCGGTTTTAAAGTCAAAGTCTTTTTTAAAAGATTTAATATCGGCTTTTGATGTGCCTTCTTCAAAAGTCAACCTGCCCTTTGAGATGTATTTCAGGTCCTTATTTCTTATGCTTATCTTGCTTGTAAATTTAGGGAGTTTCTTGCCGACCTTGTCCTTAGTCA
This sequence comes from Finegoldia sp., assembly GCA_034180305.1. Classification (GTDB taxonomy): domain Bacteria; phylum Bacillota; class Clostridia; order Tissierellales; family Peptoniphilaceae; genus Finegoldia. The sequence goes on from JAXFOR010000013.1 coordinate 6,229, forward strand.
TTTGAAGAAGAATTTCGTCGGCAGGCTTTAAGTCCCCAAGATACTTTGTCTTATTTAAAAAGCCGAAGTCATTTCCCTCATAATTTACAAAGTAGGCGTTTAAATTTTTATCATACTTGCTGACCTTTGCTATATAAATATTTCCGACTCTATCTCCTATGTCTTTTATGAAGATAAGAGCTTTGTCAAAAAGCCCCAGTTTTCCATCTTGAAAAAATAAATATCTCATCTTCTAAAGATTCTGTCAAGAAGACTTAGCTTCGCCTCTTTTTTATTTATATAGTTATCCAATACTTCTTTTAAGTCATCATCTACTGTATCGCTATAAGAGTCGATCATCAGGTCATATCTGTCCTTATAAGTCAGCCTGCCTATAAAGGTCGCATCGGATGACCTTTTATTGTCCACTATCTGGTAAATTTTCTCAGTGCTGTAGGATTCTATGTCTCCCCAGGCAAGTCTCTCATCCATCACAAGGCCCGGGTTTTTGGTAAAGATTACATAGTCATAGCCTTGACTTTCCAAGTCTTCTAATAAATCTTTGTAGTCTTGAAGGTCGCTGTCATACTTTTCAGGCTTTATGGATGAGGCCAAAAGGTCTACCCTTTCATTTACCCCTATCTTTGCCTTTTCGAGGTCACAAGTTCCTGAAAGGAGGTCTAGGATGTCATATACTATAAGGTCTTCAACTCCCAGGCCATACTCCAGCTGTCTACTAGGATGATCTAGATCTAAGATCATAACTTTTTTGTCTAATAAATTAGAAAGGCCTTGAATAATCAAAGCCTTCTTTTTACTTTCCGAATCAATTTGTAACTTAATCATATCTCTTCCTATCATTCATTATTTTCATTTTCGGTGTTGTTTTCTTCATTGTCTTCACCATTATCGCCGTTATCCCCTTGGTCATCATACTTATCAGCATCTTCAGGCTTTAGTTTAAGGGCTGCTGCCAAGATATCCCTGGTCATAGGTCCATTATTTACACTGTCTCCGCCTTGTATAACAACGCTTACAACTGCAACCTTAGGCTTATCAGCCGGGGCAAAGGAAATCATCCAGGAGTTGTTATCGTACTCTTGACCTGTTGAAGGATTATAGCCGACCTGAGCTGTTCCGGTCTTTACTCCTGCTCCCATAGGAAACTTTTCAAATAAGGTTTTTTCATATCCTTCACTTACTGATGATTCCAGTCCTTCTTTTACATATTCCAAGTTTTGGTCGTTTTTTAGGTTTATCTTTTCTCTTACAGGTGAATTTTTGTAGATAAGTTTGAAGTTTTCCTTGTCCCTGATTTCATTTATCAGATAAAGATTATTTTTATATCCACCATTTACGAAGCAGGACATATATCTTGCCATTTCCAAAGGAGTGTAGGCATTTTGCCCCTGTCCTATCACAACGTTTAGCATATCTCCTATATTCCATGAGGCTTGGTCAAGATAGTCAAATTTTATCTTATCGGCAAAACTTGATTTTTCCCCGTCTAAAACTTTTTCTGCATCAAATCCTAAGGAGTCTAGATTTTCTATAAGTTTCTTCCTGTCCTGACTTTCTTCGTCATACATGTAAGAAACAATTATTTCTATCTTTTCCTTTAGCTCTTCATCTGTAAAGTTAGTATCTTCCTTAAGGTATTTTCCGGCATTATTTTCAAGGAACTTTCTAAAGATAGCTTCTTGATTGTCTGTCTTTATGTTAGGGTCAGGGACTGTTCCCTTGGCTTCCCTTGGAATATTTATATCCAAATTTGTAGTTTCATTTAAACCTAACTTTTTAGTTGTTTCAAGCAAGCTGTCTATCCCTAGCTCGTAACCTATATCAACTCCCCTTCTCTGATCTTCTCCCAGGGCAAGCGAGTAGAAGTAATAGTTGCAGGAATCTCTAAGAGCCCTAAAAACATTTTCGCTTCCGTGGGTTCCCTTTCCTTCGTTCCATATCCAACAGCCGAAGGTTGACCCACCTACATTTACGTAGCCTCCACAAGGAATTTCATAGTAGGGATCAAAGCCGTCTTCAAGGGCTGTCAGTGAACTTGCCAGCTTAAAAATAGAGCCGGGTTGTAGGGCTGCCTGCATAGGTATATTGTAAAGAGGTCTTGGAGACAGGGGATCTTTAGGGTCTTTTGCCTGTAAGCTCTTCCAATCACTTGCAGATATCCCTGTAGAAAAGAGGTTTGGATTGTATGACGGATAGGATGCCATGGCCAGGACTTCTCCTGTTTCTACGTCAACTGCAACAGCTGCCCCGCTGGCCGCATTGGAGTACTTATTTATATACCTTTCTCCCCACTCGGACTTGTAGCTATCTCCTGTCCTTATGCAGTCGATTGTCTGCTTGAGGGATTTTTCAGCGACCTTTTGGATGTCCTTGTCGATTGATAAAAATACATTATTACCGGGGATTGCCTTTTCTTCAGAGATGGTTTCTATCCGATTTCCCTTGCTGTCAACTAAAACTCTTATAGAACCGTCCTTGCCCTTTAGGCTTCCTTCGCTGCTTTCTTCAATTCCGGTCTTTCCTATAATTTCATCATTGGCATATCCTTTTTCTTCGATATACTTTTGAATTTCATCATCTCCTGAAATTTTTCCGACATAGCCAAGTACATGGGCTGCAAGTTCTCCGTTAGGGTAGTACCTGATAGGTTCTGTTTCTACGCTTATTCCTGAATCGGTCGAGAAGTTTTCTTCAATACTTGTTACCGATTCTTCAGTTAGGTTATAACTTATGGATACCGGCATATATTCCTTAGCATTTAGATTTTCAAGCCTATTATAAATGGCAAGGAGGTTAAGGCCGTCATATTTTGAATATACGTTACACTTATACTCTTCAAGCATAGCTGCATAAAGGTCTTTAACGTTTTTATCCCTATCGATATCAAATTTTTCATAGAGGTCATTTATATTTTTCAGGTAAGAGTACTCCCAGTCATTTACGCTTATAGAAAGATTAAGCCCCTTATCTGTGTTTACTTCCTGAGCCACAAATTTTATTTCATCATCAGTTAAGAAATCCGCTACAAGTTTTTTTTCTCTAAGCCCCTTTACAAGATTTCCTATAGGGTCTTCACTTGCTGCATTTTTAAAGGAGATAACTTTTTGATCATCCTTGTCTGCAAGCTCATAGGAAAGGTCGATTTTAAGACCATTTTTGTTTAAAATATCAAGAGCCTTTTGGATAGGAAGATTTTCTCCATCTTCAGGGACATAGGAAAGGATATCTGCAAGGCTGTTTTCATCTGTGATATTTATAAAGTCATCCTTGGCATTTGATTTAAAGGTTACCTTGTCAGAATATCCCATAAGCTCAACTTTTTTGTCTATGTATTTTTCCCGGTCGTCAAATTCCATATCAATTAGGATTATATTATCCTGAAGATTTTTTTCCTTTAGGCCATCGTAGATTATAGACCTTATTACATCATCGGAGCACATCTTCCTTATTATAGAAGAATCATCGGCAACTATCTTGGCTATAGCAGAGTAAACATCAGCATTTTCATCTATCTCATACTCTTGCATAAGTTCCTTTGTGTTTTCGTCCTCTGTATCAAACTTTAAAGGATCTTTCTTTAACTTAAAGTCTATCCCCTTAGCTCTTAGGGAGTTAAGGACAAAATCTAAGACAGACTTTTTATATTTGCCTTGGTTTGTATCCTGGCTGTAGGTCTTTTTGATAAGGCTATCCATAAGCTTCTTATCTTTGATTATATCAACAACCTTGTCAGTAGGATTTTTATCCGTGTAGTCGTCTAAGTTTTCATAGGAAAAGGCATTTAAGTTGATAGGAAACTCATCTGCACTCATTGCCCCGTCTTCTTCTAAAATTCTAGATAAGCGCAGAAGCTTTTCATTTTTTACCTCGGCATCATCTTTCTTAATGAGATTTTTATAGACTACAGACTTATAAACATTTTTAGTAGTGGCAAGGATGTTTCCGTTTCGATCATAAATGTTTCCTCTCGGAGCATCTACTCTTATCTCTCTTAGCCTATTATTTTCGGCTATTTCGCTATAGTAGGATCCTTTAACTACAATCAGGTAAAAAAGTCTTGATACCAGGATAAGCATAAAAATTACAAGACATATAGCTACAAAGTCAAACCTGTCTATCTTATTTAATTTTTTTATAAATTTCTTTCGCCTATTCATCTTTACCTCAACCTAAATTTGGGGAATTCAAAAATCTTATTAAATATCTTAAAGATTATAAAATAAGTGATCACATTTAATACAAGCTCTATGAAAATAGGCCCCTTAAGGTAGGAGGGGTCTATTTGCCCTTGGGTTATAAAGATTACTATGTAGTATACGATAGTGTAATAAAGAGTTAAAAAGCCTGTAATGATCATTCCACTTCTAGGGTCCTTCTTGTTTATCCCCGCCTCACTACTTCCTATTAAAAAGCCTGCGGTAAAATAAATAAGAGCCCTAACCCCTATGACAGGGGAAAAGATAAGGTCTTCTATAAGGCCTATTATAAGGCCTGATATAGACCCTATGTATTCACCGAAGCCTATAGATAAGGCTACAAGGATGGGGATGGAAAAATTTGCATAGACTGAGTAGACAGGTAGTCTTGAAATAAGAGTAGCCTGTAGGATTAGATTGATTAATATTATGATAGCTATTTTAACCTTATTCATTACTTCCCTCTTCCGTCTAAAACCATAACCCTGTACATATTATTAAACTTGATGGCTGAAGTTACCTTTATCATTTTCTTGTTACTTGTCTCATCAAAGCTGACTTCGCTGACTTCTCCTATCTTTATATCTGCAGGGTAAACTCCCCCAAGGCCTGAGGTAACTACCCTGTCACCTACCTTTACATCCTTGCTTTCATCATACATATAGCCCTCTAAGAGCTGAGCGTCAGCCTTATCTATAATTCCCACATCGCCTGTCCTGGCTATCATAAAGCCGACCTTGTTGTTGTCGTTGATGATGGCTTCTACATTTGCATTGTTATATCCGACCCCGGTTATAAGACCCACAAGTCCCTTTTCTATATCACCTTGGGAGGATACCGCTTGGACAACTACGTCTCCTACTTTCAACCCGTCCTTGCTACCCTTGTCTATTACAAAGCTTGTAAAGAGATTTCCGGGTTCCTTTCCGGCTATTAAAGCCTTGGTCTTTATGTCCTTGGATTTTGATATCAACTCATATTCTTCCTGAAGGTAGGTCCTCTGAGATACAATCCTCTTTAAGTCATCGACTTCTTTTGAGAGCTCGGCATTTTCTTCCTTAAGTGAAACATTTTCTGCTCGCATTTGCCTTGATCCGAAAACGGATTCAAATGCTGCCGCTGTCTTAGAGCTTACAAAGTAAAAAACCTTATTTACAGGAGATGTTATAGTCCCAACTATATTACTTCCCAGGCTCTTCCCCCTATTGGCTGAAAAGGCTATCAAAAATATTAAAATAAGGCTAACTGTAATAAAGTATATGTTTTTTTTCAATTTTCCGTTGTATTTATACTTATTCAATTACTTTTCCTCTTTCAGAAGTGATAAACCTGCCCCTACTCCGCAAACAGTTAGGGGATTTTCCGCAAGATTTATTTCCATCTTAACTATTTCTTTTATATAGTCAGCTAGGTAATCGATATAGGAAAGCCCTCCTACCATATAAATCCCATCAGCAACTATATCGGCTGAAAGGTCAGGCGGAGTCTTTTCCAATACCTTCCTAAGCGAATCTATACAGGCCTTAGCCACAGGAAGTATACATGGAGCTATGTCCTTTGAACTTATTTCCAGGCTTTTAGGCATATTTGATAAGAGGTCATTTCCTGATACCAGCATGGTATTATTTTCTCTTTCGCTATTTAGACTTCCTATTTTAAATAAAATTGCTTCAGCATTTGAAAATCCTAAGTTTAAATTATAGTCCCTTTTTAAAAGCTGTCTGATAGAAGTTATGATAGATTCTCCACCTATGGGTTCACAATGGCTTGTTACCAGACCTCCAAGACTTACAAGAGATGCTTCTACTTTGCCGGCTCCTATATTTAAGATAAGTCTTCCCTTAGCCTCATCTACATCAAAGCCCATTCCTCTCAGGCCTGAAATATTTTCATCTATTATCTTTACCCTTCTGGCTCCTGCCTGGTGGACGCAGTCTTCTACACTCCTCTTTTCGACATCACTAAGACGAGACGATACGCACACGAGAGCATCGGGTTGAAAAAGACTAAATGAAGGTCTTGCCCTCTTTATAAAGGAGGAAAGCATAAAGCAGGTTGATTCATAGTCTACTATAACTCCATTTTCTATCGGACTTATAACAGCTATATTTTCAGGAGTCTTGCCTATCATAGCCTTAGCCTCAGACCCTACGGCAACTACCTCGTAGTCTTTTAAATTAATGGCGACAAGGCTTGGCTCATCTACAAGTATTATTCCATTTTTATCTGCAATTACAGTATTTGCAGTGCCCATATCAATGCCTATAGCTTCTTGATAAAATTTAAATATGGCCATCTTTATATATACATTCCTTTCTTCATGCTTAAGAAATCACATCTTGTGACTATAATATGGTCTACTACCTCTATCCCCACAAGTTTTCCGACCTCTATAAGTCGCTTTGAAATATCGATGTCGCTCTTTGATGGGGTGAGATTTCTAGATGGGTGGTTATGGACTAAAATTATGGAGTCGGCATTTTTCTTTATAGCCTGTCTGAAAACTTCTCTAGGGTGAATTATAGATGCATTTATAGTTCCCTTACTTATAAGCTCGATCGATATTATACTCTTTTTAGTATCTAGCAAGAGAACATAAAAGTATTCGACACTTTCATTGCCTATTTTTTGGCAAAAAATATCTGCAACAGTTTTCGGATTTGTCACAGTCACCTTTTTCATGCTATCTCTTAGGGCGAGCCTCTTTCCAAGTTCAATACCTGCAACTATTGAAGTTGCCTTTGCAAGGCCGACTCCCTTTATATTCATCAGCTCTTCTATGCAGTCTCCTCCATTATTTATGCTGTCTAAAACTAAGGATGAAAGGTCTTCCACACTGCACTCCTTAGTCCCGGTCTTAAGAATTATCTGCATAAGTTCACAGTCGCTTAGGCTGTCAACTCCGTTAAGTTTCATCTTTTCTCTTGGTCTTGAATTTACATCCTTATCCTTTATTCTCATTTTTATTTCCCATTATATATTTATTTTTAAATAAAGCCCTAGTTAAATACTTAGAAGACAGGCCTACAAAAAAACCTGTAAATATACTCATTATTGTAAGTACCGGAAGGTAAGAAAATATCCTCGCATTCGTAAGCATTATAGCCGCAACACTAACCTGCGATAGGTTATGGCTGAAAGCTCCTAAAAGACTGACTCCTATAAGAGAAAGGTACTTACTAAGATATCTATAAGCGAGATACATTACCAGAGCCGATGTAAGAGCTCCTGCAAAAGAATAAAAGAAGCTTGTTACAGAACCTGTCATAAACATAAGCAGAATTGATTTAAAAATTGAAATTATTAGAGAATCTTTAAGACCGAAAACTACAAGACAAGTTAGGATAACCATGTTACTTAAGCCAAGCTTGGCCCCAGGGATCGGCACAGGGATAGGAATCACCGACTCAAAGAGACTTACAACCAGGGCAAAGGCAGTTAAAATAGGCAGGTGTAAGTTTTTCATCAGTAATTTACCACATCTATATCATTTTGATTTGACTTGTAGGCCTTGATCTCGACTACAAGCCTGTTAGGGGCACAAACTATCATGCCTCCAACCTCACTTATATTTCCCTTTAAAACACACAGCTGGTCTCTACAGTCGGACTCATGCATGTGACAGCTATCTCCATCTATATGTATTGTATTTTTCCCATACTTATTATCTACCTTATATTCATAATCATCGACAGGTAGTCTGATCTCCCGGATCTCTTCTCCATTTACTTGGATGCTTACATATTTATTATCTGAATTTGCCCCGCTTATATTCATAATTATAGATAAAGCTACAGAAAAAATCACAAGGCCGATTCCTAAAGCGATATCATACTTAGTCATTCCGTACTTTTTCATAATCTCACCTTTTCTTATTATAGTTTACCTTTTATGCCACCCACTTTCAATACCTTAATAAGATCGTTTAACTTAAAAATAATCCTCTACGCCCTTTAACCTTTTATAGTAATTTTAAAATTTTTCAAAGTGAAAAAGCTGACCGAAAAGTTTATAAAACTTTCGATCAGCTTTAAGTGAGGATTTTAATTTTAGATTTGCTATTTTTTTAAGCGTAAAGCTTTTTAATTACTTAAGACTTCTTCTCTAAACTTTCCGTCTTCTATGTGTAAAATCTTATCTGAAATAGATCTTGCGAAGTTACCGTCGTGAGTAACTATTATTATGATCATTTGTTTTTGTCTTAGGGGTTCGAGGACCTTTTGAAAGTTTTCGATAGACTCTTCATCAAGGGCTGATGTAGGTTCATCGAAGCACATTACCTTAGGATCGAGCATACTTGCCCTTGCTATAGCCACTCTTTGAGATTGGCCACCTGATAATTGCTTAGGCAGCTTATACTTGTGTTCTGTAAGCTCCAAGGCATCAAGAAGGTCATTAGCCTTTCTTGTAATTTCATCCTTATTCATCTTGTGAAATTCAGGAGCAAATATCAAGTTCTCCCAAACTGTCTTGTGTGGAAAAAGGTTAAAGTTTTGAAAAACCATTCCGAATATTCTGTTATCGCCCGTATTTTCGCTTGGATTAATTTTTTTACCGTCTATTTCTATATAGCCGTCGTCCAATTTTTCCAGTCCGTTCAAGGCTCTTAGGAAGGTAGTCTTTCCTTCCCCGCTCCTTCCTTGGACAGATATAATCTCTCCTGAGTACATATCAGCTGAAAGATCGCTCCAAATTACTTTATCGCCGTAAGATTTTTTAAAATTTCTAATTTTTAACTCCATAAGCTCTCCTAATACTGTGCTTTTCTTTCAACCTTATCCAAAATGTATGTCAAAACAGCTATTATTATAAGGTAAATTATGCCGACAATTACATAAGGAACAATGCTTGCCATAGTGTTTGATATAGACCTTGCTGCCTTTAGAAGGTCCATTATACCTAAGATATATGTCAAGGATGTATCCTTTACAAGGTTTATTACTTCATTTGATACGGCAGGAACTACCTTTGAAAAGGCCTGTGGTAAGATAATTTTTATAAAAGTGTAAGGCTTAGACACACCTAAAACTTTTGCCGCTTCCCACTGCCCCTTATCTATAGATTGAATTCCTCCCCTAAATATCTCTGAAAGGTAGGCAGTGTAGTTTAAAATAAAGGCAACATAAATTGCTGTAAATCTATCAAGGGTTATTGCTCCCGGCAGTAAAGGGAGACCGAAAAATATAAACATCAGTTGAAGCAAAAGTGGAGTTCCCCTCATCAAGTAAATATACATTCCCACAAGCTTTGATAAGATTTTGTTCTTTGAAAGCCTTGCCATCGCTACAGGAATAGACAAGGGAATTGAAAGTACAAGGGTCAGAAAGAAGACCTTTGTAATATTTATAAAGCCTTCACTTAACAAAGGCATTAGTGCATCTAAAATTTCCAACATATCCTCCTATTTTTTACCAAGCCACTTAGTGTAAATTTTATCGTAAGTTCCGTCTTCTTTTTGTTCCTTTAAGGCTTTGTTAATAGCATCTACTAGAGCTGTATTGTCTTTTTTGATACCTACAGCCATGGATTCAGCTCCCAAGTTTTCTTCAAGAATGTAGTAGTCATCAGGATTTTTTTGATTGCTGATGTAGTATCTTGCAAATAATTCATCTATGCACATTGCATCACTTCTCTTAGCTTCCAAGTCCTTGAAGCATTCCAAGTTATCTGCATATTCTACAGGGGGTTGACCGAGGTTGTTTAATACTTCTCCTTCCTTTTTTAAAGCGTCCAAAGCTGATGAGCTTGCTTGGATAGTTAATGTCTTTCCTTTAAGATCGCTCTTCTTTGTGATTCCTGAATCCTTCATTACTACTATAACTTGACCACTTTCAATGTATGGATCGGATAAGGCTACAGCCTTTTCTCTTTCAGGTGTGATTGAATATCCGTTCCATATCATGTCGATGTTACCTGCATTTAGTTCTGTTTCCTTCATAGACCAGTCAATAGGTTGAAATTCAAGCTTCTTTCCAAGTCTTGAGAAAACATCCTTTGCAAGGTCAACGTCAAAGCCTACCAATTCTCCATTAGTGTCTCTAAAGCCCATTGGAGCAAAAGTATCATCCAGGCCTATTATGTAAGTCTTATCTTCCAGTTCATTTTCTCCTCCTGTTTGTTGGCTTGTTTCTTCTGTTTTTGCTGTTTCATTTGCTGTTTCGTTTTCTTGAGTATTGTTTCCATTTGAACAAGCTGTAAAAGCTGCTACCATTAATAGTGAAAGTAAAACTTTCTTTAATTTTTTCATTTTCTAACTCCTTATTTTTTTAATTTCATTGTGGTGTCGTGTTATCGCACTACCATGCTAAATCGATGTGTTTATTATAGCAAAAATTTTTCACTATGTAAACACTTTTTTTTTAATTTTTTAAAATAATTTTGGGTTGACAGAATTATAAGATTTTTTCTATAAAATAAGGACTTTTTAATACTTAATTAGAATCCTAGTAAAGCATTAGCTTGCTTTTGTATAAAAGTATTAAAGAAATTTGTACTCATATTTAAAAAATTTATATATCTCCCGTATATTATCAGTAAAATTTATGATAAAATTAACCTATAATATTTATAGGAGGTATTACATAATGAAAAAATTTATTAAGATTTTAACTATGTTTGCAATGGTTTTAGTTTTAACAACTGCATGTTCACAAAAAGCTGACACTAATTCAGCAAACCAGGCTAATCAAGCAAACCAAGCTTCTTCAAAGGATCCGGGTACTGCTAAAGATGGTAATGAACAAAAGATTGAAACTGCAAGTATGAATCTTGTAAATGCTGTTAACAAGGGTGGATATGAATTATTATCTACAGAAGAATTAAATTCTTGGATTGAACAAAAGAAAGACATGATCATAATAGATACTATGCCTGCTAAATCTTTTGACAAGAATAGAATTCCTGGAGCAGTTAATGCTGAGTTACCTGTTAAGGCTGAAGAAGTAAAGCCTGAACAAAAAGAAGCTTTCATAAAAGCTTTAGGCGAAGACAAGAACAAAACTATAGTTGTATATTGCGGTTTCGTTCAATGTGCTAGAAGTGATGTCGGTGCAAATATAGCAAAAGAAGCAGGGTTTACTAATGTATATCGTCAACCAGGCGGAATAGTTGCTTGGATGGACGCAGGATATACAATAGAAGGTTCTGCAGCAACTAAATAGCAAAAAAAATCACTAGCTTGGCTAGTGATTTTTTTGTCCTAAAAGCTCTTTTATTTTAATTTAAAATTCACATAGTATTTTTATTTTTTAGATAATCTTAGCTTATTTAAATTTATCTAGCTCAAACCCTAGTACCTATAATATTTAATTTAAAATTTATAGGGTGCTTTTATTTTGATTTTTATCTGGGATTTTTATTTCTTATCAAGATTTATTTCTTGTTGGTAAATTAATATTTTTTCTTTGGCAAGTTTGGATTAAATTTTGCAGAGATATTCTTGATTTTTCTAGCAGATATTCAAATTTTTAATTTCCTATTTTCATAGCAATAAAAAAGATCTCTACCGACTTTTCGGTAAAGACCTTTTTTAAGTATTAAGCTAAACTTATTCTAAGCTTTTGCTTCTTCCTTTACTTCTTTATTTTGTGCTTGAGCTTCCTTTTGTTCAAGACCTGGATAGATAGCTTTTGTAGGACACTTATCTATAGCCATCTTAACTTTTTCAGAATCAAGGGAAGGATCATAATTGAAGTAGGCAAGATTATTGTCAAGTTCAAATCCTTCAGGACACATCTTAGTACAGATACCGCATCCTATACAGCCGACTGAGCAATACTTTCTTACTTCCTTACCCTTTTCGTGGCTGTTACATCTTACATAAACGTCTTGGTTGTAGTCTTTCATTCTTATTATGTGTCTAGGACATACTTTTATACATTTTTTGCAGGCAACACACTTGTCTTCATCTACTTTTGCTACCCCGTTAACTATATGGAGGGCATCAAATTCACAGTAGTCGACACAGGTTCCACAGCCTAGACATCCGTCAGGGCAGGCTTTTGAACCACCTTGAAGGTTGTTATTTGCTCTGCAGTCTCTTATACCTTTGTACTTAAATTTTTCCTTGGCATATTGAGGCTTTCCTTGGCACATTACACAGGCAACCTCTTTTACAGATGAGCTTTGTCCATCAGCTCCCATAATCAGTGCTATTTCATCTGCTACAGCTTGTCCGCCTACAGGGCATGAATTTAAGCTTGCCCCTTCGTTTACTATGGCATTTGCCAAACCATCACAGCCCGGAAAACCACAGGCTCCACAATTTGCTCCCGGGAGAGCTTCCCTTACTTCTGCAACTTTTCTATCTACAGGTACATAAAATTTTCTTGATGCAAATCCTAAAAGAAGAGCAAAGACTATACCTAAGACACCTAAAATTATAAAAGGAGTTAAAATTTCACTCATAAAGCCCTCCTTATACTAAGCCGGCAAAGCCGAAGAAGGCCATAGCTACAAGTCCTATTGATACAAAGGCTATCGGTACTCCTCTAAAACTTTCCGGTATATTTTCATTAGTTTGAATTTGTTCTCTTATAGCTGATATAAAGGTTATAGCAAGGATGAAACCTAAGGATGCTCCTATAGCACTTGCAAGGGTTTCTATGATGTTATATCCCTTATCTATATTAGCTATGGCTACCCCTAAAACTATACAGTTAGTTGTTATAAGTGGTAGGAAAACCCCTAGGGCACTGTAAAGGTTAGGGCTGACTTTCTTTAAGGCCATTTCTACAAATTGTACCAAAGTTGCTATTACCAGGATGAATACGATTGTTTGCATGTATTCTATATGAAATCTTTCTAAGATTTGAGTTTGGAATATGTAAGTAACTATTGATGCTACTGTTATTACAAAGAATACTGCAAAGCCCATGCCGACAGCTGTTTCTGTCTTTGATGAAACTCCTATAAGAGGGCACAGTCCTAAGAACTGTCCAAATATATAGTTATTTACCAATAAATATAAAATTATAATTTTAAAAAAACTAGCTAACATTATTTTCCTCCCTCAAGAGCCTTTTTCTTCTTTTTGTTGTTATACCAATTATAAGAAGCTAAAAGAAATCCCAATACCATGAAAGCTCCCGGTGCTGCCGCAAATATTCCTATAGGCTTTAATCCCGGTATTATTTCATTTCCGAATATTTTGCCTGATCCCAAAAGTTCTCTTATAAAGGCTGTTATGCAAATTACTAGAGTATATCCAAGTCCGTTTGAAAGTCCATCCAAGAAAGATAAGAAGACTCCGTTTTGAGAAGCAAAACTTTCTGCACGAGCCAAGATTATACAGTTTACAACTATAAGAGGTACAAAGGCTCCAAGAGATGAATATAAAGCCGGCACAAAGGCTTCTAGAAGCATAGATACCAAAGTTACAAAGGTTGCGATTACAACTATGTAGGCAGGTATTCTAACCTTATCAGGAATGAAATTTCTTAATAGTGAAATTACCACGTTAGATAGAACTAAAACCGCTGAAAAGGCAAGACTCATACCTAAAGCATTTTGAAGGGAGGTAGAAACCCCGAGTACTGAGCAAAGACCTACCAACTGGATTAAAACAGGGTTATTCTTTAAAATACTGTTTGTAAATACATCCATAGCCTTAGGCTTATTTGATTTCTTTTTTACTACTTTTTCTTCAGCTGTATTATGTACTTCTTGTTCAAGTGTATTTTCCATAATTGCCTCCTATCTATAAACTAAGTTTCTTATCTTCTGAGTCTTTATTTTCAGATAAAGTCTTTTCAGAAGAATTATTTGAACTTGAGTTGCCCTTAAGCAGTTGGCTTGCCTTTTGAGCTGAATTTATAGCGTTTGTTGCTGCTCCTGTGGAGTAAGTTGCTCCTGAGATAGCTTGAATTTCGTTATCTGCACTAGGATTTTTAGCTGCAACTATGCTTTGATCCAGGCTCTTTCCCATTAGAGGCCCTACAAACTCGTCTTTAGTTATCCTATCTCCTATACCCGGTGTTTCTTGACTTTCCAAGACTTGGTAACCGACAATTTTGTTTTCACTGTCTACCCCTAAAACTATAACTATATCGCCTGCATATCCTCCTGGACCTACTACCTTGTAGACATAACCTTCGTCACTACCGCCTTTTTTGGCAATTTGTACATCAAGGATTGATTCGTCTTGAGCTTGTAATTCTTTAAGTTTTCCTTCGTCAAGGCTTTCAAAACTTTCTGCATCCGCAAAGGCAACTTTTAATGATTCTTCATACTTTGCTTGACGACTTTGTTCGATTATAGGGCTTGTTGTTTTATTTGCAAAGGCTAAAACTAAAGCACTTACCCCTGTAATTATAAATAATCTGATAGCTAGGTTTATTGATTCTTTCATATTCCTTCCTTGCCTCCTCTTCCTATTGGAGTAGGTACGACCAACTTTTCTATTAGAGGTGTTGCACAGTTCATAAACAAGATTGCATATGATACCCCTTCAGGTAAGTTACCGAAGACCCTTATGATTGCAGTAAAGAAACCGCAGCCTATTGCAAAAATAATTTGTCCCTTTTTATTTACAGGGCTTGTTACATAATCTGTAGCCATGTAGAAGGCTCCCAAGATAAGTCCCCCGTATAAAAGGTTCATAAGGGCTTCATTTAGTGGAAGTCCACAAATAAGTAAGGTAACAAAAGTTGTAAGTATGTATACAAGAGGAATTCTTAAATTAATAACTCTCTTAGCTAAAAGATAAACCGCTCCTATAAGTAGTGCTATAGCTGATACTTCTCCTATAGTTCCTCCCATATTTCCTATTAGGGCATCTGTTAGAGAAACAGAAGGTCCGCCTGATAGGACTGTAGCATAAGTTGCTGCATCTACATTTGAAAGAGTTCTAGGTGCAAGATAGTTGCTCATATCTTGTGACCAAGACACCATCAAAAATGCACGACCTGCCAGGGCAGGGTTTATAAAGTTATTTCCTATACCCCCGAATAATTGCTTAGCTACGATTATGGAGAATACTCCTGCTATTACTATCATAGGAATAGGTATGGATGATGGGACGTTAAAGGCTAACAAGATCCCTGTAACTACAGCTGAAAGGTCGGATATAGTTACCTCTTTTTTCATAATCCTTTGATAAGCATACTCGGATACTACACATGCTAAGACTGATGCTAGTGTTAAAAATAAGCTTCTTAATCCAAATTCGTAAACACTCATTATTAGAGCAGGAACTAGAGCTATGATAACATCAAGCATTATCTTTTGTGTTGTTGTAGCACTTCTTTGGTGAGGTGCTGCCTCAACTATAAGATGAGATAAGTCATACTCTTGTATGTTTTCCTGTTTTTCCATAAACTACCCTCTCTCTCTTTTTCTCTTTTGTGCCTTCAGCTGAGTCTTTCCATGGACTATGGATTCAACCAAAGGTCTGTTACATGGGCATATGTAAGAACATGTACCGCATTCTATACAGTCGTTTATGTATAATTGGTCAGCCCCTTCAAAATCTCCTGCCAGAGATCTCTTTTGTAGGTAAAGCGGTAGGAGGTGAATAGGGCAAACTTCAACGCATTTACCGCATTTTATACAAGGTTCAGGTGAACTTAGAACAGCATCTTCTTCGTTCATAAATATTATGCCTCCTACAACCTTTACTGTAGGAACATCAAGACTGTATTGACAAGCCCCCATCATAGGTCCGCCTACTACAATTTTATAAGGTGTTTCTTTAAAACCTCCGCAATAATCGACCAAGTCTCTTATAGGAGTTCCCAGCTTAACCATTAAGTTTTTAGGATTTGATATGGCTGATCCTGTCATTGTAATTATTCTTTCTGTAAGAGGTTTCCCATGAACTACTGCATCGAAAATTGCCATTGCACTGGAAACATTAAGACCTTGGACTCCTCTTTCACCTGATCTTTGGGCTTTTGATATTTTCTTTCCTGTTACGGAATTTATCATTCGCCTTTCATCCCCTTGAGGATACTTAGTCTTCATAACAGCTACTGATATATTTTCTTCTCCGGCTGCCTTTTCCTTTAAAGTTTGAATTACCTTAGGCTTGTTATCTTCTACTGCTATACAGCCCTTATCGCAATCCATAAGTTTCATTAATATCTTAAGTCCGCCTATGGCTTTTTCAGGATATGTTTCCATATTAAGTTGGTCACTTGTAAGATAAGGTTCACATTCGGACCCGTTTAAGATAACAATTTCAATGTTATACTCAGGCTTTTTGTTTGCCTTTATGTGAGTAGGGAATCCTGCCCCACCAAGCCCTACTATGCCCGCTTCTCTTATTCTTCCAATTATTTCTTCCTTAGACAGGCTGTTAAAATCATCATTTAAGACTTCATAAGCTAATTCATCTTGTCCATCTGATCTTATACTTACAACTTCAGCTTTTTTTCCGTCCGTCATAAGCATTTCTTCTATCGCGATTACTTCACCGCTGACAGATGAATGAACCGGAGCAGACATACTCGCTTTAGACTCGCCTATTTTTTGTCCAAGCTTTACCTTATCTCCTACTTTTACAAGTGGGCTACAAGGTGCACCTATGTGTTGTTGCATAGATATGTGAACAATATCGGGACTAAATCCCATGTCAATAGGAAGTTTATCGGTATAGCTCTTATGATCATCCATATGATATCCACCCTTGAAGGTAAGATTTTCTAAACTATCCATATTTTCACCCCTTATTTTTTTTAGTGGTGCAGAGAAAGAGACTCGAACTCTCACGGGATTACTCCCACTGCCCCCTGAAAACAGCGTGTCTACCGTTCCACCACCTCTGCAAAAAGGCCTATAGCCTCTTTATCATATTAAGTTTTGTAAGAAACTATTATAAAATTTTGGTGCAGAGAAAGAGATTCGAACTCTCAAGGGATTGCTCCCACTGCCCCCTCAAAGCAGCGTGTCTGCCATTCCACCACCTCTGCAAAAAAGACTAAAATTAGTCTTTTAGTAGTTTTTAATTATATCTTTTAAAATTTTAAAGTAATTTTTAATCCAAGTTTTAGGGCTTTTGTTCATATTCTCTCTAAGTTCTTCTCCCTTATAAAACAAGTTGTAAACATCATACTGGTTGTTAACCTTAACTACATAGTACTTGGTTTCAGATGAAGGTATGGAGTCTAAAGTTTTACCATCCTTTGAATAAGATTCATTTGAAAGCCAGGAGTTTACATTTCCTATCCCACCGTTATAGGCTGCAAAAGCAAGATCCTTGTTATTAAAGTGATTAATCAGGTAAGAGATGTATTCACTTCCTATTTGGATATTTTTTTCAGGATCTCTAAGGTCTTCCTTAGTAAAATTTGTCCCCTTAATTTCATTTATACTTTTTGCTGTATCCGGCATTACCTGCATAAGTCCGACAGCTCCAACATCTGATGTAGCATCAGGGTTAAAGTTGGACTCAACCTTTATAATACTAAGAGATAAAAGAGGGTCCAGATTATTTTCCTTAGCATATTTATCCACAATATCTACATATTGGGCAGGTCTTGTATATGTAGCATAGGCACTTATTCCAAATCCCAATAAAAAAACTATAAGGATAATGGAGATTAATATCTTAAAAAACTTTTTTAAAAAGTTCATAAATTTCTCCTCTTAAATAAATCTTCAATTTCTATCTTATATTTTTCCTCACCATCATTATTTACTATAAGCTCGTCGACCTTATCCTTGTAATAGGCATAGTCAAGCTGAGAATTTATAATATCAACAGCCTTTTTTCTGTCTACTCCATCTCTGTCCATAATTCTTCCTATCCTTATATCCTTATCTGAATAGACCATCCAAACTTCATCAATATCAAGGATTTCATCGATAAGAGCTTTACTTTCAAAATATAAGGGAATTTCAATAAAAATTATTTTTGAGCCTAGCTCTTCTATTTTCTTCTTTACCTCTAATATTATATCAGCATGAGTTATTTCTTCAAGTTTTAACAATTTATTTTTATCAGAAAAAACTAGATTTGAAAGAAATTTTCTATTTATCCTCTTATCTCTATTTAAAATATCTTTACCAAATTCTAAAATAAGCTTGCGGTAAGTCGGACTTTCAGGCTCATAAATCTCTCTTGATATCCTATCTGTATCTATGACTACATAGCCCCTTTGCCTTAGCATAGAAGCTAAAGTAGACTTACCGCTTCCTATATTTCCTGTAATAACTATCTCTTTACTTTGCATCATACCAGGTCTTTGCAGAGTTTATATCCACTTTTAAGTCTACGTCAAGTTTTACTGCGTTTTGCATTTGGTCTTTAACTATATTTTTAACATCTTCAAGCTCATCTTCAGGGCAGTCTATAATAAGCTCATCGTGAACTTGCAAGATAAGCTTAGCCTTGTAGCCCTTTTCTCTTAACTGATCGTAAACCTTTATCATGGCAAGTTTTATAATATCAGCTGCTGATCCTTGAATAGGGGTGTTAAGGGCTACCCTTTCACCGAAGCTTCTGATGTTATAGTTAGAGGAATGAAGCTCAGGAATGTACCTTCTTCTGTGCATTATAGTTTCTACATAGGACTGCTCTCTTCCAAGCTCTACTATATCTTCCATGTATTTTTTTATGCCCTTGTAGGTATCTAAATAATTTTGTATATATTCTTTGGCTTCTTTTCTGCTTATATTCAGGTTTTTACTTAAGCTGTAATCGCTTATCCCATATACAATTCCGAAATTTACAGCCTTGGCGTTAGACCTTTGAAGAGGAGTAACTTCATCAAAGTCTACCTTAAAAACTTCGCTTGCAGTCTTTCTGTGAATATCTGCATCCTTATTAAAAGCGTCAAGCATAACCTTATCATCTGATATGTCAGCTAGGATCCTAAGCTCTATTTGTGAGTAGTCTGCATCTACGAGCAAAGAATCTTCACTTGCCCTAAAGGCCTTTCTTATCTTCCTGCCGTCTTCCGACTTTATAGGTATATTTTGAAGGTTAGGATTTGTAGAAGATATTCTTCCTGTAGCCGTTAAAATTTGGTTAAAGCTTGTATGAATCTTACCATCATCAGCTATAAGGTCTACCATCCCGTCTATATAAGTAGACTTAAGCTTACTGATAAGCCTATATCTTAGGATGTAATCTATAACTTCGTGCTTACCTCTTAGCTTTTCTAAAACTTCCTGGTCAGTTGATGGGCCGGTTTTGTTTTTCTTTATAACAGGTAGGTCCAGATCTTCAAACAAGAGCTTTGCAAGTTGCTTAGAAGAATTTATATTTACCTTCCTGTTTACAATGGAATTTACCTTTTCTTCTATGTCCTTTATTTCCTCATTATAGGCATCTCCAAGATCTAAAAGCTTATCCTTATCTACACAAACTCCTGTGTGTTCCATATCTGCAAGCACCTTGGCTAAAGGCAACTCTATGTCCCTATAAAGGTGGACCATATCCCTTTCCTCTAAGGTAATACAAAACTTTTCATATACTTTTGGGATGTAGTAGAGGTAAGTAGCTATATAAGAATAAAGGTCTTCCTCATCTACTTCTAAAAGAGATTTCTTTGACTTTCCCTTACCCACAAGTTCTTCGAGACCCTTAAAGTCCTTAGCTATAATAGAAGAGTCTGCCTTGTATAGCTCATAGTTAGTCTTTGACGGATCTATAAGGTAGTCCATAAGTGCAAGGTCTTCGAATCCTCCTATATCTATTCCAATTTTAATCAGATAATATATAGATGGCTTTATGTCATAAGAAATCTTTGTAATATCAAGATTCTCGAAGTAGGCTTTAAAATCGCTTATAAGACTTATATCCTTACTTATGTAGGCCTTATCAGTATAGATTGAGAAGATCACAGGATCATTATGAGTATAGAGGTCATCATAGAAAATTTCAAAGGCGAATTTTTTATTTTCCTCGATATATTTTTTTACTTCCTCAAGCTTATCTTCAAGCTTAAAGTATTCTATATCTAAATCCTCTTCTTCTCTTTCTTCATCTATAAAAGAAAAAAATTCATACTTTTTAAAGACCTCATTTAACTTGTCCCTATCCGGATCAGGCTTATGGCAGTCATTTATATTAAAACCTATCTTGTCTACTGGTACGTCCCTGTCAATCCTTCCGAGCTCTCTACTTAAAAAGGCAAGATCCTTGTTATCGGCTACCTTTTCTCTGGTCTTTTTACCTGATATCTTATCGATATTTTCATAAAGACCTTCTATACTTCCATATTCCTTGATATATTTTATGCCGGTCTTTTCTCCGATACCGGGAATGCCCGGTATATTATCAGACTTATCTCCCATAAGTCCCTTCAAGTCTATAAGTTGCTTAGGCTCTAAGCCATACTCTTCTTCTATTTTTTGCTTATCATAGATATCAATTTCAGATATTCCCTTTTTGGTAAGGACGACCTTTACCTTATCATCTACAAGTTGAAGGTAATCCCTATCTCCTGTCAAAAGGTAAACCTCATCTCCATTTTCAGAGGCAACCCTTGATAGGGTTCCTGATATATCGTCCGCCTCATAGCCTGCTATGCTTATGTTTTTGATATCCATAGAATTTAGGATTTCTTTTATAGACTCAAACTGAGCTAAAAGTTCCTCAGGTGTTTCCTTTCTATTTCCCTTATAATCATCATAAAGGTCGTGTCTGAAAGTCTTTTCTCTTCGATCAAAGCAGACTACTACACAATCTGCGTCAACCTTGTCCAGGGCACTCTTATACATTTTTAAAAATCCGTACAAGCCGTTAGTCGGTACCCCTTGGCTGGTTTCTAAATCTCTAATGGCATAAAAAGCTCGAAACAAAATCGATGAACCGTCTATGATTAAAACTTTTCTATCCATTATAAGATTCTTTCTCTATTTCCATTATCTTATCAACCCTTCTTGAATGCCTTTCTCCAAGAAATTCATTTGACAAAAATTCATCTACTATCATCTTGGCAACCTCATCTCCAATTACTCTTGCCCCCAGGCAGATTACATTGGCATTGTTATGTTGTCTTGCCATCCTTGCGCCGAAACTTTCGCTGACACAGGCAGCCCTTATTCCTCTGACCTTATTGGCACTTATACTCATTCCTATTCCTGTTCCACATATAAGTACTCCCAGATTTTCATTCCCCTTCGCAACGCTTTCTGATAATTTTTTAGCAAAATCAGGATAGTCAACCGATTCCTTACTATTTGTCCCGAAATCTACAACATCATGACCCAAATCTTCTATGTAGGCCTTTAAAGTTTCCTTTAATTCGTATCCGCCGTGATCTGCAGCTATAGCTATCTTCATAAATCCTCCATACTGTTTCCTAACATCTATACAATAATTGTATTATAAAGGCTGAGATATAGCAATTGCTTGATAAATACTTTTAACAATGATATACTAGAAAAACAATCTAATAAAATCTAATAAGGGGATGGCTTTGGTTTCGACAGGGATATTGAACTTGGAATAGCGAGCCGTTTTCGTCTATAAACGTAAAACAAGGACACCTAAATTTAAACGCTGAAGATAATAACTTCGCATTAGCTGCCTAGTTGCAGCCGATTTCGATAAGCAAACTCTTCCCATGGTTTGATCGAAATCTCAAAATTAAGTGGGAGCATTTGATAGAAATTCTCTCGGTCTGTCAGATTATTAAGAGAGCTATATCAAGGTAGTTTTGTCAATTAAACAGCTTTGAAGAACTTAATTAATTGACTACGCTCGTAGAAGTTCCAAGGAATATATTTTTGGACAGGAGTTCGATTCTCCTCATCTCCACCATATTTTTAAATAGACCTACAAATTAAAAGAGGTGAGTAAGGATAAATTTTTTATTCTTACTCACCTCTTTTTAATATTTCTTTGGCTAAGCTTTAAAAGATCAAGCTAGGCTCAAAAAAAATTTAAAAGACCACGGAGGATATATATTCTCCATGGTCTTTAATTTAGAAAATCTATTTAAGATTGGGCATTAGCTGATTTAAATTCAATATTTAAATTCTTTTCGCTACCATTTCTATTTACTCTTATCTTACCCTTATCCCCTGGTCTGTATTTTAACAACTCTTGCTTTAATTGGCTCATTGTAGAAATCTTATTGCCATTTATATCAGTTATTACATCGCCTTCTTTTATTCCTGCCTTATCAGCTGCCAAACCTTGGACTACTCCTGCTACAAAGATACCTTCATCAGTCGGTAATTTTTGTCCTGTAGCTTGTTGGTAAGTTTTAACATCTATTCCTTTAATTCCAAGGGCAACTCCTTCGTAAGTTCCACCCTTTATGATGTTATCTACAACGCTTTTAGCCACATTTACAGGGATAGCAAAGCCTATACCATCGGCATTTGCCTTGGCAGTATTTATTCCTATAAGCTTACCTTCGGAGTTAAACAAACCTCCACCGCTGTTACCGGAATTTATTGCGGCATCTGTTTGCATAAGGCCATCCATTTGCGAATTTCCTTCTACCTTAATTGTCCTGTTCATTCCTGATATATAACCACTTGTCAAAGTAGATTGAAGGTCAAGTCCGAGAGGGTTTCCTATAGCTATTGCCTTGTCCCCTATCTTTACATCCTCACTATTTCCCATTTCTACAGGCTTAAGTCCTGTCATTTCAACCTTTATAACTGCAAGGTCTAAGGTAGAGTCGTTCCAAAGCAATTTTGCCTTTCCCCTATCCCCATTAGTTAATAAAACTTCTATATCATTTACTGTTCCATCCTGAACAACATGAGAATTTGTCAAGATATATCCATCCTTGCTTACTACAACTCCGGATCCGACCCCTTGTACCAGCTCATCCATATTAAAAATAAGATTTTGTCTAGTTCCTATTGTAGTTATTCCCACTACTGAGTCCAAGGCCTTTTCTGCAACAGCATTTTCAGCTGTAGTATCCTCTGATTCTATAGTTACGACCTTATTTTCGCCTTGGCTACCGTTTTGCGAGTTATTAGGCATTTTTCTAAAAGTAAAAACTTGACTGAGTAGGAAGATGGAAATTAAAATCAGGATTACTGTAATCACCTTCCAGATTACATTCGAAGACTTAGACTTTTTTACCTCGCTCTTAATAAGTTTTTTTAATTCGTCTTCTGATAGGGTCCCAACCCTACTATTACTATTAGTTTTTCTTCTTCTTTCTATAAACTTGTTATAATCATCAAATTGGTCATTGCCTTTATTGTCCATATAACTATACCTCCGTTTTTAAGAAATATACCATTAAATTATGTTTAAACTTTGAATAGAAAAATATTTATATTATCTTTGAATTTTTTTAATATACTTTAATAATATTTTGATAATTTAATCGAATTTCAATTATTCTATTACAGACATAATCACATTTAATTTGCTCTTGTTCATTTTTTAATGCTTATAGCAGAGCTTTTTGGATAATTAAAAAGTAACTTTAAGATTATATTGATCAATATAATCTTCTCTTATGAGATATACCCTATATGAGAAAAAATAAAAAGACTTAAACTTATTGAATGTAATAATCTTTAATCTTATACGCTTGGATGAATAAAATCCATATCTTTAATTCATAAAATAGACTTATTCTAATTAGTTATTTGTAATATAAGTATTTTGCCCTCAAATAAAAAAGGAGGAGAAAATCTCCTCCAAAAGTTTAATTAATGGGCTTATCTATTCTTCTTTAAAGATAGGTAAGATCCACCTATAGTTGACATTGCTGCTGTAGCTATCAGCATAATTTCGTTTGCAGCTCCTGTCTTAGCTAGTTCTTTCTTTTCATCTTTCTTAGCTTTAGTATTGTCAGTTTTAACTTCTTTTTTAGTTTCTTCTTTTCTATCTTTGTTTTCTTCTGTTGCAGTTATTTCTTCATTTGTAGGGTTTTCTATATTTTCAGAATCTGTGTTGTCTATATTATCTTTGTTGTCTGCATTATCTGTATTGTCAGTGTTTTCAGTTTCTGTGTTATCAACCCATTCTTCTTTTACTTCAGGATCTTCATTGTCAACCCATTCTTCTTTAATTTCTGTCTTTTCTTCGTCAACCCATTCTTCTTTGATTTCAGTCTTTTCTTCGTCAACCCATTCTTATTTTACTTCAGGATCTTCTACAGGCTTTTCAGGATTATCTACCGGGTTTTCCCCTTCTTCAGGTAAATCCTTTACAAAGTTTATATTTAATTTTCTTTCACTTGTAACAGAATTGCCGAATTTATTTGTTAGATTATATTTTAATACTAGTGTATTATCCCCATCTTCTTTGTAATCAAGATTTGATAATTTAGCTTTTAAATATTCGTTTAAGCCTTGGTTAAGGTCTTCTTTATTATCTAACTCATTAAGTAAATCTACAAGTTCTTTAAGACTATCAGGATTTTTAAAGTCAATGCTTTCAACATTATCACCATTCAAACTGATATCTATGCTATTTAAAGCATATTCGTTAAAGTTAATTTTATGAGCTAGTTCGAATTGAAGGTCGTCTTTCTTTAAAACTTTATCATTGTTTTGCTTAACTACTATTTCACCTATTGATCCTGAAACAGGTAAGTTTAAAATAGCATCATTGTCAGCAAAGAATTTATATTTGTACCTTTCAGTATTTTCATTTGTCATATCATCAAGTAGATCTATAACTAAGTTTGTTAAGCTTATTGGATTGCCATCTGCATCAACAGGATTTAATTGAAGCATACCTGCAATAGTATTTGTTAAGAATTTGTTTCCACCTTCACTTTTTACACCATAAATCAGTAGATCTGTTGGACTTACTATTTCCCCTTCAGGTCTTGCTGTTGCATTATCGTCTTCATCTACAGGATTTAAGATACCCCATAGTAAATCTTGTACTAATTTACCCTTGTAGATTGTTTCAAAGTTATCTTTTAGACCATAATCATTAATTACATTTTTGATAACTCCTGAAACTGTTGAGGAGAAAAGTCCTTTCACTTCTAAAAGACTATCATATAAATCATTGATTTTTACAGCTTGTAAATTACGATAAACTTCATTATCAATTGTTTCACTTGCATCTCTTAAAATTACTTCTAATACATTCTTATCTGAATTTCTATATTCATTGATAACATCATCTATATATGAAAATCTGTTTGTAGATCCATCAATATTATTTTCATCACCATGTAAGAAAGTATTGTAAGCATCATTTGCTACTCTGCTGAGGGTAGCTTGATCATTATTTTCTACCAGCTTTGCATTCATTAAAGCATCAACTACATTTGTTATCAGATTATTAATATTTTCATCTGTAATTACTTTGCTTGTAAGTTCATTTAATACTTCATCTAAATAATTTTCAATCTTATCTCCTGTAGTTGAAGCTTTTATAGTCAAAGCACTTACAGTAAGTTTACCTTTATCATCAACCTTAATTGTTGCTTTTATTGCATCTGTTAATTTTAATTCTTTAGGTATTATTCCTTTTTCATAAGCATATTTTAAAAGATCATTTCCGTAACCAGATTTTGTAAGGTCAATTTCTGCGTCTTTAATCAATGAAGATAAAATAGGATTTATTTTTTCTTTAACTGCTTCTGTTGTTATATCATCTAAGGAATTATCTTTTCCTACAACATAGTTAAAGAAATAATTTTTTAATAAATCTTTTGTTATCGCATCACCATATGAGTATTCTTTTGCATCTTCAACTATTTGATGATTTTTATTTGCATCATTATATTCAAATCTTCCAATACTTTTTGAATCTATATCTACAATTACATGAGGATCTTCTGAAGATATATTGTTTGTAATAGTAATTTTTCTTATCGGTACAGGATAAGTTACCAGAGATCCTGTTGCTATATCATAGTAATTGTATACAGGATTTCCATTTTTATCTAACAATTGTTCTCTATTTTCGCCAATAACCGGTCTTGTAGCAGCTATATCTTGTACATGCAAATGACCTGTAAAATGCAAGCTTACATTTAACTCTTCAAGTATTTCATGCAGTGTCTTTCCTTCAATTCTTTCATCGACTTCGTTCGGATCATAATCCTTTGCTAGGAATGGAGTTTCCCAACCTTTTATTATGTATGGGCTTAGGATATTGTTTTGTCTATTGAAATGAGAAAGACTTGCATGGTGACCTAATAAAATAACTACGTCATTTCTCTTATTAGCCTTTTCAATTTCATCATATATCCATCTCATTTGAGCATATGAAATTGAGCCAGGTGTTTCTTGAAGACCATCTTTGCCGTGATCTAAAACTTCAGGTGTATTATTTGTTGAATCTATACCGATAACAGTAATACCGTCTGTTTCTTTGTTATTGTTTGAAAATCTTGACGAAAAACTTACATATCCATGAACAAGATCTGCATATTCTTCATCTCTTCGTTTGCCATCATTTTTTTCTGAATAAATCTTATTTACTCTTTCTGCTTCTTTTTTATAGTAGTCTGAATCTATATATTTTGAAAGTAGAATGTCTTTGTTATCGTAAACAAGATCCTTGTATATTTCCATAAATTCCTTATGGTTAACTGTTGGTGTTTCTTGTGGATTTTCTTTAGTGTAATCTTCTGAGAAAATAGGATTATTTATATCGTGATTTCCCGGAACTATTATAACTTGTCTTCCAGGGCTTACAGCTTTCCATTTTCCAAGCTCTCCTGCTAAATATTGGTGATTTAATTTTTCCCCGTCTTTAGTTAAGTCTCCGGGAATAAGTATGTATTTTGTACCATTACCTAGTATATTTTCAAGTGCTTGAGCAAGCAATCCTTGACTTTCAGTAAACATCTTTCTATCAGAATGTAAAGCTGTGTCAAATTCAGGTGTATTGGCAATCATGTCTTCAATCAAGATGTGAGTATCAGTGATTATAGAAATTGCATAGTCGTTTTCTTCCTTTACAACTTCTTGGCCATTCTTTTCTTTTTCTCTTTCTTCAAGCTGTTTATTTATTAATTCTTGTGTCTTATCATTATAATCATTCAGCTTGTCATTTGATTTGTCAGCAGCTTCATTAACATCTGCTACTGTAAGATCATTTTCTTCAACTATATTATCTTGACCTTTTGTAACTTCTTTATTTTCTGTAGCTTTTGTATCTACGAAATTAGACTTATCGCTATTATCTTCCGGTAGACTTAAATCTTTTTCCTCTACAAGTGTTTCTTCTGAAATAGAATCTGTTTCTTCTGTAGTTTCTTCTTTACTTTCAACAAATTGATTTTCTTGATCAGAATTAGCTACAAATTCAGTCACATCTGACTTTACTTGTTCAGAATATTGTGAAGCCGGAGCAGGTCTTGCTTCTTCTTCAGCCTTACTTACAACCGGAAGGCTTATAGCCAATGCACTTGCTAGAACTAGATATGGTATCTTTTTATTTTTCATGTTTTCCTCGCTTTTTTACTATTAAATTTATATATGCAAAACATTCTTTCACATTGATTTTTATTTTAGCATATCTTTATTTTGATTGAATTTCACTATTGTAATCTTTTGGTAAATTATTTTAATTGAGATAATTTTTTTACACTAACAGCGAGGAATTAATTTGCCTGTAGTTATAGGTTAAAAAATAATTTAAATTGTATCTAATAGAAAAATGCATAACAACTCAAAAAAATAAAAAGATTTTTTCAGAATATGAAGATATTGATGTGCACCTAGAAAAGTATTCGATAACTAATTTAAAAAATTTATGAATATCCTATTGACCATTGATAAAGTAATTAGGTAGATTTTTAATTTTTCCCTTGAAAATAAAGAAAAGTATAGGATGAAAAAATGTGCCGGGGAATTTAAACAATATTATGAAATTAAATTTTACACGACATTATGAATTTTACTTAAAACTTGTTAAAGCAGCTTAATAATATATAGATTATTATAATATCAGGCTAATAAAACGAGATGCCCCTATAAGGTATAAGGAAAGCATCCTTAGCTTATCTATCCATTAGTTATTAATTCTACTTTTATTTGTGAGCCTTAATTGGCAACAAAAAAAAACTGCCACCAGGGCAGTCTTAATTTTTATCTTATTTTTGGTTTGGATTTGGTGAGTTAATAGACAAACCTTCCAATTGTTCTACAGAGTCCATGAATACTTCGCTTATAGTTGGGTGAGCATATATCATAGCAGATAAGCCTTCAACGTCTACGCCATTGTTCATAGCGATAGCAGCGAAGTGAATCAAAGTTGAAGCGTCATGTCCTAAGATATGACAACCTAAAATCTTTGAGTGATCAGCTGTAGCCAATATTTTTACAAAACCTTCTGTTGCATTTAAACTTAAGGCTTTACCGTTAGCTTGAAACATGAATTTGCTTGATACATAATCAATGCCTTCTTCTTTCAACTGTTCTTCTGTCTTACCGACAGACGCCACTTCAGGTATAGTGAAAGTAACAGCCGGAACTATATCCAAGTTAATATTAGCTTCTTTTCCTGCAAATGTTGCAACTACATTTTTACCTTGGTTTGAAGCAACGTGTGCTAATTGTATATTACCAAATACACAATCTCCGATTGCATATATATTTTCTACGTTAGTTTGGAAAGTATCAAAATCTACTTTTATTGCACCTTTTTCAGTTTCAACATCTGTATTTTCAATGCCAAGACCATCTATGTTTGCTGCTCTTCCTGCTGCAACAAGAACATAGTCTGCAATTACTTCTTCAGTCTTTTGATTAGAGATTTTTTCAGTTGTAACTTTTAATTGTCCATTTTCCTCTTCTATGCTTTGAGCATGAACTCCTGTTACAAAGTTAATTCCTCTCTTCTTTAGAAGAGCTTTTAATCTCTTTGATACTTCTTGATCTTCTTTTTTAAGAATTTTATTACCAACTACAGTTACCTCAGTTCCAAATTCGTTGTAAATCGCTGCAAATTCCAAACCTATTACTCCTGTTCCTATGACAATCATAGATTTTGGAATCTCAACTAAGTTTAATAAATCTGTAGAAGTTAATACTTTTTCATGGTCAGCACCTTTTAAATAACCAGGCTTTGAATCTTTAGATCCTGTTGCTATGATAATTTTATCTGCAGTTATTTCTTCTTCTGAGCCATCTTCTTTTTTTACGATAACAGTATTATTATCTTTAAAGCTACCTGTTCCTTTGATGTAAGTTAAGTTTGGATATGTGCCGAAATTGTATTCTATTCCGCCTACAAGTCTATCAATTATAGATTCTTTTCTATTTTTGATTACTTCAGGTAATAAACTTTTACTATCTACTGCTATACCGAATTCTTCCGACTCGCCTATTTCTTTATAAAGATCTGCTATTTTCCATAAAGTTTTAGTAGGTATACAACCTCTGTTAAGGCAAGTTCCTCCTAGTCTGTCTTTTTCAATAATTGTTGTATTTAATCCTAGCTGGCAAGCCCTGATGGCTGTTTCATAGCCACCAGGACCTCCACCTATTATTAGAATATTTGTGTCCATTTATGCTTCTTTATCCTCTTTTATTCAGATCTATAAGCCTAAATTTTATCTTACTTTTCAGCTTCAACAGCCATATTGTAAGTTAAAATCAAATCTTTAGCTGCCTTTGTTTCATCAGGTCTTCTAACTACAGTAGTTAGAGGAGCATTGTGAAGTTTTTCAGGATCATTCTTAGCTTCATCAGCTATTTGTTCCATTGCAGCTATAAATTCATCTAATGTTTGTTTAGATTCAGTTTCTGTAGGTTCTACCATTAATGCTTCAGTAACGATTAATGGGAAGTAAGTTGTTGGTGGGTGGAATCCCATATCAAGAAGTCTCTTAGCAACATCCAATGTTGTAATTTCTCCATTATGGTCATCAATTAATCCATCTACAACAAATTCGTGCTTGCAGATTGTGTCGTAAACTAAATCATAAGATGATTTTAATTTTGCTGCAAGGTAGTTAGCATTTAATACAGCTATTTCTGATACTTCTTTTAATCCATCTGAGCCCATAGACATGATGTAAACTAAAGCTCTAACTAATATACCAACTTGTCCTTGGAAATCTTTCATTCTACCGATAGAATTCTTAAGATCATAGTTAAGAACATACTTGTCACCATCTTTTTCTACCAATGGTCTTGGAAGGAATTCTTTTAAGAATTCTTTTACTGCTACAGGGCCTGCACCAGGACCTCCACCACCGTGAGGTGTAGAGAATGTCTTGTGAGTATTGTAGTGCATTGCATCAAATCCCATGTCGCCAGGTCTTGATTTTCCTAAAACGGCATTTGAGTTAGCTCCATCATAGTATAATAAACCGCCAACTCCGTGAACAATGTCTGCAATTTGGTCAATTTTAGATTCGTATAAACCTAAAGTGTTAGGGTTAGTCAACATAAGACCTGCAGTTTTTTCATTAACTACTTCTTTAAGGTCTTCTACGTCTACTACACCTTTTTCGTTAGATTTAACTTCTACGATTTTGTAACCTGCCATAGCAGCTGTTGCAGGGTTAGTACCGTGAGCTGAGTCTGGAACTATAATTTCATCTTTTTCTGTATTACCGTTAACTTCATGGTATTTTTTAAAGATTGTTATAGCTGTTAACTCACCGTGTGCTCCTGCTGCAGGAGTTAATGTAGTATAGTCCATACCGCCTATTTCAGCAAGATATTTTTCTAATGTGTACATTAATTCCAAAGTACCTTGAACTGTTTCAAGATCTTGTTTAGGGTGTACATGTGCAAATCCTGGTAGACTAACGATTTCTTCGTTAATTTTAGGGTTGTATTTCATTGTACATGATCCTAATGGGTACATACCTGTGTCAACACCAAAGTTTAGGTTCGATAAGTTTGTGTAGTGTCTGATTACGTCTACTTCACTAACTTCAGGTAAATCCAATTCCTTGTCAGAAATCAATTCTTCTGGTAGTAGGCCTTCTTTTTCTTCTACATCTAATTTAGGAAGTTTATATCCAGTTCTACCTGGTTGTGAATATTCAAATATTAATTTGTTATAAGCCATTATAAAACCTCCTTAACAGCAGCAACAAAATTGTCCATTTCTTCTTTGGTTCTCTTTTCTGTAACTGCAATAATTAGACCTTCGCCTACTTTATCTGTAGCATCTTTTACATCGATACCTGCAAAGAATCCTTTTTCAAGTAAAGCTTTCTTAACTTCTTTAGTATCTTTGTCAAATCCGATAGTAAATTCATCAAAGAAAGGAGCTTGAGATACTTCTTTAACTCCATCAACATTCTTAAGTTCATTGTATAGGTAATGAGCTTTTTGAAGTGATTGGTTAGCAACTTCCTTAACGCCTTGTTTACCCATAATAGATAGGTAAACTGCTACTGTTAATAGGTTTAACCCTTGGTTAGAGCAGATATTTGATGTTGCCCTTTGTCTCTTAATGTGTTGTTCTCTTGCTGATAGAGTAAGAACGTATGATCTCTTACCATCATGATCAACAGTTTGTCCTACAACACGACCAGGGAATTTTCTAACAAATTCATCTCTAAAGCATAGGTATCCGATATAAGGTGCACCATATTGCAATTCAACACCAAATGATTGTGCATCCCCTACAACTATATCTACGTTGTATTCGCCAGGTGCCTTTAATACTCCTAATGACATTGGATCATGAGAAACTAAAAGATAGCTTTTCTTAACTGAGTGAGTAATTTCTTCAGCTTTAGCTAAATCTTCAATGTATCCAAAATAGTTAGGATTTTGTAGTATAACTGTACCTACTTCATCGTCTACCAATTCTTTTAATTTATCCATATCAGTAGTTAAGTCGTCCTTAATAGGAGCAAATACTACTTCTATTCCTCTATCATGAGTGTAAGTTAATAAGATTTCCTTAGCATCTGGGTTGATAGCTTCTGAGCAAACTACTTTTGTCTTTTTAGCCTTAGTTACAGCCATTAAAGTAGCTTCAGTTACAGCAGTACCATTATCATATAATGATGCGTTAGATATTGGCATTCCTGTCAAATTAGCCATCATTGTTTGATATTCAAAGATGTAAGAAAGAGTACCTTGACTTACTTCTGGTTGGTAAGGAGTGTAAGATGTATAGAATTCACTTCTTGAAGTTATAGCTGGAACTGCTGCAGGAATATATCTGTCATAAGCTCCGCCACCTAAGAAGCAAACCTTATCATCAGTTGTAACATTCTTACTAGCTAAGTCGCCAAAGTACTTTCTGATTTCAATCTCACTCTTAGATTCAGGAATATCAAGTTCGCCTTTAAAACGAACCTTTTCTGGAATATCAGCGAAAAGGTCATCAATAGAGGAAACGCCGATTACATCGAGCATTTCCTTTATATCATTTTCAGTTGCTGAAATATAAGGGTTCATTATTCTTCACCTAATTTTTCTTCGTATTTAGCGTCGTCTAATAATTTAGATTCATCAAAGTCTTCGATTTTTAATTTAGCAATCCAAGCTCCGTATGGATCAGAGTTTAATTTAGCTGGTTCGTCTTCTAATTCTTCGTTAACTTCAACTACTTCTGCTGCAAATGGAGTGATAACGTCAGATGCTGCTTTTACAGATTCAACACTAGCGATTGAGTCATCAGCGTCGATTTCGTCTCCAACTTCTGGTAATTCAACGTAAACGATATCTCCAAGACTATCTTGTGCATAGTCTGCAATACCCATTAAATAAAGGTCTCCGTCTTTTTTGAACCAATCGTGATCTTCTGTATAAAATAATCCTTTTTCTACTTTTGCCATTTTAAATTCCTCCTAATTATTTTTAATTATTTTTTCTCTTCTATCTAAGAATCTTTTCTTAACAACTGTTGCTTTTGAAGGTTTGTTTCTGATTATAACTTCAACTTCATCTCCTAAAGAAACAGCTTCTTTATCTACTAATGCATTAGCTAAGCATACTCCAAATGTTGGTGATAAGTAACCAGTTGTAACATGACCGATTTTCTTGCCATCTTTTTGTACTTCAGCACCTTCTCTTGCAATACGTTTGCTTTGCATTTCGATACCAATAAGTTTCCTCTTTGGACCTTCATCTAAGATCTTTTGAGTTGCTTCTTTACCTACAAAGTCATCTTTGTCCATCTTTACAGCGAATTTTAAACCAACTTCAAATGGAGAAGTTTCGTCAGTCATTTCTTGTCCGTATAGTGGCATAGCTGCTTCGAATCTTAATGTATCTCTACACCCTAATCCTGCAGGTTTAACTCCTAGGTCTTTACCTTCTTCTAATAGTTTTGTCCATAGTGCAACTATAGCTTCAGGTACACCATATGCTTCAAATCCGTCTTCACCAGTATAACCAGTTCTTGAGATAAGCATTTCATAGTCGCCAACTTTTACTCCATCTTCAAAGTGATAGTATTCGATCTTTGATAAGTCAGTATCTACCAATCTTTGTAAAAGTTCTTCAGCCTTAGGTCCTTGGATAGCGATTTCACCAATTTTATCACTAAGGTTTTCAAACTTGATGTCGAACTTGTCAGCATATTTATTTAGGTGATTCCAATCTTTTTCTATGTTAGCTGCATTAGGAACTATTAAGAATTTTTCATCATTGTACTTATATACTAATAAGTCATCTACGATTCCGCCGTCTTCATTTAACAATACAGAGTATTGAATTTGTCCCGGTACAGCATCAGTATAGTTGTTACTGCATACGTAGTTAACAAACTTTAATGCATCTTTACCTTCTACAGAAAATTCACCCATGTGAGATACGTCAAATAAACCAACTGCATTTCTTACAGCTTCGTGTTCTGGGATTAAGCCTTCATAGTCTACAGGTAGAGAAAAACCTGCGAAGTCTACGATGTTACCCCCTAATTTTTTGTGTTCCTCATATAGAGGAGTTTTTTTAGACATTTTGCATCTCCTTTGCTTTAAGTTTTTTTACATTACTAGTATACCATAATAAATAAAATCTGGAAATTTTTTCTTATTCATTTTTTGTATAAATAAGTCTCCAGATTTTATTTATCGATAGTTACTTTAATTTTCTATTACTTTACCAATAATTATTTTATTAGAATAATCCTACTATAGTGCCGTCTTCTAATACATCGCAATTTTCAGCTGCAGGTTTCTTTGGTAAGCCCGGCATTGTCATTACGTTACCGCAAAGGGCTACTACGAAGCCTGCCCCGTTAGAAATCTTAAAGTCAGTTATTGTGATCTTAAATCCTCTAGGTGCCCCTAATAGGCTCTTTTCATCAGAGAAAGAATATTGAGTCTTAGCCATACATACAGGTAAGTTTTGTAAGCCCAATTTATCTATTTGTTTTAATTTCTTTTTAGCAGCTGATGTATATTCTACTCCATCTGCTCTGTAAATTTCTTTAGCTATTGTTTCAATCTTTTCTTCTATTGTCTTTTCTAAGTCATATAAGAAGTCGAAATTATTTTCAGCCTTGTTTTCTACTTGATCTACAACGTAGTTAGCTAATTCAATGGCACCTTCTCCACCTTTAGCCCAAACGTCACAGAAGATAGCCTTAGTTCCATCATTTTCAACTAATTCTGTTAATTTTTGGATTTCAGCGTCAGTATCATCTGCAAATCTATTTATAGCTACACATACAGGAGCACCAAACTTCTTAACATTTTCTATATGTTGATGTAAGTTTTCATATCCTTTTTCCAAAGCTTCAACATTTTCTGCCTTAGGATCGTCAACTCCCCCGTGGTGCTTTAAGGCTTTTATAGTTGCTACTATGCAAACCATGTCAGGTCTTAAGTCATTTCTACACTTTATATCAAAGAATTTTTCTGCTCCAAGGTCAGCACCGAAACCTGCTTCAGTTACGCAGTAATCACCAAGTTTTAAAGCCATCTTAGTAGCTATTAAAGAGTTACAACCGTGAGCGATATTAGCGAAAGGTCCACCGTGGATTATTGCAGGAGTGTGTTCCAATGTTTGAACAAGGTTAGGCTTTACAGCATCCTTCATTATTAAAGCTACAGCTCCGTCAGCCTTTATATCTTTAGCATATACAGGATCACCGTCCTTATTGAAAGCTATGATTATTCTTCCAACTCTTTCCTTTAAGTCATCTAGATCTGAAGCCAAGCAAAGGATTGCCATTATTTCACTTGCTACAGTGATTTCGAATCCGTCTTGTCTAAGAACTCCGTTACCCTTTGTACCTAATCCGATAACTATATTTCTTAATTCTCTTTCGTTCATATCCATACATCTTTTGATTAAGATGTTTTTAGTGTCTATGTTTAATTCGTTGCCATGGTGAATGTGGTTATCCATCATTGCACAGATAAGGTTGTTTGCAGTTGTTATAGCATGGAAGTCACCTGTGAAGTGCATATTGATTTCATCCATAGGTACTACTTGTGAGTATCCACCACCTGCAGCCCCACCCTTCATACCGAAGTTAGGTCCTAAAGATGGTTCTCTAAGTGTAGCTATTGCCTTCTTGCCGATTTTGTTTAATCCTTGTGCAAGTCCTATGTTCATAGTTGTCTTACCTTCTCCTGATGGAGTAGGGTTTATAGATGTCATAAGAACTAATTTACCATTTTCTTTGTCTTTATACTTATCAAAAACATCAAGGCTTATCTTTGCCTTATAGTGTCCGTATGGTTCGTAATCATCTTCTGATAGATCTAATTTTTCTGCTATGACGTTTATTTTTTCCAACTCTGCTTTTTGTGCTATTTCTACATCTGTCATATATATTTCCTCCTAAACTTTTCTTATTATTATAATTTTCCTTCTAATCATAATAAAGAGTTAAATAACACTCTGCTATCATTATACCCGATTAAACGCAAAAAATTTATATTATTAACAATTTTTTACATTTTCATGAAAATTATAAGCAGCAACTAAATAAAGTAATTTTTCTTTTACTTTATCTTTTCCTTTAATTCTTTTGCCATTTGGCGAAGAGCTTGATCATCTTCAGCTTTCATCCTTCCTTTGGCTTCAACATAAGTTTCAATCGTGTCAAAATTAGGAGCCTTTGCAAATTCCAATAAATCCTTCACAGCTCCTCCGCTCCAGCCATATGAACCGAAAATTCCCAAAACATGATTTTGCATTTTTTGGATTGAAAGAAGGTGGATAAGATTTTTCATTAGTGGATAGGCAGCATTGTTGTAAGTACAAGCTCCTAAAACAAGTCCCTTCTTTTCCCACACTCTTGAAATTATGTATGACGGATGAGTTTTAGATATATCAATTACTTCAATATTTTTTATGCCTTCTTCAGCAAGATATCTGGCAAGTCTATCAGCCATCAAAGCTGTATTACCGTACATGGAAGCATAAGCTATAACTACTCCTTCTTCTACTTCGTACTTTGCCCACTTAGTGTAGTCTTCAACTATCCTTGCAGGATTTTCTCGCCAGACTATTCCATGAACGGGACAGATAGTTTTTATTTCCAATGGTGATAATTTTTCTATAGCCCTTACTGCCATTTTAGAATATTTTCCGACTATGTTTGTGTAATATCTTCTATATTCATCTCTCTTGGAATTATAATCAGCCTGATCATCAAAGATAGCTCCATCAACTGTTCCGAAGCCTCCGAAAATATCTTGACTAAATAAAATTTTGTTCTGAGCATCGTAGGAAACCATAGATTCAGGCCAGTGTACCATAGGAGTTGTGTAGAAAGTTAATTTTCTATCTCCAAGGTCCAATTCGTCTCCATCTTCTACTAAAACAAAATTATCTTCAAGTTTAAGTTCAAAATAATCATAAAGCATATTTTTTGTCTTTTGGTTTCCAACTATTTTTATGTTTGGATAAAGTTCTAAAATTTGTGGAATAGAGCCTGAATGATCTGGTTCAACGTGGTGAATTACAAGATAATCCAAGTCTCGATCTCCCATAAGTTCTGTCACATCTTCTACAAATTCAGATGACTTGCTAACCTTGACAGTATCCATAAGGCAAGTTTTTTCTCCTGTCAACAGATAAGAATTGTAGGCTACACCATATGGCAGCGGCCACATATTTTCAAACAACTCTGTTTCTCTGTCATTAACTCCGATATAATATAGATTTTCTGCGATTTCAACTGATCTAATAGACATTTTTCTCTCCTTTTATTATTATCTTATAAATCATTTTGACCATATTCATCTAAAAAAGATACATACTTTCCATCTTTTTCATACCCCAAGACCC
Source organism: Finegoldia sp. (assembly GCA_034180305.1). Classification (GTDB taxonomy): domain Bacteria; phylum Bacillota; class Clostridia; order Tissierellales; family Peptoniphilaceae; genus Finegoldia. The sequence goes on from JAXFOR010000013.1 coordinate 43,440, forward strand.
TGTTTATATCAACATTTTGGCTTGACATAAAAATTGACTGCTCCACATTTGTAAAGCCTTCCTTGCTCAAATTTCTTATTAGCCTTTTTATTTCAAACCTCTTTGAAGAATTTTTCTGCTTAGTTACAGTGCAGGCACAGTCAAGAGCCTGTAAACCTGTATAATTTAGCCAATTTATTATTGATTCTTCCCTTACAAGGTAAAGGGGCCTTATAAGTTGCATATTTTCAAAATTATTAGAATTAAGTTTAGGCATCATTGTCTTGTAATTACCTGAACACAAAATATTTAAGAGAATAGTTTCTATAACATCATCAAAGTGGTGACCTAAGGCTATCTTATTACAACCAAGTTCTTTCGCCTTGGCATAGAGAGCTCCCCTTCTCATCCTCGCACACATGTAGCACTCATTTCCCTTTTTTACAAGATCCGATGTAACTTGAAATATATCAGTATCAAACATCTTATAAGGAATATTTAAGTATTCGAAATTATAAATTTCTCTCTCTAAATTTTCCTTGGTATAACCCGGATTCATGGCTATAAATTCTACTTCAAAGTTATTTTTGCCGTGCTTTTTAAGTTCCTGGAATAGCTTAGCCATAAGAAGGCTGTCCTTGCCCCCACTCATACAAACTGCTATCTTGTCATTTTCTTCTATAAGCTCGTATTCTCTTATCGCCTTTATAAACTTAGACCATATATACTTTCTATATTTTTTTATTATAGATCTCTCAATTTCTTGTAAAGTTCTTTCCATATTCCTCCATCTTTTCCAAATCAATTACATCCGATACCTCTGACCTCTTAGCAACTCCCAAAGATATGTCTCTTTTAGTATCTAATCCTAGACTTGTAAGATAATTATTCACAGTGTCATAGGCTATTTTTTCAGTGTTATTTTCCCTGCTTAAGTGAGCAAGTTTTACAAACTCGTGGTTTCCCCTCAAAGAGTCCGCCAAAATATCGGCACAGGCATCATTTGACAGGTGTCCCCTATTAGAAGCTATTCTTTGTTTAAGTCTCATTGGATACTTTCCATACCTGAGCATATCTATATCGTGGTTCGCCTCTATGAAGTAGAGCTTGGAGTCTAATATATTTTCCATCAGAAAATCATCAGTAACACCTATATCAGTTACAATCGATATTTTTTTATTATCTTTATTTATAATGTATCCACAGCTTGAAGCACTGTCGTGACTTGTAGCTATGGGCAAGATATCTAAATCCTTAAAATTAAAGTATTCGTTATTTTTAAATACATAAATATTGTTATCTGCGACCTTGCCGATTTTTTCATCCATGGCATACCAGGTGTCGATGTTTGCAATTATAGGTATATTGTACCTCCTGCTTAAAACTCCGGCTCCCTTGATGTGGTCGGCATGCTCGTGAGTTATCAAAATCGCATCAAGATCATAAGGATCGACCGATATGCTCTTTAAAAGCCCTTCTATCTTTTTACCGGTCAAACCTGCGTCTATCAATATTTTTGCATGGTCTGTTTCTATATATTCACTATTGCCACTTGACCCGCTTGCAAGTGAACAAAATTTAAAACTCATATAACCTTCCTAATCATTTACCTACTAAACTTTGGCTTTGCCCCTTATAGTTTTTATCAGTAAGACCTGCAAATCCTCCAATGATACTTAAAAATAAAAGTCCTGTCTGAACCCAGGTTATACTTGCATCGAAAATCCCCGCAAGTAAAACTAAAATAATAAGACAAAGAACAAGTTTAAAAAATTTCTTATCAGTCTGTTTTCTTATCTCCGTAAATAATTCGTATACAAAAGGCCCTATCAGAATAAGTCCGACAAGCCCAAAGCTAAGTAAAAAATTTAAGTATATGTTATGGGAATGGGCTATTCTCCTATCTCTTATCAGATAATAGATATTCGAAAGTCCACCCGGCCCTCTTCCAAAGATAAAGTTTTGCTTAAAGCCTTCGATAGAACTTACCCATATAGAAAATCTCAGTCCCACATCAGTAGATAAGCTCGATAAAAGATTTATACCAAATATTTTTTTAGCTACAAAAACAAGCCCTCCTCCTAAGATAAGGACTCCTGCCATAAGACCTGTATATCTGTACTTTTTTAAAAGAATAGTCAGCACAAATATTGCTATAAAGGCGGCTGCCAAGCTTGCAGCAGACTCTGTCATTAAAAGACAGATAAGAGACAAGAGGCCTATAAAAAAGCTTATTAACTTTTCGGAGCCTTTTGCTATGAGATACCTATATGCACTTACAAGGACGCTTATAGCAGCGATCATCGAAAAATAATTTACATTTAAAAACATAAGTCCCAGGCTTTGCCTATTTTCTGTTACAAAATTTATAAAGACACTTAGGTTTTCCGCCCTGATAAACTTTATAAGATATTCTCCTATTGTCAGTATAAAACAAGCTGACGAGAAAATCATTATTACATTCATAAGGTCTTTTAATAAATTCTTATTTATATTTTGCTTGACAAAAAGCATAAAACTTAAAAGAGCAAAAATTCCAAAACTTTTAAAGAGCCCTCCCAAATTTTTAGCCAGCAAGCTTACAACAAAACTATAAACGGAAAAGATAATTATGATTTTAGATGTAGCCATAGACTGCAAAATTTCCTTATACTTACCGTTTTTAAATATATATACCATAGTTAAGCCCATGGCCAAAAATGACAGGTAAAATGGCAGGTACATTGCAACAAGGGTCAGTAAAATAACTCTTTGATCTAAGCTGTAATCATCTAAATTTATCTTAAATGATCCCATAAATTTTCCCCTATTAACTTCCTTATTTCCTCATGTATTTTATCAAATCAAAAAATTTTAATCAATTTTTCGATTTTTATATGGGGCCTTTTAAAAATTTTTAAGCAAAAAATAAGACATGTGCTTAAAAAGCCCATGTCCTAATAAAATTTATCTTCCTATAGTTTCCACTATGATCGCCTTTATAGTGTGTAGTCTATTTTCAGCTTGGTCAAAGACCTTGGAATAATTGCTATAAAAAACTTCATCAGTTACTTCCATTTCGCTTATGCCATATTTTTCGTAAACTTCTTTTCCTACCTTAGTTTCCAAATTGTGGAAAGATGGTAAGCAGTGTAAAAAGATTACGTCAGGATTTTTAGCTGACTTTATCATATCCATATCTACTTGATAGTCCTTTAAAAGATTTATTCTTTCTTCAAACTTATCTTCTTCTCCCATAGAAACCCAAACATCGGTATAAATTACATCTGAACCTTCAAGATCTGTCCTATCTTGAGTTACTGTTATCCTTGACCCGGATTCTCTCGCAAATTTATTTATCATATCCATACTTTCCTTGTCAGGTTCCAATTCTTTCGGACATAGGCAGACAAAATCCATGCCGATTTTACTTGCACCTATCATAAGAGACCTTGCCACATTATTTCTTCCGTCACCAACATAGGAGAATTTTACTCGATTAAGATTTTTGTTTATATTTTCCATCACAGTTAAAAAGTCGGCTAAGACCTGAGTTGGGTGGTAAAGGTCTGTAAGCCCGTTCCAAACAGGAACCCTGGAATACTTTGCCAGTTCTTCTACCAAGTCTTGGTCAAAGCCTCTGTATTCAATCCCGTCAAAAAATCTTGATAGAACTTCGGCACTATCCCTTACTGATTCTTTCTTGCCGAACTGACTGTCTTTCATTCCGAGAAAAGTTACATTTCCTCCTTCGTCATGGCAGGCTGTCTCGAAAGCACACCTTGTCCTTGTAGAAGTTTTTTCAAAAAGTAAAACTATATTTTTGCCTACAAGTCTATCCCCTAATATCCCCATTCTCTTTTTTTCCTTAAGAGCCTTGCTTGAATCTAAGAGATAATTAATTTCTTCTCCTGTAAAGTCCTTAAGACTTAAAAAATCTCTGCCCCTTAACATAAAATCCTCCTTATTATTTTAAATTAGCTTTAGAAAACTTCACTTTATCGCTTAAGCGTTCTAAAGATTATTATATAACATTTTAAGCTGTTTTTATCCTCCTCTTAAAATATATTTTCAAATTTTTAAATAAATAATTTTAAGATATAATAAGCCTTGAGGTGATTTATGAAAAAATATATAAAAATAATCCTAGTCACAATTCTTGCCTTAGGTCTTAGTGCCTGTGGCTCTTCTTATAAAAAGCACGAAGCAACTATGTACGATTCCTTTGACACAGTTATTAAATTAACTGCCTACACAAAATCAGAGGACGATTTTAAAAAGTTCGAAGAAATTTACAAGGATGAATTTACAAGACTTCACAAACTTTATGACCCCTACAAAAATTATGAATCCATAACAAATGTAAAAACGATAAATGATAAGGCCGGCATTGAACCTGTCAAGGTTGATAAGGACCTCTTTAGCCTTATAAAATTATCCAAGGATTACTACGAAAAGTATGGGCAAAAGACAAATATAAATATGGGAGCTGTGACAAATATCTGGAAAGATTACAGAGATAATGCTTTAAACAACAAGGTAGCAGCTATCCCTTCTATGGAAGAATTAAAAGCTGCTGATAGCTACACAGACCTTAATGATGTCGTCCTTAATGAGGATAAGCTGGAAGTTTATTTAAAAAATAAGGAAAATTTTTTAGACCTCGGAGCTGTTGCCAAAGGCTATGCGACAGAGATTGTAGCTAATAAACTTTCTAAAGAGGGGCTTGAGGCAGGAATAATAAATGCCGGCGGCAACGTAAGAACCATAGGAAATCCCGACCTGATAGGAAAAGACTCATGGAAAATTGCAATTCAAAATCCAAACCTTAACAAGGAGCCTGAAAAACAATATATAGCAACATATAAGGCAGGAGAAGAATCTATGGTCACAAGCGGTAACTATCAGAGATTTTATGAATATGAAGGAAAAGTTTACCACCACATAATTGACCCGGATACCCTTATGCCTGCAAATAATTTCAAGTCAGTTACCATAATAACAAAGGACTCAAGCTTAGCTGATTTTTTATCAACTACAGTTTTTATCTCAGACTATGAGACAGGTAAAAAACTGGTAGACTCAATAGACGGAGTAGAGGCTGTATGGGTATTTCCTGATGACAGAATAGAATATACAAAAAATCTTGAATCCAAACTTGAGATAGTTGATTAGAAAGGCCAAGTCATTTTGCTCTTTTATATGATGAATTAAAATCGTTTTTATGGTAATATATATATGTAAATGTAAATTATTTAGGAGGTTTTACCAATGCATGCAATGTTAAAAAAATTTGTCGATGATGGTTTCATGACAGAAGAACAAGAACAAGTTATTGAAGACGCTATAGCAAACAAAGAATCTATTATTATTTCAGGTCACAGATCTACAGGTATCAGACAAGTGCTTGCAGCTATGATGGCTATTGCTAAGAAGAGCTATGACACTGTACAAGTAAAAGATATGTCAAGCTTGGAAAAAGAAGGGGACTACTACATGATCCCAGGTATAGATTCTGATGAATTCGAAGATATTGTTTTAGCTGCTTTCTCTAAGCCAAATTCTTCTATCATAACTATAAAAGAACCTGAACACCCATACTCAATCATCAAGATTATGAAGAAAGGTGCCAAAGAATCAGGAGACTACAGTCAAACAGTTAACTTCTTAGAAGCTAGAAAGATGGACGGCGTTCCTTTCTTGATTTCTACTACTAAGATGACTTACAATGACAAAAAAGGTATCGACAAAGAAAAAATCGAAAGATTCAAAGCATTTTAATAAAACACAAACTAAATTTAAAGCGACTTTCAAAAGAAAGTCGCTTTTATTTTTACAGGCTCTTGTTTATAGCTTCTGTTAGGTTAGGTATCATTTGTTTTTTTCTAGATAAAAGACCTTTGGCATAAAATTCGTTGTCCTTAGCTTGGCTTTCAAATTCATTTGCCAAAGCATCGGCGAACTCATCATTTACTAACACATGGCTTGCTTCTTCATATATATCTGTAAGGATAAGAACGAAAGTATCTTCATTATTTTCTACTCTTATCTTTTCCATTTCTTCAAGCAAGGATTCTTTTAACTTTTCAACTGTTTCGAAGTCCATGGTAAATACTTGAGCTACTCTGGCTTTTTTGCCTGAAATTTCAAAGGATTTTACATCTTCATTTAATAATTCTACAGGAGTCTTTCCTTCTATAGAAGTTCCTGCCTTAAACATTTCCAAAGAATAGCTTTCAGGATCTATTTCTGCTATCTTAGCTAATTTTTCTACAGCCTTTCTATCATCATCAGTTGTTGTAGGTGATCTGAAAAGAAGGGTATCGCTTATGATAGCTGAAACTAAAAGCCCTGCTATTTTTTTAGGAATTTCTACCTTTCTTTCGTTAAATTCCTTAGTAAGAATTGTACAAGTACAGCCTATAGGTTCAGCTCTAAAGTAGACAGGATTGTTTGTAGTAATATTTGCAACCCTGTGGTGGTCTATGATTTCAAGAATTTCAGCTTCTTCTATATCGTCTACAGCTTGGCTTCTTTCGTTGTGGTCTACCAAGATAAGTCCATTTTTTTCACCGTCAGCTGAATTTTCTTCTTTCATGCTTGTCTTTAAAATAGGAGCTTGCACATCAAAATAGTTAAGTACAAATTGAGTTTCCAAGTTTGGTTCTCCCTGTCTCATAGCTATATATTCTACTCCATCTTCTCCTACTTGGCTCTTTAAATATTGATAGGCTAATGCTGAACATATTGAATCTGTATCAGGATTTTTGTGCCCACTTATATATACTTTTTTCATTCTTCCTCCTTATGCAATTGAAAAGCTTCCAATTAATTATTTGTTAATATTATATTACTACAATTTACTTTTTGAGTAAAAATATTTAAAGAGTAGCTCTTGCAAAAAAAAAGATAATGGCGTGATAAATATCACAGCATTATCTTTTCTTAAACTTTTAACTTTTCTTCTCCATTAAAGACCTCATCTATTACAGCAGATCCCAGGCAAACTTCTTCGTCGTAAAAAACTGCTACCTGTCCCGGTGTCACAGCCTTTGTGCTGTCATAAGTAACTTCAGTAGTGTCCTTATCTATAAAGTGGACGTGAGCCCTTATATCTTTTTGCCTGTATCTAAACTTAGCTGTACAATCAAAGTCCTCATAAGTAAAATCTTTTAGGGGAGTAGAAAAGTTACTGCCTATAAGTCTATCCGAAAAAAGTTTCGGATTATCAGCTCCCTGGCAGACATAAAGTTCATTTTTTTCTATATCCTTACCGCAGACAAACCAAGGCTCTCCTTCTCCTCCTATGCCAAGCCCCTTTCTTTGACCTATGGTATGGTAGATCAACCCCTTGTGTGTTCCTAAGACTTTCCCGTCCTCTCCGATAATATCACCTTCCTTGTCTGGGAAGTAATTTCCTAAAAAGTCATTAAAATTTCTTTCTCCTATAAAGCAAATTCCTGTGGAATCTTTTTTATCTGCAGTTGCTAAATTATTTTTTCGGGCAATTTCTCTGACTTCAGTTTTTTCCATTTCTCCGATAGGAAAGATGACATTTTTTATCTGGTCTTGGGAGAGTTGACTTAAAAAGTATGACTGATCTTTATTAGAATCAACTCCTCTAAGGAGTTCGACTCCGTTTTCTGTTTTCCTTGTCCTTGCGTAGTGACCTGTGGCTACATAGTCTGCTCCTAATTTCATGGCATAGTCCAAAAATGCCTTAAACTTTATTTCCTTGTTACATACTACATCAGGATTAGGAGTCCTCCCCTTCCTATACTCGTCTAAAAAGTATGAAAATACCCTGTCATAGTATTCTTTTTCGAAGTTAACTGAGTAGTAGGGAATTCCTATCTGCCTGCTTATTTTTTCGCTATCTTTGAAGTCTTCTTCAGCAGTGCAGTAACCGTCTTCATCTGTTTCATCCCAGTTTTTCATAAAGATCCCTATAACATCATATCCTTGTTCCTTTAATAGGAGAGCTGCGACAGATGAATCGACTCCGCCACTAATACCAACTACGACTTTTTTACCGACATTGTCTTTTATTCTATCCATTTTCGTTCCTTTCATAAAAATCATTTATCAAATCACAAGTTTTTATTATATCATCTTTTTTGTTGGCAAAACCAAAGCTAAATCTTATAGACTTTCTCGCCCTATCCTCATCGTACATATTGCTTATGACATAAGAAGGCTCAGGACTTCCTGCTGAGCAGGCAGACCCTGCCGAAACACAAACTCCATTCATGTCAAGATAGGTCATTAGGAGGTCATTTCTTTCAAAAGGGAAGTAAAGATTTAAAATATGGTTTGACTGAACTTTCAGATCTCCATTTACCTCATAGGGAACCCTAAGATTTTCCAGCATAAGCTTCTTCAGTTCCCTCAAACTTTCATTTTCCTTATACATAGGCTCTATGGACTCGGACATAGAAAAGGCTCCTGCCACAAAGGAAGTTCCTCCCCTTCTCTTATTTTCCTGCTCTCCTCCATAGATTAAATTTTCTAAAGGCTTCCTTGCATAAAGAAAGCCGAATCCATTTAATCCTCCGAGCTTGTGACCTGAAAAAGATGCCGAATCGCATCCTATTTCATTTATGTCAATTTTTATATGACCTAAAGCCTGCGTACAATCTACGTGAAACCAGACATCCTTATCTTTTAAAAATTCACCGATTTCTTTCACAGGTTGGATAGCTCCACTTTCATTGTTGACATACTGGATGGTCACAAGTTTTGTTTGATCATTAACCGCCCTTTTTATATCTTCAACCTTTATAAGACCGTCTTGTCCGGCGTTTAAAAGGGTAATCTTTGAGTCGGTATGGTCTAATTTATTTAAGATAGAAGCGTGTTCTATCTTAGATGAAACTATCTCATCTCCCCTAAAATTATCGAGGACCCAGTTATTTGATTCGCTGGCTCCGGATGTAAAAATAATTTCATCAGGCTCTGCACAAATACTATCTGCAAGTTTTCCCCTTGCCTGATCTAAAAGCGCTGAAGCCCTTCTTCCCATGGAGTGAACGCTGTCAGGATTTGCATCAAAGAGCTCTTTATTTTCCATTATATATTTTAGGATGTCACCTCTCTTAAGAGATGTTGCCGCATAATCTAAATAAATCATTTATCTTTCCTATCTTTTAAGCTACTATATAAGTATTTTCTTCTCTGTTTATTTTTTTATCCCTATATCCCTTCAACAACTTAAATGCTATCGGAAGGCAGATAAAGGAAATTACAAGTTGGATTATGGAGATGGTGGTACTTGCTGCTACCAGGGTGCTTACTAGATTATTAACAAAGTGAAGGGCAATAGCTGCATAAATACTGTCTGTGTAATAATAAACAAGGCATATGATTATGCCAAGAAAAGTTGCATAGGCTCCCTGAATTATATTCATGTGGACTAACCCGAACAAGACTCCGTTTAAAATAATAGCCGTCTTAGCAGAAACTATCCTCCTTGTTTCCTCGAAGAATACTCCTCTTAACATCAACTCCTCTAAAATAGGAGCCATGATAACCGTACTTATAAACCCTAAAATCGGATAAGCCTTATCCAAGTTAGCTGTGATCTCTTCTAAATTTTTATAAGACTCAGCTAAGGAAGGGATAAAGTCAGCCATGGCTAAAAGTACTCCTACTATGATGCTGCTGACAGCTATCATTGCAAGTCCTATAACTAATAGCTTAAAAAAATCTAAAAGTCTTAAGTCATGCTTTTTTATATAAGATGAAAAGGGCTTGCTTTTAAAATGAGATTTTCTCAGCACTATTATACAGGCAATCCCTATAAGCCTTGTTAGCTGGACTATAAATAAGATAATAGGATAATAGTCTGTAAATACATTATAAGAATTTACATCATAGTCAAGGTCATTGAGGACAAGTCCTGCTAAAATGCCACCTAAGACTTCAGTACCCAATATAAATATTCCTGCTAAAATAAGGATAAGTAAAATTTTCCAGAATTTTTTAAACAAACTTTCTTTTTCCATATACCTCTCCCTTAATTTTATAGTAAGATTGTATCACACTTGATCTTTAATTTTAAAAGCAGGCCTTTTTATTATTTTCCCTTACCAAGTCTTCAACTTCAGCTACGGTACTTAAATTAATCACTCGGTTCGCAAATTCCCTTTCTTCTTCATAAGAAGAGTTTATGATTATACTTTTTATTTCACTTATCTTTGAGGCAGATAAGGAAAATTCATCCAAGCCAAGGCCCACTAAGAGCCTGGTCGCATCAGGATCCGATGCAAAGGCCCCGCACATCCCTGTCCACTTGCCCTTCTTGTGGCTTTGGTCAATCACGTACTTAATGGCCCTAAGGACAGCGGGATTGTATGGGTTGTATATTGATACTATCTTTGTATTTCCCCTATCGGCTGCCAGGATGTACTGGGTTAGGTCGTTGGTGCCTATGGAAAAAAAGTCCACTTCTTCTGCAAATTTATCTGCCATGATTACAGCTGCAGGAGTTTCAACCATGATGCCGACTTCTATGTCCTTGTCATAGGCTATCTTTTCTCTATCCAAATCACTTTTTATCTCTTCTAAAAATTTTTTAACTTGGCGAATTTCTTCAAGGGAAATTAAGTAGGGGAGCATGATTTTTATATTGCCCAAGGCTGAGGCCCTTAAGATAGCCCTGAGCTGAGCCTTAAAGATGTCAGGCCTGTCTAGGCAAAGTCTTATGGCCCTGTAGCCTAAAAATGGGTTATCTTCCTTTGGGATTTGCAGATAATCTACCCCCTTGTCTCCACCTATGTCTAAAGTCCTTATGATAAGTTCCTTCCCATCTAAAAGCTGTCCGGCCTTTTTGTAGTAGGCGAACTGATCTTCTTCGCTTGGAAGGGCTTGGCTTTTCATATAAAGCATTTCTGTCCTAAATAAGCCCACTCCATCGCAGGCATTCTTAAGAGCATCCGATAGGTCTTCAAGGTTTCCTATATTTGCTCCTACCCTTATCTCCTTGCCGTCTTTAGTTACAGCTTTTTTACCCTTTATCGATTCCAGCCTGTGCTTTTTTTCTCTTTCATCTTCAATTTTTTTCCTATAAGCTTCAAGAGTATCTTCATCAGGATCAATTATAATAATTCCCTCGTAGCCGTTTACTATTAAAGATTGGCAAGTTTTTAGGGATTCAGATAGGTTTTCTATCCCACTTACAGCAGGTATTGAAAGGTTTTGGGCTATTATGGCTGTGTGGGAGGTCTTTGACCCCTTCTCAGTTACAAATCCGAGCACTTTTGTGTTGTCAATTTTTAAGGCATCGGTCGGACTTAAATCTTGGCAGGCAACTATGACCTTATCAGGCAAGGCGGACAAGCTTTTTTTCTCAAGTCCTCTTAGTTTGTATACCAAACTTTCTCCTATGTCCCTATAATCAGCTTCCCTTTCCTTTAGGTAGAGATCATCCAAGCTTGCCATGACCTCAGCCATTTCTTTGCAGGTTTCATAAATGGCAAGCTCTGCATTTTTTAAGTCCTCCCTTATTTTGCCTTCTATGCAGGAAAAAAAGTAAGGATCGGAGAGCATCTGTATATGAGCTTCGCTTATAGCTTTAGCCTCTCCGGAAGATGACTCTACAAGTTCGAGCTCTTCTATATAAGAATCGATTGTATTTTTGCAAAAGTTTATTCCTTCAGCTACTTTATCTTCACTTATGCTTTCTTCACTTATGGCAATTTTTTGCTTTTCAAAGTGATAGTGCTTTCCTATGGCATAGCCTTTGGAAATGCCAACCCCTTTAATTATTTCTTCCACTTGGCCCTCCTTTGTCCTCATAAAAAAATTACTCCTATCAGATAGGAGTATCTATTCTACTACTTGTTACAGCTAAAAATTTGTAGTCTAAACACTGATCATGGATAAGTTTCCCAATTTCTCTTAAGGTGTGACCTGTAGTAACTATATCATCTATGACAAGAATTTTCTTGCCTGAAATGTCCTTGACAAGCCCAAAGGCTCCTGCTAAATTTTTCGCCCTCTCATTTCTGGAAAGCTCGTGTTGCTTTTTAGTCTCTCTGGTTTTTATCAGGCAGTCTTCTATGTATTCCATGCCTGTTTTAGCCGAAAGAGCCCTTGCGATTTCTCCTATGTGGTCAAAGCCCCTCTGCTTTAAAGTTTTTTTGCTTGAAGGAACTATAACTACCGAGTAGTCTGTCAAATTTTTCTCTGCAATTTTTTCTGCCATCAGACTTGCAAAGTAGTCCCTTATCTTCTGCCTACCCTTAAACTTGTAATCATAGATCAATTTTTTAACAGACCCCCTGTAGAGAACAGAAAAATAGCAGTCAACCCCGTCTATTTTTCTTATGCCATCAAGGTAGACTATCTTTGAGTTACACTCCTCGCACAAAAATTCTTGCCTTTCTTTTAGCCCATGGCAGGCTAAGCACCTGTCCTGGGCTAAGAGGTCCTTAAATAAAGTTTTCATCTTCAAAAATCTCATCCATCATGGCAAGTTCGTCCTCGTCCACGCTCATTTCACTATACTCTCTTATCCTGACATCGAGAGAAGAATTTCTCTTATCTATCCTGTTGTTTTCTATCATCTTTGCTAAAATATTCCTCGAGCCTACCAGCATTACAAGTCCCTTTGCCCTGGTGACTGCAGTGTAAATTAAATTTCTTGTCATAAGCATATAGGGCATTTGGCTTATAGGGATGACAACTACCGGAAATTCACTACCCTGAGACTTGTGGATGGTAATCGCATAGGCAAGACTTAGCTGGTAGAGGTCTTTTTTAAAGTACCTGCAAATCTTGTCTTCGTCAAACTGAACTTCTAAATACTCCTCGATCGGTTCGACGTCTACTATCCTCCCCATATCTCCGTTAAAAACTCCCATTCCTGAAGAATTTATAAATTCCTTAGTGTAGTCATTTTTAGTCTGCATAACCTTATCGCCCATTCTGTAAATGTTTTCTCCTGACTCTATCTCATAGAGCTCGGGTCTTTTAGGATTTAAAACTTCCTGCAAGCTCCTGTTAAGTTCAACTGTCCCGCAAAAAGATTTTTTCATAGGAGTTAATACAGTTATATCCTCGATCGGATCAAGCTTATAAAAGTCCGGAAGCCTCTTAGCACATAACTCTAGGATTACATCTCTGGCTCTCTTGGCCTCATTTACCTCTTGGAAGTAAAAGCCCTTTCCATTTTCATTTAGGATCGGAAAGAGCCCCTTATTTATTCTGTGAGCATTTATTATAATATTTGAATCATCTGCCTGCCTAAATATCTTTTCTAACTTTATAGTTGTAATTTTTTCAGAATTTATCATATCCTTAAGAACATTTCCGGCCTGAACACTCGGCAACTGATCCACATCCCCCACAAAGATTATCCTGGTCTCAGGAGAGATGGCTCTTAAAAGGCTGTCTGTGATAAAAATATCCATCATGCTAGCTTCATCGACTATGATAAGGTCTGTTTCGATAGGGTCATCCTCATCGTGTTCAAAGACTGCCTTGTTGTCACTTAAGGGAATGTAGCCTAAAAGTCTGTGAATAGTTTTTGCTTCGTAGCTACAGGATTCTTGAAGACGCTTAGCGGCTCTTCCGGTTGGAGCTGCCAGGATAAATTTTTTACCCTTATCTTTATAAATTTCGACTATTTCTTTAACTATACTGGTCTTTCCTGTACCCGGCCCTCCTGTAATTATTAGGACCTTTTCTGTCATGGCCATCCTTATCGCATCTTTTTGAAGGTCGTCGAAATTGATCTCGGACTTTTCCAACCTTCTCATTTCTTTTTCGACATCAAAGTTGTAATCCGTCTCACTTTGAATTATTTGTGAAAGATTGTAGGCGACTCTTTTTTCCGCCTGCATCAGCCTTGGAGTGTAAACTCTCTTTTCCCCTTCAAAGTCATCTATGGAGATGACATTTTCAACAAGGAGGCTTTCAAGCTTTTCTTCTATCACTTCAGAATCGATAGCTAGAAGGTCACTTACATCTGCTTTCATTTTGTTGTACTCAACATATGAATTTCCGTGGCTTGTAGCCTGCATATCCATGTAATACTTTATGCCCGCCTTTATCCTAAAGGGGCTTGTCGGTTCTATATCTATCCTCTGAGAAATCATGTCTGCAGTTTTAAAACCTATTCCCCTTATGTCATCTATAAGCTGGTATGGATTTTTTTTGACCTTAGCGATAGCTTCTTCCTTGTAGGTATCTATTATAAGAGTTGCCTGTCTTAGGCTTAGACCCAGAGACTCGAGGTAGATTAAGCTTGCGGCATTTTCCTTTTGTTCATCAAGGGACTTTTTTATATCTGCATAGTTGTTTTTACCGATTCCCGAAACTTCTAAAAGTCTTACAGGATTATTTTGAATTATATCTAAGGTGTCCTTGCCGAATTTTTCCACTATGCTTTTTGCCTTTTTTTCTCCAATTCCCTTTATGGCTCCGCTGGCAAGGAAATTTTCTATATGGTAGGTGCTTATAGTATTAGATTTTTCTACGTGATTGATAAAATATTGCTCGCCATACTTGGGATCAATAATTTTGCTGCAATCTATTGACAAATTATCTCCAGGCACGATCTTAAAGCAAGTTCCCTTAACAGTGACATCTTCCCTTCCCGTATCAAAGGAAAAAATCCTAAAACCGTTAGAGTCATTTTCAAATATAATATGCTTAACTGTCCCTTCTAATATCATAATCCCCACCTTAAAGAAAAGAGGGTATCCATATCCCTTAAACAAATACGAGTGATTTATTTAAGTAATGTATCCCCTCTAATAAATTAATCTTCTACTTCTTTTCTTTCTATATTGGCTCCCAATTTTTTAAACTTACCCACTATATCATGGTAGCCCCTATCTATGTGGTAGATGTCTGTCACTTGAGTAGTACCGTCAGCTACAAGTCCTGCCATTATAAGGGCCGCACCTGCCCTAAGGTCTGTAGATTTAACTCTAGCTCCGTGAAGTTTTTCAACTCCTACTATATTAGCTTCGTTACCCTCTGTGGCAATAGCTGCTCCCATCTTTTTAAGCTGGTCTACGTGCATAAACCTGTTTTCAAAAACTGTTTCTTCAACACTTGAAGTCCCCTTGCAGATTGTCATCAAGGCCATAAACTGAGCCTGTACATCTGTAGGAAACCCCGGATAAGGAAGAGTTCTTATCTTGGTAGCCTTCAGGGCTCCTTTAGGGCCTATTACTCTTACTGTATCTTCATTTTCATCTTCAATTACGCTACAGGCGGCTTCTCTTAACTTCGCTATTACAGGAATTATGTGAGATGAGATACAATTTTTTATAACAACATCCCCCCTTGTCATCGCAGCTGCTACCATAAAGGTAGCTGCCTCTATTCGATCAGGAATTATAGTGTGTCTGCATCCCTTTAACTTTTCGACTCCCCTAACTCTTATAGTAGATGTTCCGGCTCCCTTTATATCTGCTCCCATCTTATTTAAGAAATTAGCAAGGTCGACTATTTCAGGTTCCTTGGCTGCATTTTCTATATTTGTTTCTCCCTTTGCAAGAGTTGCTGCCATCATTATGTTTTGAGTAGCCCCTACACTTGGAAAGTCCAGGTAGACATCTGTCCCTGTAAGACCGTCTTCG
This sequence comes from Finegoldia sp., assembly GCA_034180305.1. GTDB lineage: Bacteria > Bacillota > Clostridia > Tissierellales > Peptoniphilaceae > Finegoldia. Next base: position 58,991 of record JAXFOR010000013.1, read on the forward strand.
GCAATGGCTTCAACCTTGTCATCACTTGATTCTATCTTAGCTCCTAGAGCTTCAAACCCCTTTAAGTGCAGGTCAATAGGTCTTGCCCCTATAGCACAACCTCCAGGCATATAAGTTCTTGTTTTTCCCATCCTTGTCAAAAGAGGTCCCATAACAAGGAAAGAGGCTCTCATTTTTGCCATCAGATCACTTGGTGCTGTAACCTTGTCTATCTTTGAGCTGTCTATCTCAACTGTATTTTCATCTAAAAAATTTATCTTAGCTCCCAGACTTTCTAAAACTTTTATAATTACCCTTACGTCTTCTAATTGGGGAACCTCTTCTAAAACTATAGGTTCAGTTCCTAAAAGACAAGCTGCCAATATAGGCAAGGCGGAATTTTTTGCTCCATCTATCCTAACTTCTCCCCTTAGAGGGTTACTTTCTTTTACTTCTATAATCTCCAAATTAAACCTCCGTCAGCAATCAATTCTATTTTCAATCATATTAAATATAATTTTTAGGCGATTTTGCTTAATTTATGTATTTTTTAAGTTCACAATTTAATTATATCTAATTAGCCTTTTCTTTTATAGGGGGATTTTTAAGATTTCGCAAATATAAATCTACAATTTATTCTAAGGTTTTGACTAATTTTCAGACTCTATGTAGGACTTGTACTTATTGTAATCTTCAGGAGATATTTTAAATGAAAGAATAGATCCTTTTTGGTTATAGTCGGTCTTGTCTATATCATAATTAGTCATAATATAGTCAAGCACATTTCCCTTTTCAAAGGGAATTTCCATAGTAACATCCCTGTAATCTTCCTTAATAATGGAAACTATTTTTTCCTTAAGCCTTACTATATCTTCATCATTTCTGGCAGATATAAAAATTGTTTCATAATCTCTTTTGTAAAGTTTTATATCAAAGTCATCATCAAGCTTATCAATCTTGTTAAAGACGTAGAGAATTTTTTTATCCCCTATCTCTATATCACTTAAAGCCTTGTCTATAGTTTCAAGCTGCATATCTATATTATCCTTGGAAGAATCGATAACTATAAGGAGCATATCTGCAAATTTTATCTCTTCTAAGGTTGTCAGGAAAGAATCATTTAATTCCTTGCTTAAATTATCGATAAAACCTACTGTATCGGTTAGGGTAAGCTTAGTGTTGTTAAAGTCAAGTCTTCTTGTAGAAGTATCAAGAGTAGCAAACAAAAGGTCATCTGAGTAAACGTACTTTTCCTGCCCGTAAATTTCCATCATCTTATTCAAGATGGTAGACTTGCCCGCATTTGTATAACCGACCAGAGAAATATTTGTTATCCCCTTACGAGATTTTCTATTTACTTCCTTGGTCTTATTTATTTTTTCAAGTTGCTTTTCTAAACTTGTTATCTCTCTGATAACTGCTCTCCTGTCGGTTTCAAGCATAGTTTCCCCCGGTCCTCTGGTACCGATTCCTCCGGCCTGCCTTGACAGATAAGAAAACCACTTATTAAGTCTTGGCAGAGAATATTTTAACTGAGCCAGCTCTATCTTTATCTTAGCTTCCTTTGTATTAGCCCTCATTGCAAATATATCTAAGATAAGACTTGTCCAGTCTACCACCTTAAGTTTCATCTCCTCTTCGAGATTTCTCATCTGACTTGCCGATAATTCCACATCAAAAATTACAGTCTTTACCTCAAGCTTATTTGCCAGTTCCTTTATCTCTTCAATTTTCCCACGCCCGATATAAAATGCCGGATTAACCTTATTTACAATTTGACTGACATAAGCGATAGATTTTCCGCCAGCTGTATTTATAAGCGACTCCAACTCGTATACCTTGTTGTCATCTTCCTTGTCTTTAAAAACATTAACTTGGATAACTTTCTGCAGATCTTGCATTAATTCACTCCCTTATTAAATCTAACTATATTATACCAAATAGATTTTTCATTAACCGATATTAGAGCTCTTTAAGGTAAAATTCAGCAGCTTATTTATTTACTTTTAAAGATAGATAAGAATAAATATTGTATTTTTAAATATATTAACAATTTAGTCTAGATTATTATTGAATACGAAAATCCTAGTGATATAATGATATGCGGAAAATAATTCGACTTCTAGCCGGTAGATTTTACCAAAAATTTTATAAGGAGATGATTAAATGAAAGCTGTAGCTGTATTAGTTACATTAGTTTTATTTGTAATTCTTTATACCATGCAGAAGAAAAATATGTCTTTCATGGTAAGAATTTTAACTGCTACTGCTATGGGTGCTGTCCTAGGGCTTATCTTCAAGGGAAGCACTGAATATGTAGCGGTATTCGGAAAAATTTATTCCAACTTATTAAAGGCAATAGTAATGCCTCTATTGTTCTTCTCAATTATTTCAACAGTTTCTTCATTCAAGAGTCTAGGTGCTCTTGGATCAATGGGATCTAAAACTATAGGAATTTTATCTCTTCATAACGTACTAGGTTCTATAACTGCAATAATTTTAGCTACAATCATGGGTCTTGGTTTTAACTCAAACGTAGCTATGGAAACTACTGAAAAATTGGAAGAAGTACCACCTTTTTCAGAAGTATTGGTAAGCTTCTTCCCTAAGAACATAGTTGACCACGCTGCAAACAACAAGGTAGTACCTTTCGTTGTCTTCTGTATCATCGTCGGAGTTGCTATCCTTTTATACGATAACAAGGAAGAAATCAAACCTTTCACTGATTTTATAGAAGCAGGTAACAACCTTATAGCTAAGTTAGCTTCAATGATCATATCACTTACACCTTACGCTGTTATGACTTTATTAGCTAACCAAGTAGGTACACTTGACCTAAGCTTCGTAACATCTTTATTAGCTTTACTTGCAGGAGTATTTATAGCTTGTCTATTCCACACTTTCATCACATCAACTGCTTTAATCGCCCTTATAGCAAGAGTAAATCCATTTACCTTCCAACGTAAATTCTTCCCTGCTTGGCTTACAGGTTTTACAACTCAAAGTTCACTTGGTTCAATCCCTGTAAACGTTAAAGCTCAAACAAAAATGGGCGTTCCTGATGAAATAGCATCCTTCTCAGCATCAATCGGAACTACTTTCGGTATGCCGGGTTGTGCAGCAATATGGCCTGTAATGCTTGCTATGTTTACAATTCATGCCCTTGGAATACAATACTCAGCATCTCAATACCTACTGATGATTGGTCTTGCTCTTGTAGCTTCACTTGGTACTGTAGGTCTACCTGGAACAGGTACAATTCAAGCAACAGCTTTATTCGCTTCTATGGGTCTTCCTGTAGAAATGATTCTTATTCTAAGCCCTATAGCAGGTATAGCTGATATGGGTCGTACTTCTACAAACGTACATTCTTCAGGTTCTACAGGTTTTATGGTAGCTGCTCTTGAAAAGAGATTGGATAAAAACGCATATAACAGCAAAAAAGAACTTATAGAAGATGTGGAAGTTAGCTCTCAACAAATATAGTGAAATTTAATAAATAAATTTCTGGGGGCTAGCAGATATTTAAAAATTTTTCTACAAAGAAAAAAATCCGACAAAGATTAAATCTTTGTCGGATTTTTTATTTTTTTATCCCTTGTGAGTCCACTTAAATCTTTCAAGATCTGTAAGAGTCCTATCGTCAAGCTTTAAATGCTCTTCAAGCTTTTCAATAAGCAGCTCTTTACCTTCAGGAAGCTTGGAAGTTATTGAAAGACTTTTTGTCTTGTGAGTCCCTGTGTAGATAGCGTCAATAGTAAGTCCATCTATAAGCTTTATCTCCTCTTCTATCTGTCGTCTGATACTTATCCTTTCAAATTCACCATTTCTTATCTTCTCTACAAGTCTCGCCTTTCTAAAGACAACCATATTTACAACGGCTATCTCAAAAGGCTTAGTCTTATTTAAAAATTCTATAGTATCGTCTATGTGCTTTTCAGAATACTTGACTCCTCCAAGGCCGAGCATGATATAACAGGAATAATTAATCTCCAGCCTTTCCAATTTTTTAAGAGCCCTAAGTTGATCTTCGCTGGTAACTCCCTTTTGGTGAAATTTTAAAACTTCGTCGCAGCCGGACTCGACACCTATACAAAGTCTGTCCATCCCGTTTGCCTTAAGTCTAAGCAATTCTTCATCGCTCTTTCTTAAAACATCATCACTTCTCGCAAACATGGATATAAACTTTACACTGTCGAAATTCTTATTAATCTCTTGCATAACTTCAATAAGAAAATTTGTCTTAAGACTTAGAGGATTTCCTTCAAGGAGGTTAAACTTTTTAGGAACAAATTTCTTGTCCTTGTAAAAATCTGCCCTCTCTCTTATAAATTTTTTTATCTCTTCTATGTCATAAACCGAAAATTTTCTCTGATTTAAATCACAATATAAGCATTTATTATATGAACAGCCCTGAGTAACGGGGATCATCTCGTCGTGCATTTCAGGCATAGGAACATACATAGTTCTCTTATCATAATAACCGTTTATCATTTCATCTGCCATAACATCTACCCCTTTAGTTCATTATATCATTGATGAATATTTTTATGATTGATCTTATATGATCTCCTTTAATATATAGCTTATTTTTATAAATCAAGTGAATAATTAAGATATATCTTTCTCTTATCAAAGTTACCTTACAAAGATAAAATGATCATTGATTTTAATAACTACTTTAGCCCTTTGTAATTTGGGTATGATGGTGTTAGAGGTGATTAATTTGAAAAATATTAAGGCCATAGATACTCACTCCCACTTGTGGACAGATGAATATCTCGATATGTTAAAGAAATTCGGCTCAGAAGAAACAGATGTTGCAAGAGATATGGGGGCCTTTTTTACCATCGATGAGATGGATAAGAGACTTGAAATGATGGATAAGGCAGGAGTAGAAGTTCAGGTTATCTCCGCCACTCCCCAATCCCCTTACTTTGGAAGCGAAGAGGAGACCCTTAAGTCAGCTATCTTAATAAATGACACTTACAGAGAAGTTTTAGACAAATATCCCGATAGATTTTTAGCCTACGGAGCTGTTCCCCTTCCTTATGTAGATACCGCTATAGGAGAAGCAAAGAGGCTTGTAAATGACTTAAGCTTTCAAGGAATAGCCATCAACACCTACATAAAGGACGAATATCCTTTTGAAGAAAAATTTTATCCTTTCTGGGAAGCTGTAAATGATTTAAATACAATCGTCTACATCCATCCTACAGGAAAGGGTGCCTGCTGTCCGATGGTAAATGACAAGGGCTTGGAATGGGTTGTGGGAGCTCCTATAGAAGATATGCTTTCAATTCTCCACCTATTAAAATCCGACATCCCTTACAAGTATAAAAATATTAAATTCCATATAGCTCACCTTGGAGGGGGCATAGGCTTTCAAATGCAAAGGGTAGAAGATAATTATGAAGATTGGGACGCCTTTAGAGAAAGCCCTACAGAAACCCTGAGCCATAATTTTTACTTCGACTCTGCAAACTTTTTAGAAGAAGCCTTAAACTTAAGTGTAGAAGTCTTTGGTGAAGACAAGATACTTCTAGGAAGCGACTTTCCTTACTTTAAGGACGAAAAGTATATAAGAGCTGTTGACTACATCAAAGATTCAAGACTCAGCGACAGGACAAAGGAAAAAATTCTAAGAGAAAATGCCGAAAGGCTTTATAAGTTAGTAAAAAAAGAAATAGAAAACTGATAAGTCTGTTTAAAAAGTTTTATGTATAAGTTTTATTCATTAGTTTTTAAGTTACTAATTTTTATTTGATATCAATAAAAAAGTCCATCCTTATTAAAGAATGGACTTTTTTTTAAAGAAATTAACGTTCTCTATACCCACATTTTGGACATACAGCATTTTCATCTAAAAGAATGCCACATTTTGGACAACGATTCTTTTCTTCAACTCTTGTATATTCTTCTGTTGCAGCATTATCTCCACTAGTAAAAGTTAACTTTACTATATTAAGCTTATCTTTTAGAAGATCATAAACTATTTTAATCATTCCCTCTACAGTTAAAGTTTCCTTTGTAACTACAAGACGGCTGTCAGGATAAGCAGTTGCAAGTTCAGTTGAAAACGCTTCTCCTTTCATTACATTATTAGGATGTCCATTCTTTATTCCTTGTTTTTCATATACATCAAGGATAGCAGGAAGAAGTGGATCATCTTCTCTAAGTATTAACGCATGATCAAAGTTTTTTAGCACATCCCAAGCTATTTTTTTATTTCGTTGCAAGGAAATACCATATTTACACCTTTGTTAATAGTATCTTCAACTTCTATAGTTAAAGACCCTGTATGTCCATGTAAATATTGTGCTTCTCCATTGAATCCATAAAATCTATGAGCATATTGTATGTCAAAATTAGTTATGCTTCTCATTTTTGTCTCCTTTCAATTTTTAATATTGACAGTTTTTATTGACTGTATTAGCATAATATCATCAAAACAAATCAAAATATAGCACAAATTTTTATAATATTAGTACAATATTATTTGCTTGAAGTATATAATGTAAAGGTATAGAAATGGATTTTTTAAAAATTGAAACTTATGACTGTTTAAATAATAAGGATAAGTTGACCCACTGGCACGATGTAATTGAGATAATAAAAATATCATCTGATGGTCTTATTTGTGTAATCAATGGACAATATATAAATTTAAATTGTGGAGATATTTGCGTAATTAATAAAAACCAGATCCACAGATTAGAAAAAAAAGATGAAGATATTTCATTTAAAAGAATATCTATAAATTTTAAAAAAATGAATATGGATAGAGATTTATATGATAAGTATATTATTCCTATGACGAGCGATGAGTCTTTCGACAGTATAGTAATAAATAATAAGTGTGGATTAAATAACTATATGACAAGTATAATTGATGATATTATCGAAGAGGATAAGTTTAAAAATTTAGGATATGAACTTCAAATCACAGGACTTATATATATTTATTTAAGAAAATTATATCAGGTGTATGTAGATCAAAGGCAGTACAAGTCTTCAGATTTAAATTCAGATATTTATATACAAAGAAGAATGTCATCCTTCATATACGACAATTACTACAAAAAAATTAGCTTGAATGATATAGCAAAGGCAGGCAACATAAGTAAAAGTAAGTGTATAAATATATTTAAATACTATACGCAACATACTCCTATAGATTTTTTAAATCTTTACAGATTAAATGTAAGCACGCAACTATTGAAAAATACAAGCAAAAATATAGGAGAAATTTCTTCGAGTGTTGGATTTGACCAGCAGAGCTATTACAACAAACTTTTTTTAAGGGAGTATAACCTTACTCCAAGTGCCTATAGAAAAAATTATCTGTCAAAATTGAATAAGAATATAGAATAATAAAATTTATTTAAACAGTAACGTTTAACACTGAGATTTAAAAGTTATAAGTGAGGTAATGAGATGTAAAATAAATTATTATAATTATATAGGAATACAAGCTTGAGCATTTAGATAAATATAAAATGCTACCTTTTTAATGAATTTCAAAATATCAACTAAAAATATATAATAATCTTATATAAAAACTTTTTACATATTTTATTTAGAAGTTAATAAAATTGTCCCTTATATCTTACATATTTTTTATAGGGCTATACTTTTTAAAATGAGGTCTCCTTCTCGTCTTTATGGCTTTATTTCTACTCTTTTAGCTTTGCTCGGAGTTTTTGTGGACAAGATTCAAAACAGCTATGTGGATAGGTTAAGCTTGGATAAGTACAGGGCTACAATTTTATCTTACTTCAACTTTTTTGCAGATGCTTTTGAAGTAGTCTTTCTAATTTTTAATTCATATATATCCGCCTTTAATTACAAGCATATTTTTTTATTTATTGCTTTGCTTTTTATTTTTAATATTGTAAGTATAAGGGACGAAAGAGTAGCTTAATATTTACATAAGCTAAATAGAAAAGGCAGGAGTATTAAACTCCTGCCTCTTTGATTCGATTAACTTTTCTTATATTTATTTAACTTCTACTGAATTTTCCCATAAACCGTGGATGTTGCAGTAAGATAAAGCATAAACTGTACCGTTCTTTGCAGTTTTGATGCTTGCACTTACTGAAGGAACTGATAAGATTTCGTCTTCGCCATGAGCTTGGAAATCATATGATCCAACTTCTACAGGGAATTTACCATCTTCTGCTTGGAAGAATACTTTTATCCATGAAATATGGTGTTCTAAAGTATTTGGGTGTTCAATTTCACTACCTACTTCAACTTTTATATTTAACTTTTCGCCTTCCCTTACAACTTCTATTTCAGGAACGTGTTTTTCGCTTTTCCAATCACCTGATTGAACTGTTTGAGTTAATTTAGACATTTATAAAACCTCCTTAATTCGCTTGTAAAAGTCTTACAGCTTTATGTTAGATAATATACCCCTCTTAAAAAAATATTTAACCACTTATTATATTTTTCTATTAAAAGGCCCAGTTTCCGTCTTTAAATATTTGGACTTCATTTCCATCCTTATCTTTAGCTACTATATTTAAATCTTGTGTCCCTACCATAAAATCTTCATGGATTAGGGCATCATTGGCCCCATTTTTTTCAAGTTCTTCTTGGGACATATCTACTCCACCTTCTATGCAAGTTGGATAAGCTTGTCCGAAAGCCAAGTGACAGGAGGCATTTTCATCAAAAAGAGTTGTTATAAAGGTGATATTTGATTTTGATATAGGGGAGTCGTAAGGAACCAAGGCAACTTCTCCTAAGTATCTTCCATTTTCATCTAAGGCAAACATATTTTTAAGAGTTTCTTCTCCCTCATCTGCACTAAAGTCTACCACCTTGCCGTCTTCAAATTTAAACTTCATTCCCTTTATGGTATTTCCGTTGTAGTTTAGAGGTTTTGAGCTATAAACTATCCCATTTACTCCATGTTTGTCAGGCAGGGTAAAGACTTCTTCTGTAGGTATATTGGCTACAAATATATTGCCATAGGAATCTGTAGATCCTGCTGATAGCCAGATGTGATTTTCAGGTAACTTTATTGTAAGATCTGTGCCAAGTGAATTTGTGTAGTGAAGTGACTTAAATTGTTTTTCATTTAAATAGGCTGCATGGCGATCCATCTCTTCTATATGATCATTCCAAGCTTTAATAGGATCTTCACGATCTGAATAGGTTGCCTTGAAAATTTCATCCCATAACCTAGCTACGGCGTCATCTTCATCTAAGTCAGGAAAAACTTTAGTTGCCCACCCTTTTGTAGGAGCTGCTACTACGCACCAGGAGTTTAAGTCGTTCATAGTGTACTTTCTTATAGGCTTAGACTTGTTCATTGCAACTTCATCACGAACTTTTAACCTTTCAGGGTCTATGTCTTTTAAAAGTTCAGGATTTTCTCCTATAACACTTATGACCCCCGATCCTTTTTCAAAGTAGTACCTTTGCTTTTCAACTAAGAAGTCCGGATAATCTTTAAGGGCCTCTTCGGATGCGTTTTCATAGTACATCTTTGTTATGTCGTCATCCTTCCATTCCATGATGACTTCAGTAGTTCCCTTTTCATAGGCATACTTTACAAGTAGTCTTGCAAATTCTTTTAAATCAACAGGACATCTTATTATGAGTGGTCTTTCTCCTGCATTTATCCCCTTTTCTATAATAACCTTTGCATAATTATTTAATTTTCTTTCAAAATCTTCAAGCTTATACATTTTTTCCTCCTCATTTATTTCTAACTTATCTTTACCCTATTATTGGCTAAAAATAAAAAAGTGGATAGTTTTTAACCTATCCACCTTCTTAAAAATCTTACTTCTTCTTTTCTTCTTTTATGCTCGCCTTCATAAGATCAATATCTTCCTGATTCATATTTTCAGAGTATTGATTTAATCTTTCCTGAGCATAAGTACTTTCCATCTTGGCAAAAATTTCTTCTTCGCTTATATTTTTTTCACTTGCCTTCTTATTTGTAGTATCCTTTATCAGGGTGTAAATTACAGTGGCTACCGGCATAGAAGCTATCATACCTACTATTCCGAATAAGCCTCCACCTACGAAAACTGAGGCAAAGATCCAGATTGCAGGAAGGCCTACGCTCTTCCCGATAAATAGTGGATATATAATATTTTCTTGTACTTGTTGGATTACCAAGACATAAACTACAAATATAAGAGCCTTAATAGGTGAAATGATAAATATAAGCATAGCACCTACGAAGGTTGATATCCATGGTCCGAAGTATGGGATGGCATCAAAGGCTCCCACAAGTACAGCTATCATTCCCGCATAAGGCATCTTTAAAATTTTCATTCCTACAAAGGTTAGAAGACCTAAAACAACACAGCTTATAGCCCTTGTAACTATGAAGTTTGAAAATGAGTTATAGGTAAGTTTTGCAACATAGTTAAGCTTATCAGCCCTGTCTTCATCGAGATGGGCATAGATCATCTTAGTAGCCTTATATCTAAGGTCTTTTTTATTTGCAGAAACGTATATTGAAAATAAAAAGGCCATCAGAAAAATGATAATAGAAGTTCCTACGCTTGTCAGGATACTCCTTGTTGTACTTAGGATAGTAGCTTCTTTCCCTGTTAAAAAGTTTATAAGTCCATTGGCAAAATCATTCCAGTTAATTTGAGATAGAGCATTGCTTATCCCGATCCGAACCTTCCTTATAGTTTCTGTGTCACTTTTTGACATAGTTTCTAAAATATTGTTTACAAAGGCCGGTCCGAATGTTCCCATGGTAGATATGGCGTTTATAATTTCCGGTATAAAAACTGTAAGTATAAGTACTATTGAAACAAGAAATATAATCCAGCTTAAGAGCATGGATAAGACAATTACCAGGTTATCATCCTCATCTTTCTTAAGAATTTTACTAAAGACTCTTGTTTGAAAGAAATTCATCGGAATATTTACGATAAAAGCCATACAAAGTCCTATGATAAGGGGCCTTATAACTTGATAAGTTGCTCCAAAAACTTTGAGTATGGAATTTATGTAAACCAAGGCAAAAAACATTATAAGAATAAGTCCTGCCACCTTTAAAATATTTTTAGATTTGTCATCTAATCTCTTCATATTCCCTCCTTTAAGCTTCATTATACTTTATCTAAAAGGCATTTAAAAGAGAAGAAATAAAACTTAAAGAAAATTTAATTTTTATCTATGAAACTTTTACAAACAAAATAAAATATGCAAAAAAGCCTGAGGCAGGTCTGACCTGTCTCAGGCTTAGCTTAACTTATTTATTGTCTTTTCTCAATTCTTTTATTATAGCTGTGACTTCTTTAAAGTTTTCGCTCTTGGAATCTCCCAGAAGATCATAGATAAACATTTCTGTTAGGATTGATATAGCTCCCATTTTTTCCATAAGCTTTATAGCTTCTTCCTTCTTTTCATTATCGTAGGCTGAAATTGCATCTTTTACTATAAATACTTTATAGCCGTCTTTTAAAAGACTTCTAACTGTTTGGTAAACACAAATATGAGCCTCTGCCCCTGTGACTATAACATTTTCGATTTCATTTTCCTTAAGAAAAGATCTCACGTCCTTTATGTAGGCATTAAAAGCTGTCTTTTCGAAAATATCTTTTTGATTTAAAAATTCCAAGATAGGATCAACTGTCCTTCCCAGTCCATGAGAATATTGTTCTGTTGCCAGGGTCTTCATATTATAAAGATTGGCCACCTTCAAGGCTGCTTGGGTGTTATTTATGAGTTTTTTACTTTCATCTATTTGAGGTAGTAGCTTTTCCTGTAAATCAATTACAAGAAGAGCTGTATTTTTTAAGTCGTAGCTTTTAGATTTTTTATCAAACTTTCCAAGATAGAACTTGCTTATATCCTTTGCCATTTAAGTCTCCCTTTTTGTTAAATTAATTTTATAATTCTTCCTTAAAATTAATAAGACCTGTCAAAAGACAGGTCTTATTAATATATAAATTAAACTAGAAGTCTACTTTGTTTCCGTAATAGCTTGCTTGATAAATCTTTTTAATATCTTCAGGAGATGTTTGTCTTGGGTTTGTATCTGTGCAGGCATCTTTAAAAGCATTTTCTGACATAGTGTCTAATACTTTCAAGAAATCTTCTTCAGCTATTACAGTATTTTCACCGTCTTTAATGCAAGAAGCTAAACCAACTTCCTTATTTAATTTTCTAACTTCTTCAGCTATATCATCTATTCCTAAAAGTTTTTCAAGTTCATCATATCTATCAGTTCCTTTTCTGTTGTAGTCGATGATGTATGGTAACATGATCGCATTAGCTTCTCCGTGAGTTAGGTGGAAGATACCGCCTATCTTGTGAGCCATTGAGTGAACTATACCAAGTGACGCATTAGAGAAAGCCATTCCTGCTAGAGTAGATGCATCGTGCATATTTGTACGAGCTTCCATGTCATCTCCATTATCATAAGCCTTCTTTAAGTTTGCAAATACTAATTTTATAGCTTCTAAAGCATGAGCTGATGTGTAAGGATCTGCTGCTGTAGATACGAAAGCTTCTATAGCGTGAGTCATAACATCCATACCGGTTTGAGCTGTAAGTAATGGAGTCATCTTAGCAGGTATTACAGGGTCAACTATTGCTAGGTCAGGTACAAGATCAGGGTGCACAAGTGGGTACTTGATTTCCTTATCTGTATCAGTGATAACTGAGAAAGCTGTTATTTCAGAAGCTGTTCCTGATGTAGATGGGATACATGCAAGTCTTGCTTTTTGTCTTAGTGGTGGGTTGTCCATGTTTGCCAATCTTTCGAAATCATAACCCGGATGTTCGTAGAATATCCACATAGCCTTAGCAGCGTCCATAGCAGATCCACCTCCTATGGCAACTATCCAGTCCGGTTCAAATTCTTCCATCTTTTTGCCACCTTCAAGGCAAGTCTTTACGCTAGGGTCCGGTTCAACTCCATCTATTACTAGGACTTCAAAGCCGCCTTCTTCCAAAGTCTTCTTAGTTTGATCCAAGAATCCAAGTTTTTTCATGGAATTTCCGCCTGTTACTATAACTGCTTTTTTACCCTTAAGATTTTTTAATTCTTCCATAGCTCCTTCTCCGTGAGCTATAACTCTAGGTACACTGTAATTTACGTAAGTCATTTGTAATCATCCCTATCTAATTATTTAGGTTATTAAGGTCAACCCATAAACCTTTTTAAAGATTGTTTCTATTTCAACCCTTTACAAGATCATTATAGGTTAATTGACTATTTTTTTTCAATTTTACAAGCCTATAAATTCATTGTATTTTTAAATGAATTTTAAAATTTATAGGACAATCCTATAAGATTCATTTAAAAATTAATTTTTCATCTTAGGATATATTTTTAAAAGCTTATTGCCAATTACATATGCAAGGCCCGCCTTTAAAAGATCTCCCGGGATAAAAATTAAAAACCCGGTTTCTATTATACCCATTAAAGACATTTCTACTCCATTAATCCCAATTATTATGTAAGCCATGTAGGGAAGACCTATAAAATAAGGAATAAGAGATGCTATAACTATGGCAATTATTATATTTTTTCTTCCTGTACCTTTTTTGTAAAGGTAGAGAGATCCGAGGCTTGCTGCCAAGATAAAGCCTAGTAAAAATCCAAAGCTTGGAGATAAAATTCCCCCTCCCGGATTTAGGATGAGCTTTAATAAAAGATTTAAGCCCATAGTAATTGCTGCATCTATTGGATTAAGCATCAAGGCTGTAAAATTCACTGCCAAAGTCTGCATAGTTATAGGGACAGGACCTAAATCTATCCTTATAAAACCTGAAATAAAGGTTATAACTGCGAATAAACTTATATTAACTAATCTCTCTGTCTTCACTTCTCTTCCCCCTTATCTTGACCTCTCCGAAAGAAAGATTTATATCTTTTCCACCATATAAGCTAACTATAAGCTCGCCTTTTTCATTTATGTCCTTAGCAAGGCCGTGGTATTCAATATTATTTCTTGTAAAATAAACTTCTTTGCCAAGGTTGTAGCAGACTTTTTTATATTTTTCTATAAGATTAGGATCATCTAAGTAAACAAAATAATTTCTTATGATTTGTCCAATCAATACATTAGGATTAAAATTGTCCGGCATTTTTTCAAATATAAAACCTGCTATCTCCTTTAAGTCGTCCGGAAATCCCCCATCAGGATTTTTTATATTTAAACCAATTCCACATATTATATAATCTACTAAACCAGTTTCAAGATTTAAGCTTGCCTCAGTTAAAATTCCCCCGACCTTTTTATCTCTATAAATTAAATCATTGACCCACTTTATATCAAGTTCTATCCCATAGTTTTCCAAAAATGCCTTGTAAACGCTAAGCCCTGCTGCTATAGTTAAAAGCCCATTATCCATTACCCTTCCTTCAGGTCTGTAGGCAAAAGAAAAGTAAAGGCCACCTCTAGGAGAGTAGAAAGTTCTTCCTACTCTTCCTCTCCCATTTTCCTGCATAAGGCTTACAACCAAGCTAGCTTTAGAACCCTTGTCCATATTTTCCTTACAGAGGCTATTTGTCGATTGCGATTTTTTATAGACATCTAGCTTGACTTCATCAAAATATTTATAAACTTCTAAACTAAGACAATCATCGTCAATCCTTTTTGTAATATCACGAAGGATGTAGCCCTTTCTCGGAATCGACTCTATAGAAAATCCCCTTTCATTAAGGCTGTTTATCGCCTTCCAAATGGCATTTCGAGATAGGCCCAGCTCATCTGCAATTTCCTGACCCGATATAGGATCTCCTCCCTGCTCTTTTAATTTTTTTAGAACTAAAAATCCTGTCTTCATTTTTTTCTCCCACTTTCATAAATATTATTTTTCTTATTATAGTGACTTTATTTTTTATTGTAAACTATATTTTTATTAGGTTGACATAAATGTAAAAAAATAGGTGAGAAAAATCTCACCCGCAAAAAATTTTTATTCTCCTGTTACCTTGTGATTTGCGGGAAAATACGGACATCTCTTACCTATACACTGATTATTGTTCGGATAGTAGCTACAAATTATTTCAGGTTTTTCCATTTCTATACCGAAATTTTCTTTTACAAAGTCTATCGCCTGCAATATTGAAGTATAGGAAGTTCGCTTACAGCAACGAGGACCTCCGATTTCTCCTATAGCCTCTAAGGATTTGGCAGTCATTTTATTTCCAAGTCCCCAAGTATCAGCCTTAAGTGGAGTTGTTTCAGTTATTATAGAAATAAACATCCCGCTGCTTATTCCTGCCCCACAGGCTCCCCAAAAGCCACAAGTTCCTCCGGGAATATCCTGACCTCTAGACATCATTTCTATAAGAGCATCTTCAAGCTTTATATCTCCTCCTGCATTTTTATAGGCTGTCAATAAAGCTGAGCCTACCATAACATGATGTTCAGGTCCATGCATATGAGCAAATTCTGCATCCATTAAAGATTCCAAAATTTCTACAGGATTTTTTGAATCAGTTTTCTTACATATATTTATAATCTCATCCATTCCCTTTGTGTGACACCTGTTACAAACATAGTGACCTTCTACACACCTGGTCTTGGATTTTTCCACTCTATGGCAGATAGCACATTCCATTTTTTCACTTTTATCAAGATATTCCAATCCTGCTCCACAGATAAGACATTCATCATTGTTAGCCATAAAATCACCTCTTGTTATTATTATACCATCAAAAGACCTTCTTAAACTTAACTTGTAGAAGTCCGAAGTTTACCAGTCCCTTGCCCAGGGATGAAAGAGATATGGCAAGCCAAATTCCATAAACGCCCATGAAAGGCATCAGCAAGATAGACATTGGAATCCTGGCTAAATTTAAGACAGTGCTTACGATAGCAGGAGTTCTGGTATCCGACAAGCCGTTAAAGACTCCCGCTGATCCTATCTCAAGGGATACAAAGGGTTGTGAGAAGGCAAGAATTTCCAGATACTTTACTCCCAAAATCATAGTCTTTTGATCATTCGGTACGAAGGCTCTTATAAGTGATCTCCTAAAGGCGTATAAGATAAAAAAGGTAGTTACTCCTAAAATTGTAACCAGCCTAAGACTTACCTTCTTTCCGTCCTTCACTCTTTCTATATTTCCGGCTCCGAAGTTTTGGGCTATGAGGGCAGAGATAGCTACCTGGATTCCGTCTACGGTCATCCAGGTTATTGACTCCAACTGATTGCCTATAGAGTAGGCTGCGACAGGTTCTGCACCGTATGCGGACATAAATTTATTTAAAACTATACTTATTATCGCGTGGAGACTGCTTATTATAGAAGCAGGCACTCCTAAACTTATTATCCCTTCGAAGATACTTTTATTTATCTTAAAATTATTTAAGCTCTGACTGATTATTGCATCTTTTTTTTTCATGGCATAAATAAAAATCAAGCTTACCAAAAATTGAGATGTCGCTGTGGCAAAGGCAGCTCCCTTTATTCCAAAGGCAGGAAGAGGTCCTAGGCCAAATATCAAAAGAGGATCTAAAAATAAATTAAAAAATAAACCTATGGCATTAATTTTAAATGGCGTTGTGGAATCTCCCAGCGAGTTAAAGGTCTGTGAAAAAACAGGATTTAAAAAAGTAAATATTATCCCGACTCCTAAAATTGATAAGTAATCATTGGCAAGAGAACTTACTTGGTCATTTAAACCGAAGAATCCTATGTAAAATTTTTTAAAAATTAAAATTACAGCAGTATATATAAGCCCAACCATCACGGCTATTATGTAACCATTTTTAAAAATGTCGGTAGTCCTCTTATAGTCCCCCTTCCCATAAGCCTGGGAAGATAAGATCCCCATCCCGGATCTCGGAATTAAAGTCAGGGCAGTTGCTATCCAGTTTATGATCCCACATATTCCTACAGCTGCAACCGCATCAGTCCCTATCCTCCCTATCCATATCATATCTACTAAGTTATAGGTCATTTGGATAAAGGCGGTAGCTGCTAGTGGCAGGGACAACCTTATAAGAGCCTGCCAGATATTTCCCTCCAATAAATTTTTAGTCTTATTCATAAAATCCTCTCCTTATAAACTCTACCTATATTTTACGATTTTTAGATTATTTTGTCATCTAAAAAACAAATTTTGTTATATTTTGATTATTTATTTAAGCTGATTTTATATTTTTATCCTTTAATTAAAATCTCATTGTGATATAATCATCTTGTAAAAGTTATATTGATAACAAATTTGTTATACTTTTAGGAGGTAAATATGGATTTAAAAGGATCAAAGACAGCATCAAACTTAATTACTGCTTTTGCAGGAGAATGCCAAGCAGCTCAAAGATATACTTTAGGAGCTAAGGCTGCTGACAAGGAAGGTTTCAAGCACATCAAGGCTGTATTCTTAGAAACTGCAGACAACGAAAGAACTCACGCAAATACATACTACAAGTATCTTAGAGGAGAAGAATTCCAATTGGAAGCTATCGAATTGGACGCTAAATACGGCAAGGCTTTCCCTGTAGTTTACTCTGACACAAAAACTGCTTTAAAGGGAGCAATTGATGGAGAAAACGAAGAAGCTACAGATATGTATCCTGAATATGAAAAAATCGCTCGCGAAGAAGGCTTTGATGATATAGCTGATACTTTTAAAGAAATCTCTGAAGTAGAAGCTCATCACAGAGACAGATATCAAACATTATTAGACACTCTTGAAGCTGACAAGATGTTTAAAAAGGATGAAACTACTATTTGGAAATGCTTAAACTGTGGATACATCCATGAAGGAGACACTGCTCCTGAAGTATGTCCTGCTTGCAAACACCCACAAGGATGGTTCATGGACACTAACCTTGTTAAATAAGTTTTTTACAAATTAAAATGCTATGGGATTTGATCTCATAGCATTCTTTTTTATCTATATAATTTTTCTATATCCTCAGGATCTGCCTTTAGGGCAAGTTCATCATCGCTTAATGGATCTTCCGCCCTTTTTAAATTTACATGACAGTAGCCAAGAGGATTTTTTAAAAGATAGTCTTGGTGGTAGTCTTCGGCCTTGACGTAGTTATTTACAACCTCATTTTCTATAGCTATCGGTTCGTCATATCTTTCCTGTAACTTGTCTAAGCTTAACTGAATCCTATTCCTTGTCGTATCATCCTCAGAGTAAATTCCTGTCCTGTACTGACGTCCCCTGTCATTTCCCTGCTTATTTATGCTTGTAGGATTTATGAGTCTAAAGTAGTGGACTAATAAATCTTCTAGAGAAATTATGTCAGAGTCGTATGTCACCTTTAAAGTTTCGGCATGGTCTGTAAGCTTTACTGCATGGTAGTTTGTCTTATCAGTCTTTCCGTTTGCATATCCTACTTCAGTGTCAACTACTCCGTCTATCTTTTGAAAATATCCTTCAACTCCCCAAAAGCATCCGCCTGCCAGGTAAATTATATTTTTATTCATTTTAAATCCCCCTTGAAACTGCTAAGTCTTCTTCAGCTTCTTTTTGTATAAATCCGCTTTCTATAGCAGATGTAGGGCATGCATTCTTGCATAAGCCACACCTTATACATTCCCCATCATTAGGATTTATAGTCGGGTCAACGTTCATCTTGCAAACTTTTTTACACTTGCCGCATGAAATACACTTATGTTCATTAACACTATACCTGTAAAGAGATATGGGGTTAAACAAGGAGTATATAGCTCCAAGAGGACATAGGTACTTACAAAAAGGTCTGTAAATCATTATAGCCACTAGAAGTGTTATGACTAAAATTACCATCTTCCACGCATATAAAAATCCTACTGTAGCCCTGAGACCTTCATTTTTTAAAACAAGGGGAATCCCTGCTTCAAAAGTTCCTGCAGGACAAATAAGCTTACAAAAGTAAGGAGCTCCCTGACCTAAAACGTCTACTAAAAAGAGAGGCATCAGAATGACAAAAACCAAAAGCACTATGTATTTTAAAAATCTTAAAATCTTATCAAACTTAAAGGTTCTTATTTTTTTAGGGAAGGGGATCTTGTGAATGAGGTCTTGAAAAAAGCCGAAAGGACAAAGAAATCCACATACAAATCTCCCTATAAGTCCACCTATAAGAGCTAAAAATCCTATTACATAAAAAGAAAATTTAAAATTTCTCGCCCCTATGACAGCCTGCAAGGACCCTATGGGACAGGCAAACCTGGCTCCGGGACAGGAATAACAGTTAAGTCCCGGAACACAGTAAGATTTTAATTGTCCCTGATAAATTTCACCTGAAAAAAATCCTTTAAAGTAGCTATTGGTAAGGAGGGTATAGAAGGCTTGGATGGAGTGTCTTTTTAGATTTTCCATTAGCCTATCCCTATGCATTCGAGGCAAATTCTAATTGCCTTATTTAAAACAATGTCGACCTCTCCCCTGTTAGCTCCTATAAAAATCATGCCTGCTCCCAGGAGGATGGGTATAAGTGCGATCTTACGAGAAAATTTATTCATTTATCATCTTTAACCTTTGATCAATAGTAACTTTCCAACCATCGCTGGAGTTTGACCCTGAAATAGGTTCGCCTACAATTCTTCCTTCCTTGTCTACAAAAATAGTTGTAGGAACTGCTTGGATTGATTTTGCTATACCATTTAAATTATCGTCATCAGGAATAAGCATAGGATAGGTTAGATTTAATTTGTTTTGAAGGTCTAGTGCTGAATTTAATGCATCTTCTTTTATATTTCCCTTCTTTTTAGTATCTATTACATATCCTACAACATTCACTTTCTTGTCCTTATATTCATTGTAAACTTTTTCAAGCTCCGGCATTTCTTCCACACAAGGTTGGCACCAGGTAGCCATTATATTTATCAAGGTTAGATCATAGTTTTGAAGGTCCTTGCCTGAAAATTCTTCCTTGTTTATAGTTTCAGTTGTAAAAGAAATCCTGTCTTGGTTAGCCTCTTCTTGGCTTCCTTGTGTCTGTTGACTTTGATCTTCTCCTGAAGAACATGCACTTATAGACGCTCCCACAAGGATAAGTGATAATATTGCCAATAATTTCTTATTAATCTTCATAAAATCCCTCTTTCTTTATGTACTTATGGATAAATTCTATCATTTATGGCCTTATCCTACAAGAAAAGGTAAGCTCTCTACCTATTGAAATATCAAATAAGCTTAATTTAGCATTAATTGAGATTTTATAGTAGCAGATGTTTAAGTAAATAGGGTATGTTATAATAAACTTATAAATAAGATAAGAACAAAAAGAAAAATTAAGAGAATTAAGAAAGGACAGATAATTATGAATAAAAAAGTAACAAGTATAATTTTAGCTTCCCTAGTTTTAATGTAAAGGCTGACAGTCAAAGGGTTGCAGGTGCAAACAGATATGAAACTTCTGTAAAAATAAGTAACAAAACCTATAACAAGGCTGATACTGTAATCATAGTAACAGGTGAAAACTTTCCTGACTCCTTGGCGGCATCTTCCTTATCAGGTCTTTACGATGCTCCAATTCTTTTATCAGCACCTAATAAAATAAGTACCGTATCAAATGAAATAAAAAGATTAGGCGCTAAAAACATTATCATCATAGGTGGAGACAAAGCAGTCACTAATGAAGAAGAAAAAGCTTACAAAGCTCTAGGAAACCTCAGAAGAATCCAAGGTGCTAACAGATACGAAACAGCCACTAAAATTGCAACAGAAGTAATTGATAAGGAAGATTCTGACTCAGTTATAGTAGCAAGTGGAGAAAATTTCCCTGATGCCTTAACTGTAGGAGCTGTAGCTAATAAAGATAAAACACCTATAATCTTAGCTAACAAAGATAGCCTTCCTGCTTCAAAAGAAATAACTAAAAAGATAAAAAAGGCGACTATAATAGGTGGCCCTGTAGCTGTAGGTTCTGTAGAAAAGAACTTCTCATCATCTAATAGAATAGCAGGATCTAACAGATACGAAACAAGTACAAAAGTAGCTGACAAGTATTTTAATGATGCAAGCAAAGCTGCTATCGCAAGCGGAGAAAATTATCCCGATGCCTTAGCCCTATCTCCATATGCAGCTAAAGAAAATATGCCTATCCTTTTATCGCCTGCTAAAGGTAAAAATGTAACTGTAGAAAAATACATTAAGGACAAGAAGATAACAGATATTGAAATTTTTGGAGGAGAAAAAGCAGTAGAATATAAAGAAACTCCTAAAACAGATAATAAACAAAATGGAGATGTAAAAAAACCTGAGCCTTCAAAAGATAACAATTCAAAAGTGTCAAAAGAATATCAATCAGCTCTAAAAAGTGCTCAATTCTATTCTGAAGATATGCATATGTCAAAAAATGGAATCTACGATCAACTTATTTCTGAATATGGAGATAAATTCAGTAAGGAAGCTGCACAATATGCTATAGATAATTTAAAGGCAAATTACAAAGAAAATGCATTAAAATCAGCTAAATTCTATTCCGAAGATATGTATATGTCAAAGAAGGGTATCTATGATCAACTTACTTCTGATTATGGAGACAAATTTACTCAAGAAGAAGCTCAGTACGCTGTCGATAATTTAAAAGCAGATTACAAACAAAATGCACTAAAATCAGCTAATCAATATCAAGAAATGATGTATATGAGTCCTGAAGCAATTAGAGACCAATTAACTTCAGAGTATGGGGATAAATTTACTCAAGAAGAAGCAGAATATGCTATGGAAAATCTAAACAAATAATTAAGGATATTAAAAGGAGACGGCAATGAATAAAATTAACAAAAAAAAATAATCCCAATTATAGGTGGGCTTGCCCTAATAGTGATTATTGTAGTTTTTGGCATATACAAATTTCAAACCAAGCCTATAAGTCCATATATAGAAGAAAATTCAGCAGAAAAAACAGCTACTAATTTTAGCTCACTCCTTAACGAAGGTGGTGAAAGTCCTAAAGAAATTCAATCTTCAGTAAACGGACGCCCTATGACAAGGTATGAAATATATAATGACAAGGCTTTTTCACTAAATCGTCCTGAACAAGTTAAGATTTATAAAAACTTAAATGATGATGGAGTATATAAAATACAGTTTACTGCCTATTCCTTTGAATCTCTTAGTGAAAGATTTGACAAGTTGGAAATACCTATTACTAGTGAAATGAAAGAGTATTTTCAAAATCCTGAGGAGTTTTATAAAGTATTAAAAAATAAAAACTCTCACTTTATCGCCTTTGTAAACCCTGTCTTTACCCTACTAAATAATAGCGAAATTTTTCCTAAAGAATTTACAAACTTATTTTCTAACTATCCTTATATAACTATCACAATTACAACTAATAAAGAACTTGCAAATAAAGAAGAGCAAAAATATAAAAACTATTTTGAAGTTTTAAAGGAACTTTCAGGTCAACAAGAGTAGGATGATTTGACTAAAGAATAAGTTTCAGTCGTTAAAGACTCTTTAAACTCGTAAAAGTATAGACTCCTTAGCATATTAAATATATGTTTAGGAGTTTTTTTGATTTTATATCCGGGCAAAAAATTTAGAAAGTAAAAATAAAATTTTCTCTAAATTCTTGAAATTTTCTTAATATTAACTTGACTGATTTGTGATATAATAAGAAAAATTATTGGACAACTGATATTAAGGAGGTTTTTATGACTATAAAAATGACAGCTGAAAATGCCTCTTGGCCTAAAGAAGAGGATCCGATTTTTGCCATTGCGGAAAGAGCGGATAATGCAATAAGAGATTTGGGAAGGGATAAGGTAATAAACGCCACTCTTGGTTCCTTATATGATGACGATGGAAATCTTATCACTTTAAATACTGTATTTGATGAACTTAAGCACTTAAGAAACGATGAAATAGCTGCCTATTCTCCTATAGCCGGTAACAACGACTTCCAAGAAGATGTAGTAAATGTATGTTTCGGAGACTACAAGCCCGATGCCTATTTCAGAGCGGTTTATACTCCCGGAGGAACAGGAGCCGTAAGGCACTGTATATGGACTTATGCCGGAGCCAGTGATCCTGTTATCTGCCCTGATTGGTACTGGAAACCATATAAGACCATTTGCGATGAATTTGAAAGGGAGTTTATAACATACCCTATCTTCGATGAAAATTTTCAATACAACGTAGAAGGCTTTGAAAAAACTTTTAGAGAAAATCTAAAGAAAAACAAGAGAATAATTTCTATCTTCAACACTCCTGCCAACAACCCTACAGGTTACAGCATATCTGATGATGAATGGGATAAGATTTTAGATATAATAAAAGATGAGGCTAAGGATATGGAAAACAGGATAACTATCTTGCTTGATATAGCCTATATCGAATATGCGGGAGACGGATCTCAAAAGAAATTCTTTAAAAAGTTTTCCAACCTACCTGAAAATGTCTTCGTCCTTGTTGCTTTTTCTATGTCAAAGTCCTATACTGCCTACGGTCTTCGTACAGGTGCAGCTGTCGGTCTTTCATCAAGTCAGGAAATAGTTGATGAATTTTTCTACTCCTGTAGCCACGCCAACAGGTCCAACTGGTCAAACGGGGTAAGGTCATCTATGCAAATCCTATCAAATATTTACAGGGATGAACAAAAGAGCAAGAGCTATCACGAAGAGCTTGAACAAGCAAGAAAGCTTCTTGAAAGAAGGGCTGAAACTTTTGTAACAGAAGCTGACAAAGTCGGCCTTAGGATTTTCCCTTACAGAGGAGGTTTCTTCATCTCTATACCTACAGAAAATTCACAAGAAATCGGCGACGAATTGGAAGCTAACAACCTATTTGCCATAGCTCTTCCTAAGGGAATTAGGTTTGCAGTTTGTGCTGTCCCTGAAGATCAATGTAAGATCGCCCCTAAGATAATTAAGGATATAATGGATAAAGTAGAAAAAAACAAATAAGCTTTAATTTTAATATCTCTCGAAGATTTTCGGGAGATATTTTTTATTGAATTCTAAATCTTTACAGGTATTTTTTTTTAGGATATAATGCCTATGTACAAAAACAAAAGGGGGTTTTTATGAAAAAATCAATGAAAAAATTTGTACAAGTCATGATGCTTTTTGTAATGTCTTTTGCTATTTTTACAGGATGCTCAAATTCACAAGATACGCAAACTCAAGATAGCCAAAGTACTCAATCAAGTGATAGTACAAATAAGGAAACTGCCGATGTGGCAAAAACAGATGAAAACGCAGATTCTTCTGCCCAAAAGAATTTTGAAGGTAAAACTTTAAACGTAGTAGCTACAAGCGATTCTTACACTCCACTATTTGAAAAGTTTACTGAAAAAACAGGTGCTAAGGTAGAATTTTTATCTATGTCTTCAGGAGAAGTAATTTCTCGTGCAAAGGCTGAAGGAAAGCCTATGGCTGACATATGGTTCGGTGGCGGATTAGATGCCTTCATGGACGCTAAAGAACAAGGCCTACTGGAAAATTATCAGTCTCCTAATGCAGAAGATGTACCCGCTGACTACAAGGACGCTGACGGTGCTTGGATATCAAAGGGACTTACTGTAGTAGGATTTTTAGCTAACAATGCCATTCTTGAAGAAAAGGGCTTGGAAATTCCAAAGACTTGGGATGAGTTAGCTGATCCTAAATATAAGGACGAAGTAATTATGTCAAATCCTGCTATCTCAGGAACAAACTACGCAGCAGTTAAGGGCATTCTTGACCTTAAAAAGGACGAAGGCTGGGCTTACTGGGAAAAGTTAAATGAAAATATTCCTTTCTACAGCAAACGTGGTAAGGACCCACAAGAAAAAACAGCTCAAGGAGAATTTGCTCTAGGAATTATTCCTGTAGATAATAAAGCTTTCGAAGTTGCTAAGGACAATAACTTAACAGTTGTATATCCTGAAGACGGTATTCCATGGGTACCTGAAGGAGTTGCCATCTTTAAGGGCAGTGAAAATGTAGACGTGGCTAAGGCTTTTATAGACTTCATGCTTGAAGAAGAAAATATGAAGATGTTAGCTGAAATAGACGGAAAAGATTCAGCTCAAATAATTAAGCCTAATGTAGAAGGACTTAACCTTGGTCTTCTAAAAGATAAGCTCATAAAGCAAGACCTTTCAACTTTCGGTAGCCAAAGAGAAGAAATCTTATCTAAGTTTGAAACTTTATCAAATGGAAAAACTGAAGAATAAGTTAAATTAATATAAGAGGGGAGAAATCCCCTTTTATTTTTTATAAGGGACTTTTATGAAAAATAATAGAAAATATAAGATATTGGATAATTCAATAATTTTACTCCTAAGCATATCGGTTGTCATCTTTATCCTCCTTCCTTTCGTTTCTGTCTTTAAGGAAGCTCTGATCATAGAGGACAAGCTTGATCTTTCCTTTTTTATTAACACAATAAAATCAAATATCGACCTTTTAAAGAACACCTTAAAGCTTGGCCTGTTGACAAGTATCCTATCTCTTATCGCAAGTTCGATCCTAAGTGTTTACATTTACTTATCAAGCGAGAGAGCAAAGAAGATCTTCTTAATTCTCTTGTTGATCACTCTTATAAGTCCTCCCTTTGTAACCAGCCTTTCCTTTATAAATTTATTCGGAAGACGTGGTCTTATCTCCTATAGGTTACTGGGTCTAAGATTAAACCCCTATGGTCTTTACGGAATAGTCTTTATGCAGGTAATAAGTGACTTGTCGTTAAACTCTCTGCTTTTATACTCATCTCTTAAAAATATAGACCATCAAATCATCGACTCAGCCAGATCTTTAGGAGCATCAACAACTTACATAATAAAAGATATTCTCTTACCGGGACTTGGAGCAGGTATCGGAGCCTGTGCAGTCCTAAGTTTTTTCAGGGCTATATCGGACTTTTCCACTCCAACTATAATCGGGGGTTCTTATAATGTCTTAGCATCTGAGTCTTACTTTGCAGTCATAGCTCAGGGCGACCTAAAGAGAGCGGCGGCTCTTAATCTTTTGATGCTTATCCCATCAATTTTGGTTTATGCCATCTATATAAAGAAATCAGCCTCAGCCTCTCTCTCATCGATATCAATTTCTGATCAAGCCCCTATCAAAAGAGCAGGCCTCTTATATAATGTAATAAGACTTATAGCCGGAATCTTGATGTTTATCCTGGCTGCCCTTTACTTTACTATAATCCTGTCATCTTTTACTAAAATGGAGCTTGGAAATTTGACCTTCAGCTTACAAAATTTCGTAGACACCAAGCCTTATATAAATGGAACTCTCATAAGGAGCATCGGCTACTCCCTTATAGCAGCGACAGTCGGATCGTTCGTCGGTCTGCTTATAGGCTATTATTTAAAGATAAGAAGGATAAAATTTATGAAGTTTGTGGATTTTTCAGCAAGCCTGCCCTATATCATCCCGGGAACTTTTTTCGGGCTGGGTTACCTCTTGTTTTTTAAAAATCCACCTATCCAAATAACAGGGACTGCCCTAATAGTTATCCTAAATGTAACCTTTAAGCAGCTGCCCTTTTCATCAAAGGTATCCAACGCAGCTATGGAAGGTATAAACTCAGACATCTTAAACTCCATAAGAGATTTAGGTGGATCCCACTTTCATGAAATAAAAGATGCCATCCTTCCTCTTAGCAAAGATGCCCTGGGAGTATCCTTTATAAATGCCTTCAGGTCTACTATGACTACCATAGGGTCTATAATTTTCTTGGTATATCCTTCAAGGAAACTCCTTACCTTGGTAATGTTTGATGCCATAGCCAGCGGCAAGTACCAAGTGGGATCTGTAATAGCCCTTTTAATTATAGTTACCTGCCTAATCTTTTATGCAATCTACTATTTAATAGCAAGGAGGAACGATGTTTTTACAAGTAAAAAATCTGACAAAAATTTATAACAATAAAAGAGTCCTTGATAACCTTTCTTTTTCGCTGGATAAGGGAGATATGCTGGTTCTTCTCGGTCCATCAGGCTGCGGGAAGTCAACCATCCTTCGTGCCATAGGTGGATTTATAAAATTTGACGGGCAAATTATCCTAAACGAAAAAGATGTAACAAATCTA
This sequence comes from Finegoldia sp., assembly GCA_034180305.1. Classification (GTDB taxonomy): domain Bacteria; phylum Bacillota; class Clostridia; order Tissierellales; family Peptoniphilaceae; genus Finegoldia. The sequence continues at coordinate 85,896 of JAXFOR010000013.1, forward strand.
CCACCTGAGGAAAGAAATATTGCCACAGTCTTCCAATCTTTCGGACTCTTTCCTCATATGTCCGTCATAGATAATGTGACATACGGCTTAAAATTTAAAAAGGTTCCAAAGGAAGAAGCAAGGAAAATGGCAAGCGAGATTTTAGAAAAAGTAGGCCTTAAGGGTTATGAAAACAGACCTGTCCCTCCCCTATCAGGAGGAGAAAAACAAAGAGTAGCCCTTGCCAGAAGCCTTATCGTAAACCCGAACCTCTTATTACTTGATGAGCCTTTGTCAAGTCTGGACGCCAAGCTTCGGATAAAGATGCGTCAGGAAATCAAGGCTATCCAAAAAGATTTCGGGGTAACTTCTATCTTTGTAACCCACGACCAGGAAGAGGCCTTTGAAGTAGCTGACCGAATAATTCTGTTAAATGATGGGAAAATTATGCAAGAGGCAGATGCCTTTGACCTTTATAACAAGCCTAAAAGCCACTTCAGTCTTGACTTTATAGGAGCTCACAACTATTTAGGAAACGACAGATATGTAAGGCCTGAAGACATAAGTATCTCAGATAAAATCGATGGCAAGATTTTTCTAAAGGCGACTATCTCTGATATAATCTTTAAAGGTAACACCATAGATATAGAACTAGCTACCGATAAAGGCTCTTTAATTGCCACTGTCTTAAACAAAGACTTTACCTACAAGATAGGTGATGCAGTCGGTATCAAGATAAACGAAAAAGAAATTGAGATGGAAAATTAATGAAGAAGAAAAATTTTATAATTTTAGGTACAATAATCGGACTAATCCTAGTCATAGGAATATTTTCCGGGAAAAGGCCAGATGATCAGTTAAATATAATTATCTACAATGATACAGAAGAAAAGATTGAAAATCTCTTTTTAAAATCTTCTTCCGACTCTAAAATGATTCCCGTAGATAGGATCAAAAAGAATCGCAAGGAAAAGATAAATCTCACCCTTAATGAAGAAAATAAAAAAAGCTCCCTGTCCCTTTACTATTCAGATAGAAAGGGCAACGAGCATAGAGAATTTATAAGCGATGACCTGGGCTCTCTTATAGATAAGGAACTTTCCATCTACATTCAAGCTATAAGCCAAGACGGGGCTCTCGATATAAAAATAGAAAAAGCTTCCAAGTAAAGAGATATCTTTTTGCCGGAAGCTAAACTCCCCTTTGGTCGGGATTCCATATGAATTTGTGCATCTGTAATTGAAGCTTTACCTGATCATCCTTATACTCTTTCATCTTTTCAACAATATTGGCAGGATCTATCTGACCGAATACCGGAGAGAGATAGATATGACAGGCAGGTTTATAAGCATCTATGATCTTGTAAGTAAAATCCATATCCTCTTTACTGCCGACAACAAATTTAAGGACATCTCTCCCCCTTAATTTTTTTATATTCTCGTATAAATTCAAGGATTCCATATTTGATGACGGAGTTTTTATATCCATGGTGATTATAGTATTATCTAGGATAAAATCTCCTACATCTAGGCTCCCGTTTGTCTCTATGTTAACTTCATAATCGCTTAAGGCTTTGACAAGGCCCAGGCTATTTTCCTGGTAGAGGGGCTCTCCTCCGGTAAGAGTTACATTTTTACAAGAGTATACTGAAACTTCATCCAATATCTCGCAAATTCCCATCATATTATTAGCAAATTTTAGGGCATAAGAAGTGTCACAGTAAGAGCACCTCTCATTACATCCATTTAGCCTTATAAAGACTGCCAGTTGACCTGCCCTTATCCCCTCACCGTCTATGCTGTAAAAAATCTCATTTACATCAAGACTTTTATCTTTATCTTTCATAAATTGCTAGATTTCCTTCCGATTCCTGAACAGATACCTTATAACACTTTTCTCCCACCTGGTCACAAACCCACTTGGCTATATTTTCTGCAGTAGGGTTTACATTTATGATGTCATTTATATATTGGTGGTCAAGCCTTTTAGCTACCTTTTCCTTAATCCTTTTAAAGTCTACAACCATTCCGTTCCTATCAAGTTCTTCAGCCTTGCAGTAGACCTTTATTATCCAGTTATGCCCGTGTAAATTCGTACAGGGACTTTCATAGTCAAGCTCCAACCTATGAGCTCCGGCTATCTCCATTCTTTTTTCTATATAATACATTTTAATGTCCTTTCCTCTTCAATTCCTGTACTATTATACCCAAATTTTCCCAAAAAAGAAAAGCCCTGAAAATATCAGGACTTCTTAAACTATTAACTTATTCTATATCCATTTTTTCTTTCACGAAAGTACCAAGGTGTAAATCCATAGTGGCTTCTTGCATTTGCTTATGAGTGTTCATTACTATAGGTCCACCCCAAACTACGGGTTCTTCAAGTTTTGTAGAAGACATAAATAAAACTTGAGCATTATTATCTAAAGCTTCGATTTCTACAGAGTCTCCTTGAGTTAACTTAACTGCAGTCTTTTCTTCTACTTCTTCTCCTCCAACCTTAACGTCTCCGATTAAAGTGAATAAAGCTATAGATCTATCTTCATCAGTTTCTATTGTTATAGACTTATTTGGTTCTAATTGAATGTCATAGTAATCAAGTGGTAAATACTTTGATTGGTAACCCTTTTCGTCCTTGTAAGTTCCTGCTAAAAGTCTGATCTTACCACCATCAAATGGAATTTCCTTGACATCTTCCCTCTTTATAGCCTTGTAATCAGGGCTTGTCATCTTATCCTTTGCAGGAAGATTTAGCCACAATTGAACGCCTAAAAGTCTGTCTGATTTAGGAATGGTTTCTGAGTGCATGATACCTGAACCGGCAGTCATCCATTGAACTTCTCCATCTCCTACAGTATCTTCATTTCCCATGCTGTCCTTGTGAGTCATGCCACCCTTCCAAATGTAAGAGATAGTTTCTATACCTCTGTGTGGGTGTTCAGGGAAGCCTCCCTTGTAATCGTCATAGTTTGTTGTATCAAAGGAATCTAACATCAATAAGGGATCGAATTCTTCTACAGTATCTCTACCTAGAACTCTTATCAAATGAACTCCGGCTCCGTCGATAGTTGGACCACCTTTAACTGTTGTTTTAATTTTTCTTTGCATAAAATAACCTCCTTATTTAATGCAGTTAAAATTTCATCAAAATAAATTATTAATATAGGTAACTATCTATTTGATACCCGAAAAATTTTTCTTAAAACATATGTTTACAAAGTGTAAAAGTTTGTTATTTTTATAAATTATTTTTTAACAGGTCCTTTTAAATAATCCTTTTTCTTGGGTATAACTTTTTTAAAGCTGGGTAAATTATTTAAGTTAAGGAGGATAAAATGAGTAAAGACATCCCTGTACTTTTTCTAGGTCATGGAAGTCCTATGATCGCTTTGGAAGATAATAAATTAACGAATAATTTTAAAAAAATCGGAAAGATAATTATGGATGAATATAAACCCAAGGCAGTCTTATCCATATCTGCCCACTGGTTTAAACTTTCAAATAAGATCCAGTCTGCAGAAAATCCAAAGCAAATTTATGACTTCTCAGGCTTTCCTAAAGAACTATCCGAAGTAAAATATGAGCCGAAGGGATCATCGGACCTTACCGATAAGGTCGTTGACATTTTAAAAGATGAAGTTGAGATAGATGACAGCTGGGGAATTGATCATGGGACTTGGACTGTTTTAAAGCACCTGTTCCCTTCTGCGAAGCTTCCTGTAGTTCAGTTAAGCGTAAACAGGGCATATACTTTTGAAGAAATGTACAAGCTTGGTAAAAGGCTTATTTCTCTTAGAAAAGATTTTCTAGTTATCGGTTCCGGAAATATAGTCCACAACCTTTATAAGACTGATTTGTCTGTAAATGGTGGGAGCGATCAGACAAAGAGTTTTGACTCTTATATTGAAGAATTAATAAAAAATCAGGACTACGAAAATTTATCTAAAATAAAAAACCATCCTGATTATAAGTATGCTGTAAATTACAGAGATCACTTTTCTCCCCTTGCCTACATCTTAGGTCTTTCAAATAAAGATAAGGCTCTTATCTTTAACAAGGCCTATGACCTCTCTTCTATCTCAATGACAAGTTACGCTTTCGGACTTGATTTTGATCAAATTTAAAAAATGACGAGCCGGGTAAATAATTTTACCTAACTCGTCATTTAATTTTTTGTTTCTATTAAAGGAGGTAAACTCCCTTAGCTTCTAATTCTTTTCTCATTTCTCTTGGCCAGTAAGAAACTTGTACTTCTCCTATGTGAGCCTTTTGCAAGAAGAACATACAAAGTCTTGACTGTCCTATCCCCCCGCCTATAGTAAGAGGAAGTTCGTTGTTCATCAGAGACTTGTGATATTGGAATTCAAGTCTATCGACATTGTCGGCTTCTTTAAGCTGCTTAAGCATGGTGTCAGGATCTACCCTTATAGCCATTGATGTCAATTCAAGAGACGAATCAAGGACAGGGTTGTAAACCAAAATATCTCCGTTAAGTTCCCAGTCATCATAGTCAGGAGCTCTTAGGTCGTGCTTAGTACCGTTGGAAAGTTTTTTACCTATTTGCATTACAAAGACCGCCCTGTCTTTACCGACTATAAGTTTTTCTCTTTCCTCTGCAGTCTTGTCGGGATACATATCCAAAAGTTCTTGTGAACTTATAAATTCTATCTTGTCCGGAAGAAGTTTTTCCCTTTCAGGAATTAAGTGACAAAGGTATTCATCAAGAGATTTTAAGGTGTTGTAAATTATGACTACAGTTTCCTTTAAATAATTCAAGTTCCTGTCGCTTTCATCAATGATCTTTTCCCAGTCCCATTGGTCAACGTAAAAAGAGTGAGTGTTGTCAGGATCTTCACACCTTCTGATGGCGTTCATGTCGGCATAAAGTCCTTCATGCATCTTAAAACCGTATCTCTTTAGGGCAAATCTCTTCCACTTTGCCAAAGAGTGAACTATCTCCATACGGGGATTTCCTTCTATACACAATTCAAAGTCAACCGGCTTTTCGTCACCGCTCAAGTTGTCGTTAAAGCCTGAATTTTCTGTTACAAAAAGAGGTGCAGATACCCTCTTAAGGTTAAGGTTATTGGAAAGATTTATTTGAAAGTAATCCTTTATTTCCTTTATCAGTCTTTGAGTTGTATAGATATCGCTATCGCTTTTATACCCTTGCGGTACGTATATTTTTGACATTATAATCCCCCTATCAAGTCCGTTAATTATTTGATTATACCACAAAGATCTATCTCTTCATAGTAGAGATAAACTCTCGAATCTCATCATCAACTCTCTTAGATTCCCTTATCTTTTGCAGTGCCTTGTTATAGGTAAAGTCATCAAGCCTGTTTTCTTTTAAATATTTTAAAGTTTGGTCATGATATTTTATATAGTACTCACTTATAGCCCAAGCCATAGCCATTTTTACATAGTACTTGTTGCTTTTTATCTCATCAAATTTTTTAAATACCTCGCCCATATACTTTTCATTTACAAAGTAGGTCTTGGCCATAACTATGGCAAACCTTAACTCATATTCGTTCTCGCTTTTAAAATACTTGTCTAAAAATTTAAAGACCGGCTCTTGATTTTTCCTTGTAAACTTTAAGGCCGATACAAAGCTGTCACACACAGCCCAATTATCTATCTTGGGCAAAAATTTCTCTATCCTCTTTATTTTATCCTCAGGATTTTCTTTCTTGTAGCCTATGTAAAATCCTTCAAGAAGGATGTACTCATGGATAGCAATCTTGTCGTCAAAGTCATAATCACCCTTTGCAAGTTCCTTCGCCAAGCTCTTTATATCAGGAGACCTGACTCCTAAAATCCTATCGGGATCTACAGTCGGCAAGAGCTTTTGGGTAAATTTTTTATAGGCGGGATCCGCCTTTTCACTAAGGACTTTTAAAATATTCATCAACTTTCCTTTCATATTTTATTAACGTTAGTATAATATTATAAAAATATAAATCCATAATCAATCCGGCTGGCTTTTCCTATCGCTTAATATGTTTTTAAATCCTGATATACTTCTCAAAGATATATGAAAATTAAGCCCTTGGCTAAATAATAGGTTTAATTTATCCTAGATTGCGCTATAATCACTCTAGGAGGTTGATTTTATGATAATTAATACAGATAATTTAGTTTCAATCACAGAAGCCAATCAAAATTTTTCAAAAGTTGCCCGTCTTGTAGATGAAAAAGGCTCTGCTCTTATTTTAAAAAACAACAATCCAAAATATGTTTTAATTGATTTTAAAGAGTTCGAATCTGCAAAAGTTGCTGATGACGAGGATTTGTATTCAATATCAAAAAGAATCCTGGAAGAAAATAAAGGTCTTTATGAGGAACTTGCTAAATGATTTCTTTAAGCAAGAGTCAAATCATTAAATTACGTCAGTATTTGATATTAAAATTTTCTCCCTTTCCTTTTATCTGTCATTAATGGTAGTATAATACTATAAAACTTATCTTTCAAAGGAGAAAACTATGAACATAGGAAAAGTTATCATAATAATCTTTGCCATTGCAATCCTTATCACTCTTTTACAAGTTGCCAATGAAAAATCAAACAAAAAAATTGTTGACCCAAGATTAATAACTATTATGGGAATGGTTTTAGTAGCCAGCATAATCATGCACTCTCCGGTTCAAACTGAAAATTTAACTTATGTTAAAGCATCCCTGGTCGATGTCCTGGACAACGGAGACCTTAAAGTTTCCATAAACGGAAAGGAAAATCTTATAAAGTTAAATAGAGTAAATTTTTCCGATAATAAGGAACTCTTAGAAGAAGCTAAAAGTTATGAAAAGAAGATCTTAACTGAAAATGCCTTTTACATAGAAAAGCAAAAAGAAGCTCTGTCAGGCTATATCTGGCTAGAAGAGCCTGAGGATTTGAGTGAAAGCAATATTGAGACATACCTTTTAAATGCTCTTTTGATAAAAAATGGTTACGGAGAATTAAATGACAAGGATACAAATAACAAATACGATAAGACCTTAAAAAATTTGCAAGAGGCTGCTAAAGATAAAGAGGTCGGTATATGGAAAAAATAGGGATCGCTCCCTATTTTTTTAATTGAAAAGGTAAAGGTAGTCCTTGTAACCTTCTTCTTCCATGTTTTCTTTCGGAATAAATCTAAGTGCCGCTCCATTTATACAATACCTAAGTCCTCCCTTATCTTTCGGTCCATCTGTAAAGACATGACCCAGGTGGGAGTCGGCTTCCTTTGATCTTACTTCTGTCCTTACCATAAAGGCTGACCTGTCGGTTTTTTCTACAAGAGACTCCTCTTTTATAGGCCTTGTAAAGGATGGCCAACCACAGCCTGCGTCATACTTGTCCTTTGATGAGAAGAGGACTTCCCCGCTTACTATGTCTACATAAATTCCATCTTGGTAAAAGTCATCGTACTCGCTGGTAAAGGCTCTTTCTGTTCCATTCTTTTGAGTAACCTTATATGATATATCTGATAATTTTTCTTTTAATTCTTCGTCGCTAGGTTTCTTAAACATATTTACCTCCAGTCTAATTTATTACATTCCTACCCTTTTTATCTCTTTTAATTTACAAAATTTTAAAAAATAATATAATGGACTTAGTTTAACAAAGGAGATATTTTAAGATAAGTAATGGATATAAATGAAAAAATAAAAAGTTTGGCAAGGGAATTTTTCCCTGACATGGTTGATATAAGAAGCTACCTCCACAAAAATCCTGAGCTAAGCGATCACGAATATGAAACGAGCGAATATTTAAAAAATATCTGCAAAGAGCTCGGCCTTGTAGTCGAAGAAGTAAAAAATTCCACAGGCTTTACAGCCCTTTTAGATACCAAAAGAAAGGGAAAGACTATCGGCTTTAGGACAGACATAGATGCCCTTCCTATCCAGGAAAATCCGAGAAATCTGGTAAAAGAAAAAGAGGTTATCTCACAAAAACCTCATATCATGCATGCCTGCGGTCACGATTCCCACATGGCAATCCTTATCGGAACTATAAAAATCCTCTCAAGCCTAAAAGACAAACTTTCCGGAAAGATTTATTTTATTTTTGAAGAGGGAGAAGAAACAGGCGGAGGATATGAGCAAATGGTTGACCACTTAAAAGATAAGGGGCTTGACTACATCTTTGCAAACCACATTTGGCCGGACTATCCGACAGGAAAGATAATGATGAAAAAGGGTCCTGTCCTTGCCGGCTGTGCGGACCTTAACTTCGACATCCTAGGAAGGGGAGGTCACGGGTCCAGACCTGACCTGTGCATAAATCCTCTTACTGCTGCCTGCAATATAGTTACAGGGCTTACATCTGCCTGGGTAAATCAAATAGATATAAGCAAGACTGTAACGCTTGGTATAAGTGCCATCAATGGAGGTAGTGCAAATAACGTAATCCCGGATATCTGCAACATAAAAGGGTCTCTGAGATACTTCGACCCGGATACGGGTAAAAAAGCCCTGCAAGTTTTTAACAAGGTAGTTGAAACTACTTCGCTAGCTCACCTGTGCAAAGTTAAATACTATGACGATCACAAGATCGCAGTCCCTCCTACTATAAATGATGATGACCTTGCAGACCTTTACACAAGTAGCGTAGGAGAAATAATGGACGGAGGAGTCTTTGAAGACGAAGCTCTTTATGTATCAGAAAGTTTTTCCCACTACAGTCAGATCGCAAAGACCTGCCTGGCCCTCATCGGAACTAAAAACGAGACTTTCGGCTCAGGAGCCAGCCTTCACAACTCCTGCTTCGACCTTGATCCAGAGTCTCTTTACTACGGAGCTGTTGCAAGCTCTCGCTTTGCCTATGAGCTTTTGAAAACAAACGACTAATTATATTTTGTAGCTATCCTTTATGTCAAAGGCATGATTTAGCGGACCTGATCCTTTTCCAAGGTCGAGCATATCGGCAAGGGCCTTTGAAAGATATTTCTTAGCCAGGTCTACAGCTTCTTGCATATCATGTCCTTTGGCAAGGTTGGCTGCTATGGCACTTGAAAGGGTGCAGCCTGTCCCATGGGTGTTCGGGTTGTCTATCCTTTCCCCATAAAACCACCTGGATAAATTTTCCCCATAAAGGTAGTCATTGGCGTCATTGACCCTGTGACCTCCCTTCAGGAGAACTTGAGTTGAATACTTATCAGCTATCTTTTTAGCTGCAGCTTCCATTTTCTCAGCAGAGTCTATAACTTCACCTGTAAGGAGCTCTGCTTCTTTTATGTTTGGGGTTAGCAAATCTGCTAAGGGAAATAATTCTTCCTTAAGATTTAAAATTGCTTCATTATCTATTAAAACAGCTCCGCTCGTAGCTACCATGACCGGATCTAAAACTACCTTAGTCGCCTTGTATTCTTTAAGTTTTTCAGCTATAGCAGAGATTAACTCTGAGGATGATACCATTCCAATCTTGACTGCATCGGGTCTTATATCTGTAAAGACAGCGTCCATCTGAGCCTTTAAGAAGTCCGGGCTCACATCCATTATCATATCCACTCCTGTCGTATTTTGAGCAGTAAGAGAGGTGATGACACTCATGGCATAGACTCCGTTTAAAGTCATGGTCTTTAAATCTGCTTGGATTCCTGCTCCTCCGGAACAATCGCTTCCGGCTATTGTCAGTGCTGTTTTCATATTCCCTCCTAATTCTTATCAATAATTTTCAATCAATTGGCAATAATTTTTTCTCTAATACTTTCTTACCCTTCCCGTCAAAATAGACTCAGCCGCCTTCAGGCCGTCAATGGCAGACGATACTATTCCTCCCGAGTAGCCTGACCCTTCGCCTATCACATATAAGTTGTCTATCCCTTGAGATCTTAAAAGGTCATCCCTGTTTAGTCTGACAGGAGATGAAGTCCTGGTTTCCACTCCTGTAAGCAGGGCATCTTCCATGGCAAAACCCTTTAACTTCTTGTCGAGTTCAATCAAAGCCTTTTTTATATTTTCATTTATATAGGCAGGATAGATTGAATTTAAGTCAGCAAGGACATATCCCGGTCTTGCTGTAGGCCTTATCTCTCCAAGCTTTTCTGTTTTCTTTCCTGCAAGGTAGTCGCCGACCCTTTGAACCGGTGCCAGGTAAGATGAACCTCCAAGCTTGAAGGCTCTTTCTTCGATTCCTTCCTGGAATTTTATCCCATCTAATAAATTTTCTCCATAAAGGCTCTCATCTATCCCGCAGACTAGGGCACTGTTGGCATTTTCCCCGTCTCTCTTATGATAGGACATCCCATTTACACACAGTCTTTCTCTTTCACTTGAGGCATTAATGACATAACCTCCCGGGCACATACAAAAAGTATAAACTCCCCGCTTGTTTTTTTCTGAGTAGGACAGCTGGTAACTTGCAGCCGGTAGGCTTGGATCTTCTGTGTGGTATTGGGAAAAGTCAATCATCTTTTGAGGATGCTCTATCCTGAAGCCCACTGCAAAAGGTTTATTTGCCATAAAAATTTTGTCCTTTAACATATAAAAAGTATCTCTGGAAGAATTTCCAAGGGCGAGAACATAGGCATCGGACTCATATTTTTCATCGCCTACTTTCATATAAGAGCAGTGACCGTCTACTATCTCAAGGTCGTCAAATTTACTGTCAAAGATAAATTCGCCCCCCATCTCTATCATAGCCCTTCTCATATTCACAATTACTGTTCTTAAGATATCTGTCCCTATGTGAGGCTTGGCTTCATACATGATGTCTTCATTAGCTCCGTTATCGACAAAAGTTTGCAGAACCTGTCTTACTCTCGGATCTTTTGTCCTGGCTGTAAGCTTTCCGTCAGAAAAAGTTCCCGCTCCCCCTTCGCCGAATTGAACGTTGGAGTTTTCATCAAGCTCTCCTGTCTTTAAAAATCTTTCTATATCCTCTTCTCTTTTAGAAATTTCGGATCCTCTTTCAATGATTCTGACCCTTGCCCCGTACTTTAGCAAAAGGTAGCCGCAAAATAATCCTGCAGGTCCTGTGCCCACAATGGTTACTGTCTTATCCTTGTCCACCTCTTTTAGGATGAAGTCCTCTTCTTCATAGTAGTCTATGTCCTTGTTCTTTTTTACGACCTTTTCGGGAAGGTTCACATCAACTAAGACCTGGTAGACAAAGGATATCCCCTTTCTCGCGTCAATCGACTTTCTGTATATCTGATAGGAAAAATCATCTTTTCTTATGATCTGCCCTATTTTTTTCTTAAGTTCATCTCGGTCATCTTTTTTTAATTTTATATTTCTGATAATAAGCATGACTCACCTATCCTTTACAAGTAATTATAAGCGAAAAATTAAAGTCTCTTCAAGTTAAGTTATTACAACAAAAAAAGGCCCGGCAACCAGGCCTTTAAATTTTATTTACTTTTAATATTTTTTTCCTGTCCCTTTATCTTCTTATGATAAGAATAACTTATTATCAAAAGGATAATAATTACAAGCAGGGCTAAAAGCAAAAGAAGCTTGTATTTCATATTTGCCCCCGGACTTAAAAGGCTGTCCTCTTCTACCGGAGGAGTATAAGGAATCCTGTGTCCTCTGACTAAAAGTCTGTGGCTGTTTATCATATAAGGGGTGCAGGTAAGAAGAGTAGCATAGTCCTTTCCCTCTACTACTAGAACATGTTCAAAATTATCAGGCTCTACGGTAACTATGTTGTCTACCTGGTAGGCCAAGACTGTATCTATATTGTGGATATAAAAGACATCTCCTTCTTTAAGCTCATCTAGGTGTCTAAACATAAGAGCTTTTGGAAGACCCTTGTGGGCTGTGATTACCGTGTGGGTGCTCTCCCCTCCTACAGGAAGAGAAGTTCCCTCCAAGTGACCCGCTCCCTTTTGAAGGACTTCTTCAGTTGTACCCGCATATATAGGAAGGTTAACCCCTATCTTGTCTATCTGAACATGGCCTATCATCTCTTTTATTTGGAGCATCCTCGCATATTCCTTTATTCCCTCCTTTTGCCTTTGAGTAAAGGGGTCTTGAAGTCTTGATGGATCCAAACTTTCATTATAAGCTCTTGCAAGCTCTATTCTCCTGTCTATTTCTTTTTGATCAAGCTCATTTTTCCCCTTAGTAAAATTTGCTATTTCATTATTGGCATTTACCCTGTAGTAAAAATTAGATATCACAGGATAAATGGCTATTAAAAAGCCAAGAGCAAATATTAAAATAAAGGGGAGCTTGTTGATTTTTTTACCGGTCTTTTTCACTTTATATCCTATCCTTAATTTATTTATCACTCATATTCTAGCACTTATATCTCCTTTTTAAAATATTTTCATAATCTTTTTAAGATCGTTAATTTAAAGGCGACCTTGACGGAAATGATAAAATATATATGAGAGGATAAAATAAAAATGAGGAGTTATTCATGAATAATTTTACTTTCCACAACCCCGTTAAGGTGCATTTCGGTAAGGGGAAAGTGGAAAAAATTTCCAAAGAAGTAAAAGACTACAAAAAAATCTTGCTCGTCTATGGGACTTCGAGCATAAAAGACTTCGGTATTTATAATCAGGTTATTGAACTTTTAGAGGGCAAGGAAGTTTACGAGCTTTCCGGTATAAGGCCCAACGCCAAGGTCGACAAGGTTTATGAAGGAATAGAGCTTTGCAAAGAAAACGACATAGACTTTGTTCTTGCTGTCGGAGGTGGATCTGTAATCGACTCTGCCAAGGCCATAGCTCTGGCTGCTAAAACTAACCATGATTTTTGGGATTACTTTTTTCTAAAAGGCAATAAGCCTTCAGAGCTAATAGATCTTGGAACAGTTCTAACCGTATCCTGTAACGGATCTGAACTCGATGCCACTTGTGTAATTACAAATCCAAAAACTAAACAAAAACGCTACTACAACGATCCGACTTTATTCCCAAAATTTTCCGTAATTGACCCGACCTATTCCTTTACAGTGCCTAAAACTCAAATCATAAGTCAGTCAATCGATGTAATAAGTCATATCTTGGAAGAATATTTTTCAAAGCCTACCTATACAACTACGACTGACTACCTATCAGAAGCCCTTTTAAAATCTGTAATTAAAAATGTAGAGATATCTCTTGCAGATTCTAAAAACTATCAGGCAAGAGCTAACCTTAGCTGGGCGGGAAGTCTTGCTGTAAGCGGGCTTATCTCTTTAGGAAAGGAAGGCGACTGGACAAGTCACAAGATAGAGGACGCCCTTTCAGCCCACTTTGATATCCCCCATGGCCTGGGTCTTTCAGCAATCCACCCGAACTATCTGAAGTATATTTACAAAGACCACATAGAAAAATTTAAACACTTTGCCCTTGAAGTCTTTCAGGTAAATCCCGTTGCTAAAAGTGATGAAGAGATTGCACTTGAAGGGATAGAAAGGCTGCAGGACTTTTTCGAAGAGCTGGGAGCTCCGATAAGGCTAAGGGATTTAAAGGTAGATGAAGAAAGTTTGGAAAAAATTTCTAAAGACATAGAACTGAATCAAGCTTCCTATTCAAAGCTTGAAAGCTACGATATATTTCAGATTTTAAAATCTTCCTATTAGTTTAGTATCTATGATATAATTGGAAAAAGAGGTGATATTAATGGAAAAAAGACATATTGTAACATTAACTCCTAACACTTTAAAAGAATCTGCCTGCAAGGGTGGATGTGGAGAATGCCAAACATCTTGCCAATCTGCTTGCAAGACATCTTGTACAGTAGCTAACCAAGAATGCGAAAGGGAAAACAGATAATCTTAACTACATAGACTACTAGATTACAAGACCACAGAGAGTGGTCTTTTTTCCTTTATGCTGTTTTTATGTTGACTTGAAATATCAAGTCTTATACAATTAATTCGAATTTTATAGTTAGGATGATGAAAATGATACATAAATATAAGATGAACGGCCACAACATAGTTTTAGATGTAAACGGCGGCAGCGTTCATGTTTTTGATGATATAAGTTACGATGTTCTCGACTACTACAAGGATTTAAGTGAAGACGAAATAGTCCAAAAGCTTGATCAATATCCCGAAGATAAGGTTAGAGAAGCTATCCACGAAATAAAAGAAATGGAAGACCAAAACTTGCTCTTCTCCTCAGACGATTACCTGGGCATAGAAGGCTTTAAAAAGAGAGAGCCTGTATTAAAGGCCATGTGCCTTCACGTTGCCCACGACTGCAACCTGAAGTGCGAATACTGCTTTGCCTCCCAAGGTGACTTCGGTGGTCACAAGGCTTACATGACTGCAGAAGTCGGCAAAAAAGCACTTAAGTACTTAGTCGATCACAGTGGGTCTAGAAAAAATCTCGAAGTGGACTTTTTCGGTGGCGAACCTCTTATGGCCTGGGACCTTGTAAAGGAATTGGTTGCCTACGGAGATGACCTTGCTGAAAAATCCGGCAAGAAGTTCAGATTTACAATCACAACTAACGGGATCCTTTTAGATGATGAAAAGATTGACTTTATAAATGAACACATGAAAAATGTCGTTTTAAGCTTGGACGGCAGGAAGGCTGTAAACGACAAGATGAGAAAGACTATAAACGACAAAGGCTCCTACGACATCATAGTTCCTAAGTTTAAAAAGCTTATCGAAGGAAGAGACGGCAAGGAATACTATGTCAGAGGAACTTTCACAAGACAAAACCTGGACTTCTCAGAAGATGTAAAGCACTTTAAGGACTTGGGCTTTGAACTTGCAAGTATCGAACCGGTTGTCGATCCTGATGAAAATGAATACGCCCTAAGAGAAGAAGACCTTCCTCAAATTCTTGACGAATATGAAAAGATGGCCATAGACTATGCCAATGCTCAAGTAGCCAAAGAACCTTTTAAGTTCTTCCACTTTATGATTGACCTTACTCAAGGTCCTTGTGTAATTAAAAGGATGCAAGGATGTGGAGCAGGTTGCGAATACGTTTCAGTAACCCCTGAAGGAGACGTCTACCCTTGCCACCAATTTGTAGGCGATGAAAAGTACCTGCTTGGAAATATCCTTGATGATGATTTTGAATTCCCGCAAGATATAAGAGAAGAATTTTTAAACTGTCACGTCTTTTCAAAGGAAGACTGCAAGGACTGCTGGTGTAAATTCTATTGTTCCGGCGGTTGTCATGCCAATGCCTACCACTTTAACAATGATATCTACAAGCCTTACAAACTTTCCTGTGAAATGCAAAGAAAGCGTACAGAATGTGCCATCATGGTAGAAGTGGAGAAAATGTTAAATGCCTAGAGATCTCTACCAAGGCCTTTTAAAAAGAAAGGAAGTCGTCTCTTTTCACATGCCCGGTCACAAGTCAAAGCACATAGAGGGGATGGAGGACTACCTAAAAAACCTTCCCCGCCTTGACTTAACCGAGCTTTACGACACAGATGACCTCTACCACCCGACAGGGCTAATCCAAAAGAGCGAAGAAAGTATCGCTCTTTTTTCTCATGCAAAAAAATCGAAGTTCCTGGTAAACGGTTCGACCTCAGGCATCCTTGCATCCATCCTCGGCATAGTTAACGAAGGTGACAGCATCCTTGTCGAAGAGACCTGCCATAAGTCTGTAATAAACGGTCTTAGACTTGCCAAGGGAGACCTTTACAAAGTTCCTGTGAAAGATCCACAAGCCGTAGCAAGTCAGGAAAGCCTTATAGCAAAGGCTCAGACAATCTCAGACCTCAAGGCAATCCTCATCACAAGACCCAACTACTACGGAATCTACCAGCCTATAGATAAATTAGTTGCCTACTGCAAGGAACAAGAAATAAAGTTAATTGTTGACGAGGCTCACGGGTCTCACTTTGCCCTCGATTGCTTTGATAAAAATGCCATGGAAGAAGGCTGCGATGTCTCCATAAATTCCTTTCACAAGACCCTGCCTGCCTTTACCCAAACTGCTATTTTAAACTTAAATACCGACCGAGACACTGAAAAAAAGATCTTAAAAAGCCTGGAAATGATAATGACATCATCACCATCTTACATCTTAATGACCTCTATTGAATTTGCCTTGGACTATGTGACAAAGAACAAGGACAGCTATAAAAATTTAAAAGGATATATAGATTCTTTTTATCAAGAAATTGAAGGCCTTGACTTTATAAGACAGCCCCCCTGCCCTCATGGCTTTAAAAGAGACTTTACCAGAATTGTCCTCGACTGCGATGACCCCTCAGACTTAAACAAGCACCTTTTAGAAAATGGCATCTATATAGAAATGCACGACCAAAAGTCCTTAGTTCTAATAGCAAGCCTTGTCGATGAAGAAAGTGATTACCAACTATTAAGTCAGACTATAAAATCCTACAAAAAGTACGACGACAAAAAGACCTTTAAAACCTACGACCACCTTCAAGACAAAGTCCTTGAAAATGATATAGTAGTTTACCCTCCCGGAAAAATTATCCTTGAAAGAGGAAGGGCCGTAACAAAAGAGGTCGTAGATATTTTAAACAAGCTATCCGAGTCAAATGTAACTATCTATCTTTAAATTGAAAAGACTGAGCTTTAAAATAAGCCCAGTCTTTTTTGCTATCTGTTTATTTATTTTTCACTAAGAGTTTCCTATCCCATATAATTTTTATGCATATGATGATAGCTACCAAGTTAATCACTGTACAAACCAAGCCCCCTTCTATGCCGAAGGCTCCGCCGTTCATTATTGTTTGTCCATTCATCTGACTTTTCCATATAGTGTTTTCCAGGTAGGAATTTCCGCTGACCTGAACTCCGAAGACATTTCCCTGAACGAAGTTCCAGAAGGAGTGAGCAGCTCCTACTAAAAAGATGTCATCTGAGATATAAAACATCAGGGAGTAGAGCAAGCCTACTAAAAATAAATTTATGGCAGGCAGGAGGGCAAAGCCTGAGTTGCCGAAGTGCAAAAGGGAAAACAGGAGGGCATTTACCACAATTCCGAAGATGACTCCCTTTTCAGCAGCAAGCCAGTTCATAAGGACTGCCCTGCACATAAATTCTTCTGAAAATCCCTGCAAGACCCAACCGATTATAAATAATGCAAAGACCCCGAAAGAAACATTTCCTATATTATTTGAAAGGCTCATATGCCCTATTAATACATTTATTATCACGACTAATGCAAGCATGGCAGAGCCTACAAGAGCCCCTATCAGGTAATTTCTAACTCGATTTTCCCCTGTAAGTCCAAGAGATGCTTTGTTTCGCTTTTGATAAATCCTTGCAAACATATACATTACAAGGGTAGCTATTGTTGTCCCGAATAGAGAAAATACCATGAACTTATCCGAGTACTTCTCCATAAGATTGCCGACGGTCAAGTTAACTTCAGTCAGATTACCACTAAAACTTACCATATCTGCAAAGACCAGTCCTATAAACATTCCTCCCAGAAATTGTCCTCCCAATAAGGCCAGGATATAGGTAAAGGCCTGCTTTATTTTTGATCTTTTCCGTATTGTCTTTCTCGTTTCAATGATCGAATTATTATCCTTTAAATACATAATTAACCTCCCAGCTAATAAATTCTCACTTCGATTATATCAAAGATTTGTAAGGCTTATATTAAAGATAAAGTATCATTTTAAAAATTTTAGGATATTTAAAAAAATTTCTTTACTTTAAGCCGGTATTATTTTTAACCAATAGCTTTCTGTCCCTTATGATCTTTATGCAGATGAGGATGGCTCCTATGTTTATTATCGTAAAGATCAGACTTCCTTCTATCCCGAACTCTCTCCCGTTAATGATAGTTTCTCCATTCATATCACTTTCTAAGATTGTATTTACTAGGGACATCTTACCGCTGACCTGAACTCCGAAGATATTTCCTTGGAAGAAATTCCAGAAGGAGTGAGCAGCTCCTACTAAAAAGATGTCATCTGAGATATAAAACATCAGGGAGTAAAAAATTCCGTCCAAAAATAAATTTATGGCAACAAGGAGGGTAAATCCCGGACTTGTGCAGTGGAAAAGAGAAAATAGGAGCGAGCTTACCAGAGCCGCAAAGGCAAATCCCCTTTCTGCCGCCAGCCAATTCATCAACACTCCCCTAAACATAAACTCTTCAGAAAATCCCTGCAAGATCCAGCCCAGCAAAAACAGAAAGAAAATTTTAAAAGAAAAATTATCCATATTAAATGAGGCTGAAATATGACCTGTTAAATAATTTGCTATAACAACTGTTGCAAGCATCACAGTTCCTATAAAAGCTCCCAAAATATAATTTCTAAACTTGTTCTCACCTGCAAGTCCTAAGGACCTGTTATTTCGCCCCTGATATTTTACTGCGAAAAGATACATCAAGAGGGCTGCAAAGATAGCTGAAAAAGTATTTATAAGAGTTAGCCTTTCAGCATATTTTTGAATTATGGAAGTAAAGGCTACCCTCAACAGTTTAACTTCGAACCTACTCATAGTTATAAAATCTGAAAAAATATTTCCTAAAACCAAAAGTCCTAAGAGCTTGCCGCCAAGTAGGCAAAGAGCATAATAAACTGCCTGCTTTACTTTTGATTGCTCTTTAAGAGTTTTTCTTGTTTGAATGATTGAATCATTGTCCTTTAAGTGCATAATAAACCTTCTAAATAAAAATTTTACCCTTTAATTATAGTCCCAAAAGGTCAACAAATTATAAATTTTTTAAAATATTTTACAAAAACCTCTTGACTCGTCGATAGTATTAGTGTACTATTTGATTAGAACAGTAGTAAGGAGGTTAAAGGTGAAATTCGATGATGCAAGGCCCATATATCTACAGATCGTAGAATATTACAAGCAGGAAATTATCCGCGGCAATTTAAAGGTCGGCGACAAGATGCCCTCAGTAAGAGAGGCCGCAAGAGACCTGGCAGTAAATCCGAACACGCTCCAAAGAGCCTACTCCATCCTCGAAAGCGAGGGAGTGACAAGGTCTGAAAGGGGCAAGGGATTCTTTGTTAACCTGGACAGGCAAGACATGGGTCAGATAAAAGAGGACATGGCTCTTGAAAGTATAGACAAGGCTATAAAAGATTTAAAGAAAATAAATTTGGATAAGGACAAAGCTCTAAGGCTGATAGAAGAAAGGTGGTAATATGGAAATATTAAAAGTTAAAGATGTTTCTAAGTCATACAAGGGGCAAAAGGCACTTGACCGAGTATCTTTTAACCTTGAGTCAGGTCAGGTAGTAGGACTTTTAGGGCCTAACGGGTCAGGAAAGACCAGCCTACTGAAAATAATAGCAAACATTACAAGAACTTATGACGGTCTTATAGAGATAGAAGGAAAAAATCCGTCTGTTGAAACTAAAAAAATTGTAAGCTACCTTCCGGACAGACCATTCTTAGATCCGAACTTGACTGTAAATCAAACAAAAGATTTGTTTGCAGACTTTTACCAAGATTTTGATCAAGCAAAATTTGATAAGCTGATTAGAGAAATGGATCTTGATCCCAATGCAAAGATTTTAAAACTTTCCAAGGGGATGGCGGAAAAGCTCAACCTGTCTCTGATACTTTCCAGAGCTGCAAGACTGTATGTAATAGATGAGCCGATAGCAGGAGTTGACCCGGTTGCCAGAGATCAGATTTTAGATACATTGATATCAAATATGGCGGAAAATTCTACCATGCTTATCACAACTCACCTGGTTCACGACATAGAAAGAATATTTGACAGGGTGATCATGCTTGATAAGGGACACATCATCCTTGACGACTCTGTTGAAAAATTAAGAGAAAAGTACAAGATGAGCATAGAAGATGTTTACAAGAAAATCTTTGCCCATGAATTCGTGCCGGTAAATGAGTAGAGGGAGGTTAATATGTTAAAATTACTTAAACACGATCTTAAAAACAGTTCTAAGTCAGGATTTATCATTCTTTCCTTGGGACTTATAGCTAACATTCTAGTCTATTACCTGGGTCCCAAAGTTACAGATACAGTAAATGAAAACTTTTATTTTAATATAAGTGGATCTACCCTGTCCTCAATCTTACTCGGATTTTCAATCCTGGTAATCTTCGGAGCTGTTATAGGCCTTTTCTATCTTATAATCTCAACCTTTAGGAAGGACTACTACAGCGACAGAGCCTATCTGATGGCAACCTTACCTGTAACAAGCAAAGATATCCTCAACTCCAAAATTTTATTTGGACTTATCTGGACTTTAATCTTTATGGTGTCATTTTTCCTGGTGAATTTAATTTCTGTCTTTATCGTTTTTGACATGAGTAACTTTGTCTATGCCTTTAGGACACTTACTCAAGCTTTCGATATGAAATTTATCTCCTTGGTATTTTGGACCTTGGACTGGATAATATCTACCCTGACAGTTTTACTTATTGCCTACTTCTCAGTGGTTGCAACCAAGGCTCTTTTTAAAGAATCAAAGACAGGTTACTGGTGGATTTTAATCTTCATCCTTGTAAGTGACACTATAGCCTTTATATCAAACAAGATCTTCCTTGCAATCCCTAAGGGCTTCTCTTTTGTAGGAGACGGAATAGTAGATTACAACTCTGCCTTTTTAAACTTTTCAAAGATAGAACCGAATACAGGAGCAGAATTTTTTAAGGATGTAAACACCTTCCTTAATCAAATATTTAACTCAATTCCGATCATCCCTATGACGATAAATATCCTTGCCATAGTCGTTATCTACTTTGTAACTATAAAAATCATGGATAAAAAAATCGATATCTAGTATTATAAGAGGGTAATAATGAAACAAGAAAGGAAATTTTATGAACATAAAAAAAGTTATTATCCCTATTGCAGTCCTTGCCCTAGTAGGGCTTGGCCTCTTGGCTTATACCGGCAATAAGCTCTATGAGAAAAAAGAGGAAAGAATAGAAGAACAAGAGCTTAAAGCACAAGAACAAAATGAAGCTCCTATAAAGGAAGAGACACAAATATCCGGTGAGGACGGCTTGTCAGATAAGTTAAGCGTCTATGACAAGGATGGAAAAGAAGTTATGACCTACGACAAGGATGAGGACCTTAAGGGAATAGCAGAAAATCTTTTAGACGGAGCGAAAACTGAAGAAGATATAAAGGCAAAGCTTAAAGAATTGAAGACTGTAAGAAAGCTCCCTAAGGACGCAGAAGTTGCCTACGAGTACTCAGTTGAGTTAGACCCTGAAAGAGATCTTTCAATCGATAAGGTCGACCTTACAGTTTATAAAAATTACCCTTACGTCACAGTAAAAGATATGCCGTTTTTTGGAAATGTCAACCTGGAAATTCCGGATGACGTCTACCAAAAAATTACAAATCCTGAAAATTTAACAAACTAAAAAAAGCGGAGAGATGAAGTTCTTTCCGCTTTCTATATGCCCAAACTTATAAGGAATTGCCCTATAAAACCTATGACAGCTGCTATTCCTATGATCTTCATTACGGATGCCCCGTTCTTGTGCAAGATCACAGCCATAACAAAAGAAATCACTGCCACAATATTTATACTCTTAAAAGAAATCCTGTCCCCCACAAAGATTGAAGATATAAATAAGTTTATAAAGACCGCTGCAATCAGGGCTGTCGCTGCAGGCTTTAATCCTACTAAAATTTTTTCCAAGATGTCGACCTTTTTCCCTGAGAAGATAAGTTTTGATAAGGGCAAGAGGATCATCGCAGAAGGAGCGACCAGCCCGAAAGTAGCTATCACAGAACCCGGAATCGATCCTAACTTCATCCCTATAAAGGTAGCCGCATTTATAGCAATCGGTCCCGGAGTCATTTGAGAGATGGTAACTATGTCCATAAGCTCCTTTTGACTTATCCAAGCCATCTCATTAACTATAAATTCTCCTATAAGGGGTAGGACAACATAGCCGCCCCCGAAGGCAAGAATGCCGATTTTAAAAAATTGTAAAAATAATTCCAGATAAATCATTTCCTATCCCCCACAAGATTTTTATAAGTAAGACCAATAAGTCCTGATACGAGCATTATGATTCCGACATTAATATTAAAAAAGAAGCTTAAGACAAAGGACATGACCATTATTATTAGGCTAAAGACCCAATTTTTTTGCAGGTTAACCTTAGTCATATCTATGACTGTAAACATAAGGACTGCAGCGATGGCCCCACTCATTGCCTGCATGGCCATTCCTATGTACTTGTTATCTATCACCCTCTCATAAATAAGAGAAATTATGGATATAACTATAAGACAAGGTAGGGTTGATCCCAAAACACACATCAAGGCTCCCTTCTTCCCGTTAAACCTATAGCCTAAAAGCAGGCAGGTATTTATGGCAAAGGCTCCCGGGCAGGATTGAGCGAGGGATATTATTTTAAGCATCTCATCATCAGTTATTATTTTCTTTTCCTTTACAAATTTATCCCTAATTATAGGAACTATAGTATAGCCCCCTCCAAAGGTAACCATATTTATCTTAAATATGGTCCAAAAAAGTTCAAAATCAGTCAAAAAATCACCTCTTCTACAATTATAGCCCATATAAGCTTCTCCATACCAAATTTTTATCACCCCGGTTGCTTAGAAAATCTTTTAAGAGCTTAAAAAAATATCCATCAGAGCCTTAGCCCCAATGGATATTTAAAGTTAATTTACATCTCATCCTTAAACATTTTTTCAAGTATATCGTAGTAGTCAGCCTTTACAGCTATATATCTGTCATTGTTGTTTAGGTAGTAGCCTGAGCCTTCTCCTCCCTTTTGCCCTTCAGGGGCAAAAAGTACGTCAGACTTTGCGTTTTCAGGAGTAAGCTCTGTGAAATGCTTTATAATTGCGTCGATGTGTTCTTGTTGCATATTTTCAGAATTAATCCAGATAGGGTCTCCGGGAACCTGTTGTTGGTAGACAATTTCTATGTCATTTTCCTTGCCTGCCTTTTGAGCGTAATCACAGCAGTATGCTCCTGCATAAACCCTGTCGTTTGCTATAAGTTCTACTGAAGCAGGGTGAGATCCTGCAAATTGTACTTGAGAGAAGATTCCCCCGTCCTTGTCTGTAGCTTCAAATATTTTTGCCTTTTCCTTAACTTCTCCGCTTCCTTCAGGTCCGAAAGTTTCCCAAAGTGTAGTTGTAGGTACAACCCTTCCTGAAGTTGATGTAGCCGATACGAAGGAGAAAGATTGACCCTTTAACTTTTGAAGTTTTTCCTTATCGCTAAGCCCTTCAAAATCCTTAGCATGACTTTTATTTGTTCCGATATAAGATGTATATCCTGCCTTTTCAAGATTTCCGTCAGGAGCATAAGTTAAAATAGGGATTACCTTTTCGTTTTCCATTCTTGCCTTTACATATGTTGCCCCTGATCCGATTGAAATTTGTCCTGTTCCTGAAAGGATTGCTTCAGATACAACTGAGTAGTCATCTGCCACTTGATAGTCAACCTTTGCGTTAAGTGGTTCTAAGGCTACGTTCATTTCTTCAATTATAGCTTCATTTTCCTTTCCAAGTTCTCCTCCGTCATTTGGAAGAAGAACTGCTGTGTAAACTGTTTGTTCTCCTGATTTATTTTCTTCTGCCTTATTTTCTGTTCCTGAAGCTGAATCTGAATTTGATCCTGCTTCTTGATTTCCACATCCTGTAAGTGCAAGTCCAACTGCTAAAAATGATACTGCTGCTTTTAAAATTTTCTTCATTTGTATCCTCCATTATTTTTTATTTAAAAGCTATTGATTGCTCAATAGATTCCAACCGTCTTTAAGGCACTTGAAAGCAAGAGGTCAAACTCATCGAGAGCATCGCTATCTCCTATGTAAATTTCAAGACTGAGATCTTTTAAGTCCCTCGCCTTAATCATCTCCTGAAGCTTTTCTTCATCGACCAAAGTACTTTCATCTTTTTTTAGGAGCCTGACATGGACTCCCTCTCCCTTAGGAAGTTTTTCTATCTTTATAGCTATATTTTTACTATCCTTTGGATCTGAGAGCTTAAGATCTTCTTTTTTTACAAAAGTATATTCCCCTTGAGGAATGTCATCCAAGTTATAGAGCTTGGATACATCAACTATATCTACAATCTTCATAGTCTCAGGGACTACAAAAGCTTCATTTTTACTTGAACAGCCTGTCATAAGGAGAAAGGTCAAAAGTAATAATCCTAACTTTTTCATTTTTCCTCCACAAATTCCTTAACTTTAATGGGACTGGATTCATCATCAATTGAACCGGTAACCTTTCCTTTCTCTAACTTAAAAAGTTTTGGAATAGACTTTATCTCATAATCATCCATCATCTTCTTGTAAAATTTACTGTCCTTATCGTATTCAGTGTCAAAGTAGTAGACCTTTTTATTCGATGCCTTTGATGCATCTAAAAGAATCGGTTTGAAAACTTTACAATAGGGACAGTAGTCAGCTCCAAAGTAAATTAGACCATCTTTGTCATTAAGTACTTTTTCATAGTCTTCTTCATTTTTTATCTGAGTAAAATCCTTGGAAGCACAGCCTGTTAAAACAAGTAAAAGGGCTAAAACGCTCAGCAATTTTTTCATTTAAAATCATCCTTAGTCTAATAAGTTTTCCTGTCTTAATCTATTTAAAATATTTTCCATAACAAAGGCAACTATGAAAATAAGTAAGATTCCAAACCCAATTTGACTGTAATTACCCATTCTGGATGCATTATTTATAAGTGTTCCTATAGTGCCCGGAACCCCTACAGCCGGACCTATTATTACCGCAGTTGCAAAGTTTTGTTCAAACCTCAAGGCAAACCAAGAGATAAGTCTTGTCACTGATGATGGTAAGATCGCTCCTGTCACTATTTGAAGCTTGCTAGCCCCTGTTGCCTGTAAGGCTTCAATCGTAGAGTAGTCTACCTCTTCGAAAGCCTCTGAGAGCGACCTTATAAAGAAGGCAAGAGTGTGGAAAAACATCCCTACAACAGCTGTTGTAGCTGAAAGTCCATAGCCTGATACAAAGATCAGTACCCAGATAATTGTAGGCACAGCCCTCACCACTGATGAAAATCCTCTGATCATAGTGGAGACGAATTTATTTGAAATATTTCTCGCTGCAAAGAAGGCAAAGACGAGTCCTCCTACAAAACCTGTAACTGTTGATGAAAATCCTAGGGCAAGTGTGTTTGCCAGAGCCTTAAACATTTCCATCTTTTTACCTGCAGAAACCAAATCAAACCTGAAAAGTTCTGTGGCAACTTGCTTTCCAAGGGCCAAGTCTACCTGATCCCACTTGTACTCAATCCTTGAAAACAAGGTATAGATAGTTATGATAGTAAAAATTGAAAAAACTATATTTACGATTATGTCGCTTTCTTCTGTATTTCTAAGCTTATGTCGGTTGAAGAAATTCCTGTCAAATAAATTTTTCCCGCTATTTTCCGTCAAGCCCTTTAGGCTGGAATTGTAACTGCTTTTAGTATATTCGCTCATACTTCCAATTTCTCCCTTATAAATACTGACAACCTATCAAAAATAAATACTAAAATTGTGATTAAAATTACTGCTGCTGTCAATTCATCAAACCTTCTAAAGGACCTGAATATTTCGATCGTCTGACCGATCCCCCCTCCGGCAAGCATGCCGACGATAGTTGAATCCCTGATATTTGTTTCTATCGCATATAAAGTCCAGGAAACAATCTCAGGCCAGGTGTCCGGGAAGACTGATTGGACTATAGTTTCCTGTCTGTCAGCTCCTACAGCTTCCAAAGCTTCGATAGAATCTGTGCTCGCTTCATCAAATACATCTGCAAAAACTCTTGCATTAAAACCGAAAGTCCCTAGAGTCATAACTATAAAGGCCAAAAATTCTCCAAACCATAAAGAAAGTAAAAGTATAATAGCCCAAATAGATGACGGAATATTTCTCACAAGAGTTGCAAAAAATCTGACCACAGTCCTCACTATGGCAGATGAGCTTGTCTTTTTACTCATCAAAAGGGCTGCAAGGTAGGCAAGAAGAGACCCGACCATACCTGATGAGACAGAAAGGATAAATGTTACCCAGATTCCTTCTAAAAGAACTGATATTTCTTCAAAATTCGGTGGCAGGTAAAGTTGTACAAATCTTGAAACAGCTTGGGAAAATTTTGTAAAAATTACAAAAAATTGAAAGTCTATCATCTTAGCTGCCAGATAGGAAATAAAAAAGATAGCCATTATTCCGATAAGGGCAAGTCTTCTCTTTTTCTTAAAAAATTCCATCCCCGTTATTTTTTCATTATTTTTATGTAAATCCAAGATAATCACCTCAAGCCAGAATTTCTTCTATTTTTGCCCCGTAGATTTCTTCAATATGAGAATCTGTCAGCTCATCAGCCCTTCCTTCAAAGACAATCCTTCCGGAATTTATCCCGATAATCCTATCGGAATAGGCCTTAGCTACATCTACTTGGTGCAAATTTACCAGGCAAGGAATTTTCAACTCATCTGCAATTTGTCTGAGCTGTTCCATTATTACCTTTGAAGATTGGGGATCAAGAGAAGCTATAGGTTCATCACAGAGAATCATGCTGGGATTTTGAATCAGGGCCCTACCTATCCCCACTCTTTGCTTTTGTCCACCTGATAGATCCTTGCACTTGAAGTACTTCCTTTCAGAAAGTCCCAGAGCATCAAGAATTTTAATTGCAGAATTTACATCTTCTTCGCTATAGAGGGAAAGAGCTCCCTTTAAAGTAGGATAGTCTCCCAGCTTGCCGTGAAGGACATTTTCCAAGGCTGTAAGCCTGTTAACCAGGTTATAGTGTTGGAAAATCATGCCTATTTTACCTCTAATCTTCATCAAATCTTTCTTGCCGAGATCCGGGATGTTCACTCCTTCAAATATAATCTTGGAGCCCGGATCAGGATCGGTCAGCCTGTTAATACACCTTAAAAGTGTTGACTTTCCTGCCCCGCTAGGTCCTATTATAGAAAGCAATTCTCCCTTTTCAACTTTGAAATTAAGGTCGTGAAGGACATGGGTTTGTCCATACGACTTATTTAAATTTTCTACTTCCAATACAAATTCTTCCACATCAACCCTCTCATTTCTCTTATCTAACATCGCTTATAATAATTATCGACTTCAATCATAAATTTTTAATAAAGGCTTTGTAAATTTTAATCGCTTATAAGCCTTTCGATGTGACTATCTTCTAAGACTTCATAACCCATATCAGCTTTTTTGCCAAAGCGTCCATGGTCATCAGATCCTGAAGTTTGAATTAGATCATATTTTTTTGCAAGGTCCTTAGCTCTTTCTACATCCTCAGGACTATGAGAAAAGTGTTCAACTTCAATCCCCTTAAGACCTTCCTTGGCAAGCTCTTCTGCAATCTCAAAACTGTCAAGTTCTCCCGGGTGAGCAAGCACAGGAATTCCCCCATCTAATAGACAAGCCTTGAGAGCATCAAAGGCATCTACGTATTCTATGTCCATTTGTAAAGGCCCTCCGTTTTTAAAAAGAGACTTGTAAAGTTTTGTATATCTTTCGTCGTTAAAGTCGTAGTCGCAAATGTAGTCCATTATGTGTTGCTTGTACAAGGTCCTCTTTGAATTTATAGACCTTATAAGCTTATCTTTGTCAATTTCATAACCCAGCTCTGTTAACTTATATATCTGAGCCATGGAATTTTTATTTCTCCTGTCTAAAAGCTCTGAGCAGATGCTTTCAATATGATCTGTTTTTCGGTAGTTGTAGCAGAGAATATGAACCTTCCTCTTTCTCTTAAAGTCGTAGGCTGAAATTTCTACTCCCGGTAAAACCCTCACCTTAAACTTATCTTGAATTTTTCTGACGTAATCTATGGTTTCTGTAGTATCATGGTCGACAAATGAAATGTAATCGATGTTCTTTTCATCCGCCTCTTTCATGACCTCTTCTATAGTTTTTGAAGAGTCGGAAAATCTTGAGTGTATATGTAAATCTACTCTCAACATTTCACCTTCTTCTTAGTCTGCATATCGTAAATATAATCTGTAAGCCCTTCCATAAATTCGAGGTCGTGAAAAATTCCTATCATGGTAGTTCCCTCTTCCTTAAGTTTTTCGATGGAATCTTTTACCTTTATCTTTGAATCTCTATCCAAGGAAGCCGTAGGTTCATCCAGGAGTAAGAGCTTAGGTTTTTTTACTATAGCCATTGAAATATTAAGTCTAAGTTTTTCTCCCCCTGAAAAAGTATTCGGATAAGAATCCCAAAGCTCTTCCTTTATATCAAAGTAAGTTAAAGTTTCCTTAGCAATCTTTTCCGCCTCGCTGTATTCATATCCCATATCCAAAAGACCGTTTACTACAAGGGTAAGAGAAGTTGTCCTGGGCATAATATTTAAAAATTGTGATACATAACCTATCTCATAATTTCTCAGGTAAATCATCTTCCTGTCATCTATCCTAGATAGGTCTACCCTTCCGAAGGCCTCGGATTCATATTCGATCTTGCCCTCAGTTGTCAGATAAGTTCTGTAAATGCACTTAATTATTGTTGACTTACCTGAACCACTCTTTCCGACAATTCCTAAAAAGTCACCTTCATCGACATCAATTGAAATATTTTCAATGGGAGTAATTGTTTTATTCATATGATAAGTTGTGAAAGATTTTTTTAGATTTTCTATTTTTAAAATTTCTGACATTCTATCTCCCCTCATATTTTTCAAGGAACTCTTCGATAGGAAGTTTAAAGTCCCTGTAATTTTTTAAAATCAGGTCCGGGTCGAAGTCCCACCACTTTAATTTTAAAAGTCTCTCAATTATTTCATCACTAAACCTGTAGCGTAAAATTCTTGCAGGATTTCCTACTACTATCGCATAGGCAGGTACGTCCTTTGTAACGACAGAACCTGATCCGACTACAGCTCCATCTCCGATGCTTATCCCGGGCTTTACTATAGCCCCATGGCCTATCCAGGTGTCTGAGCCTATATTTGTAACCCTAGACTTCCTCCACTTAAAAAATTCTTCGTCGTCATGATCATCTATCCCGTACATCTTCATCCTGTAAGTAAAGTGATGGAGGGCCGGCCGGTCTAAGGGATGATCTGTAGGTCCGATTCTCACGCAAGCTGCTATGTTTGAAAACTTGCCTATGACGGCATTTTGAACAAAGCAAAATTGTCCTGTATAAGAAAAGTCTCCAAACTCACTGTTTTCTATGAAGTTATAAATTCCTATGTCATTGTAAGTTGCAAACCTTGTATCAACTACCTGAGAACCTTCCCTGATTATAGGTTCAGGTCTTGCCTTTTCTTCCTTAATTATCATGGCGGTAGCTCGTTTCAAAAACCTTGTGACCGTCAATTAAGGCCATCTTAAGGGCAGGATACTTGCCGTTTTTATTTATTACCAAAAGATCTGCATACTTGCCCTCTTCTATCGAACCGACTTCATCGTCAATGCCTGTAGCTCTAGCGGGATTTATAGTGGCCATGTTAAACATCTTGTTTAGGTCAATTCCTCCCTTTTCTGCCATATCAAAGATAGAGACGAGCAAGGCACAGGGATAGTAGTCACTTGATATTATTGAAATAGATCCGTCCATAATTCCCTCTCTGGCAGATAAATTACCTGAGTGAGACTTACCCATCATCAAGTTAGGAGCTCCCGCTATGGTATACATCCCACGCTTGTTAGCCTCTCTTGCAATCTCTAAGGTCAGCGGAAATTCTGAAATTTTTATCCCCAGTTCTTCTACAAAGTTAAGTTTTTCTATAGAATCATCGTCGTGACTGGCAACAGCTATCCCACACTCTTTGGCAACTCTTATCATCTCTTTAATATCTTCGATATTAAGTTTTTCTCTTTCCTAATGTCTTGCTATTTCTTCGTTTAATTTTTCATCAGTGAGACTTGCATCGTATCCTTTTTGCGTATGCTTATAAATATCTATATCCCTGTACTGACCCTGCCCCGGTGTATGGTCCATAACTGAGAAAAGATGAATCTTGCCATCTTTAATCATTTGTATGATGATATCTTTTTTTGTAGTATTAGTCATTTCATAACGAAGGTGAACCTTGTTGTGAATTATATGGGGCTCCTTGTCCAAAATGTTTATGTCTTCTATTAATTTAAGGACATTTTTAGGATTTCTAACTTCCTTTGACCCATACCCGTCATCAGGATAGAGGGAAAGTGAGTGATACATTGTAGTTATCCCACAGCCAAGGAGAATTTTTTCAGCTTCTCTTAGAGCGAAGTTGTTATCCATCATGGTAACAGGACGAGGAGAAATTATATTTTCCAAATAATCTGAGTGAATATCTATAATTCCCGGACTTATGTAAAGGCCTTGGCAGTCTAAAACTTCAGCATTTGAAAAATCAAAGCCCTCCCCATCTCTTAGTATCTTAGAAATTTTTTCGCCCTCAATTACAAGGGAGCCCTTAAAAACTTCATCTTCTTTAATTATTATTCCATCTTTTAAAACTAACATCTTTCCTCCTAAATTAAGGAATATACAAGCTGTTGTGTGTATTCATTTTGTGGGTCTTCTAGAATTTGATCTGTAAGCCCTGCTTCGATTATTACTCCGTTATGCATCACCAAAGTCCTATCTGCCAGCATCCTTATTATGGCAAGGTCATGGGAAACTATTATCATAGAAATTTCTAAGTCTCTTTGGATAGTCTTTATCAGGTCTAAAACATCTGCCTGCACTGAAAGGTCCAAGCCTGTTGTAACTTCGTCTAATAAGAGGACAGGAGGATTGTTTGAAAGGGCCTTGGCAATTTGGACCCTTTGTTGCATCCCTCCGGAGAAATTTTTAGGAGCTTCCTTTGCCCTTAAAACTTCTATGTCAACTTTCTTTAAGAGCTCGTCTCCCCTTTCTCTTATTCCTTGGACATTTCTGTGACCTGCTGCAATCATCTTTTCAGCAATATTTGAAATAGATGAAAAATTCATCCTAAGACCGTAAACGGGATTTTGATAAACCATGCCTAAAAGATTATTTCTTATGTTCTTCTTTTCATAAATACTTGCCCGGTAGATATTTGCTTGTCCATTTTTGTAGTCTCTTAGGTAGTACTCACCTTCACTTACATCGAGATCAAAGTAAAGGGACTTCATAAGAGTTGACTTTCCTGAGCCGGACTCTCCAACTATTCCTAAAATTTCTCCCTTGTAAAGTTCAAAATTTATATTTCTTGTGGCGTAGACAGTCTTACAATGGGGACAAAAATTTTTTATTAAATTTTTTCCTCCCTCACAATAAGGACATCCGTCCCCGTAGACCTTGCTCATATTTTTAACCTGTAATACTAAATCTTTCATTTTTCTTCACCCTTGTTTAAAAGTTCAAGAAGAAAAGACTGATCATTTATTTGATAATATGTTTGTCCTGTTTCTTCATCTTCAATTTCATCTAAGAAAACGTCATCCCTACCTGTAAGCCTGCACTTCTTTCCTGTAAAATCTTCCCTTTCGAAAGGATAATCTTCAAAGTCTATTGACCTGACCTTGGTATAAGGAGGGACGGCATAAATTTTCTTTTCCCTTCCTGCCCCAAGGAGGATTAAGGCCTTATTGTGGTCCAGTTTAGGGTTGTCAAAGCGAGGAATAGGACTCGGAGCCATTAAGTACCTGTCATTTACAATTACAGGATAGTCAGCGTGCATTGAAGCCCTGCCGTATTTTATAATTTCTTCAAAAATACTTAGCCAGGCAACTGAATAATCCCCATAAGCGTGCATTTGCTTAGTCTTTCTTTCGTGGTTCTCTACTTCTCTAAGAAGTTCAGGAGTAGGAACCTGAAGGACTAAAATTTGTCCCTCCTCAAGCGGAATTTCAGGAATTCTGTGACGAGACTGAATTATAGTGGCCTCTTGAGTTCTTATAGTGGTCTTAACTCCTGTAGAATTTTTTATAAGACTTCTTATGTTTACAGCATTAACTGATTCATCTGACCCATGGTCTATTACCTTTACTATGTCATCTTCCTTTACAAGAGAAAGGGTTATTTGAAGACCCCCTGTCCCCCAGCCTCTAGCTATAGGCATTTCCCTCGATGCAAAGGGAACTTGGTAGCCCGGTATCGCTACAGCCTTAAGGACTGACCTTCTTATTTCTTTCTTTGAATTTTCGTCCAGGAAGGCAAAGTTCATACTACTCTTCATCTATTTCCTCCTTGATTTTTCTCATTCCGTCAAGGGCTGATTGGAAGGTTACATAATGAGGAAGCTTTAAGTGGGAAATAAAACCTGAAGATTCG
The DNA here is from genome assembly GCA_034180305.1 of Finegoldia sp. Classification (GTDB taxonomy): domain Bacteria; phylum Bacillota; class Clostridia; order Tissierellales; family Peptoniphilaceae; genus Finegoldia. Next base: position 117,916 of record JAXFOR010000013.1, read on the forward strand.
ACTGAGTCTATATCAAGTAAGACAAACTCGTCATCAGCTGTAGGTGAGGTGGAATCCTCACTTGCTGATTCCAGAGAGTGGTCTAAAACAGACATTGCTATCGCCTTAGATTCATTTTGCCCGAAGCAAAGTCCATAACCTATTTCAAATCCCTTTATGTAACCCTTTCCTTTTTTTATGGATGCGGATATAAATGATTCAACCTCTGTAACTTCAATTTGTCCTATATAATAATCGTCCTCTTCATCTCCATCTATATTTACACAGATTGACATATCCCCAACCCTAAGCTCTCCTATATTAGGATGAGAGCCTACTCCAAAACCTCTTATTTCAGCATAGCCTAAAGAAGTGACCGCTCCTGTCTGTCCACGAGTTAAGGATTGTAATCTTTGAGACCTTGTAGAAGGAAAGGAGATGGATTTTTTTGTTATATCATCCGGCTCAGCATCATTTTTCGGCGCCCTTTCAATCAAGCCGATCTTTTCGATGTAGTCTACAACCTTGGGTAACCTTGAAAGGTCCTCTCCTTTTTCTAAAATCTCCTTATCTTCATAAGCCTTAGCAATTTTTCCCAAATCTTCTTTACTTTCATTTGCCAGGTCAAAATTTAAAAACCTTTGATTAAAATCATAGGCCTTTCCTAAAAATTGTCCGCCCGGGATATCCTTAAAAGAAGAAGATATCCTCCTTCTTACTTCCATCTCACTCGGTTCTGTGATTGTAGAATAATAAATTCTCGGAAGGGTAGATCTGTGAGCCCTAAGCAAAAATACAGCCTCTTCCATAGATCCCCTAGCCTGTTTTATAGCAAGAGCTGCCAGGTCCTCATCATAAAGAGAAGCTTCACTCATAACTTGAGATATAAGGTCTCCAAAATTATTTTTTATACTTTGCAGATCAATCTCACTTCTCGCCTTAACTCTGGAGTATTCCAAAAGCTCGTTGGATTCCTTTATGGCCTCCTGGCCTCCCGCTACTGCTACATACGCCATTACTTAACCCCCTCTACCCTTGTACTTCTGGGTATAGCCATTAACTTTTTATTTTCATCTACAAAAAAAATGTCTATTCCTTGAGGAAAATCAACCAAGTCCTTCCTTAAAGCTAAAATATCATCGGCTTGGTCTATTTTACAGACAAGACTCCCATCAATCCCGGGGCCTGTAAGCTTATAGTCTTTGCCTTCTTCAAGAGACTTAACTTCGACAATAAAGCTCGCACTTTCCTGAGGATCTACCAAGCTGCCTAGCTTTACATCCTTATACTTCTCCAAGTCCGTTTGCCTATCTCTAGGAATAAAAATGAAATCCGCTCTTGTAAAGTCATCAACCCTGGAGTTAGTCCTTATAGAAATTTCTTCAATAGATTTTTCATCTTCCCCGTCTATATAAAAGCTCACTTCTCCGTCAAGTAAAGTCAGGGCGATTTCTATAGCTTCATTTGAAAGAGAAAGTCCGTAGTCCTTAAATGTGCACATGTCAAAAACTCTTCCCGGATAATAAATAGCCTTTAGCAAATTCCTGTATGTAATTCCTGTATTTCTAGTAATTTCTTCCATATCTCACCTAATTATTCATCATTTCAAAATCAACCTTTGTTCTGGCAATAATATTCCTTTGTTTTTGTAACTTTTTAAGGCCTTCTCCTTCTCTTTCTTCAAAGACTTTCTCATAATCCTCTACAATGTCAAGCTTTAACTTATAGGCTGCATCTGCAATGGCAAGGGCTTCGGATAATTCTTCGTCGTGACCCTTAACTATCCCGATTCCAACCCGGTCCTTGATCCTGACCTTAGTTTCTGTTACCAAAAGCTCTCCTAGATAAAAAAGAGAGTTTTTCGCACTTTCTCTTGCCTTTATCATCACAAGCCTTTCCTTTGGCCTTTGAATATATTCAAAGGCCAAATTATCTTTTATCTCTTCTGCCATCTTTTTTACTTCATCTTGGGCATACTCGATAAAAATTTTAGTCCTTCTTTTTCGATTCATGACTACCTCCCAACAAGTTAATCTTAAAGCTTAAAAATTTTCCTTTAATAAAAAGAGAGTAAAAGACCTGTAAATAAAATTCGCCTATTTAAAATTTGGATTAGCTTTAATTTACATAAATCAAAAACAAATACATGACTTTATAAAATTTTTTTAGGTAAATTTAAGGCTTAGTAGGCTATATGAATTTTAATGAAAATTTTTGATATGTAATATTTACTTAAAATGATTTAAAAATTAATATCAGAAAAATATTATGAGAATTTAAAATATCTGTTATCCTTTTAAATATGATCATGTATCAAAAAAGAGCTTATGAGATTGAAATTATAAGAAATGATGATAAAAAAATAGGCTGAATTTTCAGACTTTGCTAAGCTAAAAAATCAGTCCTTTTCCTAAAAATTTATAAAAAATATTTTAGGCAAAGAAAAACCCCCGAAAGCTCGGGGACTGATTTAAATTTATTTTGCCTTTCCTGTTGAACCGAAAAGATCCATTTTTTCTTTAACCTTATCTTTGATAGCAAGGTAGCCAGGTTTTAAAACCTTTCTTGGGTCGTAGCCCTTTGATTCCTTATCCTTGTCTTCTTCAAAGTACTTTCTTGTAGCTTCTGTAAAGACTATTTGGCATTCTGTGTTTACATTTATCTTGGAAACGCCCAGGCTGATAGCTTCTTTTACCATATCGTCAGGTATTCCTGTACCACCGTGTAATACCAATGGAAGCTTGCCTACAAGTTCTTGGATGTTTTTAAGGGCATTAAAGTCTAATCCCTTCCAATCAGCAGGATATACTCCGTGGATATTTCCTATACCTGCTGCCAGAAAATCTACTCCAAGGTCTGCTATCTCTTTACATTCTTGAGGGTCTGCTATTTCTCCGGCGGATACTACGCCGTCTTCTTCTCCCCCTATGCCACCTACTTCAGCTTCAACACTGATTTCCTTTGAGTGAGCAAGACTTATAATTTCCTTAGTTTTTGTGACATTTTCTTCTATAGGATATTTGGAACCATCAAACATTACTGATGTAAATCCTGCTTCTATACATTCTTTAGCTCCTTCAAAAGAACCGTGATCCAAGTGAATGGCTACAGGGACTGTGATATTTAACTCTTCTATCATTCCCTTTACCATGCCGACTACAGTCTTGTATCCACCCATATATCTTCCTGCCCCTTCACTTACACCCAGGATAACCGGTGAATCGTTTTCTTGTGCAGTTTCAAGAATAGCCTTAGTCCATTCAAGATTGTTGATGTTGAATGCTCCTACGGCATAGTGTCCTTCCAAGGCATCTCTTAGCATTTTATCAGCTGATTCTAACATAAGACCTCCTTAAATAATTTATTTATCTGTCCTCTTCATTATATCACAGGTCATTTGGAAAATATTAGGTCGTTCTTTAAAATCCAAGGCTACTTTTGCCTTTGCTCATATTCATCTCTTAAAAGAGAATAAATGGAAAGGTCTGTTATCCCGTAGTTTGACTTGTCCTTTTGCCTAAGAGTTCCTTCGTAGGTCAATCCACACTTTTTCATCACTTCACCTGACGCAGGATTTTTGATACTGTGACGAGCTTCGATTCGATTTATATTAACCTCGTTGAAGAAAAAATCTATAACCGTTCCGAGAGCTTCGGTCATGTAACCTTGTGACCGGTATTTATCGGACAAGACATAGCCTATCCTGGCCTCACCTATATTTTCATCAATCTCTGCTGAAATATTTCCTATAGCTTCATCTGTATCCTTTAAGCAAATCGCCCAGTTGTAGAAGTTTTTAAAGATGTAGTTGTTGATCCAAAGTTTTATTATATATTCAACTTTACTTATGTCATCATAGGGTCCCCAGGTTAAAAACTTACATACTTTTTCAGAACTCATCCAATTTTTATAAGCAGCCTCTATGTCATCAACTTTAAACTTTCTTAAAATAAGCCTTTGACTTTCAAGAGTCAAGCTTGACTTGTGATTCATTTTTCCCTCCTTAATATTTTTTATTATTATAACTGAAGGCGAAAAATAGTCAATTTATCATTTTTTAAGTTGAAAATTGTTGATTTTCTGTTATATAAATTTGTTGTAATAGGCTTTTCTCTTTGCTATAATTATATTTAAATTTAGCAGGTTGCTTAACTATAAGGAGGAATATTATGTCAGATACGCTAAATCCACTAGAATCAGCTCAAAGACAAGTAAAGAAAGCTTGTGAAAATCTTGGAGCAGATCCCGCAGTTTATGAATTATTAAAAGATGCTCAAAGAGTTATAGAATTATCTATCCCTGTAAAAATGGATGACGGTTCTATAAAGGTATTTAAAGGATGGAGAAGTTGTCACAATACTGCAAAAGGTCCTTCTAAGGGTGGGGTAAGATTCCATCCAGATGTAAACATTGATGAAGTAAAAGCCTTATCTTTGTGGATGACTTTTAAAGGCGGAGTATTAAACCTACCTTACGGTGGTGGTAAGGGTGGTATCTGTGTAGATCCTTCTGAATTATCTGAAAGAGAATTAGAACAACTTTCCAGAGGATACGTAAGAGGTCTTTACAAATACCTTGGAGAAAGAATTGACGTACCTGCTCCTGACGTAAACACTAACGGCAAGATAATGGGTTGGTTTATAGATGAATACATCAAGCTTAACGGCGATAAGATGGACATGGGAACTTTTACAGGTAAACCTATCTGCCTTGGCGGTAGTGAAGGAAGAAATGAAGCTACAGGTTTCGGGGTAGCCGTTGCTACAAGAGAACTTTTAAAGAGTGCCGGCCTAAGCATAGAAAATGCAAAAGTAGCTGTCCAAGGTTTCGGTAACGTAGGATCTTTCACAGTTAAAAACATAGCTAGACAAGGCGGAAAAGTTGTCGCTCTTGCTGAAAGAGACTTCGCTACAAAGTCAAACTTCGCCCTTTACAATGAAGACGGACTTGACTTCGAAGCTCTACAAGCTTACAAGGATGAAAACAAAACTCTTAAAGGATTCCCTGATGCAAAAGAAATCTTAGCTGAAGAATTCTGGAAGGGTGAATATGACGTTCTTGTTCCTGCAGCTTTAGAAAATGTAATCACAAGTGAAGTAGCTAAGGACTTAAAGGTAAAAACTATAGTAGAAGGAGCTAACGGTCCTACTACTCCTCAAGCAGATGAAATCTTAAACGAAAGAGGTATCCTTGTCTTACCTGATATCTTCGCAAATTCAGGTGGGGTTTTAGTATCTTACTACGAATGGGTTCAAAACCAACAAGGTTACTACTGGAGTGAAGAAGAAGTTGAAGAAAAAGAAGAAAAAGACTTGGTAAAAGCTTTCAACGGAATCTTTAAAGTAAAAGAAGACTACAAGGTAACATTTAGAGAAGCAACTTACATGTACGCTATCCAATCAATCCAAGAAGCAATGAAATTTAGAGGATGGTTCTAAATTAAATCAATTGCCTAAATCTTAATACAATTTATGCTAAAGTCCGAGCCTCCGGTTCGGACTTTTTTATAAGCAAAAAGCCTTGGAAAAATCTCCGAGGCTTTTTGCTTTTATTCTTAATATAAATTTGTAAATTTACCGGCAGACTTTTTAAGTATTACTTTTGATTTCCCCCGGTATAAAATCCCCTCGCTTTTACTCATTACTTTCCTTTACCACCGGTGCCATCAGGACCTTACCTGTACCCCTGTAAACATTTACAAGACCTTCCCCGTTTGTGGCTGAACCTATAAGGGACTTTGATGACCTTTCTACCGTAAATTTTAAAGACCCGCTCCAGGCGATTGCCATGTTGCCGTCGATTTTTAAAACATCATCATCTAGACTTATCTCTATCAGCTCTTCTCTAGGGACATAGGATTCCAAAGCTACAACCCCGCTTCCATAAAAGCCCAGGTTAAATAAGCCTTCCCCACCTGCTACAGCTGAAGATAAGGTTGACCTCATGATAGCCCTTTGCTCTAAATCTGAATCACAGGCTAAGAAAAGTCCGTCCTCAATAATTATTTCATTGCTCCAGTCATCTCCGTCAAGTAAAATAATGTGCTTATATGTAGGCTCTAAAACTAAAATCCCGTTTCCAGTGTATTCCGGTTTTATCGCCTCTTCTCCTGTGACAGACCCCCTTATCTTTTTCTTAAAGAAGTCTCCCGCTCCCTTGATCCCTGTCGTTACATTTACATCGCCAAGAACCCATTGCATAGCTCCCGACTGCACTGTTATGTTTGACTTGGTCACATCACATACAAGCTGTCTTCTCCTTACATTCATTTCAGAAGCATAATAGGAGTCCTGAGCCTGAGAGTAATCTACCGACAAGTCCCTCTTATATTCGATTACCTTAAAAGGACCTGCCTCTTCCCTTATTATTACATCGTCATTATCTTCAAAGTTTTTTATTCTAAACATGATCCACCTCCTCTTTAAGCTGATTATATCATAGGAAAATGTTTTTACACGGTCTGATAAGATTGCGATTTGTATAAGATGCCTTTAAGCAATCCTTAAGATAAATGGGCTGTGAAAATTTTGACAAGTCCTATGACCCTATCCAAAAAGCTGCCCTTAAAAAATTCAGGTAAAAAATAAGGCCTGTAAGTTTATCTCTCACAAGCCCAAATTATTATTTTATTTTTCAAAATAGGAATTGAGACGTTGGATAAATATTCTTACTTTCTCTTGTCGTCATTCAAATAAAAAGATACCACGCTGTTTTGTAATCTAGTAATACTATCGTTAAGTGCTTCTGTTTTAAAAGAAATAGTATTAGAATATGACTTTTTTAACATTAAACCGAGATTCTTTGCGTTCTCTGATAATTCAGTTGTTTTCACAGCCTCGCCAAGTTTCTGAGACATTTTATTAATTTCACCAAGTGCTGGAATGATATTGTTAGCATTATTATGTCCCATTTCCTTCATAGGTTTCATAGTTTCGCTAAGAGAATACAGAACGTCTGCAATATTTGCATCATTTGAGTAATTTTGCAACTCAGCATTAGAAATACCCTTATCCAAGTTTTTTATACTTATTCTAAGTATTTTCTTATATTTATCAAATTCGAAATTTGAAATTTCCTTGTTATGCATTATATCATTTCTAATTTTTCTAATATTATCAATTTCATCTTCTGTAATCTCTATACCAAATCCATTAAAAAGTTGATCCCATAAGGATATTTTTTCACTTTTCCCCAATATATTTATAATTTCTGAACTAGACTTGTCCCCACATTTCAAGATATTTATCGCTTCTTCAATTACATCATAAGGGTCTTTATCACTCCGTTTAACAAACAAATAATTAATATAATCTTGAAAAGTGAAGCATTCCAAGGCCATCTCAATAGGGCTATGTTTATTACTTTCATTTCTCTTAATTTTTGCTTGCATTTCGTAAGTTAAAGTCTCTTTAACCCATTCTTTACCATAGGTATCTAAAACATTGAGGTATATAAATTGCCTTATTTTTCTTTCAAAAACCGAAATAAACCTGGACAACTTATTACAATAATATTCTGAAGCTCCATCAAAAATAAATACTATATGATAATCACTTCTATGTTTTCCATTGGTCAATGCATTTTTTAATACTGATATATTATCAGCTTCTTTTTTTGTGCTTTTATCTTTTTGTGTAGTAACTTTTAGTCTTATGCCTTTTTGTAATTTTTTTAAAACATAATTAAATTTTATACCATCAAAGCATAATTTTTTATCAAATGAGATTATTTTCTGAAAATTTTGCTTAAATAAATCAATATCATTATTTTCTTGTTTATGTATAAACATAACATCAAGAATCATCTTCTTATCACAACCCCTCTATATTTAATAAATCCAATCATCTTTATGCACCTATAGATGGATTCATTTAAAGGCTTCATTCAATCAATTCAATACATCTATAGTATTGTTATTATCGTCGAAAAATTCAACCTCGCAATTTTTGTCGTCATATACTAAAACAATCGTCTCTATCGTATGAGTCATAATTTTCCGTGAACCTTATAAGGTCTAATTCCTTCATCTAATCATCCTTATCATAAGTCTCTCTGTCCTCTGCAACTCTTTCTATCTCACCTCCTCCTATTAAAAGCTCTTGATCGGTAGAATTGTCTGCTGTAAAGGAACCTGATATGCCGAAAAACTTATCGAAGAAGCCCTTTAACTTATCAATGACCCCTTCTTTTTTTGCCTTCCTGTTTCCTCCACCGAAGCGGGATACAGGCGGCATAAGTTTATCGATATCTGTCCCTGTAGTTTTTACTTCTCCGTCGAAAAAGGCATTTTCAATAAAGAGCCTTGTCTCAGCCTCCTTAAGTCTTTCTTCCTTGATGATTTCCCTAAGATCTTCTTCCCTCTTTTCTGCTACATAAGAATGCCACCGGTCCATAAGATCTTCGATATCGTTTATGTTTTCGATAAAGTTTTCAATAAGTTTCTTCTTGCTGCGAAGCTCAGGGCTGGCATCGATAGCCTTCCTTATAGTTATCAGGACTTCCTCATCCTCGCAGTGGCTGTCGTGATATTTTTTTACCAGCATAAGAATGTAGTCGATATTTATCTCTACCTGCTTGATAAGTTCCACTTCAAAAACTACATCGTCAACTATATCTGTACTTTCGCCCCTCTTGCGTTTTTCCTTCCACTCATCTCTTAGGTCCTGGTACTTTCCCAGATAGTCCTGGAAGTCTCTTTCACTGATCATTTCAGCTCCCGCAAATTCATCAAAGGATGACAAAAGATTTCTCATCCTAAGGATCGCCCCGAAAAGGGAAATAAATTTCTTTTGCTTTTCCTCCCCTTCTATCCTTCCCTCGCTAAGAGGAAACTTTAAGCTAAGCTCGTCCATCATCTCAATGTATCCCGGATGAGACTTGCCCTCGTCGTCCTTGTAGCCATAGTAGTAGTCCTTAAAACCCTTAAGCAAGACAATCCCGCCCGCATTTTTATCTGCGAAAAGAGAAATTGCCTCGTCGACCCGGCTTTGTAAATTTCTAAAGCATACTATATTTCCAAAAGTTTTTATCGAATTTAAAATACGATTTGTCCTTGAAAAGGCCTGAATCAGCCCGTGCATCTTCAAATTTTTATCAACCCATAAGGTGTTTAAGGTTGTCGCATCGAAACCTGTCAGGAACATATTTACAACTATCAGCAGATCCAGCTCCTTGTTTTTCATTCGAAGGGAAACGTCCTTGTAGTAGTTTTGAAATTTATCCCCGTCTGTGGAATAGTTTGTGTGGAAGGTCTCGTTGTAGTCTTGGATAGCCACCTCTAAAAAGTCTCTTGAAGATTGGTCAAGAGCGGAAGTATCTTCCGGATTTTCTTCGTCTAAAATTCCGTTCGCAGCATAATCGTACTCGGCCTCATTGGCTCCGTAACTGAATATTGTAGCAATCCTCAGCTTCTTTGTCGGATCCTCCTCCATCTGTCTTTTAAATTCCTGATAGTATAACTTTGCCATAGGCACGGAGGCAACTGCAAAGATGGAGTTAAAGCCGCTGATTCTTTGCTTCTCTTTAATTTCTTCCACAGCGTCGTTTTTCCCTGAGGCAACCTCGGAAATATTGGTCAGGGTGTTGTAGACATAAGTCTTATCTCCCCTGTAAGTCTTCCTGTCGAAGTTGTCTAAAATATACTTAGTTACAAGCCTGATCCTTTCAGGTGCCATCATGGCCTTCTCGCGGTCAATATCCCACACGTCCTCGTCTGCGACGTCATCTCCAATATCGATAGTCTTTACATAGTCGACCTTAAAGGGGAGGACGTTCTTGTCGTTAATTGCATCGACAATGGTATAAGTGTGCAGCCGGTCCCCGAAGGTCTGCTCAGTTGTAAAAAATCCCGCCTTGCTCATGCTTGTAGTATTGGCAGGAAAGATCGGCGTACCTGTAAAGCCGAAAAGGTGATATTTCTTAAAGTTCTTTACAATAGCTGCGTGCATATCTCCGAACTGACTCCTATGACACTCGTCAAAGATAATAACAACGTGCTTGTCATAGACTTCGTGATCCTTGTTTTTCTTGATAAAGGTAGCCAGCTTTTGGATAGTTGTAATAATAATCCGAGCATTAGGATCTTCGAGCTGCTTTTTAAGGACAGCTGTAGAGGTGTTGCTGTTGGCAGCTCCTTTTTCAAAGCGGTCATACTCCTTCATTGTCTGATAGTCCAAGTCCTTACGATCAACTACAAAGAGCACCTTGTCGATGTATGGGAGGGAAGAAGCAAGCCTGGCTGTCTTAAAAGAAGTAAGAGTCTTACCTGAGCCTGTCGTATGCCAGATGTAGCCCCCTCCTTCGATAGATCCATACTTTTTGTAATTATTTGCAATCTCGATCCGATTTAAAATCCGCTCAGTAGCTGTAATCTGATAAGGCCTCATTACCATAAGAATATCTTCCGATGTAAAGATACAATAACGAGTGATTATATTAAGGAGAGTGTGCTTGGCGAAAAAGGTCTTGGTAAAGTCGATCAGGTCTGTAATTACCCTGTTATTTGCATCCGCCCAAAAGGAAGTAAACTCAAAGCTGTTAGAAGTCTTACCCTTCTTCGACCCCGCAGCCTTATTTGCATCCTTGATGGCATTAAAGCGGGTAGTGTTTGAATAGTACTTGGTATTGGTCCCGTTGGAAATCACAAAAATCTGTACATATTCAAAAAGTCCGCTGCCTGCCCAAAAAGAATCCCTTTGGTAGCGGTCAATCTGATTAAAGGCCTCACGAATGGCAACCCCTCTCCTCTTTAATTCCACATGGACTAGGGGCAGGCCGTTTACGAGGATAGTCACATCATAGCGGTTGTCATGCCTTGCCCCGACCTCTTCCCCTACGGCATATTGGTTTATCACCTGCAGGAAGTTATTGTGAATATTTTTCTTGTCAATCAGGGTGATGTTTTTTGAAGTCCCGTCGTCCCTCTTTAAAACCTGGATATTGTCTTCCTGAATCTTACGAGTTTTTTCCAAAATCCCTTCGTTTTGATTGGCAAGAGAGTCCTTAAAAAATCTGTCCCATTCGGACTCTGAAAATTTATACCTATTAAGCCTTTCAAGCTGAGAGCGTAGGTTGTCTATCAAGTCCCCTTCGCTTTTGATGGTCAGGTACCCATAGCCCTGCTCAGTGAGCATTTGGATAAAATCCTTTTCCAAATCAGCCTCGGACTGAAAGTCCGTAGACCTCTTCTTTACAGGCTCATATTGACTTACAACCGTGCTCTCCTCACTCTGAGCTACAATGTTAAAATATGGCACCGGCCTCCCCCCTTATTTAAAAGTCAGTAACTTATCTCTATAATATTCGTATTGCCTTTCCCTCGCCTCAATCTCCGCCGGCAAGCCCGCTTCAAGGTCATTGCATAGGCTGTCAAACTTATCAAGGATGGCAACGATTTTTTCTTGTTTTTCTAATGGTATTATTTGAAATTCAAAATTATTAAATTTAGTCATATCAACAGATGCAAAGTTTCCTTGTTTTGTTGAGTTTTTGCAATAAACTGCAAGCTTATGGCAATAATAATATAAAAATTTCGTATTGAATAAATCTTTATATTCGTCTTTTATCATCAAACATGTAAATCTTTGATTGCATAAGAATTCTGAAGTTATAAGTGCGTACTCTCCTATTGTTGCTGATGTAGATATTATGAATGAATTTGCAGGAAATGGACTTCCCTTTATAGCATTATTAGAAACTCCTTTTATTGCTTTGTCTAAAATACGTCCATTCTCTCTAATATCTTCAATTCTGAACCATGGAATATCATAACTATTCCAATAATCAGCATTACTTTTAGAAGGAGTATATCCATTTTTTGTATTGAATAATTCTTTAAGATTAATAGGACAGTAACCGAAAACATATAGAAGAAGTTTAATTATTTCCTTCTTCCTTCTTCCTTCTTCCTTCTTCCTCGAAGATTTTACCTGTTTGAGCAAATGTCAAGAGCAAATCTCGATAAAATTCGTATTGTTTTTCACGAGCTTCTATCTCAGCAGGCAGACCGATATTAAGGTCGTTGCAAATCTTTTCAAAATTATCCAGAACGTAAGCATACCTTTCTTGAACTTCAAGCGAAGGAAGTGGAATTTTTATATCTTCAATTGAAGATACATTTGAGTGAACTACCTTGCTTTTTACCTTACCTTTGCTTTTTTGTTCCCTTGCCATTGAAGTATTTAATATATGAGCAAGATACCTGGGATTCTGATTGTGTTTCATTACCACAATATCTCCACCTGCCAAGCACTTATCCTCTCCAGTATAGGCTACAGATTTTGCAATGTCCTCAACACTTTCTCCTGTAATTGCAAATAATATATCTCCGTGTTCAAAGTACTTTGGATTTGAAACATATTCTTCCTTAGTGTGAGATATGCACTTATCAAACCAAGTATTATAGCTTGTATAAATTTCTCCATATCTGACGCAAGGTACCCCTTCCTCAGTAACCTGGTCGCGTTTAATTCCACTACCTCTATAAATTGAAGTAGCAATATCTTTTAACGCTACCATTGGAATATCTTCCTTTGGCTTTAGCAACTCATCCCTATAATATTCATACTGCTTTTTACGAGCTTCAAGCTCTTCTGAAAGTTTTGTTATAAGCTCTTCCTTAACTTCTGTAAAAGAGTCCAAGATATGAACTATTTCATCCTGTATTGGAAGAGGTGGTACAGGAATTGTAGTTTCTTTCAATGCATCAATATTTACAGCTGGAAAGCTGGAAACTTTTGTGTGTTTTTTACACCATTCATCAATTATATCAAAATAATAGAATACAAATTTAGGTAAAAGTTTAGATTTGAACGATTTGCAAATTGTAAAATTTGTAAATTGTTGATTTGCTAGTGAATCATTAGTTAACATAGCATGCTCTCCAACAGTAGCTGTAGTTGCCAATATGATGCTTCCACTTTCAAATAATCCACTGCTTTTTACAGCTTCAGATGTTATATGTTGCTTTGAATCATTAACTATTTTCCCTTGTTCTCTTAAATCTTCCATTCTAAACCAAGGAATAGTTCCATTTTCCCAATAATTTTTATTCTTCTTTGATGGTGTGTATCCGTTTCTTATATCAAATACATCTTTAAGCTTCCTATACTCCACCCCATTAGGGCAAAGTTCCTTAATCAATTGATCCAACCTACTCATGATCTACCTCGATTTCTGCAATTATTTGGTCAATTGCCTTCCTTAAGGCATCTTCACGAGCGACAATTTCTTTAATCTCGGCGTTTAATTTTACGATGTCAATCTTTTCCCTGGTGTCTTCCGCTTCGACATAGGTGGATACGGAAAAGTTGTAGTCGTTTTCTACTATTTCATCGTAGGTCGCCAGGTGGGAGAAGTGGTCAACCTCTTTTCTTTCGGCAAAGCAGGCTACGATTTTTTCTATGTTTTCATCTGTAAGTCTGTTGTTATTGGTTACCTTTACAAACTCCTTGCCTGCGTCGATAAAGAGGATCTTGTTGTCTGCCTTTCCCTTTTTTAAGACCATGATGCAGGTTGCAATCGATGTTCCGAAAAAGAGGTTAGGTGGTAGCTGGATAATGCAGTCGACATAGTTGTTGTCGGCTAAGTATTTACGAATTTTCTTTTCCGCTCCTCCCCTATACATGATCCCGGGAAAGCAAACGATGGCTGCTGTTCCGTTGGCTGCAAGCCAGGAAAGGGAGTGCATGATAAAGGCGAAGTCGGCCTTGCTCTTAGGAGCGAGGACTCCTGCCGGAGAAAACCTCGGGTCGTTTATCAGCAGGGGATTGTTGTCGCCCTCCCACTTGATGGAGTAAGGAGGATTTGACACGATCAGTTCAAAAGGTTCGTCGTCCCAGTGAGCAGGAGCTGTAAGGGTGTCTTCACAGGCTATGGAGAATTTATCGAAGTCGATGTCGTGAAGGAACATATTTATCCTGCAGAGGTTGTAGGTTGTTATATTTTTTTCCTGGCCGTAAAAGCCCTTACGAACCTTGTCTTTGCCGAGAATTTTCTCAGCTTTAAGCAAAAGCGAACCTGAACCGCAGGCGGGATCGTAGACCTTGTTAACCTCAGTCTTTCCCACTGTGCCGAGTCTGGTTAAAAGTTCAGATACATCTGCAGGAGTGAAAAATTCTCCCCCGGACTTTCCTGCGTTTGATGCGTACATGGTCATCAGGTACTCGTAAGCATCTCCGAAGGCATCGATGTCGTGGTCTTTTACATCTCCGAGTTTCATATCAGCTACCCCTTCAAGGAGCTTGGTAAGTTTTTCATTTCTCTTGGCTACTGTCGAGCCGAGCTTGTTGCTGTTTACGTCAAAGTCATCGAAAAGGCCTTCGAAGTCCGCTTCGGATTCGCTCCCCTTTGCAGACTCTTCTATTTGACGGAAGACTGTTTCCAAGGTTTCGTTAAGGTTTTCGTTATTTTTTGCATTTTTAGTCACATTGCAAAAAAGTTGGGATGGAAGTATAAAAAATCCCTTTTCTTCGACTAAGCTTTCCCTCGCTTCTTCCGCCTCGGCATCGCTCATCTGATCATAGTCGAAGTCAGGGTTGCCCGCCTCTCTTTCCCCTTCATTTATGTAGTTTGCAATATTTTCAGATATGTAGCGGTAAAACATGGTACCCAGGACGTAGTTTTTAAAGTCCCAGCCGTCTACAGCTCCCCTCAGCTCATCCGCGATCGCCCATATCGCCCTATGAAGTTCATCGCGTTCCTTTTCTTTTTTGTTATCTATATGCATAAATTGTCCTTTCCTTGTAAGTTGATTTTTTTCTTCTCTGTAAAAAATTTTTTATAGCATAATTTTCAAATCAAAAAATTAACTAATATTTATCTAAAATTTATTATTTTATGTTTGATTATATAGGATAATTATAGCATATGTGGTGTTTTTAAGGTTTTAACTAAAAAGAGGCACAGCCATACTGACTGTGCCTCTTTCTAATATCCTTAAATATTAAGGTGTGACTAGAAGATCCTTATCTTATGCAAGATAGTCTTCTATAACTTCTTTGTAGAATTCTATAAATTCGATGTATTGATCTAGAGGTATTCTTTCGTTAACCTTATGGCTTAACATTGGCATACCGGGACCATATACGAAAAATTGTAAATCTTTATTTGCTCTTGTGAATTGAGCAGCGTCTGTAGTTCCTGCCATTGTCATAGGCTTAACCTTGTTGTCTTTGTAAGCTGCATTGATTAAGGCATCAATATCACCTAAAGCTCCGCCCATTACGTCGTTCATTTGATGTAATAAGAAGTCAGGTCTTAATTTTTCGTGTTGGTTAGCAATTTTTTCTGCTGACTTGATAAGGTCTGAGTCTTCGGCAGCTTGTACAGGTGGCAAGTCTGCAGTTACTTCTACTGATAATTCGAAGCCATCTTTTTTATTTAATTCATCAAAAACTGCCTTAACAGTTTCAATTAATGCTGCATTGTCATATTCAGGAATAGTTCTTGCATTTGCTTCAAATTCAGCGTAATCAGGAATTGAGTTTACTTGGCTACCACCTTTTAATAAAGTGATGTTGTTGAAAGTCTTACCAAGTTTTTCATTTTCATACTTTTCTGATTCTGCTTGTATATCTGCAGTTATTTGGCTCATAGCTTCTACAAGGTGTTCGATAGCGTTGCTTCCGCCTTCAGGTGATGAAGAGTGAGAAGTTACTCCCTTAGATACTACTTTGTAGTTTAAGGAACCCATGTGAGCGTAGATAAAACCTACATTGCAAGGTTCTCCAATAATCATAGCATCCAAGTCATCAACATATCCTTCGTCTGTCAATTGACCTGATCCGAATTGACCTACTTCTTCGCCGACAGTAGCTAAAAGTCTTATTGTTCCCTTGAAGTTTTTCTTTTCATTCATTTCGATAAGAGCAATTACTAGAGCAGAAAGTCCACTCTTCATGTCTGATGCTCCTCTACCCCAAATGATTCCGTCTTCTGTGTAAGCTTCAAAAGGATCGTGCTCCCACTTATCTAAGTCTCCGGCACTTACAACGTCCATGTGACCTGTCAAGCCTAATTTCTTTCCTTCACCGTTTGAAATTTCAGCTACAAGACTTGATCTGCCTTCAGAAAAGTCAACTAATTTAGATTCTATACCGTGATCTTTTAATACTTTTTGGTAATATTCAGCTACTTCTTTTTCGTTTCCGTTTTCTGAATTAATTTTTATAACGTCTTCTAAAATTTTTATACTTTCTTCTCTATCCATTTTAGACAACCTCCTTTATATGTAGGCAAGCTTACCCGTCTGCCCTTCTGCTCTATTATACCCTATTGAGTTAAAGATAAACGTTTTCTTTTGAATTTAAAGATAAATTTACATCATTTTTTCGATTCCTGATAAATGCAAACATTTATTAAATTTTTAAATAAAAGTCTATAAATAAAAAATCATCAGGAAGAAAGAAGTTTTAAAACTTTCATCCCTGCCGATTTGTTTATCTTCCTGATCCGTTCATGGTGTTGTAAGAAACCCAACCGTCCCCTATATTACACCAAGTTCTATCGGAGCTTTCATAGTAAGTGTCATAGATATATACCGTATCTCCCTTTTGAAGGTAGTAAAGAGCTCCATATCCTTTTCCCGGGCCTGATCTTACGTGAGCTGAGTCTGATGTGATTGTTTGAGTAGTTCCTATCAGAGCTGCTCCCGGGCTGTTGTAAGTACTTCCGTAAGTTCTTCCTTCGGTACCGTTGACAACTATTGTATTTGTCTTATTTTCTTCCAATTTGCTTTCAAGATCTGCTATCTTGCTTTCAAGTTCTTTATTGCCCTTATCTGTTGCAGCTGCCATGCTGAAATTATTTGCCTGATCTTTAAGGTCTGTAAGCTTGACATTGTCAGGAAGTATTTTTAGATTCTTTTTGGCAAGACCTATGGCTTCGTCATACTTCTTTTCCTTTATAAGGTTTATGATGTCTTCTGCATAGATATCTGCTACCTTATCTATGTTTGACTGAGCTTCCTTGTAAACTTTTTCCGCTTTTTCATCTACTGCCAGATAATTTTCTGCAGCCTTTTGATAATCTTGAGCCCTAAAGGCTTCATTTCCTGCATCAAGCTTCGCCTTGTTTTCTGCATAGGCTTTCATTTCATCAGCCTTACCTTTATAGTTTTCGTCCTTTGTCTTTTTATAAAGGTCTGAGTAAAGTTTGGAAGCTTCATCATACTTGCCCTTTTCTTCGCTTGCAAGAGCAGAGCTTTGCATAGTAGCTACCTGTTCTTTTTGGGCTTTTGAGTACTGAGTATAGACAACTCCCAAGGTCAAAAGCAAGACCAGGACTCCCAATACTACAAAGATCTTTTTATTAGGGCCATTTTCTTTTTTCTTGCTGTAAGTATCGCTATAATTTGAAAAATTTTCTCCCCTGTCAGGTCCTACTATCAGTCTTTGAGTTTGCTGATTTTGTAAATTTTCATCATAAGTTTCTCTTTCGGTATTTTTTTCGGGCTCTTCTGCGTCGAGTCTCTTTCCGCAAGAGTTACAAAAAACTGAGCTATCGGGATTTTCCTTTCCGCAATTCATGCATATTTTCATCCTATCTCCTCCCAAAGATACTAATTTTTTATTTTCTATCATTATACTATATAGGTATATAAGAGGCAATGATTATATGCGTATTAATATGTTAAAGAAACTTTACTTATTTCCTGTGGTGATTTTCTATAAAGTCAAAAACTTTTCCCCAGTAAGCCTCTACATCGTAGTCCTTGGAGTCTCCGTGACCTGCCTGAGCAACTATATATATTTCTTTTTCACTTGAGATATTTTCATATAGCCTGTAGGTCATTTCTGTCGGGACTTCTTGATCAAGTCCTCCGTGGATTACCAGGATCGGAATTCTTGTGTGGGAGACGGCTTCCAATGGGGCTGCTTCTTTTAAGCTGTAGCCGAGCTTGGCCTTGGTAAGGATGTTAAATTGCCTCATCACAAGAGCCTTCGGAAAGCCTTCCCTTTCAAGCCTGTTTGAGAAATAGTCCCAGGCTGAGGTGTAGCCGCAGTCTTCTATGCAGGAAGTGACGGCAGAAATGTTGTCTCCTGCAACCATCATGGCAGTAGCTGCCCCCATTGACCTTCCGTGTAAGACTATCTGAGCCTGACTGTCTCTTTCCAAGATCCAATTGATCCAGTTTTCTATATCAAAACGATCTAGAAAGCCCATGCCTACATAGTTACCTTGGCTTAAACCGTGAGCTCTGTTATAGGGTGTGAGTATATTGTAGCCATGTTCAAAGTAGTATCCGGCATAGGACATCATCCTGTTTGCATTTGAGCTATAACCATGGATTATAATGACCCACTTGTGAGTGGGTTCTTGCTGTTCTCTGAATTTGCTGACAAGTTCCAGCCCGTCCATACTCCTTATCCTTGCAATCTTTGTGGTGTGATTAAATTCATTGCCGTAAGAAGTTTGGGATAGTTGATTTTGCCTGATTATCTCTTGAGAATTTAAAAAGTCTTTAGGATCATCTAATTCGTTTTCTTGATCTTTTTCTTTAAGCTTCTTTTTATACTTTAATCTTGTGGCTTCTTCTATGGACTTTCTATACAGGTACTTATTTACAAAATATTCACTACTGGCATATATTGTACCCGCCACAGCCGGAATTACAAAATTTCTAAGCCTTGATTTTTTTCTCCTGACCATTTTTATCCCTCTTTTAATACCTTTGTATCTATAAATGAAAAGACCTTATTCCAGTAGGCAATAGGGTCATAGTCTTTGACCTGAGCGTGACCTGCCTGGATAACCAGGTAAAAGTCCTTAGGAACTCCAGCTGTATAGTAAAGTTCATAACCCATAGTTACAGGGACAAAATCGTCCTTGGCTCCGTGGATAAACATAATAGGCTTATCAGCTTTTTTTACTTGGTCGATAGCTGAGGCTTGGTCGTAGGAGTAGCCTGAGTTTATTTTTGCCACGAAGTTGGATAATTTCATAAGGGCATCGTAAGGCATTCTTCTCTTATTACGCTTTTTAAATTCACTTTCAATTATAGAATAGGCGTCAGTATACCCGCAGTCTTCTACGTAGCCTACCACTCCTGCAGGTCTTTCTCCTGCAACCATCATTACAGCTGCAGCCCCCATTGATATACCATGCATGATAATTTTAGCAGCAGGGTCTCTTTCCAAGATCCAGTCTATCCAACAGATGAGGTCTTTCATATCCAAGTATCCCATACCTACATAATTTCCGTCACTCTCCCCGTGAGCTCGGTTATCCGGCATGAGGACATTGTAGCCCCTGTCGTAGTAGGGCTTGGCGTATGGCATCATTTGCATATTATCAGCCTTATAGCCATGAACTAAGAGAGCCCAGATATGGCTTTGGTCAACAAGCTTATATTTGGCCCTTAGGATAAGACCGTCTTCGCTGTTTATTGTCGCTTCCTCGCAGTCTTTTTCAAAGGATCTTCCGATTTCGAGTTCTCTTTGTCGATTATCCCTAATCCTCTCTGAGGCTTCCCTTGTAAGACTTATCTTGTCATCTTCATTTATTACTCTTGTCTTTGAAGATGAGTCCTTGGATAAGACAAATTCGTTAAGCCTGCTGCCTAGAGAATAAAGAGCAGTACCGGCGAGTCCTAGGACAGGGACTACATATTTTAATTTATTATTTTTTTTGCTCATCTTTTGCTCCTTAATTTTAAGAAATTTATAAAGAAAGAAGGAGTCTCCTCCTTCTTGTGCAATTTCTATTTAATTTTCTTCTTCTTTTAGATTTTCAGCTCTTTTACTTAAATTATTTAAGTTTTGATTGAGACTTTCGATCTCAGCTTTTAAAGAGTCGAGCTGAGGTTTGATGTAGTCATTTAGGCTGTCGACCTTGTATTTTATATTATCAAAGCCCTTTTGAATGTTTTCAAACTCTCTTTCATAGTGATTTTTCATAGTTTATCCCTGACTATCAGCTAAGCCTTGCCCGTTTTAGATAAGTTCTTTTATCTTTGCTTCAACTTCTTTTATGTCGTCTGTAGGTTCAAACCTAGCTGCTATTTCTCCGTCTTTTCCTATAAGGAATTTTGTAAAGTTCCAGCCGATGTTGCCTTCGCCTTCTTTTTTAGCATTTTCCTTAGAAAGTTGGTCTAATTCTTCTGCTTCTTCTCCGCTAAAGCCTTTGAAAGCTGTGTTGTCTTCCAAGTACTTAAATAAAGGAGCCTTGTTATCCCCTAAAACATCGATCTTGGCAAATTGTGGAAATGTTACTCCGAAATTTATTTGGCAGAAACTTCCTATTTCTGAATCTGATTCAGGAGCTTGTTCCATAAATTGGTTAGATGGAAAGTCTAAGATTTCAAATCCTTGGTCCTTGTACTTTTCATAAAGAGCTTGCAGCTCATCGTATTGAGGAGTAAAACCACATCTTGTTGCTGTGTTTACAATTAAAAGGATCTTTCCTTCATAATCTTTAAGGGACTTGCTTTCTCCACCTTGTGTCTTTACTTCAAAATCGTATACGCTCATAATTCCTCCTTAATAATTTTTATTTCTATTATCATTTTTTATTATCTTCTTTATTTTCTTAATTCAAAATATTTTCGTTTACAAGTTGATTATACCACAATTATTTTTCTGATAATCATTATTGACCTATCTTTAAAAATTTTTATCTTTTAAAAAAAGTAAAAAAAGAAGGAATCTCCCTTCTTTTTTCAGCATAGGCTTAGATAAGTTCCTTTATCTTATCTTCAACTTTCTTTATATCTTCTGTAGGTTCGAACCTAGCCACTATTTCTCCGTTTCTTCCTATAAGGAATTTTGTAAAGTTCCAGCCTATATTTCCTTCACCTTGCTTTTTAGCATTTTGCTTGGAAATTTGATTTAAAACCTTTCCCTTAAGACCGCCGAAGCCTTTGAAGGAAGTGTTGTCTTCCAAGTACTTAAACAAGGGGTCCCTATTATCTCCCAGCACATCTACCTTGGCAAATTGTGGAAAACTTATTCCGAAGTTTACTTGGCAGAAATTTCCTATTTCTGAATCTGATTCAGGAGCTTGTTGCATAAATTGGTTGGAAGGGAAGTCTAAAATTTCTAAACCTTGATCCTTATATTTTTCATAAAGAGCTTGTAGTTCCTTATACTGAGGAGTAAAGCCACACCTTGTAGCTGTATTTATAATTAAAAGAATCTTACCCTCATAGTCTCTAAGAGACTTACTTTGTCCGTCTTGTGTTTTTACTTCAAAATCATATACGCTCATAATTCCTCCTTGAGAATTTTCTATTTATTTTAAGTTGATTTTTTCTCAGTTAAAAAATTTTATTTATAATTTTTTATTTATAAGTATTGATACCACCCTTGTCTTTTTGGTAATCATTATTGGAATATTTTAAAAAAATTTTGTCTTTTTTGCTCATAAAATCTTCAAATTTTTGAAAGGCAGAAATCGGGTATAATTGTATTTAATGATAATTTTTACATAGTCCAAGGGAGGGACTGGATGAGCTATATAGAATTAAAAGATGTGACAAAGATATACAAGTCCGGAGAGACAGAAACCAAGGCGAACGACAAGGTAAGCTTTGAAATAGAGAAGGGAGAGTTTGTGGTGATCCTCGGCCCGTCAGGAGCCGGCAAGTCGACTACCCTAAACATCTTAGGAGGAATCGACCAGAGCGATTACGGTCAGGTTATAGTAAACGGAGTAAATGTAAGTGAACTTGACGAGAAGGCCTTGACCGACTACAGAAGGTATGAGATAGGCTTTATCTTTCAAAATTACAATTTAATAGCTAATCTTACAGCTTTGGAGAATGTGGAGATGGCTTCTCAGTTGGTAGAAAATGCCATAGATCCTCTTGAAGCTTTAGAGATGGTGGATTTAAAGAAGAGGGCTTCAAACTTTCCTTCACAACTATCAGGAGGGGAGCAACAAAGAGTCGCCATAGCTCGTGCCCTGGCTAAAAATCCCGGCATCCTCTTATGTGATGAGCCTACAGGGGCTCTTGACTATCATACAGGTAAGAGGATTTTAAAGCAGCTGCAGGATACCAGCAGAAATTTAGACACGACTGTTATCGTCGTTACCCACAACTCAGCTATAAGACCGATTGCGGACAGGGTTATTGAGTTTGCAGACTCCAAGGTTAAAGATATGATAATAAATGAAAATCCTGTCGATATAGAAGAAATAGAATGGTAGGCAAAATGAAAGGAACAGAAAAAAAATCAAAAATCCCCGTCTATTGGAAGGACAACCTGCGGGCGATAACTAAAAATAAGAAAAGATTTTTTGCAATCTTAGCCATGACCATGCTCGGTGCCATGGTCTTTGTAGGTCTCGTATCTTCAGGGCCTAACTTCAGAAGGGCTGTCGATATAAGTGTAGAAAAGACAAACAGAGACCAGGTAAGGGTGTCTTCTGTCTTGGGCCTTTACCCCGAAGATCGAGAAATTTTAGAAAATCTCGATGGCTTAAAGGACATTGAATACCTCTATAAGGGAAACTTTTTACTGGGCGATTCCAAGGAAGATGTAATCCAAGTCCAAAGCCTTACTAAGAAAATTTCAAAGCCCCTAGTAGTAGAAGGAAAATTGCCTGAAAAGAGGGGGCAAATTTTACTCGACCTTAAGGCAAGAGATAAGCTCGGCTTAAAGGTCGGAGATAGGCTTTCAATCAAAGCCAACAAGACGGAAAAAAATGACGAAAGTGATGACAAAGAAGGCATCGCCTTTGAAAGTCCGGTAGAAGAAAATCTTTTAAAAAGCGAGAACTTTGAAGTTGTCGGATTTGCTACCCACATCGACTACATGGTAGAGTCAGGCTATGGTCCTGTAAATATGGGTGATGGAAATATAAAGTACTTCGGCCTGGTAGTCCCTGATGACTTCGATAAGGAAAGATTTGACGCTGCCCTTTTAAAGGTGGACGGTCTTGATGGGCTGATTCCTTCAAGCAAGGACTACAAGCTTAAAGAACAAAAAATTGTTTCAGAGATAGAAGAAAAGCTGAGCAAAAGACCCGGCCTAATTACCAAGGACCTAAAGGCAGACGCCAACTCTTCTATAAAAGATGCCGAGAATGAAATCAAGGATGCCAGAGATCAATTGGCTGAAGGTGAAAAAGAGTTAAAGGATGCCAGAGAAAATCTGGACTCCTCCTGGGAAGATTTTAAGGACGGCCGGGACGAATTTGACTCCCAAATAAGAGCAGGACAGGACGAACTCGATGCTGCAAGCCAAAAACTTGCAGATGCTAAAGCTGTGCTGGACTCAGGTCAGGCAGCCTACGACAAGGGCCTTTTCAAGTATGAAGAAGGTCTTGCAAAAGCTGAAAGTTCACAATCTTTGCTCTCTGAAAGTTTAGAGAGACTTAAGCTGGCGACAGACAAGCTTTATATCGCAAAAAAAGAACTTAGTGATAAGGGAATAAATCAAAACTTCATAGCTTCTACACATCAAAAGCTTGACTCAGCTAAGGAAAAGTTTGCCGCTCTTTCAAATGACCTTGATAGGCTATCAAATGATCCAACTTATGCCAAGGAATTTGTAAGAAATCAAATTATCGGTCTGGAAAGTGAAAAAGCCGACCTCCTAAAGAAAAGGGCAGGGATTGAATCAGAAGTAAAAGCTCTTGAAGATGAAATGTCCTTGCTTAAGGAGCAGATAAAAGATCTCGAAGATAAGAAAGACAAGCTTGAATCTTATGCAGGCCCTGAGTCAAATTTCCAAGATGAAAATAAAGCGAATGATACAAGCAATGAGTCATTAGAAAACAAGAACGATACAAATAATAATATAGAAGAAATCCAAAATTTAGACCAAGGCAAGCAAGATGACCAAGATCATCAGGAAGAAAATAAGATAAGACCTCCTCGTGAGGAAGTTATCGTAGAGATAAAAGAAAAGTCTGAAGTTAAGGCTCTCTTTAAGGTTGACGAAACAGATATAGAAAAGGTCGACAAGGATCTTGCAGTCTTAAAAGAAAAACTTGCAGAAAAAAATTCCGCCTACCAAGAAAAACTGAAATCTCTTGAAGAAGTAAAGGTAAGCCTAGCTGAAAACGATCAACTTTTATCAGGCTTAGGAAATCCTGAAACTATGACCTCTTCTATAGGAGCCATGAAGGAAGACCTTGCTGCAAAGAAAGCTGAAGTTGCTCTCCTGGAAGCTGAAGTTCAAAAGGCAGAAGGAGCCCTTTATGAAGTAAACAAGGCTGAAGCCGAAATTAAAAACGGATGGGCAGCCTATGACAGTGGACTTGCTGCCTACAAAAATGGACTTGTAGCTTTAGAAAAGACCGCCGACCAATTGAGAGCTTCTTCTGAAACTCTATCAGGAGGTTTTGCTGCCTACAATAAGGGTATAGATGAGCTTAAAAGCGGAGAGAGGGCTTTAGAAGATGCAAGAGAAGAAGGTCTTGCTAAGCTTGATGATGCTGAAAGCAAATTAAATGAAGGTGAGCAAGAGTACAAGGACGGCCTTGAAACTTTTAATGAGGAAAGCAAGGACGCAGAAAAGGAAATAGCCGACGGAGAAGAAAAGATAAGGACTGCTAGGGAAGATGTGGAAGAGATAAAGGTTCCCGCCTACACAGTTTCAGGTTTATACGGAGATTTCGTTATCAGGAATGTAGTTGAAAGCTCTAATAATATGGACACCCTTACCCTGATCTTCCCTGTTATCTTTTACCTGGTAGCCATGCTTACAACCCTTACAACCATAACAAGAATGGTAGATGAGGAAAGAAGTCAGATCGGTAGTAAAAAAGCTCTTGGAATGTCTAAGTGGAGCATAATGTCCAAGTACCTCTTCTATGCCATATCGCCTTCTGTAATCGGGACTGTCATAGGTCTGGTCTTAGGCTTTAAGATTCTGATGCCGGTTATCTTTGATGCTTATATGGGAGATGTAAAATTTATTGTTCCCCTTGACCACAAGCTCTTCGTCTCCCATATCATAATAGCCTTACTTGTAGGAGTCGGAGTCAACTTATTCTCCGCTTGGTGGTCCCTGCACAAGGACCTTAAGGAAGTTGCTGCTAATCTTATGAGACCTAAGCCTCCTGCTAACGGAAACAGGATCTTGGTTGAAAGGATCGACCCTATTTGGAAGAGATTGTCCTTTACTCAAAAAGTTACCTTTAGAAATTTGACAGCAAAAAAGAGCAGGATGTTTATGACCCTCCTCGGAGTCCTGAGCGGAACCTCCCTTATAATAATGGGATTCGGGCTTAGAAATTCTATCAACCAGCTTATAGATAAGCAGTTCGGCCAAATTGACAAGTACAACATGAAGATAGTTTACAATCCTGACGGAGAAAAAGAGGAGATCGAACAGCTGAAAAAGTATCTTGATGACAAGTCAGACTCCTATACCATCCTTCATACAGAGACTGCCAAGTTTGAAAATAAAAAGGGAATTAACGAAAGCTTTAACTTAGAAGTACCAACCGATATGGATACCTACTTAAAGATAAGAGGAATAAAGGATAAGAAGTCCCGGGAAAAAATTTCTCTAACAAATGACAAGGCCCTCATATCCGATACTATGGCAAGGATGGTAAAAGAGGACGAGCGTGAAAGTCTAAAGATCAAAGATATGGACGGTTACCAAGAAGAAGTGGGCATCGGAGCTTCTTTTGAACAGTATATCCAACATGCCATGGTCATGTCTGAGCCAATGTATGAAAAAGTTTTTGACAAGAAAGCTGAAGATAACACCTTCTATGTTAACTTAAACGAAGGAGTTTCCGCTGACCAAGTTAAAAACGACCTTTTAAGCATAGATTCAGTCCTCTATGTCATCAACGCAGGTAGGGGCGGAGATGAGATAGACAACTTTAAAAATTCAATTGATGTAATAGTAAGGATCATAAGTTTAGTATCAGCCCTACTTGCCTTTGTTGTCCTGTCAAATCTTACCAACCTTAATGTCTCTGAAAGGCAAAAGGAAATATCTACAATCAAGGTTCTCGGCTTTCACAGCAAGGAAGTAACGGAATATATCTATAAGGAGACATTTATACTTACGGTTATAGGGCTTGTAATCGGCTGCCTGACAGGTAAACTATTACACTATGTTATCTGCACAGCCCTTTCCCCATCAAATATAATCTTAGATCCTGAGTTAAAATTATCAGCCTACCTCTATGGAGTGGGAATAATTTTACTCTTCTCCTTGATAGTAATGGTCTTAGTTCATAGGCAACTACAAAAGATAGATATGGTAGAAGCCTTAAAGGCGGATGAATAAAATATTTTAGGTTAAAGGAGAGAATTTATCCCTCCTTTTCCTATTTAATTGAATAGATGAGCCTTTTATGTTATCCTGAAAGTAGCATAAATTTATAAGTTTTGGGAGGAAGAGATGTCAAGTAAACAGTATGAAGAGTTTCCATATGGAGAGTTGGGACTTATAGTAATGGAAAACATTTCCGAGCTTGGAAAAAAAATAGACAAGTTGTTAATGGAGTCAAATAATACAGATGAATCTTATATCCTTAACATCAGTGAATCAAGATTTTCCAACGGGGAAGGTAAGGTAAGTATAGATGAATCAGTTAGGGGAAGAGATGTCCTTATAATTTCAGATATAGGAAACTACGGCCAAACCTATAAGATGTTCGGTCATGACCACAATATGTCCCCTGATGAACACTACCAAGATATTAAAAGGGTAATATCTGCCATAAACGGCAAGGCTACAAGAATAAATGTCATGATGCCCCTTTTATATGAGTCCCGTCAACACAGGAGAAAAAAGAGAGAGTCTTTAGACTGCGCTATGGCCTTACAGGAATTACAATCAATTGGAGTAGACGGCATCTACACTTTTGATGTTCACGATCCTAATGTACAAAACGCCATTCCTCTTATGACTTTTGAAAATGTATATCCTACAGCAGAAATTGTTAATTCTTTCCTTGAAAATGAAAACATAACAGCGGAAGATTTAAAGAAAAATAATATGCTTATCATAAGCCCTGACACCGGTGCCATGGACAGGGCCATCTACTACTCAAATATCTTAAAACAAGATATAGGTCTTTTCTACAAGAGAAGGGACTACTCCAAGGTTGTTAACGGTAAAAATCCGATAGTTGAACACAAGTATATAGGTCAGGATGTAAAGGGAAAAGATATCCTGATAGTAGATGATATGATAGCTTCAGGTGGATCCGTAATAGATATAGCTAAGCAACTTAAAGGTCAAGGAGCTAAGAGAGTCTTCTGTGCAGTATCTTTTGCCCTATTTACAGAAGGGGTAAAAGTATTTGATGAAGTAGTGAATGAAGGCTATATAGACAAGGTTTACTCTACAAACCTTACCTACGTTCCTGAAGAAATACAAAAAAGAGACTGGTTCTATTCAGTAGATATGTCCTACCTTATGAGTGACCTTATAAACCACATAAATAGAGAGCAATCCTTATCTCCTCTACTGGACAAAACCAGAGGTATAATGACAATATTATAGGAGTTGTTTAAAATGAAAGTTAATCATGGAGCAAACTTATTTGAACTTAGCAAAAAACTTGGAATAGCCGTTGAAGATTTAAAGGACTTTTCTTCAAATGTAAATCCCTTGGGTCCAAGTCCTAAGGCTATGGATAAATTAAAAAACAACCTCGACAAAGTATCAGTCTATCCTGATCCCCAATATGATGATCTTTTAACAGCTTTGGAAAAGTACACAGGAGTTCCCAGAGCTAACATTCTATTAGGATCCGGAACTACTAACCTTATCAGTGCCTATATAGGTCTTTGTCACCCTGAAAATGCCATAATTTTTAACCCCTCTTATTCCGAATACGAAAGAGAGCTTAAAAAGATAAATGCAAATATTATCTCCTACGACTTAAAAGAAGAAGATGACTTTAAGGTTAATATAGACAGACTTATAGATATGATAAAGTCAAGTGACGCATCTCTTGTGATAATAACAAATCCAAACAACCCTACAGGTTATGCCATAGAAAATTCAGAAATTGAAAGACTGCTTAAAGTAGAAGGTTGTAGCTTTATGATTGATGAAACCTATATAGAATTTAGCAATATTCCTAAGTACTCATCCATAGAGCTTGCCTTAAAGTATGACAACCTCCTTGTCCTAAGGTCTACATCAAAGTTTTTCTCCACTTGCGGGATAAGACTGGGCTATGGAATAACAAGCGGAAAGGAAACTATAGCAGCCTTGGAAAAGGCACAAAACCTTTGGAATATAAATATATTTGCAGACTTGATGGGGACAGAAATGTTCACAGACGAAGCTTATCATAAGAAAACCTACGACTTTATAAACAGCCAAAAGGACTACATGATAGAAGAACTTTCCAAGCTTGACGCTTTAAAGGTCTACCCATCAGAGTCAAACTTCGTCTTAAATAAGATTGTAAATAAAAAAATGACAGCTCATGAGCTTAGAGAAAAGCTTATGGCCGATGCTCTTATAATCAGGGACTGTGCGTCCTTCATAAATCTTGACGAATACTTTTTCAGATTTTGTATTCTTGATGAAGAGTCAAACCAAAAGTTGATCGACAGAATTAATGAGTATTTAAAGTAATTTAAGCTACAGCTAAAAACCCTAGTGTATTATCTTTTATGCTAGGGTTTAAAATTTTTTTGCAAGGTGAAGATAATGAAGCTTTTAATATTAAGCTCTAAGTGTGGAAACGGTCATAACCAGGCAGGTATAAGTATCTGCGAGAGATTAAATAGGATAGACGGCTTTAAGGCTGAAAATATAGATGTCTTTGACATCATATTTCAAAACTTTTCCAAGGCCTTTTACAAGGGGCACGATGCCCTGGCCCTATCTAAGGGATATAGTTTCCTATTTAATGCCTTTCACAAGAGTGAAAAGTCAAATGAACTGGCAAGAAGGACCTTCGTCAGCTCATTTATTGACAAATTTAAAAATCTCATAGAAGACTACAGACCCGATATAATTATTTCAACCTATTCTATGGTAAACGACTTTGTCGCCTACTATAAGCATAACTACGAAGACATCCCCCTGATCACCTGGGTCACAGACGTAAAGGTCAGAAATTTCTGGGTAAATCCCTACATAGATGCCTACATAGTAGCAGACACTAGGAGTAAGCTTGACCTCTTAAGGATGGGAGTTAATGAAGGGAAAATCTACATAGGAGGTATTCCCGTTTCCGAAGACTTTGTAGATATAAAACGGACTGAGCCTGAAGATGGCGAAATGAAAAAGCTCCTTCTAATGGGCGGGGGGCTTGGAATGTTTCCAAATTCGCACAAACTCTTTAAGGAGCTTAACGATTTTAAAGATATAGATATAACAGTTATAACCGGAAAAAACAAGAGCTTGCACAAACACCTAAAGAAATTCGAAAATTTAACAGTCCTTCCCTTTGCAAAAAATACCCACAAGATGATGGCAAGCACTAACCTCTTGGTAACAAAGCCCGGTGGACTTACAATCTTTGAAGCCATCTACAGTCAAACCCCTATGCTCCTCTTTAAACCTGAACTTGACCAGGAAATTTATAACATGGAATATATTATAGAAAAAGGCTGCGGAGATGTCCTCAGAGAAGATGCCCTGATAGAAGAAATTTATCAAACCCTATCAGATGACAATAAGCTAAGAACCTACAAGGAAAACTGTATAAAGCTAAAAGAGTCCATAGAAAAAGATGTGCTCATAAGAGCTATCGAAGATGTCTCCCTGAAAAATACAAAGAGCGAAGTTTTTTCAGACTATTATCAAAGCGATATAAATAATATAAATATGGATATGCTAATTGCCAATTCATCTTCAATGATGGGAGACCTCTTTTCAAGCTCTAAGCAAGACATAAAAAATATAGATGACTAATAAAAAATGGCAGACTTAATATCTGCCGTTTTTTTCTTTTAAATATGATTAAGATTTAATTAGTGATCAAATCTTATTAGCTTAATTTTCAATATAATTTTAATCTCAAAAATACCAAAATTTTTTCTTTCGAAAATGGTTATAAGCTCTCATCTTTATAAATCATTTTTTACTTTAACTTTCGACCGTCTCTTTTTCATTTACCAGGTTATTAACCCATATCCTCTTTTTAACCAGGTAAAGGCCGAGGAGAACCTTATATATATCTGTAAGTCTTATTGCAAGGTACATATAGACTACATTAAGGTCTGTCTTTATGGCTAGGAAGTAGGCTACCGGGACTGTTACTAAAAGGCTTCCTACAGAGTCAAAGAGAAGGGTTATGATTGTCTTTCCCCCACACCTTAGGGTGTAGTAGGCACAGTTATAAAGAGCTGCGATCCAGAGGGTAAGTCCACCTATCATTATCATCCGACCTGCTATTTCCTTTACGTAATCACTAGTATTGTAAAGTTGTGGGAAAACTCCCCTGGTAAGGGCGAGGATGAGGCCGGCAAAGATGGAGACTATAAGGGCTAAGACTGTAAGCCTGCTGTTGGTAATTACGGCGTCTTCTATGTGGCCTGCTCCTAGCTTTTGACCGACAAGAATGGATATACAGCTTCCCATAGCCATGGCAAAGACGAAGAAGAGGTTTATGATAGTGGCTGTGATATTATAGGCTGCTATTGAGTCTATTCCCCTGAAGGAGTAGGCGTGAGTTATGGCTGCAAGTCCTATGGAATAAAGGAGCTCGTTGATTATCAGTGGTACTCCGTTTCTTGTGATTTCTGCAAAAAGGTCTTTTTCTATGTGGAACTTATTTAAAAAGCCTTGTAAAAATTTAAAGCGGAACCTTGACTTGTAGCATATCATTATGTTTAAAAATAGTTCGACAAATCTTGATATGATAGTCGCCACAGCTGCTCCCACTGATCCGTAGGCAGGAAATCCGAGCTTACCGAATATTAAAATCCAATTAAAGACAAAGTTTGTCGCTACAGTCGCCATACTTATGTACATAGGAAACTTGGCTTCCTTGTTTTCCCTGAAGGTTGATGATATTGACTCGGAGAAGGCAAAGGGGATAAAGCCTATGCTCATTATCCTAAGGTAAGAGAGGGCATGCCTTGAAGTCTCACTAATTGATTCTGCGGTATTGGAATTTTGGTTCATAAAGATCCCGATTAGCCTATCTCCTTCCTTAAAGACTATTATTATGGCTAAGAGGCCTACAAAAAATCCCGCCACCAGCTTGTAGTAAAGGCAGTTTCTAACATTTTCATCGTCCTTTTTACCTACAAACTGAGCTCCGTAGATGGAGGCTGCAGATATAAGTCCAAATACCGCCAGCATAAAAATACTTATAAGCTGGTTGGCTATGGAAACCCCACTCATGGCATAGGTTCCGATCTGACCAACCATTATATTATCAAGCATATTTACAAAGTTTGTTATCAGTTGCTGGATAACTATAGGACTGGCAAGGTAAAAAACGTCTATGTAAAATCTTTTGTCGCCGAAGTATTTGTTTTTATAAGTCTCCATATTAATCTCCTTTACCAAAGCTTTAAAAGAATCAAACGATTATAGGAACATTCGAAAATTATATTAGTAAAAATTTCCCAATCTTTTTCAGATTTCTCCTACAAAAATTATACCAAAAAAAGACTGTAAAAGAAAAATTTACAGCCTTTTTTCTAAAATTATTTTTACCTTATTGGATGACCAGGTCTTCCATATTTACAAATCTTCTTATTTCGTTTTCATCAGCAGGTTTTAGGTCTACCTTTTCTACCTTGATAGCACATACCTTGTATTCACCTGTTCCTGTTACAGGATCCACGTGTTCTGATGTAACTTCGTTAACAGGACTTTCTCTGTAGTGGAAGGTCATCCACATCATGCCTTCCTTTACCCTGTCGGTCACTACTACCCTAGTTACTATCTGTCCTCTTCTTGAGCTTACTCTTACTGTATCAAGGTCAACTACTCCAAGCCTTTGTGCATCAAGAGGATTTATTTCTGCAAGTTCGTAAGGACTTATATCATCAAGGTCTTTTGAGTACCTTGTAGTGATATTGTAATGGTAAAGCATACGACCTGTTGACAGTAACATAGGATATTCTTCATCAGGTAATTCTTCAGGGTCACGATAGTCTATTTCCATCATTTGTCCCTTACCTCTTGAGAAGACACCCTTATGAAGGTATTTTGTTCCCGGGTGAGATGTTGTAGGACATGGCCATTGAAGACCGTTTTCATCTATTCTTTCGTAAGTCATTCCCCTGTAGGAAGGCATTGTAATACGCATTTCTTCAAAGACCGCTTCACTATCCTTGTAGTCAAAGTCTACTGTAGGATTGATCAATTTTGCTACATCACAAAGGATGGACCAGTCGTTTCTGGCAAGTCCAGGAGCTTCAACAGCCTTCCTTACCCTTTGGACTCTTCTTTCTGTATTAGTGAATGTTCCGTCTTTTTCAGCGTAGCAAGTTGCCGGGAAGACAACGTCAGCTCTTTTTGCTGTATCGGACATAAAGATATCTTGGACTACTAAAAGGTCAAGATTATCCAGGGCCTTCTTTACGTGGTTTGCGTTAGGGTCTGAAAGAACAGGATCTTCTCCCATGATATACATGGCTTTCAGATTTCCCTTTACTGCTTGGTTAAACATTTCAGGAATTTGATAGCCCAGGTTAGGACTAAGTGGAGTCTTCCATACGCTTTCGAAGAATTCTCTTACCTTAGGATCTGTAACTTTTTGGTAAGCAGGATAAGTGTTAGGAAGGGCACCTAGGTCACAGGCTCCTTGTACATTGTTTTGTCCTCTTATAGGGTTTATACCACAGGATTCTTTACCTATGTGTCCTGTAAGCATACCCAAGTTTGCAAGGGACATTACATTGTCTGTTCCTGATGTGTGTTCAGTTATACCTAGGGTATAGAAGATTCCCGCCTTAGCTGTTGTGGCATACTCTCTGGCAGCCTCAGCTATAAGGTCCTTGTCTACCCCTGTTATCCTTTCAACTGTATCGAGGTCATACTTCATAACAGTATTCTTTAAGCCTTCGAAATTTTCTACCCTGCTTTCTATATATTCACTGTCTTGAAGACCTTCATCTATTATGACTTTCATCATTCCGTTAATCAGAGCTACGTCTGTACCCGGATTTAATCTAAGGAAGATATCAGCCATTCCTGCAAGCTCTGTTCTTCTAGGGTCGGCTACTATAAGCTTAGTGCCCTTCTTTTTAGCTTGCTTCATCTTATTACCGATTATAGGGTGAGCTTCTGTAGCATTAGAACCTATTACAAACATAAGCTCAGCTCCTAAGATTTCATTTATGGAGTTAGTCATAGCTCCACTACCTAATGTAGCTGCAAGACCTGCAACTGTAGGAGCGTGTCAGGTTCTGGCACAGTGATCGACGTTGTTTGTGCCTATAGCTGCCCTCATCATCTTTTGGAAGACGAAGTTATCTTCATTAGTACATCTTGCTGAAGATAAACCTGCTATGGAGTCGGGACCATATTCTTCCTTTATTTCTCTTAATTTATTTCCTGCATAAGATATGGCTTCTTCCCAAGTTGTTTCGACAAGCTCTCCGTTTTTTCTGATCAAAGGCACTGTCAATCTTTCATCTGAGTGAATCATATCTGTGTGGAATCTTCCCTTTATACAAAGAGAATTTTGGTTTACTACGGCATCACAAGGTTCAACCCCTTGGACCTTACCGTCCTTAACGATTAAGTTGAATTGGCAACCTGTACCACAGAAAGGACAAGTTGTCTTTACCTTCTTTTCAATTTCCCATGGTCTTGTATCTTCAAGCTGTCTGTTTATCAAGGCTCCTGTAGGGCAAACTCCTACACATTGGCCGCACATTCTGCAGTTTTCTTTCATAAGAGGCAAATCTTCAAAGGTTCCTATGTATGTATTAAAGCCTCTTCCAAGAAAATCAACTGTGTGAGTCCCTTGGACTTCTTCACATACTCTCACACACTTACCGCAAAGGATGCACTTGTTTTGATCTCTTATTATAACTCTGTTTGACCTGTCTACTTCGTGATTTTGGACTTCTATCTTGTAGCCGTCAATTTCTCCAAGAACTTCAGGATTTTTAACCCCATACCTATAACAAAGATCTTGTAACCTGCAGTTACCGACCTTGGCACAAGTTAAGCAGTCCTTAGGGTGGTTCATCATAAGGAGGTTAAGAATTTCCTTTCTGTGCTTTACTACCCTTGGACTTTCGGTATTAACTACCATATTATCCTTGACCATGGTAGAGCAGGCTGTCTTTAATTTTCTGCTACCTTCTATTTCGACAAGGCACATCCTACAGCCGCCGAACTCACTTAAATACTTGTCGTGGCAAAGGGTAGGAATATCAATTCCTACGCTATTTGCCGCTTGAAGTATAGTAGTTCCTTCAGGGACTTGCAGATCTATGCCATCTATTTTAATATTTAGCATATTTCACCTACCAAACTTCTCTAAAGCCTACATTTAAAAATATATCTTCTAATCTTGTCTTGTGAAGCTGTTCCATTTCTGAAAGACCTTCAAAAGTTTTCTTTTCTTCTTCATCTTCGCAAGATGCAGCTATATCCTTGTATTGGTTCATAGCAGCTTCTTCTCTCTTCATAGCTAACTGAACGGCATCCTTAAAGCTCATATCTGTGCTTAATTCTACTTCGTCCAATTCTTCTGACAGCTTATAGTCTTCTGATCCGTCTATTTTTATAGTAGTAGCTCCGGACTTTGCAAATTCTTCAAGATATTGTTTATGTTTAAGCTCATCTTGGCTTAATTCACTAAATAAAGACTTCAAGTTTTGATCTTCTATTTTTTCTGAGGCATCCTTGTAAAACTCATAGGAAGCTATTTCTTCGCCTATGGCTTTATCAATGATTTTTAATAACTGATCTATTGTCATATCTTAATCCTCCTTAAGGTCTAATTCTCTATCAAGTTTTTGAATCTTTTCTATAGTTTTCTTTATGCCTAAAACATCTTCCCAGTCGCTTTCGACAAATTCTCCATCGACCTTCTTATATGGCCTTTCCGGTCTGTCAAGGTAAGTCAATTCTGTTGTAAGTCTTCCCTTTAGGCAAAGAGGTCTTCCGTTAGCAGGTTGCTTTGCCTTAACTGCGACGTTCTTGCCATTTTTACTTAGGACGTCAAATTCACAACCGTATTCGCAGACCTTACATTGAACTGTCTTGTGGTCAAGTTCCCAAGTTCTTCCCTTGCCTAAGCTTCTCCTATCTACCAAGGCTCCTACAGGGCAAACTGATACACACCTGTTACAGGAAACACAGTAGGATGATTCAAAGCTATCATTTAAATCAAGGGTAATCTTCGTATCATAACCCCTGTTTTGGAAGTTAAGAATCTTTCTTTCTTCAAGGACATCGCAGGTTCTTACACACTTTCCACAAAGGATACACTTGCTGTCATCTCTTGCTATATATGGAGAGGACAGGTCCATAATCTTTTCTCTTTTAACTCCGTCGTGGTCTCTAAATTTTACTCCGTATTGGTAGGAATACTTTTGCAACTCACATTCGCCTGCCTTTTGGCAAGTAAGGCAGTCATTAGGGTGAGAGTCTAATAATAATTGAAGGACGTTTTTTCTGTGGTTGATAAGTCTTTCTGTTTTTGTCCTTACTACCATTCCATCCTTTGCTATAGTAGAGCAGGCTGTCTTTAACTTCCTGCTTCCTTCTATTTCAACAAGGCAAAGCCTACATGAAGAAACTATTTCAAGGTCCTTAGCATAGCATAAATGAGGAATATCTATCCCGTTTTCAAGGGCGATATCTA
Organism: Finegoldia sp.; assembly: GCA_034180305.1. GTDB lineage: Bacteria > Bacillota > Clostridia > Tissierellales > Peptoniphilaceae > Finegoldia. The sequence goes on from JAXFOR010000013.1 coordinate 153,565, forward strand.
AGATATATCTGCCCTCTTCAGTTTGGATTTGCTTTTCGTCGATAGTTATAGTTATCATTATTTTTTCACCACCGCACCTACAGGACAAACTGATTGACAGTTACCGCACTTGATACACTTATCTGTATCTATTACATGTCTTTGCTTTACCTTACCATCTATGCAGGATACCGGACAGTTTCTTGCACACTTAGTACATCCGATACACTTATCTGTGATGTAGTATTGAAGAAGGGCTGTACATACTCCTGCAGGACACTTCTTGTCCTTAACGTGAGCTTCATATTCGTCTCTGAAATATCTAAGGGTAGATACTACAGGGTTAGGAGCTGACTGTCCAAGTCCACAAAGGGAAGCATCGATTATTGTATCAGCCAGGGATTCCAGCCTGTCTATATCTTCCATAGTTCCGTTACCTGATGTAATCTTTTCTAAGATTTCAAGCATTCTCTTAGTACCTTCCCTACAAGGAACGCACTTACCGCAGGATTCGTCTACTGTAAATTCAAGGAAGAATTTAGCTATATCTACCATACAGTCATCTTCGTCCATTACTATCATTCCGCCTGAGCCCATGATGGAACCGACCTTTGAAAGGGAGGCAAAATCTACAGGAGTATCCAGCAATTCTTCAGGAATACATCCACCTGATGGACCCCCTGTTTGAACTGCCTTAAATTTCTTACCGTTAGGGATCCCTCCACCTATGTCAAAGATTATTTCACGAAGAGTTGTTCCCATAGGGACTTCTACAAGACCCGTATTTTTAACCTTACCACCAAGGGCGAATACCTTGGTTCCCGGTGAATCTTCTGTACCTATTGACTTAAACCAATCTGCTCCCCTGTTTATTATGGCAGGGATGTTGGCAAAAGTTTCTACGTTATTTATAATCGTAGGCTTGTTCCAAAGTCCTTTTTCAGCTGTACGGAAAATCTTTGTTCTAGGCATACCACGTCTACCTTCGATAGATTCCATCAAAGCTGTACCTTCACCACATACGAAGGCTCCTGATCCTAAACGAAGTTCGATATCAAAGCAAAAATCTGATCCTAAGATATTATCTCCAAGCAAGTTGTTTTGCTTAGCTTGGGCTATGGCAACTTCAAGTCTATGAACTGCTGTAGGATATTCGGCTCTTACATAGATAAAGCCCTTGTTAGCTCCTATAGCTCTTCCGCAGATAGCCATACCTTCCAGGACTGAATGAGGGTCCCCTTCAAGAACAGCCCTGTCCATGAAAGCTCCCGGGTCTCCTTCATCGGCATTACATACTACATACTTAGGATAGTCGTCTACTACAAAAGATGATTCCCACTTCTTACCTGTAGGAAAACCTGCTCCTCCACGACCTCTAAGGCCTGATTCCTTAACCTCATCGACAATTTCTCGTCCATCCATTTCAAAGATAGCCTTGTTAAGAGCTTGATAACCGTCTGCTCCTATGTATTCTTCAAGAGATTCCAGTTGTATCTTCCCTACATTTCTTAAAGCTATCTTGTATTGTTTCTTATAGAAGTCTACGTTGTCGTAATTTAAAACGCCCTCTTCTGTCTTTGCTGTTTCGTATAGCTTTTCATCATAGATTCCGTCTTCTTTTATAGACTTGTTAACTATTCCTTCTATATCATCTACACTTACCTTGGAATAAAATATGCCGTCAGGGTAGATGACAACGTTAGGTCCGGTTTCACAAAGGCCGATACAACCTACAGGAATTACAACTGTATCTTCTATGCCTTCTCTCTTAAGGTAGGCTTCGAAGGCTTCTACTAAGTTTATAGCTCCCAAAGCTTCGCAACCTGCTCCCCCGCAGACCATAATTTGTCTTTTATCAAGCCCTTCCTTGTGATTTATGTAAGCTGTATTTTTTATAGCATCTCTAATATGTATGTCGTCAGCGTAGGCTTGTCTAATATTATTTAATTCTTTTATGTCCATAGTATTCCCCTTTTTCTACTCATACTTAGCCAAGACGTCGGAAACTTTTTCCGGAGTCATCTTACCATAAACATCTCCATTAACAACCATTACAGGTGCTAGGGCACACAGGCCGACACATCTACATGGAGAGATGGAAAATTTTTGATCTTCTGTTGTAGAGCCTGAAGGGATTTTTAATTCTTCTTGTAATTTTTCAGAAATTCTACTAGCTCCCTTTACATAGCAAGCTGTTCCTTCACAAATTTGGATGTCGTACTTTCCTTTAGGTATTAAAGAAAATTGGGCATAAAAAGTAATTACCCCGTAAATTTCAGATAAAGGTATGTTCAGTTGTCTTGATATGATTTGTATGATTTCTTCAGGTAGGTAACCGAATTCGTTTTGTGCCCTTTGTAGGACAGGCATCAAAGCACCCTTGTCATCTTTCTTACTCTTGGCGAAATTTCTGAATTGTTCCACTTTTTCAGCATTCGCTTCTAAATCGAATGTAAAACTCATACTTCCTCCTATAAAAATGTTTTCCCATCGCTTTGAAATATTTTTATAAAAAACATAAATAAAATATCCCAAAGCAACAAAAACTTTTATGACTAGATTATATCATTGCTGTCAATTAAAGTAAATTCTAAGCAAAGCTTAGTTCGTGGGCGGGCTTTCAATTTTGATAAAAGACTAAGATAAGTTATAATTATTTTATAATTTCAGACTTAAAAATTTTTTGGAGGATGTATGGATTTTATAATAGGTACTGCCGGCCACATAGACCATGGTAAGACAACTTTAATCAAAGCTCTTACAGGCAAAAACACTGATAGGTTACCTGAAGAGCAAAAAAGAGGAATTTCAATAGACTTGGGCTTTTCCTACTTCGACCTGCCCAGCGGAACAAGGGCAGGGATAATAGACGTTCCGGGTCACGAAAAGTTTGTAAAGAACATGATGACAGGAACTTTCGGCATGGATCTTATACTCCTGTGTATAGATTGCAAAGAGTCAGTTAAACCCCAAACCAAGGAGCACTTAGACATACTGAGGTTTTTAAATATAAATGAAGGGATCGTTGTCCTTACAAAAAGAGAGCTGGCCACAGACGAAGAGGTAGAATCTACAAGAGAAGATGTAAAAGACCTTATCAAGGGCACTTTTATGGAAAATGCTCCTGTAATAGAAGTAGACTCCGTGACAGGGCTTGGAATTGAAGACTTAAAGAAGCTTATAGATGTAGAGTCTAAAAACTTAAGCAAGAGCCAAGCTGACAGGGACTACAGGTTAAACATAGACAGAGCCTTTAACGTAAAGGGAATAGGAACTGTAGTTACAGGAACCCTGCTTGACGGAGATTTAAAAAGAGGTCAGTCATTTCTTTATCCTAGTGAAAAGGACATCATCATAAAAAACATCCAGGTTCACGGCAAGGATGTCAACGTCGCTCATCCATCTCAAAGGGTGGCCCTTAACTTAAATATAAGCTTACAAGATGTGGAAAGGGGCTTTGTAGTAGCCAAGAAGGGAAGCCTTAAAGCTTACAATATGATTGATGTCAGGATCCACCTGCTTGAAGATGCCAAGCCTATTGAACACTGGGACAGGGTAAGAGTCTTCCACGGGACAAAGGAAATTTTCGGAAGGGTTGTTCCTTTAGATAACTACCAAATAGAACCCGGATCAGACGCTTTGGCTCAGATAAGGCTTGAAGAAAAAATCTATGCCAAGACCTCAGACTCCTTTATCATTAGACAATTCTCCCCACAAATTACAATCGGTGGCGGATCTATCATCGACGGTTCAATTAAAAAGCACGTCTTAAATGATGAAGAGATTATAAAGAGCTTAAAGATAAAAGAAGAAGGAAAGATCCAAGATATCATAATGGATTACCTGGTAGGAGAAAATTTTCCATCTTCTATTGATGACCTTGTCTTCTACTCTTCTGAAAGCAAGGAAAAGATTGAAGAAGAGTTAAAAGCTATGGAAGAAGATGGAAAGGTTGTTAGGAATTCCAACAAGATTATGGGCAGGGAGGCTTACGATAAAATCTTAGGAAAGATCAGGATGACAGTAAAGTCCTTCCACAAGAACAATGAAATTTTGCCGGGAATCAGCAAGGAAGAGCTTTTACAAAAATTCCAAATGGAAGATGACAGGGCCTTCTTTAATAAAATGATAGGAGACCTGGTTAAAGGTGGAGACCTGAAAGAAAACGACGGCATCATAGCTGCCGGTGACCACGAAGTCAGCCTTTCAGATGCAGATAAAAAGCTTAAAGATCAGATGTTTGCAAAGATTACAGAAAACGGCTTTGATAAGCTCCTAAAAGTCGAAAACGTAGTTCATAACCAAAAGGACAAGACAATCTTAGGCATCCTCCTCCAAAATGATGTAGTCATGCTTAGGGACAACTTCCTGATAGGAAAAGCTTACTACGACAAGTTTATTGATGCCCTTGATGATCACTTTAAGACAAACAAGACTATAAGCATAAAGGAACTTAAGGACAAGCTGGACATCTCCCGTAAAAGTGGAATCAGTCTTTTAGAAACTATGGACCTTAAGGGTTATACTAAGAGAATTGAAAATGATAGGGTAAAAGTTAAGGACTTTAAGTAAATATATTAGGATGGCAAAGATGTTTTGCCATCTCTTTATATTTTTTTAATATAAATTTGATAAATGCCTTTTAATTTGTTATAATGTGTAGGTATTGTTTATGGGAATTGATGGGTGCTGGTGTGCCCTGCGGTCTTCAAAACCGTTGCAGGTAGTTAGGAGCTGCCCGGGTAGGTTCGATTCCTACCTCTTCCCGCCAAGCCTTGCCGGTAGATTAATCTACCGGTTTTTTGTTGCCTTAAACTCCATAAAGTCTTTTATTTGCCTAGACCCACCCTTACTTCATTGTGATATAATTTTAGCAAAGGAGTAATATATGAAATTAATAGAATATTCTTTAAAAAGAAATAACAGCTATTTATTTAAAGATGTAGACATAATCTTTGATGATGGAAAGATAAACCACCTGCTTGGAGAAAATGGTTCGGGAAAATCTACTTTTGCCAAGAGTCTTATAGGAGTTATGGACCACGAGGGAAAGGTTGAAGATATTACAGAACCTTTGGTAGTTCTGGGATCCTATACAAACCTTCCCCAAAACTTAACTAAGGACGAACTTGTAGAAGTTGCTTTTGCTACTTCTTCTAATTCTAACTTATTCGCAAAATTAGAAAGTATCCTTAATATAGAAAGTATTCCAAACAACAAGCTTTCCAAAATGAGTGATGGTCAAAAACAAAAGATGAAGTTACTCTTCTTTCTTTCGCTTGATCCTAAAACTCTGATCCTCGATGAATTTACATCAGGTCTTGATAGAAAGACTATTAATGAGATCTATGACTTTTTAAACAAATACATAAAAGAAAATGAAATTACCATAATAAATATTACCCACAACCTTGAAGACTTACAGGTTATTCCCGGATCTTATTACCTGATTAGGGAAAAGGATATAATAAAATTTGAAGATAAAAATGAAGTTATAAGTGCATACACCGGAAGGAGGGATCTTCTTGTTTGAATTTAAAAGAAATTTTAAAGCTAAAAATATAATTTTATTTGTAATCCTGGGTCTAGGAGTTCTCTTGCTCGGTCTTGTACTTCCTGTAACCATAGATAAAGTCGCTTACGACAAGCTTAGCTATTCCCTGGCAGCAGAATCTGTCTACACCGTCTACACTCAGTTCGGAATTTTTATATTTTCAGCTATTATTATCAATTTCATATCGGACGACTATAAGGAAAAGACTATCTACTTTTATAAAAAATTAAATTTTAATCCTGTAATCTACTACCTGGAAAAGGTCCTCCTTGTAATAAGCTTGCTTGGAATAACAAGCCTTGTTTCAAGCCTGGCACTTTCAGTTTTATTTAAAAATTTCCAACTTTTCGCACCTGTATTTTTAAAGACTTCGGCAGTCCTGATCCTCTTTGCGATTATGTCATGCTTTTTTGCCTTTGTCTTTGACAACTTTGTAAAGGCCTTTATAGTAAACTTTATATTTTGGCTGGTCGGAAACCTCTTATCTGCAGGCAGGGGCTTTTGGGAATATTTTTGCTATTACGATGCGGCAAACACAAACTACAATATCTTTATATCTTTTTTATACGGCAAAGATGTCGGTATAGGTAAGCTATTACTGACAGACTATGCCTACGACCTTGTAGTTCTCATCCTCTGTCTTATCCTAATCTTTATTTTCAAAAAGAAATGGATTAAAAACGGAATATAAAAAGAAAAAGCTCGGCTTTAATAATGATGTGTACCCATAAAACTGGACACAATATTTAATTATCAATTAAACCATAGATGCTTTCCTATATTTTGTAGGAGGCATCCATTTTGATTTAGCTTGGATCCTCTCATTATTATAATAATCTATATATTTTTCTATTGCTTCTGAAAATTCCTCAAATGACTTATAATCTTTTTCATGCCCATAATAAATTTCATTCTTCAATCTTCCAAAAAATGTTTCCATGATTGCGTTATCATAA
>JAXFOR010000002.1:0-57027 GCA_034180305.1 Finegoldia sp.
TATGGAGAAGTTTATGTAGAAGATCCATATGTAGAAGGTGAAACAGTAGTCGGAGAAGGTTATGGAGAAGTTTATGTAGAAGATCCATATGTAGAAGGTGAAACAGTAGTCGAAGAAGGTTATGGAGAAGTTTATGTAGAAGATCCATATGTAGAAGGTGAAACAGTAGTCGAAGAAGGTTATGGAGAAGTTTATGTAGAAGATCCATATGTAGAAGGTGAAACAGTAGTCGGAGAAGAATTAGTTGACGAAGAAGAACCTACAGTAGAAGAAGAAGCTACAAACGAAGAAACTGAAGCTAACAAAGAAGAAACTTCAAAAGAAGAAGAATCTGAAAAAGTAGAAGCTGAAGAAGAAAAAGAATGCAAGGAAGAAACTAAGGCAGAAGCTAAGGCTGAAAAGAAAGCAGCTGAAAAAGCTGAAAAAGAAAGCCTACCTGGAACAGGTGTAGCTAACGAAGCTATGACATTAGCTACAGCAGCTATGGCAACTCTTGGTGGATCTTACATCACTTTAAGAAAAAATAAATAAGTCTTTTTAAATAGACTGGAGGAGCTTGTCTCCTCCTATTTTTTTGCAAATTTTCAGGTGTTTTAATTTAGGAAAGACTTTTTTATAAGAAAAGTTTACTTGCTTTAGAAGGGTTATCTTATAAATCTAAGTTACTGAGGGACTGTTGCCTTGACAATTTATCCTTTATATACTAGAATACACTTAAATAAATACTGAGAATGGACCTGAATATTTAGCAGGATATTAAAAGAGAGTCTCGAAAGCTGGGAAGAGATAATATCTTAAATATTCTAATCAGCCAGGAGTTCGAAAAAAGAAAAGTTTTCGCGTTGCTTGCGTTAAAAGTTTAGAGGTGTGTATACAATTAGGGTGGTACCGCGGTTTTTTCGTCCCTTGGATTTTTCCAAGGGATTTTTAATTTATCAGGACCACTACTTATCAATAGGAGAAAGAAATGAGCGACTTTAAAGAATTTTCTAAAGATTCTGTAAGAGACAGAGAAATAAAGACAAGTGAATATTGGGATCAGATAGATCTTCTTCACGAAACTTATAACAGTAGGGAAGGAAAGGAAAAGTATGTTTTCTATGACGGCCCTCCTACAGCTAACGGAAAGCCCGGCATCCACCACGTTATAAGTCGTACTATAAAGGATATGACAGTAAGGTATAAGACTATGCAAGGCTATCAAGTTTATAAAAAAGCCGGCTGGGATACTCACGGTCTTCCTGTAGAAATAGAAGTTGAAAAGAAGTTAGGAATAAAAGACAAGAAGGAAATAGAAGAGTACGGGGTAGAGGAATTTAACAAAAAGTGTAAGGAATCCGTATTTTCCTACAAGGACCTTTGGGAAGATATGTCAAGAAGGATGGCTTACAATGTTGATATGGAAGACCCCTACATCACCCTTGACAATGACTATATAGAAACAGAATGGTACATCTTGGATAAATTTTTCAAGGATGGCCTTATCTATGAAGGGGCAAAGATTTTGCCATACTGTCCTAGGTGTGGTACAGGACTTGCCTCTCACGAAGTAGCCCAAGGTTATGAAACTATAAAGACAACTTCAGCCTATGTTGCTTTCAAGAAAAAAGATGAAGATGAATACTTTTTAGCCTGGACAACAACTCCATGGACTTTGCCTTCTAACGTAGCCCTTGCTGTAAATCCAGAGGTAACTTATGTCTTGGCAGACTTTAAGGACAAAAAATACTACCTGGCAAAGGACCTTGCCCACGACTTACTCGGTCACGAAGGCGAAGACTACACTGTCCTAAAAGAGCTTAAGGGTAAGGATATGGAATATATGAGATATGAACAACTTCTTCCTATCTACAAGCCTAACAAGGATGCTTTCTTTGTAGTTTGTGCAGACTACGTTACTACAGATGACGGTACCGGCATAGTTCACACAGCTCCTGCCTTCGGGGAAGACGACTACCAAACAGGTAGGAGGTATGAGCTTGCTACTATAAATCCGGTAGACGATGCAGGTAAATTCGTCGGTGGACCTTGGGAAGGAATCGAAGTAATGGATGCCGACCCTATGATCTTGGACCGTCTTAAGGAAGAAGGAAGTTTGTTTAGGAAGCAAAAGATAGAACACAACTATCCTCACTGTTGGAGATGTCATTCACCTCTTATCTACTACTCAAAACCTTCCTGGTATATCGAAGTAACTAAGTATAGGGATCAAATGGTTGAAAACAACAAAAATGTAAATTGGTTCCCTAAGACTGTAGGTGAAGGAAGGTTCGGAAACTGGTTGGAAAACTTAAAGGACTGGGCAATTTCCAGAAACCGTTACTGGGGAACTCCTTTAAATATTTGGAGATGCGAAGACTGTGATCATACAGAATCAGTAGGATCTCGTAAGGAGTTAAAGGACTTTGCTATAGAAGATATAGATGAAGATATAGAACTTCACAGACCTTATGTAGACGATGTTCACTTGACTTGTCCTAAGTGTGGGGGAAGGATGAGCAGGGTTAAGGACGTAATTGACGTTTGGTTTGACTCAGGAGCTATGCCTTTTGCCCAACAACACTACCCATTTGAACATAAGGATGACTTTGAAAATTACTTCCCTGCAAACTTTATCAATGAAGGAATAGACCAAACTCGTGGCTGGTTCTACTCTCTTCTTGCAATCTCAACATTGATGACAGGCAAGGCACCTTATAAAAATGTAATGGTAAATGACCTTATCTTGGATAAAGAGGGTAAGAAGATGAGTAAGTCCAAGGGAAATACCATTGATCCGTTTAACCTTTTCGACCAATACGGAGCAGACGTAGTGAGATTTTACTCTATCTATGTATCTCCACCATGGCTACCAACTAAGTTTGACGTGGATGGTGTAAAGGAAGTAGACAGTAAGTTCTTCAGATCATTTAAGAACACTTACAACTTCTTCCAAATGTATGCTAAGGCTGACGGAACAGATCCTAGAGAATACTTTATCGACTACGACAAGAGACCTTTAATTGACAAGTGGATCTTATCTAAGTTTAATTCTCTTAAAAAATCTTACTTTGAAAACATGGACAAGTTTGAATATACTACTGTTGCCAGAGACCTGTCAGACTTTTTGGTTGAAGACTTATCCAACTGGTATATAAGAAGAAACAGAAGAAGGTTCTGGGACAGCCAAATGACTGATGACAAGAAGGCGGTTTACAATACAACTTATGAAGTCCTTGTAGGTATCTCCCAACTTGTAGCTCCATTTACTCCATTTATAGCAGAAGAAATTTATACTTCTCTTACAGGAGAAAAGTCAGTTCACCTATCTTACTTTGAACCGGCTAATGAAGATCTTATAGATTTAGATTTGGAAAAGGCTATGGATATAGTAAGAACTTTCGTAACCCTTGCAAGAGCTTCCAGAGAAGAGGTAAACATAAAGGTTAGACAACCTCTATCCAAGATAATAGTTGACAAGAAATTTGAAGGAGAAATTAAGGACTTCGAAGACCTTATCAAGGAAGAGATAAATGTAAAAGAAATTGACTACAGGGATGATTTGACAGAGTACATGGATTACGACTTAAAGCCTAACTACAAGGTGGCAGGAAGTATCTTAGGATCAAATATAAAAGCTTTCGCTGACTACTTAAAGACTGCTGATGCTAAGGACCTTATAGAAAAGCTTGATAAGGAAGATCAAACTATAAAGCTTAATGATCAAGATGTAAGCATTAAGAGAGATTATGTAGATGTGAGGATCAATGCCAAGGAAGGTTTTGATGTAACAAGTGAAAACGGATACTTTGTAATTTTGGATACTAATATAGATAAGGATCTTTTGATGGAAGGCTTTGCTCGTGAACTTATCAGCAAGGTCCAACAAACCAGAAAGGCAAACGGCTACGATGTCCTTGACAACATAGTAATCTATATAAGACCTACAGATCAAATTAAAGAAGCTATAGGAATTCACAGCGACTTTATAAAAGATGAAACTTTGGCAAAGGAAATAAAGATAGAAGAAAATATCGAAGATGGAACTACTTTAGACCTTAACGGCGAAGAAGTTATCATGAAATTGGAAAGAATTTAATAAATTTAAAATAGGGGTGGGCCTTGACTGCCATATTTTTGTGTTAAGGAGATTTAAAAAATTTTTAGAGTCATCTATAAAATTGTCTAATAAGTAAGCGATTATAAAAGATATTAAATCACATCCCGGTGATTTTTATTATATAATGTAATCTAAGAAATAATATAAGTATATAATTTAAATTTTGGGAGGAAAAGTGGAAAAGAAAGATAATAAAACTCTCGGTAAAAAAGTTCTGATCATAGCAGCTACCATAGTCCTTATAATTATATGTACACAAATCCCCTACGACTCAATAAGGCAAACTGTTCAGGATGCAGGAGAGTGGGGACCCCTTATATATATCCTGATGTTTGCACTTTTGCCGATAGGATTTTTTCCGGTCCCTGTCCTGGCCTTGGCGGCAGGGGTAAGCTTCGGAGTATTTTGGGGAGTAGTTTATACTATAATAGGATCTCTTATAAATTGTTCGATAATGTTTTTTATGTCGAGATATCTGGCAAGAGATGCTCTGACAGAATACGCTAACAAGAACTTGTCAAACAAGTGGAAGGAAAAGATCTTTAATGCAAAAAGATCAAGCTTAAACAAGATCCTTCTTATATGTAGGTTAACTCCTTTAATTCCCTATAACCTTGAAAACTATGCCTTCGGTTTGACGTCTATCCCCTTTAAAGATTACTTTATAACTACATTTTTCGGGATAATTCCGGCAACGGTTATATATATAAATATGGGAGATAAGACCTTAGAGGTCGGATCAAGAGACTTTTGGATTGCTGTTATCATGGTGGTAGCCCTTGTAGTTGGTTCGCTTATCTTGGCGAAGTTTATCGACAAGGCAGAGGCTAAAAAGAAGGCTAAGAACTTTAACAAAAATGTTGACGATGAAAATCTTGAAGTTGATATAAGGCCTGACGGTAGCCTGGAAGAAAAAGAAAAAGAAGAATAAGCAAATGTTTAAAAGACCTTTAAAATTAAGGTCTTTTATCTATTGTTTTACTTATTATCCTTATCCTTATGGTATAATTAATTGGTAAATATAGAAGTAAGTGATTAGAAATAAAGAGATAAAATTAAATCTTTAAATAGAGAAGAGGAAGATAATGGAAGAATTAAAACATACTAAGCGTAAGAGAAAGCTGGTTTTATATGACCTGCTGGTTTACTCTCTATCAGCCCTTTTGCTCCTGGTACTCTATGGAGGAAATGACAAACTTTCTACAGGAGGAATGATCGAGCAATATTTGCTTGGCCTTTTCTGTATATTTCCGATGAGGTTTTTAGGAAAAATTTATGGGCAAATTTGGAGATACGGAGGAATCCAGTGTTATATCCGCCTGATGTTTACAGACGCCTTTGGATTTTTAATTTACATAATTTTACAGTTTACTCTTCCGATCGAAAGGATTACCTTCTCAAGGATGCTAAGCCTTATAAGTATAAACTTACTTGGTGCTTTGGCTTTGAGAATGATGTATAGGTATGCCTATAAGTTTAGCAATCAGGATACAAAAAAGGGTAAATTTTTATCATCTCTCTTGGCTACTTTCGGTAGGATAACAAAGGGAAATGACAAGGAAATTCAAAAGATCAAGATAGCCATAATCGGTGCAGGCAGGGTCGGAGTAAGTTTTGCAGAAGACCTTTTAAACAACAGGGAAGCTGCCTACGTGCCAAGGTGCTTTATAGATATAAATAAGGAAAAGGTCGGCCGTGAAATTCATGGCTTGTCCGTCCTATCCGAAGACGAAGCCACTCTTAGAAAATTAGATGAGTATGGAGTTCAGGAAATAGTATTTGCCATCCCTTCAATGGATGCCGAAAAGAAGAAAAAACTTTACCAATACTATAAAAACGCAGGCTATAAGATAAAAATCTACGATTATCCGACTGTTTATGCAGCAGGAGAAAAAAGGCACCTAAGAGAGTTTGACATAGAGGAACTTCTCTTTAGAAAGCCTATCGTAGTAGCTGATGACAGGACTAATGATTATTACAGGGATAAGGTTGTCTTAATTACCGGCGGGGGAGGATCTATAGGGTCAGAGCTTTGCCGTCAACTTGCCAAGATGAGCCCTAAAAAGATTGTAATTTTAGATATTTACGAAAATGGAGCCTATGATGTTCAGCAGGAACTTAAGATCGCTTACGGAGATAAGCTGGATATTCAGATTGAAATTTGCTCTATAACAAATAAGAAGGCTCTTGAAAAGGTATTTTCTACATACAGACCACAAATCATAATTAATGCTGCTGCTCACAAGCATGTTCCATTGATGGAACATAATTGTGTCGAAGCGATTTACAATAATATCTTCGGTACAAAAAACTTGGTCGACTTGTGCGAAAAGTATGAGGCAGATTGTTTTATGATGGTATCAACAGACAAGGCGGTTAACCCTACAAATGTAATGGGGGCTACCAAGAGAATGTGCGAAATGATAGTTCAAAGTGCCAGCACCTACGGCAAGGTAAAGTACAGTGCCACTCGTTTCGGAAATGTGCTGGGCAGTGCGGGATCAGTTATCCCCTTGTTTAAACGTCAAATCGCAAACGGAGGCCCTGTTACCCTTACAGACCGTAGAATTATCAGATACTTTATGACAATTTCAGAAGCCTCCCAGTTAGTCCTTCAAAGTGGGGCAATGGCAAAAAACGGAGAGCTTTTTGTCCTTGATATGGGAGAACCTGTAAAAATTTTAGACCTTGCTGAAAATATGATTCGTCTTTCAGGAGTACAGGGGATAGAAATAATCGAGACAGGCCTAAGACCGGGAGAAAAATTATACGAAGAATTGCTTGTAGATACGGAACAATTAGACAAGACAAGTAATTCCATGATTTTTATAGAAAGAGACTGTCCTTTAAGCAAGGAAGAAATTGATAAGCGTTTGGACATGCTTGAAGAAGCTTGTGATATCGGAGATGATTCAAATGCCAGGGAAGTTTTAAGACAAGCTGTACCGACTTTTAAGAGACCGGAAGAAGTAAATAATACTAGAGATTAGAGAAAGGATTTTTTATGCAGATTTCATTTTCACCACCGGACATAACAGAAGAAGAAATTAAAGAGGTTAGTGAAGCCCTAAGGTCAGGTTGGATTACAACAGGGCCAAGGACAAAGGAATTGGAAAAAAAGGTTGCAGACTTTTGTGGTGTATCCAAGGCAGTTTGCCTTAATTCACAAACAGCCTGTGCGGAAATGACTCTTCGCCTGCTTGGAATAAAGGGAGGGGACGAGGTAATAACTTCCGCCTACACTTATACTGCTACAGCATCAGTTGTCTGCCACGTGGGAGCAAAGCTTGTCCTGGTCGATACCTGCAAGGACTCTCTTGAAATGGATTATGATAAGCTTGAAGAAGCTATCACTGATAAAACCAAGGTGATTATTCCTGTAGACCTTGGGGGAACCCCCTGCGACTACGAAAGAATTTTTTCGATTGTAGAAAGGAAGAAAAATTTATTTAAGGCTGAAAATAAAATCCAGGAAGCCATAGGAAGAGTAATAGTTATGGCTGATGCAGCTCATGCCTTCGGTGCAAGTCTTGGAGATAAAAAGGTCGGAAGTATAGCAGACTTTTCAAACTTCAGCTTCCACGCTGTAAAAAACTTTACAACAGCTGAAGGCGGAGCTGTAACTTGGAGGGATATCAATGGAATTGATAATGAAGATATTTACCATCAATATCAGTTGCTTTCACTTCACGGTCAGTCAAAGGACGCCCTGGCAAAGACTCAGCTGGGGTCTTGGGAATATGATATAGCGGGTCCTTACTACAAATGTAATATGACAGATATAGCAGCAGCTATGGGCCTTGCTCAGTTTAAAAGGTATGATAAGCTCCTTGAAAGACGTGAAGAGATCATAGAAAAGTATGATGAGGCCTTTAAGCCATTGGGGATAGACCTTTTAAACCACTATACAGAAGATCACAAGTCATCAGGCCACCTTTATATAACAAGGGTTCCCGGTATAGGACTTGAAGAGAGAAATGAAATTATCACAAAGATGGCTCAAGCCGGTGTTTCCTGTAATGTTCACTACAAGCCTCTACCTATGATGACGGCCTACAAAAATATGGGCTTTGACATCAAGGACTATCCTAATGCCTATGAAAGATTTAAAAACGAAATTACCCTTCCTCTTCATACAAGGCTGACAGATGAAGAAGTAGCCTACGTCATCGATAATTATACAAGGATCGTAAAGGACTACCTTTAGTTTTAAGAGAGAAGATAGATGTTAAGACAGTGGGATAAGTTGCCTGACTTTATGAAGGTTGAGGAGGTCAGGCCCTATTACGAAAGCTTAAGAAGGAAAAAAGTAAGCCTAATCTTAAAGAGAATTTTTGATATCCTGGTAGCGGGCCTTATGTTGGTTATCCTTTCGCCGATCTTCCTGGTAATTTCGATTATGATTGTAAGGGATTCCGAGGGAGGAGTCTTTTATAGGCAGGAGAGGGTGACACGGTATGGGAGAGTCTTTAGGATCTTCAAGTTTCGTACCATGGTCTCAAATGCCGATAAGATAGGAAGTCAGGTTACAGTAGCAAATGATAAGAGAATTACAAAAGTAGGAGAGAAGCTTAGGAAGTATCGCTTGGATGAAATTCCTCAGCTTATAAATATAATTATAGGAGATATGACCTTCGTAGGAACCAGACCGGAAAGTACCCATTATGTAAAGGCCTATACTAAAGAAATGCTTGCCACCCTCCTCCTTCCTGCAGGAGTTACGTCTGAAGCCAGCATAAGGTATAAGGATGAGGCAGAGCTTTTAGACAGGGCGGATGATGTGGACAAGGTCTATGTCCAAGAGGTCCTTCCGGAGAAGATGGAGTACAATCTTTCGAGCATAAAAGATTTCAGCTTTCTAGAAGATATAAAAACAATGATAAAAACATTTTTTGCGGTTATAAAATAAAAAATATTCCTGCAAAAACCTTGCTTTTATAAAAAGTTTATGTTAGTATTTATAGGTAAATCCTTGCTCTAACGAGCCAAAAGACCACAAGGAGGTGTTTTATGAACAATTATGAATTAGTTCTAATATACAAAGCAGATTTGAATGACGAAGACAGAGCTACAGTTTTCTCAAGAATTAGACAAGTAATCGATGAAAACGGAGAATTAGGCGAAATCGATGACTGGGGTAAGAGAAAGTTAGCTTACGAAATTAACTACAATAAAGAAGGTTATTATCAAATCGTCAACTTCTCATTAGAACCTGAATATGTAAAAGAAATTGAAAGAAGATGTAGACTTTTCGATCAAATTATCAGATATATGGTTGTAAGAAAAGAAGATAAGTAATAGCAATTAGGAGGATAGTTGTGAATAACGTATCATTGATGGGAAGACTGGTTAGGGATCCTGAAGTAAGATACACTGCAAACAACCAAATGGCTGTGGCAAGATTTACAGTTGCAGTGGATAGAAGATTATCTAAGGAAAAGAGGGCAGAAGCTCAAAGTAATAACCAGCCTACGGCAGATTTTATTTCATGTACTGCCTTTGGAAGACAGGCAGAAAATATTGGTCAGTATTTCAATAAGGGTAACAGAATTGCTATAACAGGGCATATTCAAACAGGATCTTATACTAACCAACAAGGACAAAGAGTTTATACGACTGACGTAATAGTTGATCAGTTTGAATTTGTAGAATCAGCTTCTAACAATCAAGCAGGTCAATCAGGATATAACTCAAACTATAATCAAATGCCGAATAATAATTTCCAAAACAGCAATGATATGTATAGCAACGATGATTTCGGAATGGGAGATAACGCAGTATCTACTGATTTAGATGATCTTCCTTTCTAGATTTTAATGAGGAGGTTAAGATATGCAAAATAGAAGATATAGACCTAGAAAAAAAGTCGATCCTTTCCAAAAGGATAAAAGCAAGGTTATTGACTATAAAGATGTAAACTTACTTAAAAATTATATAAGTGATAGAGGAAAGATCCTTCCTAGAAGGGTAACAGGATTAAATGCTAAGCATCAAAGACAAATAACTGACGCTATCAAAAAAGCAAGACAAGTTGCTTTATTGCCATATTCAAATGACTAATATAAACTACCGGAAACGGTAGTTTTTTTAATGTAAGAATTAAATTTTATGTTATAATTAAATTGGGTAGATATTCATTTACGAGCTAAAGATAAATATCTTATCTTATTTTATTATATAAGGAAAATTTGAGAGGTGTGGGATGTCTGAAAACAACAACAAAAGACGTGGTTATAAAGATATTAACGAAAAATATCAATTTAACTCCAACGGAAGATATCAAGCTAATTCCAACAGAAATAAGCAAAGAGCAACAAGCTCATCTTCCCAAAAAACGTCTTCAAGCAGGAATCCGAATAGTACAAGACAAAGACGGGTAACAAAAGAAGAAGCGGAAAGAAATAGGAGAGAGGTAAGACGCCAAAGACAAAGCTATAGGCATGAGGAAGATATGGGCAAGACTATGGTCCTATCTCCGGCTATGGTAGAAAAGGAAAGAAAGAGGATTATAGAACAGAGAAGGGCTAAAAAGCAGGCCGAGCTAAGACGTAGGAGACTTATGGTTATCATAGTTGTCCTTATAATCATAGGTTTGATAGTCTGGGGAGTTACAAGAGCTAAAAAGTCCGATAAACCTGTAGAAGAACCTAAGCAAACTACCACTCAAACAGAGACTCCAAAAGCTAAAGAGCCGGCTAAAACTCAAGCTTTGGTTAAATTTGTAACTACAAATAAGATGACTAACCTATATGAAAAAGCCGATATGACTTCAACTGTCTTGGAACAGGTAGCTGTAGATTCTTACCTGCAATACTACCAAGATTCAGGTGAATTTGCCCAAGTTAAGATGGCAGATAAGGTAGGCTATGTCCTAGCCCAAGATATATCAGACTTAGAAGCCGGAAACAACTTTAAGGTAATTAATGGAATCCTACTTGTAAACCCTGACTACGGTTTACCTGAAGATTATGATCCCGGAGTTGATAGGGACGCCCAAAAAGCCTTTAACCTAATGGTCGATGATGCCGGCAAGCAAAATGTAGTTATCAGAAACATAAATGACTACCTAAGCTATGATCAACAAGCAAAGCTTAACAATACTGAAGATGTTGTCTTCGCTGAACCGGGACACTCAGAACACCAAGCAGGCCTTGCCTACGATCTTATGGGTGAAGATTATTCACTTAAGTACAAGAAAGACTTCGCTAAGTCTCCTGAATACAAGTGGCTTTTAGATAATTCCTATAAGTACGGATTTATTCCTAGATATCCTGAAAATAAGGAATCTGTTACAGGGGTAGACTTCCAACCATGGCAATTTAGGTATGTGGGAGTTGAAGTGGCAACCCTAATCCACAACCAAAACACAACCCTAGAAGAATATCTGAACTCACCTGTCCAAAATCAAAGTAACCTGAATAAAACTAATAATGATGAACAGAATCAAGACAATAATCAGGAAAACATAGACCAAAATAACAATGATAATAACAACAACGACAATGAAAATCAGAATTTAGATGAAAATAATCAGGAAGATCAAGATAATCAGGACAATAATCAAAATGAATCTGATCAAAACTTAAATGAAAACAATCAAGATGAAGATAAGCAAGATAATCAAAATTCTGATAATAATAGAGAGTCAAATTCTCAAGATAATAATGATCAAGATGAAGAAGAAAATGACAACTCAAATAATTAAATTTTAAATTTAAAGGCGACCTTAAACTTTAGCTTTAAAAGCTTTGGGGTCGTCTTTTTTTTGCCTTAAATTAATGATAAAAATTTGTAGGTATTTTTTTATTTATTGGGTATTTTTAAAACAAATAAATTTGTGAGGAAAGATGTTATATGAAAAAAACAAAAAAATCAGCAGCTATAAATCTTATATTTTTTGTAGCTACCCTAGTGGTGAACTTTTTAGGAGCCATTGGATATATCTTCGGCAATAGTCAAAGTGATATTTCGGATAAGTTTAAAACAGTCCTGACACCTGCAGGCTATGCCTTTTCAATATGGGGACTTATTTATACCCTTATCCCGGTATCCTTTGTGATGGTCTTCTTTTTTAAGGACAAGGATGACCTTGAAGAGATAATAGGAAGAATAAGTCCATTTTTTATCTTATCTTCGATTTTTAACATTGCCTGGATCTTCCTTTACTCCTATGGAAATATGTTACTTTCCATTATAGCTATAGTCCTACTTGCTATTTCCCTGCTTGTAATAGTATATAAGCTTAATGGAGTAAATACGGAAGGCATACTTAACATATATCCTATAACTTTCGGTATATATGCAGGCTGGGTTTGCCTTGCAAGCTTTATAAACTTTGCAAATTATGTAGTTCAGCTTACAAATGGATCAGTTTTAGGGCCAAATGACACAGGATATGGCTTACTTTTACTTTTCATCCTTTTTGTAACAGGAGTAATAGTTTGTCTTACAAGTCGTAATGCAGCCTTTTTATTGCCGTATATCCATGCTGCCCTTGCGATTAAGGTAGAGGTTTCCAAGGTAAATCCTGACTTCCCTGTACTTGTCCTTTATATTTTAATGCTCCTGGCAGCCGGATTGGTTATTTATAGTTTTGTTTATTAATTTTTTAAATCATGAGGTGAAATAAATGAATATTACAAAAAAATTGATGAATTTTATAGATAAGAGCCCCACAGCCTATCAGGCGGTTGACAATATAAGAGAGATTCTCGACAAGGAAGGATTTAAAGAACTTTCCTTTAAAGATTCTTTTAAGATAGAAGATGATCAAGGATATTATATAGAAAACGGCGGATCGGAAATCCTTGCCTTTAAGGGAAAGGAAAATTTTCAAAGAATAAAAATGATAGGATCTCATACGGACAGTCCGACTTTTAAGCTAAAACCTAACAGCCTGATAAATAGCGATGGATTTATGCGATTAAATACAGAAGTCTATGGAGGACCTATCTTAAGTACTTGGTTTGACAGGCCCCTATCCCTTGCAGGAAGAGTAGTTGTGCAATCAGATGATCCCTTTGAACCTATTGTAAGGAACCTAGTCATAGATGAAGATCTTTTAATAATTCCTAATCTTGCCATTCACATGAACCATGATATAAATTCAGGCTATAAGTATAATTTACAAAAGGATCTCTTACCCATCATCGGTCTTAGCGAGGGTAAAGATATAAAAATCGAAGCTATCCTAGGAAAATATCTTGATGTCGATTCAAAAAAAATTCTCGACTATGACCTTTATCTTTACGATAGGCAAAAGGCTACTTACTCAGGATTAAATAGGGAATTTTTCTCAGTAGGAAGGATTGATAACCTCGGCATGGTATTTTTATCCCTAAAGTCTCTTATAGATTCAAAGATTGACAGGGATCTGGGTCTTATAGCCTGCTTTGACAACGAAGAGGTCGGGTCAGCAACTAGTAGGGGAGCAGGGTCTACCTTTTTCTCAGATGTCCTAAAGAAAATATGTAAGGACAATGAAAAGGACTTTCTTTCTACAATGGATGATTCTTTTCTGATAAGTGCAGACCAAGCTCATAGCCTCCACCCTTCATACGTTGACCAGGCAGATCCTGTTAATAGACCCCTTATAAACCAAGGTCCTGTAATAAAATATGCTGCAAATGCAGCCTACACATCAGATGCCCATACAGCCTCTGTCATAAAAGCCATCTGTAAGGAAAATAAGATCCCTTACCAGGAATTTACAAATAGGTCAGATAAAAGGGGAGGATCTACAATAGGACCGATAACAATAGCTAATTTAAATATAAAATCTGTCGACCTGGGAAATCCGATCCTTGCTATGCACTCTATAAGAGAGCTTGGAGGTTGCAAGGATAATGACTATACCTATAAGTTGTTTAAGGCTTTTTATGGCTTTTAAGATTTACAAAAATCAACCGTAATAATATTGTGACAGATACAAAAATGCCGGAGAAAGTATAACTTGCTCCGGTAATTTTTATAATAGGAAACGATAAAGTTAAATTTTTAATTATTAATTTCAAAGTCTTTTAAAATAATCTCGTTATATTCATTAATTACCCTGAAAAAAGATGTGAGATCTTCTTTACTGACTTTTTTTCTTAAACTGCTTAGTGTTTTAAAAACGTCTTTTATATCAAATTTTCTATGCTCACGATTAACTTTTTTCCCTTTTTCTGTGACATATAATAATTTAAATCTTTTATTTTCATTAGAAGCTTCTTTCCTAATTAGTTTATGTTCTTCTAATCTTTTTAATATTTGAGAAATAGAACTTTTACTTTTATGCCAATATTCAACTAAATCGCTAGAAGTAATTCCTGGATTATCCTCGATGTATGTCAAAGTATGAACCTCTATCATTGAAAAATTAATATCTACTCCGTAAGAGTGAGTTGAAAATATATAGTCATTGTATAGGAGGACAAATTTATACATCTGGGAATATACATCATTTATAGAGTTAAAAATCTCATTGATATTAGAATCATCAATTTGAATTTTTTTAGAATCAAGATCTGAAATATTTTTAAATAATGAATTTAATAATTCGTTAAAATTAGCATTATACATAGATTTGCTCTCTTTCTAAGTTCTTAACAATTCCTATTTAATCTAACACTTACATAAATAAAAGTCAAGGATTCGAAAAATTGATTGACAGGGGTAAAAAATTTTACTAAAATGATTATAGTATAGTTTATTAACTAAACTATGTAGCGAATAGTAAAATATAAACTCTATAAAACGATTAATAAAATAGGAAGTGCTTTCTTAATAAGTGATTTCGATATGTGTAAAAAGAAATAAATAATAGGTGATATTTATAAATTTAAAATTTAGATTATAAAATTTTTGAAAACGTTTTATACTATGTTTTTAATTATTTTTAATCAAATTTTAGCCTATAAATATCTAAATAAGAAAGTATTTTATAGTAAGCGATAAAAAATCGTTTTCACTAACAAGAAAATTCATAATTAATATAATTTAGAGAGGTAGATATATGAAAGACTATAAAGATTTGTTAAAAACAGAATTAGTTAAGGCTCTTGGTTGCACAGAGCCGATTTCAATAGCCTTGGCTGCAGCTAAGGCAAGGGAGACTTTGGGAGAAATACCTACAAAGATTGACATAGCTTGTTCTGCAAACATCATAAAAAACGTTAAGGCAGTTACGGTTCCGAACACAAACGGAATGAAGGGTGTTCAATCCGCTGTAGCAATAGGGATTATAGCAGGAGATTCAAGTTTAGACTTGGAAGTTTTATCAAAAACTACTGATTAAGATATTTTAAGAGCTAAGGAGCTTATAGACAAAGACATTATAAATGTTTATCTAAAGGAGGGAGAAGAAAATTTAGATATTGAAATTAAAGTTTGGGATGATAAGGATAATTTTGTTCTAGTGGAGATAAAAAATAAACATATTGATATCGTAAAAATAATTAAAAATAATGAGCTTGTCCAAATAGATAATTGCTATACTCACACACCTGAATATGATAAATATGATGAGCTTTCCTTAAAAGATATCTACATATATGCTACAGAGACTGACCTGGAACCTATTAAAGAAATACTGGATGACCAAATTATATTAAATTCACAAATATCTGAAGAGGGTCTGACAGGAAAATGGGGCTCAGAAATCGGAAAAATTTTAATAGAAGAAGATTCTTCTATAAGAACTATTGCAAAGGCAAGAGCAGCTGCCGGATCTGATGCCAGAATGAGCGGTTGTCCCTTACCGGTTGTGATCAATTCGGGAAGTGGAAATCAAGGGATCACCTGCACGATGCCTCTTGTAGCTTTTGCTGAGTATAAAAATATAGATAAAGAGAGCTTGTATAGGGGCTTATTGATTTCCAACCTTACAGCGCTTCACATTAAGAGATATATAGGTAGACTGTCAGCCTTTTGTGGGGTGACTGCAGCCGGAATTGCAGCAGGAGCAGGAATAGCTTATATGGAAACAAAGGACTACCAAATAATTGAAAACACAGTTGCAAATGGTTTAATGATTGCATCAGGCATGATTTGTGACGGGGCAAAGCCATCATGTGCTGCCAAAATTGCTACTGCAGTTGATGCAGGAATAACAGGATATTATCTTGCAAAAAATGACAAAAATTTCCAACCGGGAGATGGCTTGTTAAAAGACGATATTGAACAAACTATAAAAAGCATAGGCCATGTAGCAAAAGATGGGATGAAGGAAACAGATATTGTTGTCCTTAATACAATGATAGGCAAATAAGGAGATTTTTATGACTAAACCTATTGTAGGCATTTCAGGGTCAATTATCATTGACTCTGCGGGAAACTTTCCGGGATATAGAAGATCTTATGTTAATGAAGATTATGTAAAATCTGTTATAAAAAATGGAGGTGTACCATATATAATCCCTATGAATAACGATGTAGAAGTTATCATGGAGCAAATAGATAATGTAGACGCCCTTATTTTAAGTGGTGGGCACGATGTGACTCCAAGCTATTATAAGCAAGAGCCTTATAGAGGGCTTGGGGGAGTTTTACCTGAAAGAGATGACTTTGATTTTAAATTGGTGGAATTTGCAGAAGAAAAAATATTCCTATCTTGGGAGTTTGTAGGGGCTTTCAAATTTTAAATTTGTACCACGGTGGAACCTTGTATCAAGATATATCTTTAAAGAGCGGAACAAATATAAAACACGATCAGATAAACTTCCCATCAATGACAAGTCACTCAGTGGACTTGGTTGACGGTACTAAGCTGAAAAAACTTTTTCAAGAGGAATCTATAATGGTGAATTCTTTCCATCATCAAATTATTGACCAAGTTGCACCCGGTTTTGTCGCATCAGGCTATAGTAAAGACGGGGTTGTTGAAGCTATTGAAAATACTCAATACAAGTATATGTTGGGAGTTCAGTGGCATCCCGAAATGCTTCATTCAGTTGACGAAAAAATGAACTTACTATTTAGCGAATTAATAAAAAATTGCATCTAAGGAGAAAATTATGAATAATGCAACTAAAAAATTAGGATTCTGGTCAATGGTTCTATTGACTATAAATTCGATCATAGGATCCGGAATATTTTTATCACCCGGATCAGTAGTTAAGATGTCAGGAAAGTATGCACCTCTAATTTATTTAGGAGCAGCAGTATTTGCAGCAATTTTAGCTATTACTTTTGCTTCAGCTGCAAAGTACGTTTCAAAAGGAGGGGCTTCATACGCTTATACAAAGGCAGCTTTTGGAGACAATATGGGATTATACATAGGAATAACAAGATTTGTTTCCGCATCAATAGCTTGGGGGGTTATGACTACAGGAGTAGTAAAAACTGTTTTGAGCATACTCGGAATGGATAATACAAACTTTTCCTACATGACAGCAGGTTTTATAATATTAATGACTATATTATTTGTAATTAATATTTTCGGTACCAGGGTCTTGGAAATTGTAAACAACATTTCAACTATAGGTAAGCTTTTAGCCCTAATAACAGCAATTGTGGCAGGACTGGCTGTTCTCATAATTACAGGACAAAATAATTTCTCTCAAATTGAAACAGTTGCAGGAGATGTTTCAAATAATATGGATTTAGGGGCAACAGTTATGGCTATCATTGCAGCTTTCTATGCCTTTACGGGCTTTGAAAGTGTAGCTTCCGGGTCTGAGGATATGGAAGAACCTGAAAAGAATTTGCCTAAAGCAATTCCTTTGGGAATCCTTATAGTAGCCTTAGTTTATACAGGAATAGTACTTGTTTCAATGATGATAGATCCCATTTCTATGGTTAATACAAAAGAAGTAGTAGCCCTTTTAGATGTATTTAAAAACCCAATTATAAGAGCTATAATCCTATATGGTTCTTTAATATCTATGTTTGGTATTAACGTTGCTGCTTCCTTTCATACTCCTAGAATTATTGAAGCAATGGCAAATCAAAATCAAGTTCCTAAAATCTTCGCCAAGAGAACAGATAAGGGATTTCCTATGTTTTCAATGGTTATAACAGCTGCCTTAGCTATAGTTTTACCTATAGCTTTCAAATATAATATGGGATCAATTATGATAATAAGTGCTATTGCAAGATTTGCCCAATTTGTTATGGTTCCTCTTGCCGTAATCTTCTTTTATTACGATAAAAATAGGGAAGAAATTAAGAGTGATGTAAACAAAAATTTATTTACTGATGTCATTATTCCTGTATTAGCTTTATTGTTAACAATGTTATTATTGGCAAAATTCAGTTGGATTGAACAATTTACTGTAGAATCAAACGGCAGTATATATCCTAATTATTTAGCAATAATTTCTATGGCAATAGGATATATAATTATTCCTATCGGGGTATATTTGTATAACAAAAAATTAAATAAGTCTATAAAATAAATTATAGTATGGTTTATTAACAAAATTATTATAAGGAGGGAATATATGAGTAAATATGATTTTGATGAGGTAATTAATAGGAAGGGAACAAGTAGCTTAAAATATGACTTCGGTATGCAAAGAAAGGGAAGAGATGATTTATTACCTTTATGGGTTGCCGATATGGATTTTAAGCTTCCTGAAATAGTTTTAGATGATATCCATGAAAGAGTTTCTCATGGAATCTTTGGATATACAGATCCAAATGAAGAATATTTTGAAGCTCTTAATTATTGGTTTGGAAAACACCATAATTACACTGTAGATCCGAATACTGTAACCATAGGTTGTGGGATTGTATATGCAATTGCAACAGCTGTAAAATCGTTTTCAAAAGAAGAAGATTCTATCATTATTCAACAACCTGTCTACTACCCTTTTAGGGAATGCATAGAAGACAATGATAGAGTATTTATCAACAATCAACTCATTTTTGAAAATAATAAATCCAGAATTGATTATGAGGATTTTGAAGAAAAAATTATCGATAATAAGGTTAAGATGTTTATTTTATGCAATCCTCACAATCCTGTAGGAAGGGTTTGGACTAGGGAAGAATTAACAAAGTTGCTCGATATCTGTTATAAGCATAAGGTTATTGTTGTAGCAGATGAAATTCACTGTGATTTGATCTATAAGGGAAATAAATTTACTTCAGTATTTACTTTAGATGAAAAATATAAGGAAATACTCGTGTTAATGACTTCGCCTTCAAAAACGTTTAATATAGCAGGATTCCAACCTTCAAATATAATCATTCCAAACAAGGATTTAAGAGATAAGTTCCGCAAAGAAAAAGCTAAAACAGGCTATAGCCAAGGATCACTTATGGGTCAGGTAGGATTAATTGCCTGTTATACAAAAGGTGAAAAATGGTACTTGGAGCTACTTGATTATTTGGAAGGTAACTTAAATTACTTTAGAGAATTTATTAAGGAAAAATTGCCAATGGCAACTTTAGTTGAGCCGGAAGGAACTTACCTATTATGGGTAGATTTCTCAAACTATAATTTTACAGCGGACCAATTAGATGACATCATAATAAACGATGCAAAATTATGGCTTGATTCGGGAAGAATTTTTGGACCTGAAACAGAAAAATTCCAACGTTTTAACATAGCTTGTCCTCGATCTATTCTTAAAGAAGCTCTTGAAAGGCTGCAAATTGCTATAAATAACAAAATTTAGGAGATAAAAGATGAAAAAAATATGGAGTGCATATGGATCTTCGATAATTTTACTTTTTTCAATGATATTTGGAGGAATTTTAGGATATTTTGTAGGACCGGGTATAAAAGTTTTACAGCCGGTTGCAGATATCTTTCTTAATTTATTATACGTAAGTGTAGTACCTCTTATCTTCTTTTCTTTGACAACTTCAATAGCAAAGATGACAGATATGACTAAATTGAGAAAAATATTAGTTTCATTTATTATTGGTGTTTTTGTTACAGGGATAATTGCCTGCCTAGTAATGGTTGTACCCATGATGTTTATAGATCCTGTTGGAAATGCTCAAATTCCGTTAACACAAAATGAGGTCAATGTAGATGCTTCATTTGACGTTATGTCAATGTTTACTGTTAATGATTTTCCATTACTTTTTTCGAGAAGTAACTTGATGGCTTTAATTGTATTTTCAGTAATTTTGGCCTTTGCATTGATAAGGTCAGGAGATAGGTCAAAAAACATTATCGCTTTATTTGATGATTTTACCGAAGTAATTTCACACTTTATAAGTATAATAATGAAGATAGCTCCAATAGGATTGGGATCATATTTTGCAATTTTGATAGGAGGAAGCGGATCTGATTTGATTGGACCTATGGCAAAAGCTATTCTGATTTACTTGGTGGTTGTTGCTATCTACTATGTTCTTTCTCAAAGCTTATATGCATATATAGGAGCAGGATCGAAAGGACTTAAAACCTGGTGGAAAACAGGTATTACTCCGAGCTTAACTGCGCTTGGAACTTGCTCATCAGCAGCCAGCTTGCCTGCAAATATGAATCAAGGAAAGGAACTTGGACTACCTGAACAAATATCAGATATAGTTCTTCCTTTGGGAGCTAATTTGCATAAAGATGGAGCATGCATTATACAGATTTTAAAAATTGCTTTCCTTTGTCAATTGTTTGGAGTTAATTTTGTTACTCCTAAGAATATACTTTTGGCTATACTAGTAGCCGTTATTGCTTCCATTGTAATGGGAGGAATTCCTGCAGGAGGATATGTTGCAGAGATATTTATTGTTTCAGCCTTTGGATTCCCTCAAACTTCAATTCCTCTTATGATATTAATCGGTACAATAACAGATGCACCTGCAACAGTTATAAATGTAACAGGGGACACTGGCTTGGCAATGGTTATAGCTAGAATTGTCGAAGGAAAAGATTGGTTTTTAAAAAATTTTGAAAATAAAAAGCAAATTAGTTTATAAAATTTTGCCTTATACCGGAGTTGGGTTAGACCTTCTCCGGCATTTTTTATTAATTTAACTTATCTTTTGTCAAACCTATAATAGCTTTTTAAATTTTTAAAATGATTTGTCCTAGATTATACTAGGCTTAATTATTTTAGCCGGATTAAAAATAAGTAAAGTTTTTATAAAATGAATAAAAACGAAGATATAAGGAGATATAAAGAGAATAGTCTTTTCATATCTCCTTATATAATAATAATAAGATTTGCAAAGGATGAAAAATAATCGTATACTATACTAGTCAGCTGAGATAAGAGCGACAACGTCGGGGTGTGGCGCAGTCCGGTAGCGCACGTGGTTTGGGACCATGGGGCCGGGGGTTCAAATCCTCTCACCCCGACCAAAGGAAGCATGCTTTTTATAAGAGCATGTTTTTTTATTTACGTGAAAATATTAACTTCTTTACAATAGCTGATATTGGTGATATAATCGACTTGCTTCGGGGCGAGGTTAATTTCCTCACCGGTGGTTAAAGTCCACGAGTCGAAAGATCGAATTGGTGAAATTCCAATACCGACAGTAAAGTCTGGATAAAAGAAGTATTTTATTTTAACTTTAAAGCCCTATTAGGGCTTTTTATTTTGCCCTAAATTATATTTAGGAGGAAGAAGATTATGAATCAATCTGCAAAAAAACAAATTTCTGTAAAAGCATTAGTTTATATTGCTGTTCTTGGAGCTATGAGTGCGGTTTTAATGGTATTTAAATTCCCACTTCCATTTGCTCCACCATTTATGACAGTTGATATCGGGGATGTCGGAGTAATGGTATCAGGCTTTGCTTTCGGACCTTTGGCAGGCGTTGTTACAGCTCTTGTAAAGATCCTTATTAACCTGCTTATAAACGGAACTACAACAGGAGGGGTCGGCGAATTATCAAACTTTATCATTTCATCTACCTTTGTAATAATAGCTTCTCTTATTTACAGAAGAAACAAGACTAAGAAGAATGCGATTTTAGGACTTGCCCTTGGGGTTTTAGCCTATACTGCAATAGCTTGTCTTAGCAATTATTTTGTAATTTTTCCACTCTATGGAATAGATATTAAGGAATTTGCCAAGGAATTTGCTGCAGTAAATTCACTTGTTTCAAATTCAATAACTTTTATCCTATTTTCAATAGTTCCTTTTAACCTTGTTAAGGGATTTTTGACAAGCTTAGTTACTATCATTTTATACAAACCTCTTTCAAGGTTTATGAAATCAAATATTTAAGAAAAAAACCTATTATCAGGGCGTAAGTCCGGATAATAGGTTTTTTATTTTTTAGTCTTTGTAGCTTATATCGTTTCTCTTGGCTACTCTTTCTATATTTTTTTCATATCTGTTTATCCTCTTTAATCTTTTATCATAAACTTTTTCAACTCTTTGATTAAGCAAGAATAAAAGATCTTTATTTTCGATTTTTTCATCAATCAAGGCTTTGACTTTTTCTTTTAAGAGATTTTCTCTTTCTAGCCTGTCTTCTAAAAGTTTTGTACTGTTTTCGATAAAGGATTTCTTTATTTCTACCTGATCTATTCTTTCTTTAAAGTTGTTTTTAAGCTTTGATAAGTCGTCTTGCAAAGAAAGTGATCTCACAGATGCTTTAAGCTCAGCATCCTTTCTAATTTCTTTCAAATAGCTTTCTATTTTTTCGTGAGAATTAATTATATATCTAAATCCATAGGCATCCTTTATAGATAAGACGATGTCAATGATAAAAACGGGGATTAGGATATAGATGGTGAAGCTGAAGGCGGAGGCTTTGATTTTTTCTGTCAGGGCAAAGATTTTTTTGTTGGAGTAAGTTATCATAAAAATTGACATTACTCCGAAAAATAGGGAAGATCTCAGGCAGATATAGCCCTTAAAGTTCATAAACCTCTCCGTATAGTCCCAGTATCTTACCTTGAAGATTTTTTCTATCAGGTATCCTGTGACAAGCTCCAGGGCTGAAGCTATTATCATCCCTGAAAAAAATATTACAAGATAGGATGAGCTAAATCTTTCCATTGCATGTTCGATAAAAAGGGTAATAAAGACTGCCCCGAAACCATAAATCGGAAGGATGGGGCCGTATAAAAATCCCCTGTCTGTAAGTTTTTTCTCTCCGAGACTTACCCAGATTACCTCCCAGGCATATCCTAAAAATCCATAAAAGAAAAACATATATATGTAATTTATTATTTTCATGATTTCTCCTTAAAGAGATATATTAAACTCTCTCTTCTATTTTCTAATTTAAATAAGCCCTTATGCTAATACTACCCCTTGAGGACTTAAATATCAGCTAAGGAGGCAAGTAAAAGATTTATCCTTAATTATACAGGATATTTTTTGCTTTTGACTATTTTTAATTATTAAGATTTATGAGGAGACTTTGGAGTCGGCTTAACTTTTTATCCTTCTTTTGTGTATAATATAGTAAGGAGTGTTTTATGGAATATAATTTGGAAGGACTGGAAAGAACAGCTGATTTCGGTAGGAGTCTTGCGAAAAATCTAAAAAAGGGAGATGTTATATCTCTTATAGGAGATTTGGGAGCGGGAAAGACTACTTTAACCAAGTCTATAGCAGCCTTTTTCGGAGTAGATAAGGAAGTTACTAGCCCGACTTTTTCTCTTGTAAATACCTATGAGACAGATCCTGTTTTAAATCACATGGATCTTTATAGGTTAGAGGAAGAAGATGAGATTTTAAGCTTAGATATTGATGAGCTTTTATACCCTGAGGGAATTACTATAATAGAGTGGGCTGAGATGGCGAAAACTTATATGCCGAGAAATCTTATAGAAATATATATAGATAAGACTTCTCAAGATTCGAGAAGGGTAAGGATAGAGCCTGATAATAAGAGGCAAAGAGAGATAATAGAGGGATTGAATGAAGATTTTAGCGATTGATACATCGTCCATGATATCTTCTTGTTCTATTATGGAAGATGGACTTGTAATAGGAGATTATAATGTAAACCAGAAGAAGACTCATAGCGAGTCTTTGCTGGTAATGATAGATCAGCTACTTGATCAGCTGGATATGAAGATATCCGAGATAGACCTGTATGCTGTTTGTGAGGGTCCCGGATCTTTTACGGGACTTAGGATAGGGATGACTGTAGCAAAGACCTTCGCTCAGGTTTTTGATAAGCCTATAGTAGGGGTTTCAAGTCTTGCTGCCCTTGCCAATGTCATAAACACTGACAAAAAGATAATCCCGCTTTTAGATGCCAGGGGAGGTAGGGTTTATTACTCTGTCTTTAAAAACGATGGGAAACTTGAAAGACTTAGCAAGGATGACCTCTGCTATATAGAAGATCTCTTGGCTGCTCTTAAGGATGATGAGGAATATATTTTTGTAGGAGAAGGGGTGAGAGCTTACAGAGATGAGATTA
The DNA here is from genome assembly GCA_034180305.1 of Finegoldia sp. Taxonomy (GTDB): domain Bacteria; phylum Bacillota; class Clostridia; order Tissierellales; family Peptoniphilaceae; genus Finegoldia. The sequence goes on from JAXFOR010000002.1 coordinate 24,371, forward strand.
AAGAACTTAAAAATACAAGTTTTGCTAACGAAGCACTTAATAATTTGCTAACAAGGTCTATTTGTGATATAGCTGATAGAGCACAAGCTTACGATAATCTTTACAGCCTAAGTCCGGACTATGTAAGAAAATCTCAGGCCCAAAGGGACCTTGATCTAAAGAATAAAAATGCTGATTAGACAGATGACTTATGAGGACCTTGATCAGGTCGTAAGGCTGGAGAATCTTTCCTTTACTGATCCTTGGTCTTATAATATTTTTAAGTCAGCCTTAGACCATGATCTATCTCATTACTATCTTTTGGAATCTAATGGTCAACTTTTAGGATATTTCGGATTTATGATCATATGTGATGAGGCTGAAATTCACAATTTATGTGTCGATGAAGCCTATCGAGGTAGAGGATATGCGAGTGGAATTATGAAGTTTATTATGGGCTTCTCTAAGCTTAAGGGAGTAAAGAAGATTTTCTTAGAAGTTAGGGAAAGTAACAAGGCTGCGATAAATCTTTATAGGAAGTTCGGTTTTATAGATATGGGACTTATAAAAAATTATTATAGTGATCCCAAGGAAAATGCGATAAGGATGATGTTAAACTTGGAAAAAACAGAGACAGATATTATTACACTGGCGATAGAAACGTCTTGTGATGAAACGAGCGTTGCTGTCGTAAAAAATGGAAGAGATGTGCTTTCAAATGTAATCTCTTCTCAGATAGATACCCACAAAAAGTTTGGGGGAGTAGTTCCTGAAATTGCCAGCAGACTCCATTTGGAGGCTATAAATTCCATTTTAAAGGAAGCTGTCGACCAGGCAGCTATAAAAATTTCAGATATAGATATTATAGCTGTTACCAAGGGACCTGGCCTTATAGGGGCCTTATTGGTAGGAATATCAGCTGCCAAGGCTCTCTCCTACAGCTTGGACCTTCCTTTAATCGGGGTTAACCATATGCAGGGCCATATTTGTGCCAACTACATAAGCCATAAGGACCTGGAACCACCTTTTATATCCCTCGTGGTATCAGGAGGCCATACTTATTTGATAGAGGTAAAGGACTATCAAGACTATGAGATTGTAGGGTCAACCAGGGACGATGCATGCGGGGAAAGCTTTGACAAAGTGGCGAGAGCCTTGGGTCTTGAATATCCGGGAGGACCACAGATAGATAGGCTTGCAAAGCTTGGAAACAAGGATGCTATAGATTTTCCTAGAGTAATGCTGGAAAAAGATTCCTACGATTTTTCTTTCAGCGGCTTAAAGACCAGCGTTCTTAACTACATCAATAATAAGAAACAAAAAAATGAAGAGATAGTTATAGCAGATGTTGCCGCATCTTTTCAGGAGGCTGTAATTGATGTCCTGGTAGAAAAGAGCTTTAGACTTTTAGAAGAAAGAAAGTTTGACAAGCTTGTGGTCAGCGGAGGGGTAGCTGCAAACGAGGGACTTAAGGAAAGAATTAAACAAAAGGCAAAGGAAACTTGCGTAGATGTTTATTTTCCTGATAAGATATTATGTACGGATAACGCTGCCATGATAGCCTGTGCAGGCTTCTATGATTATTTAAATGGCAAATCGGAAAAACTGGATATGAAAGTATATCCAAATCTAGACTTATAATATAGGAGAGCTTATGGAAGAAAAATCAACTTTAAGATCTTTCTTTGAATGGATTCTCGTAATTATTTTAGCTATAGCTGTAGCCCTGGGAATAAGACATTTTATTCTCTCTACTACAGTAGTCCAAGGTAACAGTATGAATCCAACTATAGAAAGCGGAGATAAGATCTTTGTAAATAGGTTAAAGGTAAGAATAGGCGAGCTTAATTATGAGGATATAGTTGAAATTCATGCTCCTGATAGGGAGGGAGTCGACTATATTAAGAGAATAGTTGGTAAGCCGGGAGACACTATAGAAATAAAAAATGATAATGTGTATAGAAACGGTGAAAAATTAATGGAAGACTACACTTCTACCAATAAGACTTTAGTGCCCGGCAAGGACAGCGTATGGCAGCTTGACGAGGACGAGTACATGGTCTTGGGAGATAATAGACTTCCCGGAGAGTCAAATGACTCGAGATTATTCGGCCCTGTAAAAAAAGATAGGATAGTAGGCGTTGCTTTCTTCAGGTTTCTGCCTCTTTCAAAGATGGGAAATGTTTAAAAGCTGATGAGATTTTAGACTTAAGGCTATAAGTTATTATAACTTGTAGCCTTAGTCTGACTCATCAGCTTTTTTTGCTCTTGTATATAAATTTTTCTGCCAGGTAATTTGAAAGATTTGCAATCAGAAAACCTACAATCATTCCACTAACTACATCACTTGGGAAGTGGACATAGAGGTAAAGCCTGGAAAAGCAAGTTAAAAGACTTAAGATAAAAAAGGGCTTGGATGATTTTTCCTCTCCGCTTATGTAAAGGCTGCTTGCTCCTGCAAAGGAAACTGCAGCATGACCTGACGGAAAGGAGTAGTCCAGGGGTCTTTTTATCAAAAGTTCAAAGTCCTTTCTATATTGAAAGGGTCTTAGGCTTGAGGTTAAATTTTTTAAAATCAAGTTAGTAATTACAAGGTCAAGAACCAGGGTAAGGGCGAGGGTAAATCCTGCCTTCTTTTTATCTTTTTTAGATAAGAGAAAGACGGAGAGGGTTATCCAGATAAGCCCTCCGTTTGATAATAGGGATACCAAGACCATAAATTTATCTAAAAAGGGAAATCTTAACTTTTGTATAAGGTCTAATATTGTAAATTCGAAGGCCATTACTTATCACTTGTCCTGTCTTTTAAAAATTGCATCCCAAAGAGGATTAAAATCCCTCCTACAAAGGCAAGAATAGAGAAGTTTTCAAGGGATAGGGGAGCTTGTGGCGGATTAATACCGGTTGGCCCCATTACAATTGCATACAAGGCTCCTATCATCATTCCGAGTACTGTATAAATTGCCTGAGCCCTATAATTTCTAAGACAGTATCTTATGATCCTTACTATAAAAAGTCCTCCGACGATAACTCCCAGCCCGAAAACAATAATGGAAGCAAGGGGGTCGAAGTTGAGGGAAAAGATATCCTTTAGACCTGATATTATAGGAATATAGGCTCCAAATATTAATAGGATAGTTGAACCTGATATACCCGGTAAAACCATGGCTGATATGGCAAAGGATCCTATCAAAAACAACCTTAAGGCAAGGCTCGGTGAAAGATCAGCAAGGTTTATCGAATAAGTCCCCTTTCTCGTATTTATAAAGGTAATTGCTATGACAAAAAGCATCCCTAACAATAGAAATAAGATTGCAGAAGGCTTCTTTTTAAGGGAGGCCGTCTCTTCCTTTACTATTATAGGAAGAGCTCCCAGCTCAAAGCCTATAAAGAGGGAAGATATTTTGTAAATATGCCTTTCAAAAATTGAAGAAAGGATAAATACCGCTAAAATCATTCCTGCTACCCAGCCGACGCCCAGCTTTAAAAGGTATAGGAACCCCTCTTTCTTTTGATCTTTATCTCCAAAAGCCAGCTTATTTATAGAGCCTATAAATTCATCATAAAAGCCCATGATAAAGGCGATAGTCCCACCGGAAACTCCGGGGACACTGTCGGCTAGAGCCATGGAAAAACCGTTAAGTATATTTTTTAACATTTAAACTCCTAATTATTTTATCTATTATTCTAATATGTAGATTAAAGTTAATCCCCACAAACCTATAAATATTTAAAATATAGGTTGGGGGATTATTTTAATAACTATAAGATACTAGAACAATTTGTAAGATTTATGATTTTCCTTTAAAAGACCTTTTTTATAGGCAGCAATTAAAAGCTCAAGCTCTTCTATTGATTTTTCTATACTCAGCCCTTGGTCACTATCTTTTACAAGTCTTTTTTCTTCAAAGGTTTCAGTTACATTTGTCTTAGGCAGGTAGGCCCCTTTTTCTTCTTCCATGGTCTTGAAGTTTTTATGCTCTGATAGTTCCATGCGGTCGGATTTTACGACCAGGGTATAACCGGCAAGACCGGTCTTTTTTTGGTAGGCGTAGGAAAGACCTCCGTCTATCACATAGGTTTTTCCATTAGCTGATATAGGATTTTCTCCGTCCTTTTGTTTGACAGGGACATGACCGTTTATTATGTGTCCTTTATTAGGATCAAGGCTGAACTCTTCTAAGATTTTTTTAGCATACTCTTCTTGCTTTGACAGCTTGTAGTAAGGATTGTAAATTTCCTTTCTTAAATTATCATCGTCTATAAAGAAGTTTTCGAAGGTAGCTATCTTGCTCTTGCCGAACATAGGTGACAAAGGTCCTGTCCACATATACCACAAGAAGTCCACGGCTTCTCTTTTAGCCGGATCGTCATCATCTAAGTTTCTTGCAGAAATTATTATGTCATTAAAAAAGTCCATTAGCTCTCTGCCCTTGTAGGACTTGCCTTTGTAGGAAAACTCCATAAAGGATTCGTCTTCATTCATAGGAAGGCAGGCGTGGAAGAGAAGATTTCCATTAGATACTTTATAGATAGTTCCCTTGTCCAAAAGAAAGTTCATATGAGCTTTAAACCTTGGACTTGAAGCAAAAGATTTTTTTAGGGAGGCTAAAACTTGTTCTTCGCCCGGACTTAGCTTGGTAGGGTTTTTCGGATCGACGCTAGGGAAATTTTTATCCAGCATTTCGTGCTGATTACCATACTCATCAGTATAAAGACCCTTGGAAAAATCTGTCCTCAAAAAGCAAAGTCTCTTGTCCATATTAAAATCAGGATTTCTCATATATAATTCGTCAGAGAGTTTGCCCTGCATGACGCTTATAGCCTTGTGCATTTTAGCTGCAAGCTCTAAGTCAGCTTCATCTCGAGAATTTGTATTATCTTCCATAACCCTTATCTTAAACCTTTCACAAGGGTCATCCTTGTAAGTCCTATAGGCGAAGTTTGAAAGAACCCTTAAGTTTATTCCGTAAGCATCTTCTAAAGATTGAAAGTTGTTATAGGAAATGGCGTTTCTTACGAGATTACAGATGGAAACTTCGTTGCCGAGAAAGGCCCCTATCCATGAGATATCATGGTTACCGAACTGAATATCAAGCTTATCTACCTTCATAAGATTATCTATTATATAGTCAGGTCTAGGTCCCCTGTCCACTATGTCGCCGACTATGTGAAGACTGCCTACATTTAAGCTTTGAATAAGCTCACAAATGCTGACTGTAAAATCTTTTTCTAAGTTTTCTTCTATAATTACATCTAAAATATTTTCCAAATAGGCCTTGTTACCTTCGCTCTCAGTAAGCCTTAGCATATAAAGTACAAGACTCTTAAGGCTTTCAGGAAGTTTATCGCATAGCTTTTCATAGGAATAAGGGGAAGTCAATTCACTTATTAATTTTATTAAAGATATGGCCTTAGCCTTAAAGTCATCACTACTAAAGTCGTCTAAGTTATCAATCACCTTGTTAGGTTCATAAATAAGGTAGGCCAGGTTATCTTGTTCGTCCTTTGAAAGTTTATCTTTAAAAAGATCGGAAATTTTATTTCTCAGATTTCCTGATCCACTTTTTAAAATTCTTTCGAAACTGTCATATTGGCCGTGGAGGTCTGAGAAAAAGTATTCATCCCGGCAAGGGCTTTGGGCCAGTGCTTTAAGTTTAATAATTTCATATGAAGCATCTGCTATCGTAGGGTACTTTTCTCCCAATACTTTTAAATATTTTAAATCGTCCATATTATCCTCCTAAACATATTATAACCATTATAACGAAAGCAAAGCTTGCTTATCAACTAAACAAAAGTGAAATCTTGTGATAATATAGCTTGAGAGTTTAATTAGGAGGAGAGTAATGCAAGCCTTATATAGAAGATATAGACCTGACAGCTTTGATAAAGTTTATGGGCAAGAGCATATAACGGAAATTTTAAAAAATCAAATCGCAACCGGAAATATCTCCCATGCCTACATATTTTCAGGTTCAAGGGGGACCGGCAAGACCAGCTGTGCGAAAATATTTGCCAGAGCTATAAACTGTCTTAATTCCCAAGGGGGCAATCCCTGTAACGAGTGTGAAAACTGTTTGGCATCTTTAAATGAAGATACCTTGGATATTGTGGAAATGGATGCTGCCAGCAACAGAAGGATAGACGATATAAGGGACCTTAGAGATCGGGTAATATATCCTCCAAGTAAGCTTAAGTATAAGGTTTACATAATAGACGAAGCTCATATGATAACTAATGAGGCCTTCAATGCCCTCCTAAAGATAATGGAAGAACCTCCTGCCCACCTGGTCTTTATCTTGGCTACTACAGAAATAGATAAGATTCCTACAACTATCCAATCAAGGTGTCAGCGATATGAATTTAAATCCATAACAGCTGATGATATAGTAGCTAACATAAGATATATCTTAGAAGACCTAGGTAGAGAGATGGATGAAGATGCCATAAGGCTTATAGCCAACAGGGCAGATGGAGCCATGAGGGACGGGCTGAGTCTTTTAGACCAGGTCCTAAGCGTAAAGAGTGAAAATATTACAAAAAAAGATGTGGAGGATGTCCTAGGCATAGTCGACAGCCAGGACCTTTTTAGCCTTTTAGATGCCATCATAGAAAAAGACTCTGCCAAGACTTTAAAAGTTCTTGGGCAACTTTCACAAAACAAACCTGTACTAAATGTAATGGAAGACCTTTTAGTCCACTACAGAAATTTAATTCTCTCAAAGCTCAGCCTCGATGATATCAGAAGTCAGAGGGTAGAGTATGAAAAGGACTACAATATTCAGGCGGAGAAGATATCTCAGGCTCAGATAGTTGAAAGCATAAACCTTATCTTAGACTATCAAAAGAAGCTTAAGTTTACTGATCAACCACAGATTCTTTTAGAAATGCTGGCACTAAGACTTGTCGACTACGTGGATTACGATGACCTTATCTCCAGAATAAAGGTCTTGGAGAAGCGGGTAGATGACCTGGAAAAAAATAGGGGCCTTATAAACCAAGTAAATTCGCAAACTGATAGGAGCCTTGCGATTGATATTAAGCCGGATGACCGAAAAGAGGAAAAAGCTTATCAAGAAGCCTATAATGAGGAAAACTTAGGCCAAGGGTCTGAAGAAAAAGATTCTGATGGAGAAAATTTATTACAGGATAAGGCTAATAATGATATAATAAAAAATGTTGAAAACTCTAATTTTGAAGATGCAGACGAGAGTTATGAAAAAGGTGAAAGGGATAATCTTTTAGACCTTAATCCAAAGACTCTTGTAAAAAAACTTGAAGGAAAAGTTCCTTTAAATATCTTAGAAATCTTGGAAAAGAGTGAACTTAGGAAAGACAAAAATAATATCGAACTTTTAGCTGACGGGGGGTCTCTCTTTGCCCTTAGAGCCTTTAAAAATAAGATTGAAGAGGCACTTAAAGAAGACTACGACCTAGAAAAGCTCGAGCTTAGCGATATAGATCAAGCGAGCAAGGATAAGGGAGATAACCTCGATAGGTTAAAAGCAATATTTGGAAATAATATAAGGATAGAATAAGGAGAAAATAATGGGTAAAAAGTATAGGGGAAATGTACCTAACAACATGACTAACATGATGAAGCAAGCACAAAAATTACAAAAGCAAATCGAAGAAACTCAGACAAAGATTGAAGAAACAGAATTTGTCGCTTCAAGCGGGGGTGGAGCAGTAGAAATTAAGGCAAACGGTAAAAAGGAAATCTTATCTGTAAAGATAGATGAAGACATCATAAAAGACGGGGACAGCGAAATGATTGAAGACATGATATTAGTAGCTGTAAATGATGTGCTTACAAAGGTAAGTGAAGAAACTGAAAGCCAAATGTCAAAATTAACAGGGGGAATCAATATTCCCGGATTTTAAGGAGGGATTTGATTGACACTGTATCCGAAGCCAATTGATGAGCTTATAAAAAATCTTTCTAACATGCCATCTATAGGCAGAAAGAGTGCGGGAAAGCTTGCCTATAAGATAATAGATATGGACCCTCAAAGGGTAAAGGCCTTAGTCGACAGCATTGTAAATGTAAAGACTCAAATAAGACCTTGTAAAAACTGTGGCAACCTCACAGACTCAGACCTTTGCAGTATCTGTGCGGACAAAAACCGGGATAAGTCTGTAATTACAGTTGTAGAAGATTCCTTAAATGTCATTTCACTGGAAAAGACCAGGGAGTATAAGGGGATGTACCATGTCTTAGGAGGACTTCTTTCTCCTAGGGATAACATAAGTCCCAAGGACTTAAATCTACAGACTCTTTTTAAAAGGTGTCAAAAGGACTACGTTAAAGAAGTAATCCTTGCTCTATCTCCTACAACTAACGGAGACCTCACTACAAACTTTATAATAGAAGTTTTAAAGAAAGAGGACTACGGGATAAAAATTTCCAAGATAGCTAACGGAGTCCCTCTTGGGGCAAACCTGGAGTACTTTGATGAGATGGGTCTTTACAAGGCCATCCTTGACAGGAGAGAGGTAAGATGATTTGTTTAGTATAATTTTTACTGGGTATTTATTTTTTGACGAAGTATAGAATTAAGATTTAAAGGAGATAATAGATTATGCAATTAGAATTATTTTACAAGGACACTTGCCCATTTTGCCAAAAAGTTTTAAGATTTATTGACAAGAACAACTTAAGAGACAAGATAGGATTTAAAGATATCATAGGCAATGAAGAAAATTTAAAGGTTTTAGTTGAAGAAGGTGGAAAGAACCAAGTTCCATGTCTTTTCATAGATAAGAAACCTATGTATGAATCTGACGACATCATTGCTTTCTTAAATGACAATCTTGTAAACGCATAAGATAATAAGAAATTAAGCTGCAGGTTTTTGATGTGTACCAATAAAACTGAACACAATATTTAATTTTCAATTAAGATATGGATGCTTTCCTGTATTTTGTAGGAGGCATCCATTTTGTTTTAGCTTGAATCCTCTCGTTATTATAATAATCTATATATTCTTCTATTGCTTTTGAAAATTCTTCAAATGATTTATAATCTTTTTCTTGTCCATAGTACATTTCATTCTTCAATCTTCCAAAAAATGTTTCCATTATTGACTTATCGTAACAATTACCTTTCTTAGACATTGATTGAATCACTTTATGTTTTTTAGCTCTATGTAACTTCTATGTTTATATTGCCAACCTTGATCTGAATGAAGTATTAAATTATCTACAAAAAAACCTCCTTACCGGTTGTCCGATAAAGAGGGTACATATCATAAGCTTGCAGCTTTTTAAGTTTAGAAAGTTTAAGTATTATTCGCTCCATCCGTCTTTAATATTTTCGATATCTTCCTTGATTATGGAAGGAAGTTCATTTATATCTTCTTTTAAAACATGAGGATCCATCATATTAACCACAACCGCAACAATGATCCCTATAAGAGTATCTAAGGTCCTGTTAAGGGCGAAATAAAGGGCAAGTTCGTCCGTTTGAGCATGGTTGATAGTTATTGATAAAAAGACCACGCAGGCGATTGTTACAGATTTAGGGATATTGGCTACTCCTGTTATTATCCAGATCAATAAGCCTATTGAAAGAGAAAGCAGGATCATGGATAAAAAATCAGGGATCATGAGGTCTTCGGTAATCAAAAGGTAGATCAGTCCCATAAAGGACCCTATCAAAGTTCCCAGGATCCTATTTTTTCCCATAGTTACAGATTCTGTTATAGCGGGCTTTGTACAAATTACCGCCGCTATAGCTGAATAGAAAGGCGTTGCGTTAGGTGATCTTAAATAAGATATCAGCATGGATAGGAAAACAGCAAGGCTTGTCTTAATTATCCTAAGCCCCGGTTTTTTTACTTTTATTTTTTTAACTTTTACTTTCATATCTCCACTTTCTTAAAATAAACAATTACAGTCCCAGCTCATCTTGTTTTCTTCTAAGTTTAGTTATTCTGGCATCTTCATCTAAGGCTACCATATCATAAGTTATAAAAGAATCTTTCTTTATGTCCTCCTTGGCTACAGTTTTTTCTGTTATAAGGGGTAGGGGAAGGTAATTATTTTCCATCTGAACCTTATGAGAGATTATCTGTCCGAAGACATCCTTTCCTCCTATGCCTTCTATAAGCTGTCCCTTTTTAATATCTCTTTTAGCTATTGTAACTGTATCTGACACCTGACCATACTTAGGATGGATAGTAGGTTCTTTTTCAACTATTGCCCTGTATATAGATAGGGGAGTTTCTAAGCAAGTTAAATGATAAGGCCTGTAAAGAACGTAGTTAGGGCCATCACCCATGGAAAGGTACTTCATAAGGTCCTTAACCTCCTTGCTGTCATGAGTTACTATGGCAAAAACTCCCGGAGCAACCCCGAAGGCAAAGTCTACTATATTGTAGTTATTTAAAATTCCGCCTTGGTCCTTTAACTTGTAGACATCAGCTATCTCTTTGATATTTGTCTTAACTCCGTGACCTCCGACTACATCAGGAGTAAAACCTAAGGAGTTGGCAACTGAGGTAAGCTCTATCATGGTATTTGTTCCATCAACAAAGGAAGTAAGCATCTTTGGAGAAAGACCCTTAGCCAGGGCGTCTTCTCTTAGGCTATCTTCATTGGCATAGTTATCGAGGGGATTATTTTTACCCTTACCTACTGCAAGTAGGTTAAAGCCCAACCCGTTAGCAAAGTCTGAAAGTTCGATTATAGCTCCGGGTTCATCTCCAGCACTGCCTGTATAGACGACCTTATTTTTTTCTGCCAGGTCATTTAGGATAGGGCCGACTACGCTGTCACATTCCACGTTTAAAAGGATTACGTGCTTGTGATTTTTTATAGCTTCATAAGCAAGGTCTGCCCCGAAAGCAGGATTACCTGTCGCATCGACAACCCCGTCAACTTTTTCTAACTTATATGCCAGGCTGGTATCGGATGAAATTACAAACTTGTCGTCATCAATAGCCTTTTTGGCAACTTCAAGAGAAGAAGCTTCGACTATATCAGCCTTGCTCACCCCGCTGTTTTCAAGAGCATCTCTACATTTTTTTAAAGTTCTATCAATAGTTATGGAAGGTATCATAGCCTTTATCCTGCTCATCTGACTGATAAGTCCTGACCCCATCATTCCACAACCAACTATGGCAAGTCTTATTTTTTTGCCATTATCTTCGAGCTTACTAAGCTCTCTTTGCATTCTATTCATTAAAATTCTCCTTGTAGGATATTGCTTTAGCACAAGAATAAGCAGATGACCATGCCCACTGTAGGTTATAGCCTCCGCAATCCCCATCTATATCCATTAACTCTCCAACTATATATAAATTTTTAACCAGCTTTGATCCCATAGTCTTAGGATCTATTTCGTCTGTAGCTACTCCACCACAGGTAACCTGTCCGCTATCATCATCCTTGTAGGATTCAACTTCAAAGTTGAAATTTTTTAAACTGTAGGATAGGTCTCTGAGCTTTTGATTGCTAAGCTCACCTGCTTTAATAACCTCATCTATGCTTGCTTGTTTTAATATATCTCCTATAAGTTTGTCATTTATAAGTCCTACCATAAGGTCTGCAATACTTTTATAGGAGTTTATCCCCGCCTGATAGATCAGGTAGGAAAAAACTTCATCCAGGCTTTGATCATAAAGGAGGTCTATACTAATTAGAACCTCTGCTCCCTTAAGCCTTTCTCTGATGGCTTCGCCTGATACTTGAAGGATGGCAGGACCGCTTATCCCGTAGTCTGTAAAGAGAACCTCTTGGGTAAAGCTTTTAATTTTCTTTCCGTTTGAAAGGAGGGTAACCTTAGCCCTGAACTTAGTTCCACTCATCTTTTCAAAGCTGTCACCCTTTAGGCGAAGTTGGACAATGCCCGGGTGAATTTCGGTTATCGAGTGGCCCAACTTTTTTGAAAGCCTATAGCCATTTCCGTCACTTCCGCTCTTAGGATAGGTCTTCGATCCTGTAGCAAGGACCAGGGCGTCACACTCTTCGACCTTGCCGTTTGCCTTTACATAAAATTTGTCACCTTTCTTTTCTATAAAAGAAACAAAGCTGTTAAAGTCTATATCAAGGTCAAGGTGGTCGGAAAGAAGTTCAAACTGCCTTACAATTGATGAGGCCTGGAGACTTTGAGGGAAAAGTTTACCGTCTTCAAGCTCCACTTCTACAATACCCATCTGATTAAAGAAGTCTACGGTGGCCTTGTTGTCAAACTTATTTAAGGCTCCTAGGGTAAATTTAGGATTTTTTCCGTGAAAATTCTTGTAGCTTAAATTTACATTTGTGAAGTTACAACGACCGTTTCCGGTTGCGTAAATTTTTTTCATTATTTTATCATTTCTCTCATAGACCTTGCAGTCTATATTATTTTGTTTTAAAAGAACGGCTGTCATCATTCCTGATGCGCCGGCCCCTATTATTGATACTTTCATCGCTTCTCCCTTAGTTATTTTATCAAATATAAAAGGAGGAATAAAGGAGACTTAAAATTTTTAGGATTATCTTAAACTTGTAATTTCTTTGTAACACTTAAAAATATATCCTATGGTATTATTATCTCAGCAGAGTTATTCATCCTCCTAATATGAATGGCTATTGTTATTCGACCAATTTTAATATTGTTGAAGATGGCAGTCTCCTCCCAAGGATTGTAATTTTTTCTTTAAAAGAAAAAAGTAAAAAAGAGGCTTTAAGCCTCTTTTTTATTTGCTAATTAAATTTTAAAGCCTTTCTAAAAGCTTCTTTACAAATTTAAAACAAATTCAAAAATTCTTAACTTACATTTGATAGATAGTCTTTGCTTGATACATAAAAATATTTTAAACAAAAAATACAGGTGGAATTTAAATTCCACCTGCTTAAAAATAACTGTTAAGACGTCTATTTTATTTTTCTTCCATTTCTTTAAAATATTCTTTGCTGAAGTCGATAAATTCATTTACGGGATAGCCATGAGTAAGGTCATTTCTGTGAACGATGTAAAAGTGCCTTATTGATTCAAATTCGTCTATAGGGAAGATTAAAAGTTCGCCATCATCGACCTCTTTTTTAACAGACAGCTTACTCATTATTGAAATCCCCAGTCCTGACTTTATACAGGCCTTCACGGTTTCAGGATTATTTGTAGTGGCTGCTATGTTTATATCGGACTTACTTATATCCAGGGCTTCGATCATTTTCATAGATTCCTTCAAGGTTCCTGATCCTTGTTCTCTAAAGATAAGAGGTTCCTGAAATAAAGTTTCAAGCTTTACCTTGGATTTTTTCAAAGACTTAAAATAATCATTGCAAGGGGTAGTTATGACAAGCTTGTCTGACATTATCCTGTGAAAGCTTAAATTTTTATCGTTGGTTGTCATACCGACAAAGCCTACGTTCATAGCTCCTGAAAGTACCTTTGAAATGACGTCTGAACTGTCTGATTGAATTATATTAATTTTGGTATCATAATTTCCTTTTCTAAACTTGCTTATTAGGTCAGGTAAGATATAAGTAGCGGGCACAGAACTTGCCCCTATATTGAAGTTGGTTAGGGCTCTGTTAGAAAATTGGTCTTGAATGTTTTGCATTATAAAAGAAATAGATTTGGCATAGTTATAAAATTCTCTACCGTCTTTTGTAAGCTCAAGCTTTTTTGTAGTACGAGAAATCAGTTTTGTATTTAATTCTTCCTCCAGCTGTTTAATATGAGTGCTGATTGTAGGTTGGGTAAGGTAAAGTCTTCTTGCTGCTTCTGAAAAAGAGTCCCACTCTACAACAGTTATAAATGTCTCCAATTGTTTTAAGTCCATAACACACCTCAATTAGTTAAATAATACTCCATAAAAATGATTATATCATAATAAAAAAGCTACAAAAAACTAAAAACTTACAGAAATTTAATATTTTACACTTATAAATTTTTCAAATATTTAAGTTTATCAATAAAAAGGGATAAAGAGTTTAAATAAAGGATTTTATACAAATATCATTTAATAAAAAAGTTAAAAAGTATTACATACTAAAATATTTATAAAAAAATCAAATAAATACAGAATTTATTTAACAGGGGTAAGGAAGGGGTTATCAAACTATCTTAATGATTTAAAAAATCAAATATAGGGTAAGTTACACATAAGGTATTTTGTATATAAAGCTGATTTTTGTATTAAAGTCTAATAAAGAGGAGTTATTATGTCAAAGAATAAATTCAAAGATAAAAAAGATAAAGATGATAAAAAAATCTTAAGTAAAGATAGCGTGGATAATGTAAAAGACTTTGGAAAACTTAAAAATCTTCGTGAAAAAATAATAGAAAAGGCTAACGTTGGAAGATATCCTTATGAAATAGTGGCTGAAATAGTAGAAGATTTCGACATAAGGCCTAGTGATAAGGATAATTCGTCAAACCTTACAAGTTCTAAGGCCGACAATAAGGCAAACTTGTATGAAAGCAAAAAGGATAATAAGGCTGACCTTTACGAAAGCCAAAAAGATAATAAGGCAGAGCTTGTAGAAGGCCAAGCTGAAAACGGGGCAGAACTAACTTTCGGTAAAGCCTTAAAAGACGCTAATCTTAAATTTCCAAAGGCGAATACCAAGGCGGACCTGACTTATGGAAATAAAAATAACAATGCCAAGCTTACTTATGGTAAATCTACCAATGACGCTAAGCTTAAGGCCGGCAAGTCTTCCAATGATGCTACTCCTATAAGAGCGAAGAGGATAGCTTATACTAAGCTTATATCTTCAAATAAGTCAAATGATGCAAAGCTTGTAGGCTCATCTAAAAATACAAAGGCAAGACTGGTAAGTTCAGATAAGCTAACTTATGCTAAACTTGTAAGCTCAGACAAGATCAATAATGTTGAGTTTGTAAAGGCAAATCCTATAGCAAGTTTCGAACCTATAAAGAGCGAGGCTAAAAATGACGTGGAAATCATAAAGTCTGAAAAGGTAAATGATGCTAGCCTCACTAAGGGAAGAGAAATAGAAAGAAACCTTCCTGTAGTTTCAGATAAGGATAACAGGGCAGAGCTTGTATCAGGAAATCCAATAAAAAAGAGGGAATTTGTAAGATCTACAAAAGATACCAAGGCAGACTTAAAGAAGGCAAGACCTATAGAAAGTAAAGATATTTTAAAGTCCAATCTAGATACAACTGCGAACCTTTATAAGCCTAGCCCTATCAAACCTAGATTTATTCTAAAGGGAACAAGGAATAACGACGCAGATCTTGTTTACTCAACAAGAGACCATACTATGAAATTTGAAGAGTTTGACGAAAGGTACAAACTTGACTAATTTATAAAGCCATTGAATATCATCAATTTGTTTTTTTCTTATAAGTGCTATAAGATAAATGTGAAAGAAGAAGTTTGAGGTAATTAAAGGTTTAGCTAGGTGCATAACAAAGAAAGGGAGGGCAAGTATGAGCGAAGACTTTAACAGAAATCAAGAAAACTTAAATAACAGACAAAATCTTATTATGGAAGAAAACAATCAGATTCCGGGCTATAGGAACAGGCACAGCGAAGGCTATGCAGGTATCATAGGTTCAATTCACAAGGGCCTTAGGAGCTTGATAGACAAGGCTGAGGCTATGAGTGGAGCGGCTGTCATCATTTACCTTATAGGAGGGCTTTTCAACTACCTTGCCTATAGAGTCAGTCTTTTCTTTAACAGGGCAGCCTTCAAGCAAGTAGAAGACGTGTATGGAAATGTGAGCGGGGGAAACATCATTATTGAAGCGATTTTTACAATCCTATTTTCAGCTCTTTTGATGTATGCTCTGTATAACTTCATATTCCTATTTACCAAGAAAAATATGGCTCCTATAGATAAGCACAAGAAGAACATCAGAAACGCTATAATAGCTGCAATAACAAGTCTTCTAGGCATCCTCATAATGATTATCCCTTTCCAAACTATTTCCTTTATCTTGGAAATATTAATTACTGCCATAGTTTATGCCGGAGTTTTCTATGACTATGTAGAAGATGATCAAATGGCAACTGTATCTGTTAAACCTATCCTGGTGGAATTACTTGCAGGCTTTTTGTTTGGAATCATAATTGCAGCAGTAGTTTTTGCTATCTTGTTTAATGCAGGAATTTAAGAAGTTAATATTTTAGAGAGAAAATTTCCTTGACCCGGTCAAGGAAATTTTTTTATCTCATAAGTTTTTAGACAGGGTAAAGACAAATAATTTTGAAGGCTCTTTGTAGGATTATTGTTGAAATTGCGGGGAATTATTGTGATATAATCGCAGGTATGGAGGATGATTATGAAAAAAATATTATCTATATTTTTAACGGCTTTAGTAGTCTTTAGTTCAAATATAGTACAGGCAAGTAAAATTAATACAGATGTTATTGATGAAAGGTGGGGTAAGCCTACCTTTGTTTATGGGGACAACCTGGACAAGGATCAGGTGTATGAAACTATGAAGTTACTAGACATTAATTCACCGGATAATGTAAAGAGTATTCCGGTAACTCACGACGACTTACTTTATTACATAGGGGGAGATCAGTCAAATCCCGGCAATATGGTTTCCAGTGTCCTTGTAAAAAAGGAAGCTGAAGGTAAAGGGATAAAGGTAGAAATTACAACTCCTAAAAATATTACCTTAATTACCGATAAACAATACGAAAATGCAGCCTTAACTGCAGGAGTAAAGGACGCTTCCATAATGGTAGCAGCTATAAGACCTGTAACAGGAGAGTCTGCCCTAACAGGAGTCTTTAAAGCCTTTGACAGCAACGGAGAAAAGCTTGACAAGGAAAGGATAGAAATTGCTCAGGACGAGCTGGACTTGGTTGGAGAAATTAATCAGGAAAATGAAGATAAGACAGGCTTCGATAAGGAAAAGTTTAACGACCTTATTGTAATTATAAAGGACAATATAGCAAATATAACTATAAACAACAACGGAGACTCTCCGAGCCTTGAAGAAATAAAGAAAGTAGTTAATGATGCCATAGCAGAAAGCGGCTTGGAACAGTCCATTACTCAAGACCAAGTTCAACAACTCATAGATTTATTTGAAAAATACACAAATTCAAATGCCATAAATCCGCAAGAGATTAAAAGTCAATTAGCTGAGATATCATCAAAGATAGGTGGAGAAGCTAAAAACCTATATGAAAAGGCTGAATCTTCAGGACTTATCGATCAAATAATAGAATTTTTTCAATCCCTTATAGAGTCAATAGCAAGAACTTTAAAGGGACTAAACTAAATATAAGTTAAGGGTCTCTGTTCTGAGACCCTATTTTTATTTCTTAAATTTTACTTGAATTTCCAATTAAAAAAGTACCGACTATTGATCGGTACTTAAATTTTTAATTATGCTAATACTCTTCTTGCTGTAACAAAAGTATCTCTGTAGTAGTTACCATTTATGTCTGATACTATTACCCCTGTGCTAGGAGTTGAAGCGTGGATAAGTTTGTTATCTCCTATATAAAGACCTACGTGGCTTATTCCGTATCCGCCTGTGTTAAAGAACATCAAATCGCCCGGCTTCAGGTTAGATCTTGAAACGGCAACCCCGTTAGAAGCTTGGTCTCTGGAAGATCTGTTTAAGGAAACTCCTACTTGCTTGTAAAGGAAAGATGTAAGACCTGAACAGTCGAAGGCGTTAGGACCTGCTGATCCATATACGTAAGCCTTGCCGACTTGAGACTTTGCTAGGCTTATTATCTTATCTATCTTTGATTGAGATTTTGATTGTTCTTTCTTTTGACTTTCTTGTTTTGCAGTAGTTTTATTTACTCTGGATAGGGCTTGAACCTTTGGCTTAGCCTTTAGGGACTTTCCTGAAAGTAGATCTTTTACTCCTCTTAGGGCAAAGTCATTTACTGTAGACTTTCCACCGAAAGCTTTTACAGCCATTATGCTGTCTTTGTTGTCGGATAAGTACTTTTCAACTGATAAGTCTTCTTTTCCCTTGTATTCGCTGCTTCTTGAAAGGTCATCAGCCTTAGCTAAGATAATTGGAGCCTTGTACTTTTGTGCCATAGGTGTTGCTATAAGAGCGTCTACGCAAGACTTTCCACCTGCCATCATGATCATGCTAGGATTGCTCTTTACTTCCTTAGCTACTGCTACACTTGTTGCATAACGGTCGCTACCTGCTACTCTTTTAACCTTGCTTCCAAGTCCTGCCAATTCTTCTTCTACACTTTTAGAGATAGCATTTACTCCGCCGACTAAGGTAATATCTCCCAAAATATTATTCTTAGCAAACTTGTTTAAGTATTCTCTTATTGATGTAGGTAGTTTGTCTTTTTGAGTTAAAAGAACAGGGGCATCCTTGCTGTAAGCTAAAGTTGATGCTGTAAGGGAATCTGCATAAGATTCTCCTGAAGCTATTACAAAGTTTTGTTTAAGTCCCTTTTTAGCAGGATGGCTTGCTTCGCTTGTCTTTACATTAGTTTCATATCTGTCTTTTCCATCAAGTCTTACAACTTCAAGGCCAAGATCCTTAAGGTCTTTTATAGTCTTATTTGAAATGGCCTTTTCTCCACCAAGTATGTAAACTCTTTTTACGCTCTTATTATTTTTAAGAGCCTTAGCTGTTGTAGAGTTTAGTGAGTCTTTTTCAGTGTAAAGAATAGGAGCTTTGCCGTTTGATAAGTTTGTAGCACTTATGGCATCGGAAAAGCTTTCTGAATTAGTTAAGACTACATAGCTTGCATTGGAAAATTCAGCTTCATAAACATCAACAGCTTCTTGATATCTGTTGTCAGCAGAAACTCTTTTTACGCTTGCTTTAGAAAGACCCTTTACTTCAGCCTTTTCCTTTACTTTTTCGCTTTTAGCTTCTTCCTTGTCAGTTTCTTCAGCTTGGTCTTCATAAGCCTTTTCTTTTTCACTTTCAGCTTTCTTTTCTTCGGCCTTTTCAAGCTCTTTTTCTGAAGCTTTTGCATCTTCCTTTGAAGCTTCTACTGAATCATCAAGGACTTCCTTATCAGAAGCTTGATCTTCTTCTATTTCTACTTTTACACCTTTTTCAGCCTTAACTTCCACCTTTGCTTCAGTAGCTTCCTTGTCAGTGTTTTCAGATAAATTTATTTGTAAGTTATCCATATCCAATTTTTGATTATTGATCGGATTTTCTTCTATTTTATTTTCGTTAACTATTTTTTCAGTGTTTTCATTATCTGCAAATGCTACTGTGTTAGCTCCCATCGATAATGTAAATGCTAAAGACATAATAAATATCGGTTTCTTTATTTGTTTCATTCTTCCTCCTAAAATCAAGTTATTCGATCAAATCTATTTTAATGTAACTTGTTTGTAACTATTAATTACTCCAGTATATTATAAAAAAAACGTGATTAATTCAAGCTTTTTACTTATTTGGATAAAAAATACACAAGGAAAGTCTAAGATTGAAAAAATTCATCTAAAAAGCCTTTACAAAAAAGACTTGATGTGATTTACTTTCAAAAATGAAAATTTGAGAATTAAGCCGATTTGCTGTTACCTCTTTGTAACTACTCTAAATATAGGGAAAGAAAAACATTTAGGGGGCAAATTATTACTTTTTTGTAACAAAAAAACATAAAAATTGGGATTAAAAGGCTTAATTAACAAATAAGAGCCTGTATATTTACCGAATTTAAATATTCTGAGATAATTAAATTGATGTTTAACAAAAGTGCTGAAAAATTATATATAGATATAATTTATATATCGGAAGGTGATTTAAATGAAATCAGTAAAATTAAAAGATGTTGTAGATAAACTTGATCTGCATATTATGAGGACAAGCAGTAATTATTCCACTATGGAGATAAGCAATGCTGAAATAAATTTGCCCGGACTTCAATTAGCAGGCTTTATGGACGGTTTTCCCTATAAGAGGATCCAACTTATAGGAAAAAACGAATTGGCTTATTACTATTCACTTGACAAAGAAACCAGGGTAAGAAGGATGGAGGAGATTATGAAGTATGACATCCCTTGCATAATCTTTACTCACTACGCGAAAATTCCTCAGGAGGTATCTGTCCTTGCCGACAAGTATGACAGGACTTTAATCGTAAGCGACAGGTCGTCTACAAGGCTTATAAGTGCCTTGGACGAGGTCTTGGAATACTTTTTAAGTGAAGAAGATAGGATTCACGCTTCTCTTTTGGATGTTTATGGGATGGGAGTCTTGATAACAGGTGACAGCTCTGTCGGCAAGAGTGAAACAGCCTTAGACCTTATAACAAGAGGTCACAGGCTGGTCGCTGATGATGTTGTTGAAATAAGAAAGACTGAAAAGGGAGTTTTAGGAAAGGCTCCTATAGATATAAGGCACTTTCTGGAGATAAGAGGGCTCGGCATCCTGGATATCCAAAGGCTTTACGGAACAGGGGCTGTAAGGTTGGAAACTTTTATAGAACTTGTGGTTAAGCTTGAAACCTGGAAAGATAATAAGGAATACGATAGAATAGGACTTGATGATAAAACTATAAAGCTTATGGGAGTGGATATGCACTATCTGGAAATACCTGTAAAGCCAGGACGGAATGTAGCGATGATTATAGAAGTTGCAGTAAGAAATGAAAGACAAAAATTATTGGGTTACAATGGGGCTGTGGAACTTAACAACAGACTTATAGCCAAGATGAAAAAAGAGACCGAAGAGAGAGAAAAAATAAGCTGAATTAATTCACTTATAGATAAATAAAAAGAATGATTTATTGCAAGATTATTAACGTTAAGATATAATTAGCAGGTAAGATTTATAGTGATATTAACAATGTTTCTTACATTTTAATAGATAAATATGTAGTTATATTTTACTTAATAGGGGGTAAAAATGGGAAAACATATGAAAACTATGGATGGAAATAACGCTGCTGCACATATTGCTTACGCATTTTCCGATGTAGCAACAATCTATCCAATTACTCCATCATCTGTCATGCCTGAAATGATAGACCAATGGGCTGCTGATGGTAGGAAAAACTTATTTGGAGAAACTGTTCAAGTAACTGAACTTCAATCAGAAGCAGGAGCTGCAGGTTCTGTACACGGGGCTTTGGTACATGGTGCTTTAGCAACTACCTTTACAGCATCTCAAGGTCTTCTTCTTATGATTCCAAATATGTACAAGATTGCAGGTGAAAACTTACCGGGCGTATTTCACGTTTCAGCAAGAGCTTTAGCATCACACGCTTTAAGTATCTTCGGTGACCACCAAGACGTAATGGCTGCAAGACAAACAGGCTTTGCACTTTTATGTTCAGGTTCAGTTCAAGAAGTAATGGATCTTGCTTCAGTTGCTCACTTGTCAGCTATAAAGGGAAGAGTACCATTCCTTCACTTCTTCGACGGATTTAGAACGAGTCACGAAATTCAAAAGATAGAAGTAATGGAATATGACGCCTTAAAAGACTTGGTTGATTGGGACGCTATAAATGAATTTAGAAGAAGCTCTTTAAATCCTGACAACCCTAAGACAATGGGTACAGCTCAAAATCCTGACGTTTATTTCCAAAACATGGAAGCTTCAAACAAGTACTATGAAGATATAGTAGGTATTACTGAAGAATACATAAATGAAATTAACAAGATTACAGGTAGAAATTACGGCTTATTTAACTATTACGGAGCTGAAGATGCTGAAAATATCATAGTTGCTATGGGATCAGTTACTGAAACTATCCAAGAAACTATAGACTACCTAAACAGCAAGGGTGAAAAAGTAGGTCTTGTTAAGGTTCACCTATACAGACCATTCTCATTAAAGCACTTCAAAGATGTTATTCCTAAGACAGTTAAAAAGATCGCTGTACTTGATAGAACTAAGGAAAAGGGAGCTCTTGGACAACCTCTATACCTTGACGTTGTTGATTCCTTCTATCAAGATGAAAATAGACCTCTAATCATAAGCGGTATTTACGGATTAGGTTCAAAGGACACTACTCCATCACAAATAAACGCAGTTTACGAAAACCTTAAGTCAGATAATCCTAAAGACAACTTCACTATCGGCATAGTTGATGATGTTACTAACAGATCTCTTGAAGTTAAGGAAAAGATCAACTCATCACCTGAAGGAACTATCAGATGTAAGTTCTGGGGATATGGATCAGACGGTACAGTAGGGGCAAATAAGTCAGCTATAAAGATCATAGGTGATGATACTGACCTTTATGCCCAAGGTTACTTCGACTACGATTCCAAGAAGAGCGGTGGTTTAACTGTCAGCCACTTGAGATTCGGTGAAAACCCAATCCACTCCACATACCTTCTTGATGAATCGGACTTTATCTCATGCTCAAGACAAGCTTACGTATACCAATACAACTTGCTTGAAGGTTTGAGAAAGGGAGGTACTTTCCTACTTAACACTTTATGGAGTGACGAAGAAGTAGAAAAGAACTTACCTGCATCTATGAAGAAATATATAGCAGAAAATGACATAAAATTCTACACAATAAACGCATCTGAAATAGCAGCAGATATAGGACTTGGCGGTAGAACAAACATGATCATGCAAGCTGCTTTCTTTAAGTTATCAGGCGTATTACCTATCGACCAAGCTGTTGAAAAATTAAAAGAATCAATAGTTGCAAACTACGGTAGAAAAGGTGAAGACGTAGTAAACATGAACTACAAGGCTGTAGATCAAGGTATTGAACAACTTCATGAAATCAACGTTCCACAAGAATGGAAGAATGCAAGCAATGAAGTTGCAGAAGAATCAGACAGACCTGACTTTATCAGAAAGATTGCTGATCCTATGAACGCTCACGAAGGAGACAATCTTCCGGTATCAGCCTTCATAGACAGACCTAACGGAGAATTTCCTCCTGGAACTTCTCAATACGAAAAGAGAGGTATAGCTCTTAAGGCACCTGAATGGCAAATAGACAAGTGTATCCAATGTAACCAATGTGCTTACGTTTGTCCTCATGCAGTAATCAGACCTTTCCTAGTAACTGAAGAAGAAAAGAAAAACGCACCTGAAACTTTTGAAACTAAAAAGGCAATCGGTAAGGGTTTGGAAGACTACGAATTTAGAATCCAAGTATCTCCTTTAGACTGTACAGGTTGCGGTAACTGTGCTGATGTTTGTCCTGCCAAGGAAAAGGCATTAATAATGAAACCTTTCGAAGAACAAGTTAGGGAACAAAAGGACAACTGGACTTATGCAACAGAAGAAGTAGGATACAAGGAAGACCTTTTAGATCCACAACAATCTGTTAAAAACTCACAATTTAAGCAACCGTTGCTTGAATTCTCAGGGGCTTGTGCAGGATGTGGGGAAACTCCTTATGCTAAACTTATAACTCAATTATTTGGCGACAGAATGCTTATAGCTAACGCAACAGGTTGTTCATCAATCTGGGGAGCAAGTGCACCTGCAACACCTTACTGCAAGAACGCACAAGGCAAGGGACCTGCTTGGGCTAACTCCTTGTTCGAAGATAACGCTGAATATGGTTACGGTATGGAATTGGCAAACAAGAAGATCAGAAATCAACTTAAGGCTAAGATGCAAGATTACCTTGACCTAAACGTAGAATCTCCATTAAATGAATCCTTCAAGAAATTTATAGATAATTTCAATGATGTTAAAGCTTCTAAAGAAGTAGCGGCAGAAGTTGCAGAATACATCGATGGAGAATTCAGCCCGCAAGAAGAAGAAATCTTAAAATATATAAGAATGGACAGAGACTACATCATCAAGAAATCTGTTTGGGTATTCGGTGGTGACGGTTGGGCTTACGATATAGGATTCGGTGGTCTGGACCATGTAATTGCATCCGGTGAAGATATCAATATCATGGTATTTGATACAGAAGTATACTCAAATACAGGTGGCCAAGCTTCCAAGGCAACACCTACTGCAGCAGTTGCACAGTTTGCAGCATCAGGTAAGAAGATAAGAAAAAAAGACCTTGGTATGATGGCAGCTACTTACGGATATGTTTATGTAGCTCAAATAGCTATGGGTGCTAACCAATCTCAAGCCCTAAAGGCTATTAGAGAAGCAGAATCTTATCCTGGTCCATCAATAGTAATTGCTTATGCTCCATGTATTAACCACGGTATCAGAGCAGGTATGGGTAAGAGCCAAGCTCAAGAAAAGAAAGCTGTTGAAGCAGGATATTGGCACTTATACAGATTTGATCCTAGATTAGCTGAAAAGGGACAAAATCCATTCCAATTAGACTCTAAAGAACCTACAGCATCCTTCCAAGACTTCATCAAGGGAGAAGTTAGATATACATCTTTACAAAAATCTTTCCCTGAACAAGCTGAAGAATTATTTAAGGAAGCTGAAAGAGACGCTAAGTTCAGATATGAACAATACAAGAGAAAAGCAGCTGAAGATTACACTAATTCAGTATCAGTCTTAGAAGAAGCTCAAAGCGATTCCGATGAAAAGATGAAGGGCGAAGGAGTAAACGCTAAAGACGTTAAGACTGAGGATGTAGGACCTGCGGGAGACAGTACTACAAACCGTAATTCAACTACTTTATAATAAAAGATGATAGTGTGGAGGGCGACCTTCGCACTATTTTTTTATAGGAGAAAAAATGAAATACTCTGATGAAAATGAACAGTACCATTTAAAAATTAAAGATAAAGAGGTAGGTAGGTACGTAATCTTACCGGGAGATCCCAAAAGGTGCAAAAAAATTGCTGCCCACCTTGATGACCCTGTCTTAATCGCTGATAACAGGGAATATGTGACTTACACGGGAAAGCTCTTAGGAGAAAAAGTTTCAGTTTGTTCGACAGGGATAGGAGGACCCTCTGCAGCCATAGCTATGGAAGAATTGGTAAGGGCGGGAGCGGATACATTTATAAGAGTTGGAACCTGTGGGGGAATGAGAAAGGATGTAAAGAGTGGGGACATAGTCATAGCAAACTCGGCAATAAGAGCTGAGGGAACATCTAAAGAATACGCTCCGATAGAATTTCCTGCAGTTGCAGACTTCGAAGTCCTCACAGCTCTTGTAGACTCTGCAAAAAAAATGAATATAAGATATCATGTTGGAGTTGTTCACTGCAAGGACAGCTTTTATGGCCAGCACGAGCCTGAAAAGATGCCTGTCTCCTATGACCTGACTAATAAGTGGCAGGCCTACCTTAAGCTCTCCTGCCTTGCCAGTGAAATGGAATCAGCTGCTCTTTATGTAGTGGCATCTTATCTAAAGGTAAGATGTGGGACCTGCCTTTTAACTATGGCAAACCAGGAAAGAGAAAAGGAAGGACTGGATAACCCCGTGGTAAAAGATACGGAAGTGGCGATAGAAGTCGCAATTGAAGCAATAAAAGAACTTATAGAAAAAGACAATAAAAATTAAAAGTAAAATATGGTGGGAAAACTCCTGCCATATTTTTTTTGAAGTTAAAATTTTAGAAATAAGACCGATAAAAAATCCAAAAGTTTGGGGGATAGGGCTGAGCTTAAAAGAGTGACTGCTGTTCAAAGTCTTTAAAGGAAGTTAGGGAAGGGAGTTTTTTATTTAGTAAAGTCAGACCCTTCTCATAGTCACTTAACCAGTTGTAAATGTCTTCTTTTTCCAAGATCAGGGGCATCCTGTCGTGAATGTAGGCTGTGCTTTCATCGGATGCTCTTGTGATTATGACAAAATGATCCCTGCCATCAAAGTTATCAGCTATTCCTGCGAAGTAAAGGACTGATGAGTCTGCTCTTTCTATGGTGTGCTTTTCCTTACGTCTATCCCATTCGTAAAACTTATCAGCTACAAGGACTATCCTCTTTTGCCTAAAGCCACTAATAAAAGTCGGTTTTCCATAGACACTTTCGCCCCTTGCATTTATGATGAGCTTAGAATCAAAGGAAGGGTAGCCCCAGACCTTTTCTGCCATGACAAGCTTATCAGCTTCGAAACTTAGGCAGGCTGCCGGCTCGCTTGGATGAACATCTTTACCGGGGTAGTCATGGGAAAGTTCATCGACGAGCTTGGGAAAGTCTCTTTTTACCATTTTTATTGCTTTTTTACTTAGACTATACCTTGAACACATACTGCCCCCTTAGTTTTTACCTTCATCTTCCAATTCTTTTTGTAAGTTGTCTAATTTTATGAAAGTTTCATCATCTACTGTGACTAAATCTTTTGAAATCTTTTTGCAGTTTCTTCTTCTTATTCTCTTAAGTCTTTCCTTAAAATCTATGTAAGTCTTCCACAGTTCGTTTGCACTTATCCTGACCCCGCCTCTTGAAAGGATGATCCTTTGAATCATCCCGTCATTTGATGCGACTATCATCTTGTCGTGCCTTTTCATATCATTTACCTGTTTTTCTATGTAACCGTCGGCAGACTCGTGTTCCTTGGTGTAGATAACAGTTATGTTATCCCTCTGCTCTTCGGTATTTGTCCCCGACTTGATCATGTAGGCGTCAAATACTACTATGACCTTGTAGCCTGATAACTTTTGAAACTCACACATTATGGTTATGAGTCTTTCTCTGGCACTGTCAAGGTCTACTTCATTTGCCAGTTTTAGAAGACTTGGCCAGGCATTTATTATGTTATAGCCGTCTACAAATAAGTAGACATTATTTTTTTTCATTTGTCTGTCTTATAACCTCATAAATTAAAATACTCGCAGCGTTTGATGCGTTTAAGGACTCGGTCTTCCCATACATAGGAATCTTTATAAGTTCGTCGCAATTTTCTCTGACAAGTCTGGATATTCCCTTTCCTTCATTACCGATTACAAGGGCGATTGGACCTGTAAGGTCGGTCTTGGTGTAATCTGTAGCACTCTCGCCACAAGCCCCATAAATCCAGATTCCATGTTCCTTTAAATAGCTTATTGCTTGGCTTATATTTGTAACCTTGGCCACCCTTATATTAAAGGCAGCTCCTGCACTTGACTTTATAGCAGTGACATTGACCTCACTTGCCCGATGTTTTGGAATTATTACTCCATGAAAGCCTGCTACCTCTGCAGTCCTTATTATTGAGCCGAGGTTGTGAGGGTCAGTTATCTCATCAAGGATAATAAGCTTTGGATCTTCATTTCTCTTCTTGGCATAGATGAGCATCTCGTCCATATTTGAGTAAGAAAAGCCCCTTATCTTTGCCATAACTCCCTGGTGGGCATTTCCTTCAGCCTTCTTTTCTATAAAGTCCTTGTCTACAAATTCTATATCTATATTTTTCTCGTGAGCTTTTTTTTCGATCGCTCTTATCGATCCCTTAAGCTCTCCTTTTTTTATATATATTTTTTCCACACCGACATTCATATCAAGTGCTTCTAAAACAGGGTTTCTACCAACTAGAAATTCCATAGTATCTCCATTCTTAAATCAATTTTATAGGTTTAAATATCAATATAAGTATATAATAAGAGAGTACAAGTTACAATTAGAAGAGGGGATAAAATGGCTAAATACTACGCAGTAAAAAATGGAAGAAGACCCGGGATTTATACTTCCTGGGATGAGTGTAAGGCTCAGGTTGACGGATATAAAAATGCTATCTTTAAATCCTTTAAGACTAAGGGAGAGGCTTTAGACTTTCTGGGAGAAAAGACAAAACAAGTTGAAGAAAAAAAAGACCTCGGCGATAATGAGGCTATAGCCTATGTAGACGGCTCTTATAAAAAAGACTCTCAGGAGTACGGCTACGGCTGCGTCTTTATCTACAAGGACAGGATCGAAAAGTTTAAGGAAAAATTTCCCCAATCTGCCTATTCGAGTCATAGAAATGTATCGGGAGAAATTTCAGGGTCTATCTTTGCCATAAAAAAAGCTCTGGAGCTTGGACTTTCAAAGATAAATATCTACTATGACTACCAAGGCGTAGCCAGCTGGGCTTTGGGAGAGTGGAAGACGAATACCGAGCTTACTAAGCTATATAAAAAGTTTATAGACCAAGTCAAGGATCAGATAGAGATAAACTTTATCAAGGTCAAGGCTCATTCAAATGACAAGTACAACGACCTGGCAGACTCCCTCGCCAAGGAGGCCCTGGGCATAAAATAAGGGACCCTGCGGTCCCTCTTAATTTATCTCTAGTTTTAAACTTTCAAGTTTTCTTCTGTTTACATTAAGTACTGTGAAAGTCAAGTTTTCATATTCCACCCTGTCATTATTTTCAGGCAGCCTGTCAAGCTGTTCTATAACAAAACCACCTATGGAATCAAAATCATCGCTGTGGATTTCCATATTAAAGTAGTGGTTAAAGTCCTCGATCCTCATTTCCGGATCTACCAAAAATTCATTTTCACTAATAGGACTTATTTCCTTCTTGGAATCATACTCATCATCTATTTCTCCGACCAGCTCTTCAACTATATCTTCAACTGTAACCAGACCGCTTGTACCACCGTACTCATCAATAATTATCGCTATGGATACGTTGTTAGTCCTCATCTGAACAAAAAGATCTATGATTGAAATATTTTCGTAAGCATAAAAGGCAGGCTTTAAAAGCCCCTTTATATTTATAGGCTCATTAGGATTTTTCAGCATGATCTTAGCCAATTCCTTGATGTGTAAAATTCCTATTATGTCATCGATGTTATCTTCATAAATCGGAATCCTGGAATAAGAAAAGTTTTCTGCTAATTGACTTATGTCATCGCTTAGAGAATTTATATCCAGGCAGAGCATACTTGTTCTCGGAGTCATTATATCTATAGCCAAAGTGTCCTTTAGGCTAAGGGCATTCATCATCATTTCTGTTTCGTGATCCCTCAAGACTCCCTGCTCTTCACTTACTTCCACTATGGTCTTGATCTCATCTTCTGTTATCTTGTCATCGTTGTCATCTACATTTCCAAATAAATTTATAACAACCTTAGTAACTATATTCAACAAGAAAACAAGAGGTTTAAATAATATTGTAAGCAAATATATAAGTGGTGAAACTTTAAGAGCTATGTCAAGGCTGTTTGACTGAGCCAAGGTTTTAGGAGTAACTTCTCCAAATATTAAGACAAGAATTGTCATCACCACTGTAGACAAGACAGCTCCCTTAGCAGGGAAAAATCTAGTAAAGAACAAGGTTGCCAATGATGAGGCGGCTATATTTACAATATTATTTCCTATAAGAATTGTTGAAAGAGTAGTCTGGAAGTTGTCCTTTAAGTACTTAACCTTTTTTGCATTCTTATACTTTTCATCATCGAGCTGACGAAGCTTTATATCACTTAGGGATACAAGAGCTGTCTCACTTGATGAAAAGATTGACGATCCTATTATACAAAAAACTATTGCTACAAGCTGTGCTAGCGAGGTGGCATCCATTTAAATAATCATCTCCTTAAAATTTTATCTATATTCTTTAATCATTATACCATCTTTTAAATTATCTCTTACTTAAATTATAAAAATATCTCTCCCTTGTCAAATCATATTTACAGCTTATTTTGATTTAGTAAGTTAAGTCATTAAAACAAACTATGAAACAAAGAAATTTGCTAAGAAGATTTATAGAAAAAATAAAAGTTTCACTTATATTTATTAAAAATAATAATAAGAAAATCAAATTTATGTCAAAGATGAATAAAATATGTAAGTATATGATATAATATTTTCGAACTTATAGCTTATATCTAATAAGCTAAATATATTTAGGGAGGATTATATGAAGAAAATTGTAAGTTTTTTGTTGGCCCTGGCTATGACCTTAACCACTGTGGTAGATACAAGATCATATGCCGCTGACCCACGGGCAGAAGAGTATATACCGCAAGAATCAGCTACTCTTATTCCTGATGACCAATTGGAAGCAATGGATGATGACGAGGAAGAAGTTAATATTCCAAGCTGGAATTTAAAGAGAGCTATCCTTATGGCCTTCGGCCTTGTCACTCCTAGTCAACTTGATACAGACAAGACTATTGTAGAAAATACACCTGTTACGAGAAGGATGATGAGAAGACTTAAATATCTTTCTGTGGAACAATGTGGAGTTCACGACCTTAAAGAATGGCAAATCAAAGTTAATGATGCCACAGGACTTGAATATGCGACTAACCTTGAACAACTGAGCATGGCTTATCAAGAATTAAATGACCTTTCAGCTCTTAGAGGTCTTACTAAGCTTGAACACTTGGACATCAGAGGACTTTCCAAGGACGGTCAAGTTCTTACAGATATCAGCTTTTTAACTGATATGACAAATCTTAAGTTTTTAGCTATGAAAGATGCCCTACCTACAGATACAAGCCCGCTTAATGGACTTACTAAGATGGAACATCTTGACATGAGGTCCACAAAAATTACAAACGCAGATTTTGTAAAAGACATGAAAGACCTTCAATACTTTAATGCTGAATACTCCTATGTCAAAGACCTTGAAGCTTTTAGAGATCATGACAAACTTGAAGCTTTGCTTCTTTCAACTCCGGCACCTAACTATTGGGAAACTGATTCAAACAATCATGAGTTAATAAAAGATCTAAGTCCTCTTGAAAATCTGACAAGTTTAAAAGAACTTGATATACAAAATCACAAAGTAGAAGACATATCAGTCCTAAAGAATTTAAAAAATTTAGAATTATTTAGTGCTCAAAATAATAATATCAAGAGTCTACAAAGTTTATTAACTCTTCCTAATGCACAAAGAGTTTGGGTACAAGGAACTCCTGCCTATCCGGATTATAATACAAGCGAAGGATCTTACCTAAAGGCCAGAGAAATCTATAACTCTTTAAACAAAGAATATCTTACAAAAGATGACATAGCAATTATTACAAGCCTTGAAGAAGATAGTGAAGGAGTTAAATACTTCTTTGACAAGGCGACTCTTGATACCTTATCAGCTTATAAGAAGGAACTTGAAAACTCTGACCAAGTTGAAAACAAGGCCTTTATAGAAAATCCTGCAGGAACTGACCCTTCAAATCCTTCTGAAGGCGAAAACCCTGTAGATCCTGACCAACCGACAGATCCTGCTCAACCTGGCGAAGCAAAGTTAGGAGCCTTTGATGAAGACGGTCAAAAGGTATACTACTTTGAATTAAGAGATGAAAAGGGAAATCTTGTAAAACCTGAAGACTTTGCAGGCGATCTAAACCTATATCAATATCCCGGCAATGCTTTCAGTAAGTTTTTAGGAACAATGGAAAAGACAGATAGGGGCTTTAAGTATGTCCTTAAGGGAGATTTGACAGAAGATAATGCAGGCTTTACTCATTACAAAGTTATAAAAGCAAAGTCCGACAAGTACACTCAAGAAAGTGTAAATATGTTTACAGATGCATACGGACTTTTAGCTAAAAAATATATAGATGAAGGCGAAGATGAAGTTGAAGTTACTAAAAATATGACTGCTGAAGATATAGAAAAGTACTTCACAATAGAAGTAAAGTCAAACAATCCGACAGAAGAACCTGACCAACCGACAGACCCTGAAACTCCTGTAGACCCCGATCAACCGGAAAATCCTGGAGAAAGTACAGGAGAAAAACTTGGAGCTTATCAAGAAGACGGCACTACAGTGCTTTACTTCCAAGTTAAAGATCAAGACGGTAACCTAGTAAGTCCAAGTGACTTAAACGGAAAAATCATCTTGCAAACTAACGTTAACTATTTTGCTGAAGAACTTGGAGAAATGACTTCTACAGAAACAGGATTTAAGTATGCCTTGGAACACAATATGGGAGATATTTATAACGGAGTAAATGTCGGACCATATAAGGTAATAAAAGTTAAGTCAGAAGACTATACACAAAATCAAAGACAACTATTCTCAGATAGAAAAGACTACAAACTTACAGATAATATAATTCAAATCGGCGAAGAAGCTATCAATATAAATGATTCTATGACTGCTGAAGACATAGAAAAGTACTTCACAATAGAAGTAAAGTCAAACAAGCCGACAGAAGAACCTGACCAACCGACAGACCCTGAAACTCCTTTAGACCCTGATCAACCGACAGACCCTGAAACACCTGACCAACCAAGTCAAGTAAAGTTAGGATACTTTAATGAAGATAGCCAAAAAGTTTACTATTTTGAACTAAGAGATGAAAAGGGTAACCTTGTAAAGCCTGATGACTTTGAAGGAAGTATAGACCTATATAGAAATCCATACACTATACTTGACAAGCCTGTTGCAACAATGGAAAAGACTGATAGAGGATTTAAGTATGTACTACAAGGTGATTTACCTGAAGATAATAACAGACATACTGACTTTAAAGTTATAAAAGTAAAATCAGATAAGTATAGCCAAGTAAGCTCAAATATGTTCACAGATATTATGGGAATGTTGGTAACTCAGTATATAGCCGAAGACTTAGAACAAGTTCCTGTTAATAAAAATATGTCAACTGAAGATGTAGAAAAGTACTTCACAATAGAAGTTACAGCCAACAAGAAAGAAGACCCTGAAACACCTGTAGATCCTGATCAGCCGACAGACCCTGAAAATCCAACAGACCCTGAAAAAACTGACCAACCTACAAGTGAAGAAACAATAGCTAAGTTAAAAGAAGAAATAGAAAAGCTGAAGGCTGATCAAGCAAGCTTACAAGACCAAAATAATAAATTACAAGAAGAACTTGCAAGCAAGGATAAAGACCTTCAAACTAACAAAGACTTAGTTGACCAACTGCAAAAGCAAAACCAAGACCTTGCAGATAAGACACAAAAACTTCAAGACCAAATAGCAAGCCTTCAAAAAGCTCTTCAAGAAGCTCAAAAGCAAAACACAGCAGACGAACAAGATAAAGACAAGCTGGCAGCAGAACTTGCTAAGTTA
>JAXFOR010000010.1:0-11114 GCA_034180305.1 Finegoldia sp.
CATATAAATTTTCTAATTCTTTTGCTTTATCTTTAGTGTCAGTTCTTACCATCAAAAAATGATCATATCCACTTTCTCTATCATTCAGTAGAATTCTTTCTGCCTCTAAAGCAATTCTTTTATCCTTTTCAGTCCCTTCCTTTATTGGAATAAACATTATTTCGCCAAATATTCCGTCTTTATATGCTCTAGATAGTGGATAATTATAAACTGTCTTCCCTTTTATTTCTTTTTTATCCAATCTAAAAGGAGTGGCTGTAACAAGTAAAGATGGAACATTTATCATATTTTTTAATATTCGTTGCCATGTTGGAGCGGGAACATGATGTGCTTCATCAAT
The DNA here is from genome assembly GCA_034180305.1 of Finegoldia sp. GTDB lineage: Bacteria > Bacillota > Clostridia > Tissierellales > Peptoniphilaceae > Finegoldia. Next base: position 341 of record JAXFOR010000010.1, read on the forward strand.
AATAATATAGTCAAAAGCATTTTTTATCTGCGCATCAGAAATTGATGCAGCCACCTGATGGGTAGCTACCACTACATCAGCATTTAAAATTTCATCATCTACTTCTTTACGGTATAGATGCTTAGCTTCATATATGTTTGGAGCATTAGTATCTTTTGAAAATACTCCCACATATTTTAATGTTCTTAAACTTGCATAGTCGTTTGCAATTTGCCCCCTAACCATAGCACTAGGAGTAACAATTAAGACCTTTGCTTTTTTTAAAATATATGGTGCCATCATAATTACTGTCGTTTTCCCAGAGCCTGTAGGCATAACAATAACAGCGGAATCTTTTGAATTAAGTGTTGCATAAGAAGCAACCGCATGTATTGCTCCTATTTGAGCATTTCGAAGTCCCGAATCTTTCCCTTCTGCAATTGGAAATCTTAAATTTTCATATAAATCACTAAAATAACTGATTATAATTACCTCCAAACATTTTATTTTATTATGCAACACTAAATACTCTTTTTCAAATAAGATATTCTCTTTTTTCGAACTCATGCATATATTCAAAAGGTTAAACACCTTTTTTGACACTTAACCTTTCCTAGTTTTTATATTTTATCTTTTAATATCTCTCTTAGTTTTTCTAAAATCTTATCCCTCCTTTTGCTGGTTGCAAGATAACTTACTTTTTTCTCTTTTACTTATTGACCTTAGACTTTCTTCTTTGTATAAGATGGCTTCAATTAACTCTCCTTCTTCTTTTGTTAGAGTATTTAATGCTTTATGAAGTTCTTCAATTTGCATTCTTACTTCTACAATTTTTTCTAAGTCTATTTTTTCATCTATGATACTATCTACAAAATGTCCATCATGATCCAGTGCTGAAAATGATATAACATTATGCTTCCAATCTTTTCTTTGAAGATATTTTTCATGCTCTGTTATCTTCCAGTAGGCTTTGCAGACTTCTTCGCTTACAGGTTCGGCTTTTCCTTTCACATAAAGGTAATATTCTTTTGGCATTTTATTTCCTCCATTTCTTTTTTGTCTACGTTTTTAGACAAAAAAGAAATGGAGGAGTTAGTTTGATTTCTGGAGAAAAACTAAAAAAGTTAAGACTTATGCGAAACTTAACTCAAAAAGAACTTGCCATTAAGTCTGGTTTGATAGATGCTGCTATAAGAAATTAAGGACTTGGAAATAGATCTCCAAGTAAAGAACAATTACAAAAAATATCTGAAGCACTTGATTGTGATATATCAGCATTAATTAATCATGAACCTAATTCTATTTTTGAAATAATGCATATAATTTTTGATTATGAAAAAGATATGAAGTTTAGACCCTTAGCAGACGAAGGAGAAATTACTGGACTTTTATCAAATGATGTAGATTTCAATAATTTTCTTATAGAATGGAATGAGATGAGAAAGAAGCATTATAACGATGAGATAACAGACGAAGAATTTGAAGATTGGAAGTTATCTTACCCAAAAAAATCAAGATTTTTAAAGAAACATAGATAGAAAAATTAATAAAACAGAAGGAAATGATTACAATATCATTACTCAGTAAATTTAAATTTGTGGAGTTAAATATGAGACATAAAGTAACTAAAAACATGGATAAGAAAACATTATTTATAGTTTTAATTACAGGATTAATTATAACAAGTTTAGGTGTTTTTTTTAATAAAATTTTGACGGGAGTATTAGCTGATTTAGTTCTTCCCGATACTCTAAAAAAATATTATAGCACATATACTATTGAGTCAAATGGAGTTAATATACCATTCCGTATGGAATATTTGACAAATAACGGAAAATTATTTGCATTTTGCAGTTCACTAAGTTCGATTTTTGTAGCTATAATTATATATATAATTATAAATGTGTTTGCTACAAAGTTCTACGAAAAATGTGATAAAGGCACTGTAAAAAGTATTATAAAAATCCTTGGATTAATTGTATTATTCCTCGGAATATTCACATTTACCTCTAAAGTAAATCCTAACAACAATATTGAAAAATATATTATAAAATTAGAGCCTAGTAGTTATTCTCAAAAATCTGATTCATTTGATGGTGACAAAGATAATATAATAGGTTATTTTAAGCCGTTAGATCTTGATGAAAAAAATAATTTAGTTGCTGTATATGAATCTCCTGTTTTAGAGTCAGCTCCAGTTTTAGAGAAGGATTGTGTTGGACGTTTTTTCGTTTATTCAATAAGGAATATCGATAAAATCAATAATTACTCAGAAATTATAACTATAATTCTTGGTATATATATTTTTGTATTGAACAAATTCCAGAAAGTACACCAACAATAAAAATCCTATTTTACTCAAATATCGACTAATAATATATGTATGAACGAAAAATAAAAAAAGACCGCAGCCTAAAGACTACGGTCTAATTTTTTGTCCAAATGTAAACCACTTGGAACTATTATTTAGTTTATTCTTTTTTACTTCCAGTACCATTTGAGTACCAGTAGCTATTTTTCATTCTCTTTATAGCTTGTAATTAAGCCATTTTAGAAAATTTTGCGATTATTCCCATTCTATAGTAGCAGGTGGTTTGCTTGTGATGTCGTAGACTATTCTATTGATGTTATCTACTTCATTAACTATCCTATTTGATACTTTGTCAAGGACTTCATACGGGATTTTTGCCCAATCGGCTGTCATGAAGTCTGTTGTTGTAACTGCTCTTAGGGCTAATGTATAGTCGTAGCTTCTGTAATCTCCCATTACTCCTACTGTTCTGTTATCTGTAAGTACTGCGAAGTATTGGTTAATTTCTGTATCCAAGCCTGCCTTTGATATTTCTTCTCTGAAGATGGCATCGGCATCTCTTAGGATGTCTAATCTTTCTTTTGTAATTTCCCCTATTACTCTTATGGCAAGACCCGGTCCCGGGAAGGGTTGTCTATTTACCAGGTAGTCAGGCAAGTCTAACTGTCTACCCAAGGCTCTTACCTCATCTTTAAAGAGGTCTCTTAGGGGTTCTATAAGATCTTTAAAGTCTACTACGTCAGGAAGGCCTCCTACGTTGTGGTGGCTTTTTATTACCTGAGCATCTCCCTTTCCTGATTCTATTACATCAGGATAGATTGTTCCTTGACCTAAGAAGTCAACCTCGCCTATCTTCTTTGCTTCTTCTTCAAACACTCTTATAAATTCTTCGCCTATGATCTTTCTCTTGCTTTCAGGGTCTGTTATTCCCTTTAATTTTTCTAAGAATCTTTCTTCTGCATCTACTCTTATAAAGTTAAGGTCATCGTTTTTGAAGGCTTCTTCTACTTCGTCTCCTTCATTTTTTCTCATAAGACCATGGTCTACAAAAACACAAGTAAGATTTTTACCTATGGCTCTGGATAAAAGAGCTGCACAAACTGAACTGTCCACTCCACCTGATAGAGCTAAAAGTACCTTTTGATCTCCAACTGTTTCTTTAATTTCTTTGATTTTATCGTCTAAGAAATTTGAAACCGTCCAGTCCCCGTCTGCTTTACAAATTTTATAAAGGAAGTTCTTGATTAAAAGATTTCCTTCTTCTGTATGGTTAACTTCAGGGTGGTATTGGCAAGTATAGATTTTCTTATCTTCATTGGCCATTGCTGCGTTAGGGCAGGATGCTGTTTCTTGGATTCTTGTAAAACCTTGTGGAAGCTCTGCTACATAGTCTCCGTGGCTCATCCATACTATGCTTTCAGCTGACATTTCATCTAAAAGCGGACTGTTTTCAACTATCTTTGCCTTTGTCCTTCCGAATTCTTTTTTATCCGCATTTTCAACCTTACCACCTAAAAGTTTGGCTGTCAATTGCATACCGTAACAAAGTCCCAATACAGGTATTCCCAGTTCAAATACTTCAGGGTCAATTGTAGGTGCGCCCTCGTCATAGACGCTGTTAGGTCCACCTGTAAAGATGATTCCTATAGGATTTTTTTCTTTTATGACATCCAGAGCTTTTTTATATTCAACTACTTGGCAGTAGACGTTAAGATCTCTTACTCTACGAGCTATAAGCTGATTGTATTGACCTCCGAAGTCAACTACGATTACTAATTGATGTTCCATCTTTTCCTCCTATTTATAAGTAACTGATATATAGTTTTCTATCTTTAAAATAGCTTTTATTTTCACTTATTATAACAAAAAAAGTTAAAAAGAGCGACCGGGCAAGTCACTCTGTTTTAGGCTTATTTAGCTGTATTTTTAGTAAAATCGTCCCAGTCTTTTTTAAACTTTTCTATTCCTTGGCTAGTTAGAGGGTGAGTCCACAATTTTTCAAAGATTGATCCAGGTATTGTAGCTATATCAGCTCCTACTAGAGCACTTTTTTCAAGGTGCTTGTTAGTCCTTATGGAAGCGGCAATAATTTCAGTGTCATAGCCGTAATTTTCAAAAACTTCCTTTATGTCTCCTACGAGTCTTATTCCATCTTCACCCATGTCGTCAACTCTTCCTATAAATGGAGAAACATAAGTTGCCCCTGCCTTAGCTGCCATAAGGGCTTGGGCTACTGAAAAAATCAAGGTACAGTTTGTCTTTATTCCTTCTTTTGAAAGGGTATTGATGGCTTTTAAGCCGTCTTCTGTCATAGGTACCTTAACGACTATGTTATCTGCCCACTTTGCTATCTCTCTTGCTTCTTTTACCATTTCTTCATAGTCATAGCTTGTAACTTCTGCTGAAACAGGTCCATCTACAAGCTCACAAATTTCTTTTACTACGCTTTCAAAGTCCTTGCCTTCTTTTTTTATAAGGGATGGGTTAGTTGTAACTCCGTCACAAAGGCCAAGGTCGTTAATTCTTTTTATTTCTTCAATATTTGCTGTGTCCAAAAAAAATTTCATAGCATGCTCCTTTACTAACTTTCGCTTAATATAAATATACCATATTTGCTTTTCCTGATAAATAAAAGGGAGGGCTTTCTTTGTGATAAAAATTTTTACAAAAAAATCCTTGACAAGAGAAATTTAAGCTATATAATATCATCATAAACTAAGAAGAGAAGAGTAGCATATTGAAAGCTTTTTAGAGAGCCTGTCTATGGTGAAATCAGGTAAGTTTAGATTTGTGAAGATGGTCTTGGAGTTGTAGCTTCGAATTTTTAGGAGTACCGGGTTTGCCCGTTATAGCGATAGAGTATGATAGTACTTGAAGAGGCAGCAAGCGTGAGTTTGTTGTGAACTAAGGTGGTAACATGAGATTATAAGCTCATCCTTTATATGATTATAAGGGATGGGCTTTTTTTATTAAGGAGGATAAAATGACAGATATAAATAAAAAAGATTTGGCAAGCATATGTACATCAGCAGGATACACACCTGGAAACGGTGAACCTTTTAATGTCCCTATTGTACAATCAACGACTTATAAATATGACACAACAGAAGAAATGGGAGATCTTTTCGATCTAAAGACAACAGGCTACTTTTACTCAAGACTTGCAAACCCTACTAATGATGCCGTTGCAGCTAAGATTGCTGAGCTTGAAGGAGGATCTTCAGCTATCCTTACATCAAGTGGGCAAGCAGCAACTTTCTTCGCTATAATTGCCCTTGCAAGAAAGGGAGACCACGTAATAGCTTCATCTGCTATCTATGGTGGATCTTACAACTTGATAGCCCACACTCTTTCAGACTTCGGAGTAGAATCAACTTTTGTAGATCCTGATATTTCAGCTGAAGATCTTGCCAAAGAATTTAAGGACAACACCAAGCTTGTTTTTGCTGAAACTATTTCCAACCCTACTTGCAAGATTTTGGATATAGAAAAATTTGCCAAGGCAGCTCACGACCACAATGTTCCTCTTATAGTAGATAATACCTTTGCAACACCAATTAACCTAAGACCTTTCGAATGGGGAGCAGATATAGTCACTCACTCAACTTCAAAGTATATGGATGGATCAGCTAATGCTGTAGGTGGCTGTATAGTTGACTCAGGTAACTTCCCTTGGGCAGATTACCCTGAAAAATTCCCTAAGCTTACAAGCCCTGATGAAACTTACCACGGAATTGTCTTTTCAGAAACTTTCGGCAAGGATGCCTATATAACTTATATAACTACTATCCTAATGAGAGATTTGGGAGCTATCCCTTCCCCTCAAAACGCTTACTACACATATTTAGGTCTTGAAAGTCTTCACCTGAGAGTTCAAAGGCACTGTGAAAATGCCTTAAAGGTAGCCAAGTATTTAAATGATCATGAAAAGATAGACTGGGTTTCTTATCCGAGCCTTGAAGGAGACTCCCAATATCAAATAGGACAAAAATACCTACCGAATGGAACTTGCGGGGTAATTTCTTTCGGACCTAAGGGTGGCAAGGAAGCCGCAGCCAAGCTTTTAAACTCCTTTAATCACATAAGAATAGCAACTCACGTAGCAGATATTAGGACTATTGCCCTAAATCCTGCTACAACAACTCATAGACAAATGAACGATGAAGAACTTGCATCTGCAGGTATCACTCCTGAGCTTATAAGACTATCTGTAGGGATAGACAGTGCAGACGATGTAATAGCTGATTTAGAACAAGCTCTTAAAGAAATCTAAAAAATTTGTGGGCAGGCTTAAAATACTTGTCCACAAATTTTAATAAAAGAGGAAATTTAAATGCCTATAATAGTAAAATCCGGTCTACCTGCCATAGATGAACTTAGAAAAGAAAACATATTTTTAATGACAGATACGAGAGCTACCTCTCAAGAGATAAGACCCTTAAGGATAGCCCTGGTAAACCTCATGCCTAAGAAGCTCGAAACAGAAACCCAGTTTTTAAGACTCTTAAGTAACACACCCTTGCAAATTGAATTTGACCTTATAGCTCCGGTCTCCCACAAGAGTAAGAATACATCGAATGAATATCTTACAAAATTTTATAACAGCATTTATGATGTTAAAGATAAAAGATATGACGGGATGATTATAACAGGAGCTCCTCTCGAACAAATCGAATATGAAGAAGTAGACTACTGGGATGAGATGAAAGATATCTTGAAATTTAGTGAAAAAAACGTCTTCTCTACTATGTATATCTGTTGGAGCTCACTTGCAGCCCTTTATTACTTTTATGGAATCGACAAGACCTTAGTTGATGAAAAAATATTTGGAGTCTTCGAACATACAATAACTGAACCGAAGAAAATTTTAAGAGGCTTTGATGACTGTTTTTATATGCCAAACTCCAGATATGCGACAATTGACATAGAAAAGGTAAAAAATACTGATGACCTTGACCTCTTATCCTACAACAAGGTAGCAGGCCCTTCAATCATCTCCTCAAAAGATGAAAGAAAGCTCTTTGTCCTGGGTCACTTTGAATACGACAGATATGTCCTGGAAGACGAATACAAGAGAGATATAGACAAGGGAATCGATATAGAAAAGCCTGAAAATTATTATATAAATGATGATCCGAGGAAAAAGCCTATAGTACTTTGGAGGGCTCACGCCAACCTTCTTTTTTCAAACTGGATCAACTACTACGTTTATCAGGCTGTCCCTTATGATAACTAAAAACATCCCCGACCTAAGCCGGGGATTTCTTTTGCAAAGAAATTTTATTATCTTGTAGGGCAAATGACCATTTCTGAGTCATCATTAACGAATATATAAATAGGAAGAGCTAGCCCTTCTTCATTTTCAATTACATACTCAGCCAGCATTTTGATAAAAAACTCTGTCCAGTCTTTCGATGGCTTATCTGACCCTTCCACTTGTTCTGTTATCCAAAGGCCTGAGGCAAATTTTAAATTTTCTCTATATAAGGCCACTCCTAAAATTGAATTATAGAAGTCGAAAGAGCAATTAAAAATTAACAAATCTTCCCTGATTCCTTTTCAAACCTTTGAATAGCTCCCCTTTCTCTGAGCACTTCTTCTACTTTTTTAAAAGCTATAGGATCTTGTAACATAGCATCCTCCTTTCATAATATTGTAATTTTATTGATCTTATTTTCTAAATTTATCTATATTCTCGCCATTTTTATCTTTCCACTGTGTCCATCCGTTATTAGGCCCTCCTATTACAAGTAGACCTGCCGTTGATGGAGAAGAACAAATGACATCTTCGATAAGAATATTATTTTCAATCCAAGCATTTTCCCTTATTTTAGAAGAAAATCCTTCTTTTTCAGGTGCACAGATGCTTCCCTTTAAGACTGTGAAAACCCCATCTTCTACAAGAGCCTTGGCTTTTACTTTGCCAAATCCCCTTACCACTCTTTCCAAGTAATAGTTTCCGTCAGGAATCAGTTGCGTTTCATTTTTTACTTTCAAGTCTTCAACAGCTTCATCAAAGACTTCTTCTTTGGTCTTTTCTTCAGGATAGACCTGTCTTCCTTCAAAAGATGACAATAATTGAATTACTAAATCTATATCCAAGGCGAATAGCTCAGTATTTGCAACCCTGCTTTTGCTGAATATTTCATCAAGGAGTTTTTCTTTATCATCGTAGTCCTCTACTTCTATAGCAAATTTCCTCTTTAAGCCGGTTACATTTACATAACCGTTCCTTTCCAAAATATTCATTCTCGATTCGAAGTTATCAGTCCCTGTCTTGCCGATCTTTACAAGGCCCGGCACTATTGTTGTCATTAGGTAAATTATTCCCTTAGCCATAATCTTCTCCTGCTTTTCTATCTGATTTATTATCTATTTTTTGATCCATATACTCCCATTTTGACAGTATCCATATCTATATACCAAGGATCTGCTCCATACCATGTTTGCACTTCTCTATTAGAATAATAAGCATTATCGAAAGAATCATCGTATCCGACATCATCAATCCAAGCTATCCCGAAAAATATTTATTTGTCCTAGTATCTGTTTCGACTTCATAATAAAGTCCATTTTTTATGTAATCTATATCGTAGTCGTTTGTTGAATAAAAAGAATAGGGTGGATCATATCCTGCTCTTCTCCATATGTTCCTATAGATAACTTTATACTGTCTTCCCCATAAAAACCCATACATGACAACATTTCTCCTGATTCAATCTCCCCTTTTAAAAGATTATTACTCATTATCTCACAAGAAATCTTATACTTTTGACCTGTGGGCTCAGATTGGACTTCTATCAGATACCTTCCAAGCAGATCCGGGCAAGTACTATCATTATCATATTTTTTATACTTATAATCGATTTCCTTATTGTCAACTTTTACAATTATCTCCCCCAAAGGAGTCTTTATTATACCCATAAAATCTCCCTCTATAGATAGATGATAACATAAAAATTGTAATATTTGAGAAAGTTTTCTATTATTAAAAATACTCTATTAAAATGATTTCATTTTTCAAGACATAAAAAAGACAGTTGATACTTCAACTGTATCTCTGTTTTTTATACGTTAAAATATTCTAAAATGCCATGGAGCATTGAAAAAGTTCCTGCTATTATCAAGAAGTGCCAGATGGCGTGATTGAAATTAATTTTGTTATTTTTGTAAAAGTAAACTCCTACTGTATAGAAAATTCCTCCCAGTAAAATCCAGATTAAAAAATCAATTCCTATAGTTTGGATTATATTTTTTATCAGAAAAACTGATATCCAACCCATGCCAAGGTAGATAAATATTGAAATTTTACTTTCCAAGGAGTGTTTGCCCATTTTATGTAAGATAACATATAAGAGTATACCTACTATTGCCAGGATCCAAACTATTACAAATATAAGCCTTGAAAAGCTGTCTTTAAGTCCCATTATCAAGATAGGAGTGTAGGTTCCTGCTATGCAAAGGTAAATTGAGCAGTGATCTAAGAGTCTTAAGTTTTCTCTTATTTTTTCATTTTTTGAGATATGGTAAAGAGTCGATGATAAGAACATAAGTCCTACGGCTACGAAGTAGCCTAAGAAAGATACAAATTTAGGCATGTCATTAAGAATCAAGGCCTTTATTATTATAGGGACTACAAGGATTGCAAGTATTATCAGAGATGTTAGATGACTTGTGTAGTTTATTATTTCTTCTTCTTCACTGTATAACTTCATTAGTATCACTTCTTTCTTCAAAAATAATTTCTTCTATTTTATTTTTAGCCTTGATCATTTCAACCATATTCTCTATCAACTTATCTTCTGATTCTTCTCCCTTAAAGGCAGCCTTAAATCTTTTATAAGTATCTTCCAAGCCATACTTATCTATTAAGATGTTTAGAGCATAGGAAAGATCATCCATATTCAAGACGCCTTTAAAGAGGCTTATCAGGATAAGGGCAGCCACCTGATCTCTGTAATACTTCCTCTTGACAGGTTTTTCTATGTACTTCTTTTTGACATAATTATTTACCATGCTTGAGCTTAAAGGGTCATCATGATTATAAATTTCCTTGTTTATTATCGACAGCAGTTGCTCGCTGTAGATCCCGAAGTCAGGTATGGCTTCCCAATCCATTAAATCAATTCCCATAAATAAAATTCACCTCATCTAGTTTTTATAACTAGATTATATTATTTGAAAAATTATTTGTCAACAGATTAAACTTTTCAGTTGAAAAGAAAAAAAGATAAACTTAAAAAATTTATCTTTTTTCTTTTATATATTTATCTTTCTATTAATTTAAATTTATAAACTTTAAAATAGTTAATCGTAAAAATGGACACAAAAAAAGACCGAGCTAATCAGCTCGATCTCTTGTTTGGCGACTACCTACTCTCCCAAGACCTCCCGGTCTAAGTACCATCGGCGTTAAGAGGCTTAACTTCTGTGTTCGATATGGTTACAGGTGTATCCCTCTTGCTATTATCACCATACTATATT
>JAXFOR010000023.1:0-23019 GCA_034180305.1 Finegoldia sp.
TAAAGTCTCGCTTGAATCGACAACTATTAAAGTATACATTCTTATTTATCATCTGTCAAGACTTTTTTGATTTATTTTTTACATTAAATTAAAAAGCACTTAACAAGTGGAATGCTTGTCTATAATATCAACTTTATCCCTGCTTGTCAAGTGCTTTTACCATTTTTTTTATTCTATTTTGTTTTCTATTTTAAGAATGCGTGATAAGCCTTGCTTGTCATATAGCTGTCTGCTTTAGATAAAAGTTCTATAGGAGCGTGCATTGATAACATGGCTGTACCGCAATCTACTACTTCAGCCCCTTGGTTAGCTAAAATATAGGCAATAGTTCCCCCACCACCTTGATCTACTTTTCCAAGTTCTCCTGTTTGATAGATTATATCATTGTCCTTAAAAGTTTTTCTTAAATAATTTAAAAATTCGGCATTGGCATCGTTAGATCCGCCTTTGCCTCTAGATCCTGTAAACTTACTTATAGTTACCCCGCAACCTGAAAGGCCTGAGTTGCTTTTTTCTGTAGCTTCAGGGTATAGAGGGTCAACTGCTGCTGTTACATCTGCAGATAAAACTTTTGTCTTTGCCAAAATTCTACTAAGTTTAAGTTGGTTAAATCCACCTTGATTTTCTAAAATTTCTGCAATCATATTATTTAAGAAAGGAGCATCCATGCTTGTATTACCTACTGAACCTATTTCTTCCTTATCTACAAATAAGGAAACTGCTGTTATCTTTGGATTTTCAACTTTTAAAATAGCTTCAAGAGAAGCATATGAGCAAACTCTGTCGTCATGACCGTGAGCTGCTATCATAGCTCTATCAAATCCTACATCTCTAGCTTTGCTGGCAGGTACAACTTCCAACTCTGCTATTTGGAAATCTTCTTCGATTATGCCATATTCCTTATTTAAGTAGCTAAGGATTGATTTTTTTATAGGATTTTTTTCTTCGTCTTTAAATTTATAGGAGTCGTGGCCTATTACTATAGCTAACTTTTCCCCTTCTATTCCATCTGCAAGACTTTTTGCTTCCAAGTCCTTGGAAAGGTGAACTAAGAGCTCATTGATAAAGAATACAGGATCTTCTTCCTTTTCACCTATTGATATTTCAACTTTTTCCCCTTGGCTTGTATAAATAACTCCGTGTAAGGCAAGGGGAATTGTAGTCCATTGGTGTTTTTTAACTCCTCCGTAGTAATGAGTTCTCATCATGCAGATGTTGTCTTCTTCATAAATAGGATTTGCCTTTATATCAAGTCTAGGGCTATCTATGTGAGAGCCTACTATATTAAGTCCATCATTGATATCTTCACCCATTACAAGAAGAATGCTTGACTTATTTTTATTGTTAAAATAAATCTTGTCTCCTTTTTTTATTTCTCCCTTTAAGGCTTCAGATAACTCTACGAATCCATTTTCCTTGGCCTTATTTATTATATAAGAGTTTGCCTCTCTTTCTGTCTTTCCTTGGTCTAGAAAGTCCTTATATCTTTCATTGTAAGAAAATATTTCCTTGTATTCATCTTCATCAACACTTTGCCAAACATTTTTCTTAACGTATTCAAAATCTGTCATATATTTACCTCCTTTAATTTATCAACTTTTCTGTGTATTATAGAGTTGGCCTTGTCTATAAACTTTTTTGACCCCTTGGTGTTGTATATATCAACTCTAGGGTTATGGTTGCCAACTCTTTTTTCCTCGCTGATAAACTCTTTTATTATTGTATCTGCCGGATCTATAAACTTTACCCCCGGAGCAACTTCTTCAAAATAGTTGCGTAAGAGAGGATAATGAGTACAACCCATTATAATAGTATCTACCCCTTTATCTACAAGATAACCTACATACTTTTTTACTAAAAGTCTTATGCTATCTTCATCATACTTATCGGTTTCAACTATTTCAACGAACTCCGGACAGGCTACCTGGTAGCAGTCAATCCCAAAATCAGCTAGAGCTTTTTTGAAGTAATTAGATTTTACAGCAGACTCTGTGGCCAAAAGGCCCACTTTTTTATTTTTTGTAGCTTGCACTGCTCCTCTTACCCCGTACTCCGATATGCCATAGACATCGAAATCAGTCTTTGCTTTGATATTGTCCAAAGTTACTGTAGTTAGGGTGTTGCAGGCTATAATCAAACCATCAACTTGCTTTTGATTAAAAAATTCTGCTACTTTATTAGATATAGCAAGTAGGTCTTCCCTACTCTTCCCCCCATAGGGAATATTTTTATTATCTGCCAAATAAACATATTCATCAAAAAAATCTTCATCTAAAAATTTAATAAGTACAGTAAGTCCTCCAAGTCCTGAGTCCACAAATCCAATTTTCTTATATTGTTTTCGTTTTGAACACATATTCATATTTATCCTTTATTTGTCTGTAGGCTCTATCAAATAATAAATCATCCTCAAATAAGCCAAAAATAGTCGGACCTGACCCACTCATAAGGGCATAGTCAGCTCCTAAGTTTAAAATTTCGTTTTTTATGTCTTTAAGCTCAGGTAACATCTTAAAGGTAACACCTTCCATTATGTTATAAGTCTTTTTGTAAAATGATCCATAGTCTTTCCTATTAATCATATCACATAAGTTACCTATCCCACTTCCATAAATTTTTAGGTTTTCATAGACTGTCTTTGATGAAACGGCCTTTGAATTATTTACTATGAGTATGTTTTTTTCTCCAAAGGGGCTTAATTCTTCAAGCTCATTTCCAATTCCCCTGGCTCTCACGGTTTTTTTGCTTGTAAAGTAATAGAGATCAGCCCCGACCTTCTTGCAAACTTCAAATATTTCATCATCACTTAATTGAAGATCTAAGATTTCATCTATGGCAAGTAAAAATTCACATCCGTTTGAACTTCCACCTGCAAGGCCCGCTGCTATGGGAATGTTTTTACTAACAGCTATATCAAAACCCTTCTCTATATCTCTTATTTTTTTAACTTCCTTGAAAACTTTGTAAATTATATTACTTTGATCTGTTGGAAAGTTAGGATTATCACAAGAGAGCTTTAGATCACCGGTATAATTTTCCCTAATATCCATGACATCTTTTAAATCAATCAGATTCATTATGGTATCTATATTATGGTAGCCATCTGATCTCTCGCCTGTTATATCAAGGGCCAAGTTTATTTTTGCATACGAATTAACTTTCATCTATAAATTCTCTATTTCTTTTTCGGTTAAGAAAACCGCCTTATTATTTTCATCTATCATTACAGGGATACCTACCTTGTTATTTTCCCTAATTATATCAAATTCTTCAAGCTTATCTCTATATCTTAGAAATTCCTTTAGATTTGCCATGGACTCAGTTATATTTATAAAGTCAAAGTTATCTTTCTTCTCATCAATTAAATCAAAAATTCTCCTACAGTCAGGGCACTTATCTGATATGAATATTTTTTTCATCTAAAACCTCTCATAAAACAATTAAAAAACGACCTTTCGGCCGTTTATTAGCATAATTCTATTGACATATTTCCAACTTTACCGTAGATGTCAAAATATCTGAGTAAGTGTAGGAAATAGTCCTTTCAGAATCATAATCATTTGTAATTCGAACTGTGAACAAGCTTGGAAAAGCTTCTTCAATAATTCCCTTATTCGTTACAATCTTGTTTCGTCCTTTGTCTGTTTCAACAATAACATCTTTACCAATATTATCCTTAACACGACTTTTAATAGTATTTAAGTCATTTATTTCTTGCATACTATTCCCCCTAACAGAATATAAGTAACTTAAGTACAGTATACTATAAGGCCCTCTTAGTGTCAAGTAAATAAATGATTATATCTACTATTTTTAATTTTGTCAATAATTAAATTTTTAAAATTATTTTGGCAACTTCAAAATATGTTAAAAGTCCGAGAGTATCAACTACAGTAGTTATAAGAGGACTTGCCATTATAGCAGGGTCAAAGCCAAGTTTTTTAGCAAGCATAGGAAGACCTGCCCCTATTACCTTGGCAATAAGGACTATACAAAATATTGTCATGGAAACTGTTATGGCAACTGTAGCTGAAACCTTATCAAATAAGAAGCACTTCATAAAGGTGACTATACCCATAACCAGACCTGCTATAATACCTATCCTACATTCTTTCCAAATTACCTTAGGCCAATCCTTAAGCTCGATCTCTCCTGTAGCCATGGCACGGATTACCAGGGTTGATGCTTGAGATCCTGCGTTCCCACCTGAGTCCGTAAGCATAGGGATAAACATATTTAGGGCTATAACAGCCTGGATAACGTCCTCGTATCTTTTAAGGACGGTTGCTGATAAAGCTCCTGATATCATCAGAATAAGTAACCAAGGCAGTCTGTTTTTCGCAAGCCTAAGAGCACTTAGGTCCATGTAGGATTCATCTTCCGGTAGGGTACCTGCGATCTTTTGAAAGTCTTCTGTAGCTTCTTGTTCCATTACTTCCATAATGTCATCAACTGTTATAATTCCTACTAACCTTTTTTCGTTGTCAACTACCGGTATAACAACGAAGCCGTACTTTTTGAACATATCAGCTACATACTCTTGGTCATCATCTGTGTTTACATATATAATATCCTCTATCATAAGATCGGATATTTTTGTATCAGGTTCGCTTGTAACAATCTTTCTTAAAGAAACAAAACCAAGCAAAGTTTTCTTTTCATCAGCTACGTAACAGGTATAAACCGTTACCTTATCGACTCCTGTCTTTTTTATTATATTCAAGGCCTCTTCGACTGTTTGGTAAGGCTTTAATTCCACAAATTCTATTGTCATCAAAGACCCTGCGGAATCTTCAGGATATGACAAGAACCTATTTATCATATTCCTCTTATTTTCATCGGACTCTCTAAGAATTTTCTTTACAACTCCCGCCGGCATTTCTTCGAGCAAGTCTATGTAGTCATCAAAGTATAGCTCATCAATTATTTCTACCATTTCCTTGTCGGTAAAGGCGTGTAAAAGTACCTTCTGTTCATCAAGGTCCATTTCCGTAAAAACTTCTATTGCATCGTCTTTAGATAAAAGCCTGTAAACTAGGAGCATATTTTTTGTGTCAAGGTCTTCTATGTACTCTTTTATATCTACAGGGTTGTACTTAGAAATTTGCTCTTTTAGCTTCCCTAATTCCTTCTTTTCCAAGTAGCTGTTAAGTAGCTCTTCATTTAATTCCTGTTGTATTGATCTCTTATCCATAATCCCTCCTTACTTTTTTAATTAAACTACCCTAATATTATATCAGCTCTTTAATTTATGCCCAATTTATAAGCCCTTATTAAGCCCTAATTTGATAAATTGTATCATTTACTTTTTAATCGCATAAAAAAACGGCAGCCACTTTTTAAAGCAACTACCGAAAAAATTATATTTATTTTTAACCGAATAAAGGTTGTAATTTTCTTAAGAGGAATATAAGCGCCAAGATATACATTAGAGGTGATATCTCTTTTCTCTTTCCTGATAGGAATTTTAAAATTACATATGATATCATTCCGAATGATATTCCTTCAGCTATAGAATAAGCATAAGGCATCATTATTATTGTAAGAAAGGCCGGGATAGAATCTGTAAAGTCATCAAAGTTTATATCCACTACTGAACTCATCATCATAAGACCTACTATTACTAGAGCAGGTGCTGTTGCTTGTGATGGGATCATAGAAAATATAGGGAATAAGAAGAGGCTTAGGAAAAAGAAAAAGGCTGTTGATATAGAAGTAAGTCCTGTTCTTCCTCCGTCAGCAACTCCTGACGCACTTTCCACAAAGGTTGTAACTGTAGATGTTCCAAGTAAGGCCCCTGCAGTAGTTCCTATAGCATCCGCAAGCAAAGCAGGACCTGCTGCTTCCAAGTCTCCCTTTTCATCAAGTAAGCCCGCCTTATCACTTACCCCTACAAGGGTACCGACTGTATCAAAAATATCTACAAACAGGAAGGTAAACATAACTGCAAACATATCCGCTGTAAATATATTTTTAAAGTCCAACTTAAAGGCAACATTTTTTATTGATGGAGGTAGGGTAATGGGTGATCCTCCTTGATAATGACTGACCCCTAATAAAAGAGAAAGTCCAGTTGCTACTAAAATACCATATAATAAAGATCCCTTTACATCCTTGGCCAACAAAATTGCTATAACTAAAAGTCCTACTATAAAAACTAAGCTTTCCCTTGTAGCAAGTGAACTTAACTGTAAAACTGTTCCGTCTCCCGGAGTTACAATTCCTGCACTTGATAGGCCTACCAAGGCTATAAATAAACCGATTCCTGCTGATACAGCCTTTTTTAAGGTAAGTGGAATAGCTTTAAAAATTGCTTCTCTTACTCCAAATAATGATAAGATTAAAAATACTATACCTTCTAAAAATACTGCTGTAAGAGCGTATTGCCAGCTATAACCCATTCCTAAAACTACTGTATAGGTAAAAAAGGCGTTAAGCCCCATCCCAGGTCCCATACCGAAAGGCAAGTTTGCCAAAAATCCCATAACCAACATGGCTATGATTGATGAAATAATACTTGCCGTAAACACTCCGCCCTTATCCATCCCTGCTTGGCTAAGTAGGTCAGGATTTACAGCTAAGATGTAGCTCATTGTCATAAAGGTTGTAAGCCCTGCCATTATTTCTGTCTTTACGCTTGTTTTTCTCTCTGTTAACTTAAAATGTTTTTCAAAAAAATTATTTGCTTCCATTTTATCGCCTCCTAACTATCTATAAAATTATCATATTCTTCTTCTGCAAGCTCCCATTCTTCTAAAAGCTCATCCTGTCTTTTATTTAAGGCTTCCATCTCGCTCGTAAGGTCTAAGATCATTTCCTTATCTTCATAAATTGAATTATCGGAAAAGATATCTTCTATCTCCTTAATCCTTTGGTCGACCTTGGAAAGCTCCCTTTCAATGTCAACTATCTTATTTTTAAGTTTTTTGACCTTTTTGTTAAAGTCCTTTTCCTTTTTCTTTTCCTTGTTTAAAAGGGTCTTATTAGGTCTTTCCTCCTCTTGATCCTCTTCTTTTTCTCTTAGTTTTTCCTGATAATAGTCATAATTTCCAAGATAGCTTGTAACCTTATCACTTTCAAGGACCAAGATTTTTTCGCAGACCTTATTTAAAAAATACCTGTCGTGAGAAATTACAAGAACTGTTCCCGGATATTCCAAAAGGGCATCTTCCAATGCTTCCTTTGAATCAATGTCCAAGTGGTTGGTCGGTTCGTCCATAAGAAGAAAATTAGAATCCGAGAGCATAATTTTTAATAAAGATACTCTCGCCTTTTCTCCCCCACTTAAATCTTCTATGAGGTTAAAAATATCATCGCCGTAAAAATTTAGCTTGGCAAGGGCAGACCTAACCTCAAAGTGAGTGAGCCTAGGATAAGTATCCCAAATTTCATCTATAATTGTGTTAGAAGGATTTAAGTTTTTTTGCTCCTGGTCAAAGTAGGCTATCCTTACGTTGCTGCCCAGCCTTACCCTCCCCTCATCAGGACTTATCTTTCCTGTTATGATATTAAACAAGGTAGACTTACCTACACCATTAGCCCCTATTATTCCTGCCTTTTCGCTGCTGTAGGCATCAAAGGATATATTTTCAAATATTTTTTTACCGTCAAATGATTTCGATAAATTTTCTACCTTTAAAACATCTTTGCCGCTTTCCACATTTAGCTTAAAGCTTATAGAAAAAGTACCATCATCGTATTCAGGTTTATCCATCAGTTTCATCTTTTCAAGAAGTTTTTTTCTGGACTGCCCCTGCTTATTTTTCTTGGCATTATCTGTGTTGGTGTACTTCTCTACGATTTCAAGCTGCCTCTTATACTCTTTCTGCTGATTTTCATAGGCTTTCTTTTGGATATCCATGTAGATTTTTCTCTGCTTTATAAAGCCTGTGTAATCTGTTTCATAGGCTTTTAAAGTCCCTTGCTCCATATGAAAAATCCTTGAAACTACATTGTCCAAGAAAAATCTGTCATGGGAGATTACCAGAAAGGCTCCCCTATAATTTTTAAGAAAGCTTTCCAAAAATTCTATGGCCTCTATGTCCAAGTGGTTTGTCGGTTCATCTAGAAAAAGAAGGTCATTTTTTTCCAAGATTAACTTTGCGAGCATGATTCTGGACTTTTGCCCTCCGGAAAATTGATTTACGTTTTTATCGTAATCATCCTCGCTAAAGCCAAAGCCCTTTAAAACTCCCTTAATCTCGGAGTCGTACTGGTAGCCTCCCATTTTTTCAAACTTTTCTAAATCCTTGTGGTACTTGTTAAGAAGATCTTCCAGATTTTGGCTAGTTTCCATCTCAACTTCCATCTTCCTAAGTCCTGCCTCTAAGGTTAAAACATCCTTAAAAACACTCAGGCACTCCTCATACAAGGTATTGGAAGGATCAAAGGATGAGTGTTGTTCCAAGTAGCCTATCTTTATATTGTTTTTTATAAAGAGGTCTCCCGAATCATATGGAAGTTTGCCGGTAAGGATATTAAAAAGCGTAGTTTTTCCGGCTCCATTTATCCCAACAAGCCCTATCTTGTCCTTATCTGATATATTGAAGGTAACATCATGCAATATGTTTTTGTCTACAAATGATTTTTCTATATCCTTAGCTCCTACTAATATCATATTGCCCTACCTCCTATAAATCTAAAGTCTTTATAAGGCTTTCATCACTTAAGTTTATCAGGTCTATCCTGTCATCATAAATCTTTGCCACTGACTTTGTTACGTCTTTTGCTATTGAAGTGGAGCCGGGATTTAAAAGAACTATCCCGTCTACAAACCTTAGATCCTTTATATGGGTATGGCCTGTGGCTATTATGTCGACCTTGTTAGCTTTTGCTTTTTTAAGTCTTTGCTCTTCATCTTCCTTGTAACCATGGACTAAGTAGAGCCTATACTTTCCCAAATCAATTATCCTGTGATCTTTAGAAAGATCTCTTTTTATAACCATTTCATCTACATCACTGTCGCAATTTCCTCTGACATAGATTATATCCTCTCTCTCGCTTAGAATCTCTGCCAGAGCCTTAGGATTGTAGTCATCCGGCAGATCATTACGAGGTCCATGGTAGAGAACATCTCCCAGATGGATAATAAGGTCACAGTCGTCCAAAAGATCAAGAGCCTTTAGGCTATTTGCCAAGGACCCGTGGCTGTCACTCATAACTCCTATCTTCATTAGACCAATACCTCATCTAAGATTTGACTGACATCTTTGACATAATAAAAATTGATTTTTTTTCTTATATCAGCATCTATTTCTTCTACATCTCTCTTATTTTCTTCAGGCAAAAATATTTTATCTATTCCATACCTGTGAGCTGCCAAAACTTTTTCTTTAACTCCACCTATAGGCATTACCCTACCTGTCAGAGAAATTTCTCCGGTCATGGCGTAATCTTTTTTAACCTTTCGCCCTGTAAGAGCTGATACAAGGGCTGTGACCATAGTTACTCCGGCAGATGGTCCGTCTTTTGGAACCGCTCCTTCGGGAACGTGGATGTGGATGTCCTTATCCTTGTAAAAGTCTCCCTCTATTCCAAGATCTTTTTGTCTCTTTCTAACATAGGATATAGCTGCCATAGCGGATTCTTTCATAACATCTCCAAGCTGACCTGTAAGCTGAGTCTTTCCTGACCCTTCCATAACACTTGCTTCTATGTTTAAAATTACCCCGCCGACTCTTGTCCAGGCAAGACCGTTTACAACTCCAACAGTATCTTCCTTGAGAGTTGCTTCATCTAAGAATTTAAGCGGTCCTAAATATTTTTCTATATTTGACTTATTTACGCTTACCTTCTTTAACTTATCCTTAGAAACCTTAAGAACAGCCTTTCTTACAAGCTTACCTATTGTCCTTTCCAGCTCTCTGACTCCACTTTCTCTGGTGTAGTTATTGATTAAAATGTAGATAGCTTCTTTAGTAATGTGGAATTGATCTTGCCTAAGTCCGTTTTCCTTTAGTTGTTTTGGAATTAGGTAACGGTTAGCTATCTCATACTTTTCATAATCTGTGTAACTGTTAACTTCTATTATTTCCATCCTATCTCTAAGGGCGTCAGGGATAGGGTCGATAGAGTTTGCTGTTGTAATAAAAAGCACGTCTGAAAGATCCACAGCTATTTCTATATAATTATCCTTAAACTCATCGTTTTGTTCAGGATCTAAAACTTCTAAAAGAGAGGATGATGGATCGCCCTTGTAATCAGCTGCAAGTTTGTCAATTTCATCTAAAAGAAAGACCGGATTCATAGTCTTTGCCCTTTGCAGAGACTCTACTATCCTACCCGGCATAGCTCCTATATAGGTCTTTCTGTGCCCTCTTATCTCAGCTTCATCCCTAAGGCCACCTAGTCTCATGGATACAAATTTTCTTCCTGTTGCCTTAGCTATAGACCTTGCAATAGATGTCTTACCTACCCCGGGAGGTCCTACAAGACAAAGTATAGGTCCCTTTAAGCTTCCTGTAAGTTTTTTTACTGCCAGGTACTCTAAAATTCTTTCCTTTACATTCTTAAGGCCGTAGTGGGATTTTTCAAGAATATCTTCAGCTTTATTAAGGTCTATGCGACTCTTTGATTTTTTATTCCAAGGAATTTCTAAAACTTCATCAAGATAGGTCCTTATTACTGTAGATTCGGGATTATTTGAATTCATAACTTCTAATCTTGATAATTCCTTTAGGAGGTGATCTTGTGATTCTTCATCAAGCTTAAGACCTTCTATCCTCTTTTTGTAGTCATCTAAGTCGCTATAGCCAAATTCATCTCCGAGTTCACTTCTTATCATTTTCATTTCTTCTTGAAGAAAGTATTCTCTCTGAGAATCATTCATTTCCTTGCTTATTTTTCTCTCGATATCTTGCCTTATTTGTATAAACTCAATTTCTTCAACCATCATCTCATATACTTTTTCCACTCTCTCATCTACATCTAAGATAGATAAAATTCTGTTAGCATATTCGGCATTTAAAGAAATAAGCATGGCTATGTTATCGACAAGCTTGCTATAGTCTTCTTCTTCAAGCATCATATTTATTTCAGCTGTTACATTTTTCCTAAGAGCCTGAGAGTAATCTTCAAATGATGAAGCTATCATCCTTATTATTGCCTTAGTTTGCTCTTTAGGCTCATAGTTTTCCTTTTGATATTCGTAAATATTTACCTCAGCTTCAATAAAATTATCATTGTCTACAAGACTATTTATACTTGCCCTTTCCAGGCCTTCCACGAGAACAGCCAGGTTTCCGTTTGCCAACCTATAAGTCTGCTTTATATCAGCTACCACCCCTATCTCATAGCAATTATCGATAGAGATTGTTTCGTCCAAAGAGTCTTTTTGCGATGTTATAAAGACCTGAGAATTTCTGAGCATTGCTGCATTAATAGCATTTAAGCTGATTTGCCTTCCAACTTCTATCTGCTGGATATTATTTGGAAAAAGCCACATTCCTCTTAAGGCTATTACAGGCAGATTTTCTCTCCTTTGCATGTACAAATCTTTATTTTCTGTTTTTTCTGTCATAGTAATCCTTTTCTTTCCCTTTAAAAATAGCTCACCTTAAGTGAGCTATTTACTATCTATTTCAGTATCAATTCAGGTTTATCACCTTGTTTTACAACAGCTTCAGTGATTGTAACCTTGTTTATATCATCTCTGGATGGCAATTCGTACATAATATCCATCAATATTTTTTCAATTATTGATCTTAGTCCTCTCGCTCCTGTCTTTCTTTCAAAAGCAAGATCTGCAATTGCTGCTAAAGCATCATCGGTAAATTCCAATTCTGCTCCATCCATCCTGAATAATTCTTGATATTGTTTTATTATTGAATTTTTAGGTTCAACAAGAATTTGTATTAAAGACTCCCTGTCAAGTTCTTCAAGGTCAACTATAACAGGTATCCTTCCTATAAATTCAGGTATCAAGCCGTACTTAACCAAGTCCTCAGGTCTTAATTGTTTAATATATTCCTTGTAATCTTTATCGGAATCACTTTCTATATCTGCCCCGAATCCTATGCTGGAACTATCTGTACGAGCTTCAATTATTTTTTCTATTCCTTCAAAGGCTCCCCCGACTATAAATAAGATATTAGTAGTATCTACTTGGATATACTCTTGGTGAGGATGCTTCCTGCCACCTTGAGGTGGTATGTTGCAGACAGACCCTTCTATTATCTTTAAAAGGGCCTGTTGGACTCCTTCACCACTTACATCTCTTGTTATAGAAGGGTTCTCGGACTTCCTTGTGATCTTATCTATTTCGTCTATATAGATAATTCCCTTTTCAGTCCTTTCTATGTCATAGTCAGCTGCCTGGATAAGTTTAAGAATAATGTTTTCGACATCTTCTCCTACATATCCTGCCTCAGTAAGGCTTGTAGCGTCGGCTATGGCAAAAGGAACATCCAAAATCTTAGCCAAGGTTTGTGCAAGAAGAGTCTTCCCGCTACCTGTAGGTCCTACCAAGAGGATATTTGACTTTTGTAACTCAACATCGCTATCGTCATTTACACTTGCCTTTATCCTCTTGTAGTGATTATACACTGAAACTGCCAGAGTTTTCTTGGCATCTTCCTGTTTTATTACATAATCGTCCAGGATTTTTTTTATGTCCTTAGGCTTAGGAAGGTATAGGTCATCTCTTTGATCTTGTTCAAAAGCTTTTTCTTCTTCAAAGATGATATTACTACAAAGCTCTACACATTCATTGCAGATAAAGACTCCGTTAGGTCCGGCTATAAGTCTTTCAACTTCGTCCTGACTTTTGCCACAAAAAGAGCATCTATAATTATTGTCTATTTCGGTCATTTAAATTCCTTTATTTTGAATTTGTAATTACTTCGTCTATTAATCCGTATTCTTTAGCTTCTTCAGCTGATAAAATATAGTCCCTGTCTGTATCTCTTTCAATTTTTTCGAGATCTTGTCCGGTATTCTTAGCTAAGATATTATTTAACAATTCTCTTGTCTTTAAAATGTGCTTAGCGTGAATTTCTATATCTGATGCTTGTCCTTGAGCTCCTCCAAGTGGTTGATGAATTAGGGTATTTGAGTTAGGCAAAGCAAACCTCTTCCCCTTTGTTCCGCTTGATAGTAGAACTGCAGCCATTGATGCAGCCATTCCCATGCAGATTGTTGAAACGTCAGGCTTTACATAGTTCATAGTATCATAGATTGCAAGTCCTGCAGAAACTGATCCACCAGGTGAATTGATATACATTTGTATATCTTTCTTAGGATCTTCACTTTCTAAAAATAGGAGTTGAGCTATAACCAAGTCTGCCATAGCGTCATTTACTTCTCCTGAAACGAATATTATTCTTTCCTTTAAAAGTCTTGAAAAAATATCGTAAGATCTTTCTCCCCTACTTGTTTGTTCAACAACCATCGGTACTAATGATGACATATAATCACTCCCTTATATTATCAGGCTCAGGCTAGTAGATTTTATCTTAGTTTTCAGAGTCTTCCTTAGTGCTTTCTTCCTTAACTTCTTCTTCGTATTCAAAGTTAACTTCTTCTACTAACTTATCTAAAGCTTTTCTTCTCTTAATATCTCTCTTGATATATTCTACGCTAGGGCTGTTTTTGAAGTTTTCTACAAATTCACTTTCATCCCCGTCTCCGTAGACCTTGAAAAGTTCTTTTAATTCTTCATCTATTTCTTCATCTGATGCTTCTATCTTATTGACATCAGTATACTTATCTATAACCAAGTCTCCCTTGATCTTAGTTTCTGCATTAGGTCTTAATTGGTCTCTTACAGCTTCCTCACTTGATTGAGTAATAGCAAAGTATTGGTCTAAATCTATACCCATAGATCTTACTCTTTGTGAAAAGTCTTCGAATTGAGCATCTACTTCAGCTTCAATCATTGACTTAGGAAGTTCGAAATCAGTTGTATCAATCAGAGCAAGAACTGACTTGTTTTGCTTGTCTACTAATTCTCTGTTTTTGCTGTCTTTTTCCAAGCCTTCTCTTATATCTTTCTTGTATTCATCCAAAGTGTCAAATTCAGATACATCTTTAACAAATTCATCATCCAATTCAGGCAAGATTTTTTCTTTTATAGACTTTATCTTAGACTTGAAAGTAGCTTCTTTACCTGCCAAGTTTTCAGCGTGGTAATTTTCAGGGAAAGTTACATTCACATCAAATTCTTCGCCGATTTTCTTGTCAACTAATTGTTCTTCAAAGCCCGGAATAAAAGTACCTGATCCGATAACAAGTTCATAGTCTTCAGCTTGTCCGCCTTCAAAGGCTTCTCCGTCAACAAAGCCTTCAAAATCTAAAACTACACTGTCTCCATCCTTAGTGTTTCTGTCGTCTACGTCTACAATTCTAGCGTTTCTTTCAAGTTCATGATTTATAACCATATCTACATCTTCATCACTTACCTTGTATTCTCTAAGGCTTGCCTTAAGGTTTTTTGTATCTCCAAGTTCAAATTCAGGAAGTAAGTCAACTGTAAATTTGATTTCCAAGTCCTTATTCTTATCAACTTCGTCTATATCTATAACAGGTTGTGCTACAGGTTCTAATTTTAATTCTTCAAGAGCTTTTTCATAAGCATCCGGAAGCAATGCATTTATTGCATCTTCGTAGAATAATCCTTCCCCAAATTTTCTTTCAAGTATTTTTCTAGGAACTTTTCCCTTCCTAAAACCATCAACTGTAAATCTCTTCTTGTTCTTGTTATAACTGTCTTCTACAGCCTTTTCAAAATCTTCTTTTGGGATAGAAACTGTGAATACAGCTTGATTATTTTCTTTACTAATTAATTCCCCGCTCATATTTCCTCCTAAAAAATTAATAAAATTAATTTTATCATTATTCAAAATAAATTACCACTATATTATACCCTAATCTCTTTTTATTGCAAAATTTTTTGTATTTTTAGATGAAATTATGTAAAAATCTCTTGTTTTTATATAAATTTTAGTCTTTTAGCTTAAAAAGGCGTAATCATAATTACGCCCTTAACTAATCTCTATTCACTTTACAATTTTTAGAATGGGGACATGAGCTGCAGCCGCAGTCACAAGCTCCACCGTTTTTCTTAAGGTTTCTTAAAATCATAACTACCGCCACTATAAGAACTAGAACTATAACAAAATCTGCCATTAATATCACTCCTTATGATCTTGCAAGTTACTTTTACCCACTTTTAGCTTAGACTTATCTTTTCTAAATATCAGATAGATATATCCTATAAAAACAAGACCTGCCAAAAGAGTAGCCAGGTTAGCTGCTTCCTTAAGGATGAAAATCCTTCCGAATTGATAAACCATGAAGCTCATTGTATAGGCAAAGGTAAATTGGTAAAGTAGGGTAAAGGCTGTCCACTTTTTAGAATTCATTTCCTCCCTTATAGCCCCAACTGCTGCAAAGCAAGGTACACATAACTGATTAAATATCAAAAAGCTCATAGCTGAAACTGTTGTAAAATTACTTCTTACAGCTTCGTAAAGACCGGCATCTCCATTTGAGCTTGTTATTATCGCATAAACACTTACAACCACTTCCTTGGCAACTAAGCCTAAAAAGCTTGCTGTAGTTGCCATCCAATCTCCAAATCCTAAAGGTTTAAAGATAGGAGAGAAGATAGATCCTATAAAGGCAAGGATGGACTTGCTACTGTCCTGAGTAAAATCCATTAGATGCAAGTCAGTTGATATATTTTGTAAAAACCAAATCGCTATGGAAGAAACAAGGATTATTGATCCTGCTCTCTTAACAAAGGAAACCACCCTGTGCCAGGTAGTCATTGCTATATTTGAAAGGACCGGCAGGTGGTATTCAGGAAGCTCCATAACAAAAGGAGTGCTGTCTCCTGAAAATGCGGAGGTCTTTTTTAGGATCAGACCGCTTATAAGGACAGCTATAATCCCTATGAAGTAAAAGGATGGGGCGAACCACCACTGACCGAATATAGCTGCTGCAAACATGGCTATGATATCTACCTTCGCCCCGCAAGGCATAAATGAAGTTACCATGATTGTCATCCTTCGGTCATTATCATTTTCTATAGTCCTTGTAGACATGATACCCGGCACTGAACATCCTGTCCCTATGACAAGAGGTATAAATGACTTACCTGACAGGCCAAATTTTCTAAAAAATCTGTCCAAGATGAAGGCTATTCTTGACATATAACCGACATCTTCTAAAAAGGCTATAAGAAGCTCCAAACTCGCTACCAGAGGCAAAAATCCTAAGACGGAACCTACCCCGGCTATAACCCCGTCTACTAAAAGGTTAGTTAAAAATTCACTTGTCCCTATGGATTCTAAAAAACTCCTTGCATAGGAAGGTACTGTCTCACCTAAAAATCCATCTGCCCATATAGGTCCCAGCTTATCATTTACAAGCCCTATAGCTATATAATAAATTCCGAAAATTATGAGGATAAATAAGGGAATTGCAAGGTATCTATTTGTGGCTATCTTGTCTATTTTTTCAGTGGTTGACTCAAAGTTATCTTCCTTTTTTACAGCTCGACTTACCACATCAGTAATATACTTATACCTTTGGTCGATAATTATTGACTCTCCATCATCATCATCATAAGTTTTTAGGAGGTCATTTATTATCACATTTACCTTTTCTCTTTCATCTTCTTTTATTTCAAGATCCTTGATAGCCTTTTCGTCATCTTCGACAAGCTTTGTAGAGTACCACCTCTTACTCTTCTTATCCTTAAGGCTGGCTATCGAATTTTCTATCTCTATTAATTTTCTTTCAAAATCTTTGCTATAGGAGTGAATGTGATCGGTATCAGCCTTATTTTGCGCCTTGGCAACCCTTATAAGCTCATCAATATTTTCTCCTCTTGCAGCAGATATTTCAACTATCGGTATGCCCAGCTCTTTTGATATGTATCCTGTATTGATTTTTATGTTTGACTTTCTCACCTTATCCATCATATTGAAGGCAAGAACTATAGGAATCCCTATTTCTGACAACTGAGTTGCAAGATAGAGATTTCTTTCCAGGTTAGATGCATCAAGTACATCTATTATTACGTCAGGCTTTTCTTCCAAAAGATATTCTCTGGTAACTACCTCTTCAAGAGTGTAGGGTGATAGGGAGTATATGCCGGGAAGGTCTATTATTTGTATGTCGGGGTCGTTTTTTAGGTAACCCTCTTTCTTTTCTACCGTAACCCCGGGCCAGTTACCTACATACTGGTTAGATCCTGTAAGGAAATTAAAAAGAGTAGTCTTTCCGGAGTTTTGATTACCCGATAGGGCTATTCTCATCTTCATCTAACTTCCTCCTTTTTATGTAAACCTAAATCTTCTACTATTATATTTTTTGCATCCTCTCTCCTTAAGGTAAGCTCATAGCCTCTTAAATTTATCTGGATAGGATCACCCAAAGGAGCTAACTTTCTGACATAAATCATGGTCCCCTTAACTATTCCCATATCCATGATTCTCCTTCTAAGAGCTCCGTTCCCTCCAACTTTTTTTACTAAATATCTATGATTTACCTTGGCACTTTTAAGAGAGACTTCTTCTTTTTCGAACAAATCTTTCCTCCTGTAATCAATACTTATTCTCATTTACTCAGGTATTATATCCTTTCTGTCTCCTTATGTCAATGATAATAAATATCAAATTTTTGCAAAAATTTTTTACTAAAAAAGGACCTACAAGTCTTTGTAAGTCCCCTTAAAAATCTTATCTTAAAATCTCTTAGATTTTTATATTAAGTTTTTCTAAATTTTAATAGCTTTAAAAATAGATAAATTAAAACAAAAAAATCATCAGGTCCTTAATAGGCCTGGAAAATTCTTTCGTAGTGATCCTGTGCCCTCTCTACTTCTTCAGCAATTATATCTTTTCTAGCGTAATCAATTTCTCCGTTTACTAGCTCTTCTATAGGAACTACCACATACCTTGTCGTCACATCATCTGTATACTTGTCGACATAGTATGGTTTGTTTTCAAAGGAAATAACTTCAGTCTTTCCAACTTGCTTTTTAATTTTGATCTTAGTATATACTCCTATCTCAACCCCGTAGTACTGACCATAGGATTCCCTCTGATCAGATACAAAATTTCCCAGAGAGTAAGTTACGTAAGTCTTTTTGCCGTTGGTTTCTATGACTTCATCCTTTTCTATAGTATGAGGGTGGGACCCGATTATGATGTCAACACCGAGGTCAGCCAAACTCTGAGCAGTTTCTCTTTGATAATAGTTAACTTCATCTGAGTATTCATCTCCCCAGTGTAAGTAAGCCATTATGATGTCCACACCTTGGTCCTTTAAATAGTCCACATCTTTTTCTATCTTATCGGTATCAATTAAGTTTACACTATAGGGTCTATCTGAATTTAACAAATCTCCTTCCAAGCCGTTTATCCGCTCTGTGGCTGAAAAGAATCCTATCTTAATTCCTTTTACATCCAAGATTAAAGGATCTGTGCTTTCCCCATCCTTAAAAGTTCCGGTATGTTTTAAGGAATTTTCTTCAATTTTATCTATTGTATTATCTATTCCTGAAAATCCCTTATCCATAGAGTGGTTATTCGCAGTCGATAAGACATCAAAACCGGTATCTTTTATTGCCCTTATGACATTTTCATGGGTAGCAAAATTAGGGTATCCGCTAAGCTCATCTTCACTCTCTGCTATAGTAGTTTCCAAATTTACAAATGAAAGGTCACTTTGTGAAATAAGGTCTTTTACGAGGACAAAAGAATCTGTAAAGTCATAATTATTTCTTTCAGCATCCCTGATTTGGGTTATGTGGTTCATGTAATCCCCGAAACAAGTTATGCTTATTTCAGCTTCACTATCAGTCTCTTTTACCTCTTCTTTTAAAATATCATTCTCTTTTTCTAAAGAAACTTCCTCTTCTACAAACTCTTCCTTAACCTCCTCAACCTTTTCATCTTGGGCTTTAAAATTTGTAATAGAACATGATGAAAAAATGCAGGCAGCTAAAAGAAGACATGCTAGGAATTTACAAACTTTCTTATTCATAAAACTCCCTTTTTAATACAAATCTATTTGGTGACTTTTATTTTGCGTGATTTTCGATTATCTTTGCCAGTAAGTTCACTCCCTTTTTCATTTGATCTACAGAAACAAGCTCATGCTTTCCGTGATAAGCGTAACCACCTGTGAAAAGATTTGGAGTAGGTAGCCCCCTAAATGAAAGGATAGATCCGTCAGTCCCTCCCCTTATAGGGCTTATTATCGGTTCTACTCCTATCTCTTCCATAGATCTTTTAGCCAGCTCTACTATTTCATATACAGGTTCTATCTTTTCTCTCATATTATAGTAGGTATCTGAAATTTCAAGGTCAATTAAATCTCCATACTTGGTGTTTAAAAATTTAACTATTTCTTCAAGAAGATTTTTCTTAGCTTCAAACTTTTCTCTATCGTGATCTCTGATAATAAAGTTCATTGATGTTTCTTCTACAGTACCTGTGAAGTTCATCAGCATAAAAAATCCTTCATAGTTTTCTGTATATTCCGGTCTTTGGTTAACAGGAAGCATAGAGAAAAGTTCCATACCTAATAGCTGAGAGTTTATCATAACATCCTTCGCACTGCCCGGATGGACGCTCTTGCCATGAATTTTAATGTCAGCTTCAGCAGCATTAAAGCTTTCATATTCAAGCTCTCCTTCAGGTCCTCCATCTACAGTGTAGGCAAAGTCTGCCCCGAATCTATCGATATCAAAGAGATGAGCTCCCTTGCCAACTTCTTCATCAGGAGTGAAGGCAATTTTTATATCCCCATGTTTTATTTGTGGATTTTCGATTAGGTATTCCACAGCTGTCAT
Source organism: Finegoldia sp. (assembly GCA_034180305.1). Taxonomy (GTDB): domain Bacteria; phylum Bacillota; class Clostridia; order Tissierellales; family Peptoniphilaceae; genus Finegoldia. The sequence continues at coordinate 19,805 of JAXFOR010000023.1, forward strand.
TATAATAGCTATACCTGCCTTGTCATCTGCTCCAAGCAGAGTTGATCCGTCTGTAGTGATAAGAGTTTGCCCTTCCAAATCCTTTAAAAATGGAAAGTCCTCAACCCTTGTAACTACGCTGTCGGACAAGACTATATCTCCACCCTTATATTCTATAATTTGAGGGTTAACCCCTTCTCCTGTCATGTCAGGAGCTGTATCCATGTGGGATATAAATCCGATAGGACTTATGTCTTTATCAGTATTTGAATCTAAACCGGCATACACATAAGCCTTGTCATCCATAAATGCATTTTCAATTCCCATCTCGTGAAGTTCTTCTACAAGAATTTTCCCTAGGTCCTTTTGTCTTTCGCTAGTCGGTGTAGTATCACTTTCAGGATCACTCGTTGTATAAACTTCAGTGTAACTTATAAATCTATCTACTATATCTTTCATCTTTACTCACCGTCAACTTCCTCTTTGTAACTTTCTACTACAGCCTTAGCTACCCTCTTACTTATATCCCTGTCAAAGGCATCAGGTAAAACCCTATCTTCTCTAGGATCTTCCACCATATCGCTTAAGGCTTTGGCAGCAGCTAACTTCATCTTATCTGTTATTTTTTTTGCTCCACAGTCCAAGGCTCCCCTGAATATTCCCGGGAATACCAAGACATTATTAACCTGATTAGGAAAATCACTTCTTCCTGTTCCCACTACCTTAGCCCCATTACTTAAGGCCTCATCAGGATAAATTTCAGGAACAGGGTTGGCTAGGGCAAAAACTATTGCATCCTTGTTCATAGATTTTACCATCTCTCCTGTCAAGATTCCGGGAGCAGATACTCCTATAAAAATATCACAGCCCTTTATAGCCTCACGAAGTTCTCCCTTTTCCCTTTCAGGATTAGTAGTCCTTGCTATTTCCAGCCTATAGACATCTAAACTTTCGTCGTCAGGATCTAAAACCCCCCTCCTATTTAAAAGCAAAATATTTTTAGCTCCATAAAGAGTAAGTAGTTTGGCTATAGCCACTCCTGCAGCCCCTGCTCCACTTATCACAATCTTGCAGTCTCCTATTTCTTTACCTACAAGCTTTAAAGAATTAATTATAGCAGCAAGTACTACTATAGCTGTTCCGTGTTGATCATCGTGAAATACAGGTATATCAAGTCTGTCTTTTAAGATCTTTTCTACTTCAAAACACTTCGGTGCTGATATATCTTCAAGATTTATTCCACTGAAAGAAGGTGCAATCAATTCGACAGCCTTTACAATCTCATCTACATCTTGAGTGTTTAGACATATAGGAAAGGCATCTACTCCTGCAAATTCCTTAAATAAAACACATTTTCCTTCCATTACCGGCATTCCTGCCAAAGCCCCGATATTTCCAAGACCCAATACAGCGGACCCGTCAGTTACAACCGCAACCTGATTAGCCTTATTAGTATACTTATAGGCTAAACTTTCATCCTCATGTATTTTTTTACAAGGCTCTGCTACTCCCGGTGTGTAGGCTAAAGCCAAATCATCTGCACTGTTAACAGCTACCTTTGACCTTATTTCCAACTTACCTCTATTTTCTTCATGTAGCTTAAGAGCTCTTATCTTTGTGTCGTCCATACGTATCCCTCCAATAATTATTTTACCTAAAAAAGATAATATTTAAAATAGATTTTTACCTTGAATAAGCAAATAAAAATAAGGTATAATCTTGGTAGATAAATTTAGTTTTAAATAAAATTCTTAGGAGGGTAGAATGGCTGATAAATACATACCTGAATACAAGTCAAAATTAAGACATAGGATCGTAAAAGTTCCCGACTCAATATACAGGGCCTCTGGAATAAAAATATTTGAAAAGAGAATAAAATCATTCTTATTTACCACAGATATAGCTATAATAAATAATACAAACGCCGATGCTATACTTGCGGTATACCCATTTACCCCCACCCTTGAAATAATAAGTGCAGTTTTGGAAACATCATCCAAGCCTGTCTTTGCAGGTGTAGGTGGTGGATTGACATCAGGACACAGATCTACGAATATAGCAATACAAGCAGAACTTATGGGCTGTTACGGAGTCTTAGTAAATGCTCCTATACCTAATGAAACAATAAGAGAAATAGCAGACGCTATAGAAATTCCTCTTATAGCTACTGTCATATCTGTTAAAGATGATATAAAAGGAAAAGTCGATGCGGGTGCAGATATGATAAATGTATCGGGAGGAAAAGATACAACAAAATTAGTAAAAATTATAAGGGATATAGCAGGTCCTAAATTTCCTATAATGGCAACAGGTGGTCCAAATGACGAAACCATCCTTAAAACCATAGAGGCAGGTGCCAATGCCATCTCCTACACTCCTCCTACCTCAGGAGAAATCTTTCACGATGTAATGGCTGACTACAGAAGAGAAAAAGAAGATTAAATATTAAAAAAATTTTTTTAATATAAAAATTTATAAGTAACTATAAAAGACCCACCGATATATCCTTATAAAGTATCGGTAGGTCTTTTTGTGTTTCTACTCGTAAATATTTGAGCCTATACGTCTATCAATAAGATCTAGAACTTGTTTCTCATCTTCCAAATTATACTCTTGCAAAAATTCATAGCTATGTGCTTTAAATTTTACATATAATTTATTCCCCTTTCTTGTTAGTATAATATTATTTATCTCACTGTAAGCTAATGACATAATAACTATTGAATTTGCCATAAGACAATTAAAATATTTTTCATTAATTCCAACTGCTAAATAAAAGGACATAAAGCAAATTACTACATTTAAAACAGTTATAAGTCCTAAAATAGATTTATCTTCTAAAAACCAAATAGTAAATCCAAATACTGCTAATAATATTGAAACTACAATAGATATTGTAGGAATATTGGCTTTAACTAGATTATTCTTTCTCTTCACTAAATTATAAATTATTATAATTAAAGATACTAAGTTTATTAATATTTTCATAGCCCATACCTCCAATACAAAATAGTAGTAATTATTCTTAACTATATCATACTTTAAGACCTCAAAATACTTAATCTTAAAAATAAGCATAAAAAAAAGACCGAGCCAATCAGCTCGATCTCTTGTTTGGCGACTACCTACTCTCCCAAGACCTCCCGGTCTAAGTACCATCGGCGTTAAGAGGCTTAACTTCTGTGTTCGATATGGTTACAGGTGTATCCCTCTTGCTATTATCACCATACTATATT
>JAXFOR010000003.1:0-17547 GCA_034180305.1 Finegoldia sp.
AGCGATATCGTCAACGTCAAGTACCATTTCCATCATACCTACTTGTTCGTCATAAACATCTTCATTAACTAAAGATTTGATTTCGTCTTCAACTACGTGATATACAGCAAGACCCAATTCAACACCTGCTAAAGCACCTGCAAAAGTAGGATCTCCCATAGTTACTGTTTCAGCTGCAAGACCTGCAGCTTCAGATTCTGATGCACCTAGAACAACCACTACATTTTCCGGACCATATTGTTCAGAAAATTCTTTAACTCTCTTTTGGTTTTCTAAGTCCATAGCTCCAGCACTTGTTCAGACGAAACACTCAGTAGATGAGAAGATTACTTCAACATTATCAACTGTGTTTATACATTCTTCAATCGCAAGACCAGGAATACCGTCACGGTCTCCGATTATGATGACTTTTTTGCCATCTAAAATATTTTCAGCCATTATAATCTCTCCTTTTTCTATATTAATTTTTGTAATTCATTTCCTTACGATGTAACTATAACATATTATAATAAATATGTCAAAATAATTTTAAAATTTAATAAAAATTTAAATCGTAAGTTCAAAAAGCTTTATTTTCTAAGCTCAATCATTATATACCCAATTATTAAAAAAATCTATATATCTTTATAAGTTTATTCCAGGGCTAGGGAATCGATATACTTTTGAGCCTGAACCGCTGCGATAGCTCCGTCAGAGACCGCTGTAACAACTTGCCTTAAGTTTGTATTTCTCACATCTCCTGCAGCGAAGACTCCGCTTATATCGGTTTTCATATCCTTGTCTGCTATGATATACCCATCTTCATTAAGTTCAAGCTTGCCCTTAAATATATCTGTATGAGGACTTGTTCCTACAAAGACAAATACTCCTAAAAGACCGTCTTCACTTTCATAAATACTTTCTTCTCCGGTCTTGTTATCTCTTAAAATAACAGACTTTACAAAGCCTTCTCCCTTTATCTCTGCAAGAGAGGTGTTAAATTTAAAGTGAAGATTTTCTATCTCTCTTGCCTTTTCTTCAGCAAGTCTATCTGCCCTTAGCTTATCTGCCCTGACTAAGACAGTAACTTTTTTAGCAAATCTTGTAAGATAGATGGCCTCTTCTACAGCAGTATTTCCGCCACCTACAACTATAACTTCAAGTCCGTTAAAAAAGTCTGCATCGCAGGTTGCACAGTAGGAGACACCTCTTCCGGTAAACTCTTGCTCGCCCTTGCAGTTAAGCTTTCTGGGACTTGCTCCTGTGGCAACGATTATGGACTTAGCTTCTAAAGTTTCTCCTGTTGAAAGTCTAATCTTTTTTATAGATTCATTTAAATAAACTTCATCAGCTCTTGCATTTATAACTTGTACCTTGAAGTACTCGATTTGCTTTTTCATCTTTTCCATAAGGCTAGGACCGCTTTCTTCCAAATCACTTCCCGGATAGTTTTCTATCTCCAAGGTGTTAAGAATTTGTCCGCCAACTGCCTTTTCTTCTACTATCACTGCGTCCATTTTGGCCCTTGCAGCGTAGATTGCTGCTGATAGCCCGGCAGGACCTGCTCCAATTATTATTAAATCGTACAAAACTTTCTCCTTTTTTATTTTTATTTTGATTTTACTTTCAATATTATTAGCTTTATAACCGATATTTTAAATATATTAACAGAATTTAAAAAATAATAGAATAATTTTATTAACGGACAAGAGGATTACTTATAAGGGCAGAGATTAAAGTATATTTTTTGGGGTATAAGGAGGATGTGTGCAGAGATTAAAGTATATTTTTTGGGGTATAAGGAGGATGTGTATATCTTAGAGAATATTCTATAGATTTAAAATTCTCTGGACAGAAATTATTTAGGAGGGATTTGAAATGAAATTATATTACGCACCGGGAACCTGTTCACTAGCTGTATGGACTGCATTAGAATGGCTAGGTCTTGATTATGAAGTTGAAAGAGTAAAATTAGGATCTGAAGAATATAAGAAAGTAGCTCCGCTTGGACAAGTACCTGCCCTAGATACAGGAGACGGAAATATAAAGACTCAATTAAGTGCTATCATAAATTACCTATTAGAAACTAACCCTGATTCTGATTTGGGTCCTGATGATAGCGCTGAAGGTAGATTCTTATTTAACCAAATTGCGGCTTTCTTAACAGGTGACTATCACCCGGCTTTCAAACCTATGTTTAGAACTCAAAGCTTTACAACAAGCACTAACGACAAGGAATTGGAAAGTGTAAAGAAGGCAGCTTACAAGCAAATAGATAGAATGACTAAGCGTCTTGATGATATGCTTGATGGAAGAGAACACATTTATAAAGATAAAAAGACTCTTTTAGACCCATATGCTTTTATCCTTGCTACATGGACTGAAGATACACCTAAGTCTTGGGAAGAATATCCTAACCTTGCTAAATTTATGAGAAAGATGCAAGAAGACGAAGCTATAAAGAAAGTTTTAGAAGAATCAAGCAAATAATTTAATTTTAAAAAGTTTAGACTATCTTCTTATTAAACAGAAGACAAAAAAAGGAGTCGGTTTTCCGACTCCTTTTTAATATGTAAGCACACCCGAGGTCGATAGTAACTTACGAACAGGAACCCCGGCAGTTAGCTCGAAATCAGCACCCTCATATCACACAAGGGCTACTGCTTATGGCTGCTACCTTCCGATCCTGACCAGGTTCACAGCTCCTTGTTGCATGAGACTGACTTTGTCAACACCACTTACCGATACCGTCATCCGGAAATTAAACCTAACTCGGGACTTCGACCCTGCTGTAGCGATCGCAGGTTACAGGGCATCGCTAGTTCCCCATCTAGTGCATGGCGGAGAGTAAGGGATTCGAACCCTTGAAACACGTGAATGTTTACATGATTTCCAATCATGCTCCTTCGGCCTCTCGGACAACTCTCCATGAGATAACCACTAAATTATAATATAATATTAAATCTATGTCAAATCCTTAGTTCTTATAAAATGTGCTACATTTATTATATTGGATATTATTTTATTGATTTAATTTACAAAGAGTTAACATTAATATAGTAAAATATAATAAGAGAGGTGTATACAATGATTTGCGCAGTAACAGATATAGGATCCAACACGATTAAGTTATCAGTATACAAGATAGTGGATGGAATTGTAAAAAATTTATTTAGTGAAAAAGAATCAGCAGGTTTAGTTTCCTACTTGGAAGATGGAAAATTATCAGAAGAAGGGATAGAAATTCTTATAGAAGTTTTAGGAAAATTTCAAAGGATAATTTCCAACTTCGATGACATAGAAGACAGCTTTGCCATTGCTACAGCAACTATAAGAAACGCTACTAACAGGAAGGAAATTTTAGAGAGGGTAAAGTCTAAGATCGGTATAGAAATAGAAGTTTTAAGTGGAGAAGAAGAAGCTAAGTTTGCCTTCATAGGGGCGGCCGAGTATGTAGGGGCGGAAGCAGGAGTTCTGACAGACATAGGGGGAGCAAGTGCTGAAGTTGTAATCTTTGACCACGCCAAGGTTATGCAGTCTACAAGTATAGACATAGGATCTCTCAGTGCCTTTAGAAATTTTTCGTCAGGTCTTTTCTTAAACAAGGACGAAAAGAAAAAGCTGGAAAAAGAAGTTAAGAAGCTTTTAGACAAGAGCAAGATCTCTAAGGAAGAGCATGAAATCCTATGTGCTGTCGGGGGAAGTGCCAGAGCCTGTGGAAAGTTATATAATTCCTACTTCGGCAAAGATCCGGACAACCTTATAATCGTAAAGGAAGATTTGGACAGGCTTATAGATGAAGTTACAGAAATGACTGACAAAGAAAAATTTGACCTGATTATAAAGATCAAGGCGGATAGAATCCATACCCTGATACCGGGTATGATTATCTTAACTACGATAGCTAAGTACTTCAGCTCAGATATCATAAAGATAAGCAATACAGGACTTAGAGAAGGATATATTTACAATAAAGTTTTAAATAATTAGTCAATATTCGGGGGATAAAGTTATGGACTATGATACAAGTTTTACACAAAATAGGGAATTATCTTGGCTGAAATTTAATGAAAGAGTCTTGGAAGAAGCAGCAGATAAAAACGTTGAGCTTTTTGAAAGACTTAAATTTCTTGCCATCTTCGACAGCAACTTTGAAGAGTTTTTCAGAGTTAGGGTAGGATCACTAATGGACTTGGCAAATGTAAAGAAGCAAAGCATAGATAACAAGTCCAACATGACTCCACAAGAACAAATAGACGGGATTATAGAATACAGCAAGAAGCTTTATGAAAAGAAAGATCAAGTTTATCAAGATTTGGTTGAAGATCTTAAAAAGACAGGTATCAACATCCTTAAAGTTTCAGAGCTTGATGAAAGAGATAGGGAAATGGTTCACTATTATTTTAATTCGACAGTAGAACCACTTATCACCTTCCAGATAATAGACAGGGTTCACCCATTCCCGAGACTTCCTAACCAATCCCTAAACCTTATCTTTGAACTTGAACCTGAAAAGAAGGACAAGGATGAACTTATAGGCCTTATCCAATTACCGGACCTATTAAAGAGATACTTTAAAATATCAGATACAAGGATAGTCCTTATAGAAGATATAATAAAGGAATTCGGATGCGAAGTTTTTGACGATTACAAGTGCTTATCAAGCTATGTAATGACAGTTACCCGTAACGCCGACATCTCTTATGATGATGAAGACTACGAAGTAGACGAAGATTACAGGTCTTATATGAAGAAGATGGTAAAGCTCAGACAAAAACTTCTTCCTGTAAGGGTGGAAATAGATAGACCGCTTGAAAGCAAGCTTGAAAAGTTTTTGAAAAACAAGCTACCTATAGACCAAAACCACATCTTTATAACCAAGTCTCCTATGTCTTGTGACTTTATCTATGAAATGGTATCAGATATGCCTAAGCAAGCCATAGACGAAAATTCCTACAGACCTTTTGAGCCTCAAGCCTCAGCTGTGGTTGATATAAACAAGCCTATAATGGATCAGGTAAGACAAAAAGATATTATACTGTCTTATCCATATGAATCTATGGATTCTTTTATAAAACTTTTAAATGAAGCGGCAGAAGATGACAGGGTAACCTCTATAAAGATAACAATTTATAGGATTGCCAAGGACTCTCGAATTGCCAAAGCCCTGATAAAGGCTGCTGAAAACGGCAAAGAAGTAGTAGTCCTTATGGAACTTAGGGCAAGGTTTGACGAAAGCAACAACATAATCTGGTCTTCAAGACTTGAAGATGCAGGTTGCAAGATCATCTACGGCTTCGACCACTACAAGTGTCACTCCAAAGTTTGCTTGATTACAAGCTTTATCGACAACGGAGTCTTCTATGTAAGTCAGGTCGGTACAGGAAACTACAATGAAAAGACTTCTAAGATTTATACAGACTTCTCCCTTATAACTTCCAACCAAGCCATAGGTAAGGACATAAAGGACCTCTTCGATAACTTCCTTATCGGTAAGTTAAACGGTTCTTATAAGGAAATAATGGTAAGTCCTAAGTCTATGCAGGACGGACTTGACAGCCTTATCAATGAACAGATAGAAAAGGCTAAGAGGGGAGAAGATGCCTATATAAGACTTAAGATGAACTCCATCTCCGACAGGCAACTTATCGACAAGCTATCAGAGGCTTCTAACAGCGGAGTTAAGATAGACTTGATGGTCAGGGGGATTTGTTGTATCCTTCCGGGAATCAAAGGCAAAACAGAAAATATCAGAGTCTACCAAATAGTCGGCAGATTCTTGGAACACCACAGGGTTTACCAATTCGGCAGGAGAGAAGACTGTAAGCTTTATATCTCATCAGCAGACTTTATGACAAGAAATATAAGAAAGAGGGTAGAGGTTGCTTGCCCTATTTACGATGAAGTCGTTAAAAATAAAGTTTTAGACTTTATGGATACAATGTTTAGTGATGACGTGAAGATAAGAGAGCTTCAATCTAACGGAGAGTATAGGAAGCTAGCCCGGGAAAAATCCATAATTGCCCAAGATGAGCTTATCAGACAAGCTGAAGAAAACTCAGCTTGTAGAAAATCAAATAGTGTTATAATAAGTGAGAAAGACCTTAAAGATGAGGTAGTAGATAGACAAAAGAGCGAAAGCATTGCCGTAAAGCAAACAGGCTCTGCTGATACTTCTTCAGATCAATCTTTTATCAAAAAGATAAAGAGGTTTTTTGTAAAGAAAGAAAAATAATTTAGAGGGGTAGTTATGGAAAGAAAACTTCCGAACTTTTTAGTTGAATCAAATACTGGAAGTGAGATAGGAAAAATAATAGGAATAGTAAGTGGCAAGGGAGGAGTAGGTAAAAGTCTTATCACTTGCCTGCTTGCAAATGCCATTGCCAAAAAAGGCTACAAGGTCGGCATAATGGATGCTGATATTACGGGCCCTTCTATTCCGAAGTACTATGGAATAAAGGAAAAGGCCACAGGAGATCAGGAAGGTCACCTAAATCCGGTCCTTACAGCTAACGGGATAAGGGTTATGTCTATGAACCTAATGCTTGGAAAAGATGACGAGTCTGTAATTTGGAGAGGACCTGTTATAGCCGGAGTTGTAAAGCAATTTTACCAAGATACCAACTGGGGAGAGCTTGACTACTTATTTGTAGATATGCCACCGGGAACTGGAGACGTACCTTTGACTGTTTTCCAATCTCTTCCTATAAATGGAATTGTAGTTGCAATGTCACCTTCAGCCTTGGTGGAAATGATCGTAAAAAAGGCTATAGATATGGCAAGAAAGATGGGTAAAAACATCTTGGCCCTTGTAGAAAATATGTCTTATTTAGAGTGCCCTGAGTGTGGCACTCATATAGAAGTCTTCGGTTCATCCACAGTAGATGAACTTGCAGCTAAAGAAAATATAGACACTATTGTTAAAATCCCTATCAATCCGGAAATTTCTAAAAAGACAGAAGAAGGTAAGATAGCAGATCTTGATGTATATTTTTTAGATGATTTAGCTAAAAAAATAGAAGATTTATAAAAGAATCACCCTTAAGCCTGAAGCTTAAAGCTTGGGCCAGGGTGATTTTTATATGCTTATTTTTTGATCTTTCCTGTTAAGGCTCCGATAAGGGCAGGAAGAATCCAGATGAAACTCTTTATCTGATCAGAGAAGACTGACTCGATTGTTTTCAGTAAGCCGAAGTCCAAGCTGAAGGAATTTAAGAGGATTAGGAGGCTGTAAAGGGAAACTCCGATTATTGCTCCGATTTTTACATTTTTGGAGAAGGTATCTTCCTTAAATAAGTTTAAAAAGATCAGGACAATTGCTACCGGGTAGATAGCTGAAAGAATCGGTGCAGATATAGTAAGGATCTTTTCTACCCCGACTACAGCGAAGAAGGCACTAAAGAGAGTCGAGATTATTACCACGACATCATATGAGATCAGACCCTTTGTCTTTTCGCTGAGTAGCTGACTGAAATATTCGCCCACGGTTGTGCTCAGGCCTATAGCTGTTGTAAGACAGGCAAGGGCCATAGCTAGGCAGATAAGAAGCTTTCCGAAAGATCCCAGCTGTTGGTAGCAGATATATAGGAGCATATCTATCCTTTCCATATTTGAGATTCCAAGCTTGGAAGATGAAGCTCCAAGATAGATAAGACCTCCGTAGACAAAGCAAAGCCCCAGGGCTGCGATAATAGAAGATTTTATAGTATATTCCTTTATAATCTTATAATCACTGATCCCTTTTGCCATAAAGCCTTCTGTAACTACAACTGCAAATACTAAGGCTGCAAGGGCATCCATAGTTTGATAGCCTTCTTCAAAGCTTGATTGAAATACCTGAACTTGGCCTGTGTCTACAGGACTTGCCACAGGGGAGATGATTCCCTTTAAGATAATTACAGCCAGGGTGATTATCAATAGGGGAGTCAAGATTTTTCCAAGATTATCAATTATAGTGCTTGGCTTTCTGACAAAAAAGTAGACAACTAAGAAAAATAAGATAGTAAGGACTACCGTATTTCCATTAGCTAAAAAGCCCTTTTGAATTACCTCTACAGTTGTAGCAGCAGTCCTCGGGATAGCAAGACCAGGTCCTATGGCAAGCATTACCAGGGTTGAAAAAATTAATGAGAACTTGGGACTGATTGTGCCCGATATTTTTTCAATGCTCCCTCCCGCCTTGGTAGCAGCAAATATTCCTGCAAAGACCAAGCCTACTGCACTTAGGGCAAAGCCCAGGGTAGCCATCAGGTATTGGTCGCCGACCTTGTTACCTAAGTAGGCGGGGAAAATTAAATTTCCGGCTCCGAAAAACATAGAAAAGAGGGCAAAGCCACTGATGAGTATTGATTTTTTATTTTTCATATTTTACCTCTTCTTACTTATTAAAATTTATCATTTTATAATTCTATCATATAATAAAATACTTTGACGAAAAAATTTACTTTAAGAGCATTTTATAAAGGGGAGGGAAATTTTGACAATAAAAAAGCCGGCTTATTAATAAAACCGGCTAAAATTTTTGGTAAGGTCAAGGACTTATAGGCCAAGATCCTGATCAAAAGAATCTTGAGAATTTTCACTATCGCCTTCACCTTCGTTGTCTTTGTCGTAATTGGAAGAGTCAAATGAGTTTTGGTCTTCTTGTCCTTGGTCATTCTTTTCTTCCAGACGCTTTTTTACTTCACGATCGAGGTCATCGGCTTCTTTTTGCTTTATTTCCTCTTGTCTTTCCTTGTTTTGTTCGTGGAGGTTTTTGTAATCTTCAAAGGAATCACTGTCGCTTTCCTTTTCCAGATCTTCTTTATCTTTATCAAGGGCTAAGATGTCCATAAATTCCTTTCCTGTAATAGTTTCTTTTTCTAAAAGGTATTCTGCAATTTCATGAAGCTTGTCGATGTTATCTTCAAGGATCTTCTTTGCCTTCTTGTGGGCTTCTATTACGATTGCTTGAACCTTGTCATCTATCTGTCTTGCCTTGGAGTCGCTGACTATTACTGAAGATCCACCACCTAAATACCTTGAGTTGTTTTCTTCAAGTTTCATCATGTCGAATTCATCAGTCATCCCGTATTGGGCAACCATGGCTCTGGCTATCTTAGTTATTTTTTCTATATCGTTTGATGCACCTGTTGTCCTCTTACCGAAGGCAACTTCTTCAGCAGCTCTTCCCCCTGTAAGGGTAACTATGTTGTTAAAGAGTTCTTCGCGATCCATCAAGTACTTTTCATCCTCATCAACCTGCATTGTATAACCCAAAGCCCCGCTTGTTCTAGGGATTATTGTTATCTTGGTTACAGGAGCTGATTGAGTTTGCATAGCGGCTACTAAGGCGTGGCCGACTTCGTGGTAGGCGATTAATTTCTTTTCCTTAGGTGTTATCACAGAGCCCTTACGCTTTTGACCTGCTATTACAACCTCAACTGATTCGATAAGATCTTCTTCGCTGACCTTCTTCCTGCCCATTCTTACAGCTCTTAGGGCTGCTTCGTTAACTATGTTTGCAAGCTCAGCCCCGCTGGTACCTGCAGTCATTAGAGCTACATTTCTGTAGTTTATATCTTCTTCAACCTTTACATTCTTAGCGTGAACCTTTAAGATTTCAATTCTACCGTTAAGGTCAGGCAGTTCTACAGGGATTTGCCTGTCGAAACGTCCCGGTCTTGTAAGGGCAGGGTCGAGGATTTCAGGTCTGTTTGTAGCAGCCAGGATTATTACTCCTGAATTTCCTGAGAAACCGTCCATTTCACTTAAAAGTTGATTAAGAGTTTGTTCTCTTTCATCGTTGCCGGATACTCCTGCAGTATCACGTCTTTTACCTATGGCATCTATTTCGTCTATGAAGACTATACATGGAGCCTTTTCAGAGGCTTGCTTAAATAAGTCCCTGACCTTGCTCGCTCCCAAACCTACAAACATTTCTACAAATTCAGATCCGCTCATTGAGAAGAATGGAACCTGAGCTTCGCCTGCTACGGCTTGGGCTAAAAGAGTTTTACCTGTTCCCGGAGGACCTACTAAAAGAATTCCCTTAGGCATCTTGGCACCGATTTCTGTGTACTTGGATGGGTCATGAAGAAATTCTACAACTTCTTGCAGCGATTCCTTTGCTTCTTCCTGACCGGCTACATCGGTAAACTTCTTTCCTTCCTGACTTTCGACATAAATTTTTGCATTGCTCTTGCCGAACTTTAAGGAAGTCCCGCCCATCTTTTTACCTGCCTGCCTCATCAAGAGTTCCATAAAACCGAAGATGATGACAAAAGGTATTATAAGCTGCAGGATAAAGCTTAGTATAGGCATATACTTGTTAGGTATTTCACTGGAAAATTTAACCTTGTTGGCAAGCAACCTCTCTACAAACTTAAAGTCATTCTTAACTAAACCCGCCTTGTAAGTTGTATCCTTGTCGCCTGACACCTTAAAGTCCACACGGTCGTCAAGGACATTTACCTCTGAAACTTTTCCTTGCTCAACCATTTGAACAAATTGATCATAGGTTACTTCTTTTTCAGTAGTCTTGTTTAAATTAGGGAAGATCAGTCCTGCCACCAGTGCATATAAAATAATGGCAATAACATAATATATCCCTAAATTTTTCTTGCCTTTAGGATTTTTATTATTATTGTTAAAACTATTATTGTTATTCTGATCTTGATTGTTGTTCATAAATTATCTTTCCTTTTTATTTTACTTTGTCTAACTTTTCATTTAGTAGGACAAGAGTGTCCACTATTTTTTCATACTCCTCTTTAGTAAGATTTATTGTTTTGTCGTAAGTGTTTTTGATATCTTCCAATATGCTGTCTACGGTTTGTCTACCTTGGTCTGTAAGCTTAACAGTAACTATTCTTTCATCTTGGACAGATCTTGCCCTGGAAACTTCTCCTTCTTTTTCAAGAGTCTTGCAAAGATTGGAGATATTTCCTCCGGCCATGCCTACAAGTTCTCCTATTTCACCGATAGTTAATTCATCATGACGAGACAATTCAAATAATGTCTTTATCTTCATAATTGTAAGGTCATGATTTGTTGAAATAGGTAATAGTAGGGAATCAAGTTTTCTGTAAGCTTCCCTAAGTAATTGTGACAGTTCTGTGTTCATTAAATTGTAATTCATAGTAATCCTCCTAATATATAAACTTCCTTATTTTTTTACATCAACTTTTGGTATAATACTACATGAGTTTATATACCCAAATTTGTGATATATATTATAAATTTGAAATATCCCGAATTTGTGATATATATTATAAATTTGAAATATATAGGAAATATGGAGGAGACAATAAATGATAAGTAAAATTTTTGAAAAGGACTATCGAAACCTCTGGATTCACCTAAAAGATAAAAATCAAAGCGAATTAATTTTAAAAATCATAAGAAATCTTGAAGACTTTTTTTTAAATCTCATAACAATAGAAGGGGAGGAAGACCCTGACCTTATAACCTACTTGGAAGAGCTCAACCTTGACTGTGAAATTCTCTTTACTAAAGATGAAGACATAAGCTTTTTAAAGTCCGCCCTCAGAGATATCGAAGACTATGACCTGATCTGCCTTTCAGACTTGGACTTTTTAGCCTCTTACTTTAAAGACAACGACATAGAAAATTATCCGGCCGACCTCTACATTTACGACAAGTATTTAGACCCAAGCTTTAATAAAATAGATAAAGAAGCTATGGGGACAGAAGTCTTTGTAATAGGAGAAGACCTCTTAAACAAAGTCCTTGATGAAAATTCCTTTAAGCTCGACACGGACTATAAGTTTGAAGACCTGAAGGCAGCCTTTGTCCTCTATGCCTACACCAAAAAAGATCACTTAATTTACTCCGAATCTTCACTTTTATATGAAAACGGCAACCTGACAGATAACGATGACGGGGTAGAGACCTACCTGGCACTAAAGGCTAACGTAGAAAAGTTCCAGGACTTTATAGTAAAAAACAGGGACTA
This sequence comes from Finegoldia sp., assembly GCA_034180305.1. Taxonomy (GTDB): domain Bacteria; phylum Bacillota; class Clostridia; order Tissierellales; family Peptoniphilaceae; genus Finegoldia. Next base: position 11,936 of record JAXFOR010000003.1, read on the forward strand.
CAATGAAGGAAATTAAGGACAGGCAAGGGAGACTGACCATTGTCCTTCTGGCTCTTATCGCTCTTACAGTCCTGGTCTTGCTCTTCCTAAACTACTCTGAAAAAAATATCGAGATTAATGTCGATACAGGGGAGACCGCTGTCATAGACGACAAGTATACGGTAGTTTGTGAAGGCGAAAGTTTATCTTTTTATGACAAAAAAGGAGGCCTGTATAAAAAACTCGAAAGGGTCAAATCCTATACTTATCAGGCAGGCTACCTCTATATACTGGCAGAAAATAAAATTGCTAAGATAGACTACAAGGGGCAAGCCCTTCAAAGCGTGACCTTCCAAGACTCCATAGACAGGCTTTTATCCAACGACAAGCTATTAATAGCCGTCGGCAAAGAAAAGGCCTACTTCCTTAAGGACCTTAAGACCGTAGAGGAATTTGACCAAAGGGAAGAAAAGATTGCTCTGACTCAAAGTTATGGAGATGACTATGCCGTATCGACTGTAGGACTTAGAGAAGGTAGACTCTTTTCCAAGCTCTATATGTATGACGATAAGGGACTTTATTACAAAAACATCTTTATAGATAATCCCATCCTTTACCTGGGGGCTCAGGAGGATCAGCTCCTAGTTGCCGGCAAGGAATATATTTTAAAATTTAATAAAGCATCGCCCGACTACAAAAATGAATTCGGGGGACTTAAGGCTATTGGAACTGACGACAAGTACACTTACCTGATAGACTATGCTGATAACTTATTTATCCTGGATAAAGAACTTAACTTGGTATATAATGAGAAATTAGATGGGGAATATATGATATATTCCAATAAAGCAGGCACAGTCCTATACAATGAAAACGGGTATATGGTATTTGACAGTGATAAGCTGATAAAGACTCCTACAGAAAAACTTAAGTACATCACAGGAGAAGAGGATTTTTATCTTGCTTATGAAAATAAAATTGAAAGGATGAAGTAAAATGGACGAAATTATTGTAGATGCTGTAGGCGAAGTTTGCCCAAAACCTGTAATCTTAACAAAGACAGAATTGGACAAGATTTCAAGCGGTACTGTAAAGACTAAAGTAGACGACGATATCTGCGTAGAAAACATCAAAAGATATGCAGAAGGACAAGGATATGACTTCGACTTCAAGCAAACAGACTACGGCTTTGAAACTACTGTAGTTAAAAAAGAAGGACAAGCATCCGAAGTTGAAGGCAAGGTTACAAAGAATGTCAACAACGGCAAACTTGTAGTAGCTATCTCTACAGATACTATGGGAAAGGGAGATGAAAAATTAGGCGAAAAACTTGCTAAATCTTTCATCTACAGCATGTCTGAAACAGACCCTGCTCCTGACACTCTTATCTTCTACAACTCCGGAATTAAATTTACAACAGAAGGCTCAGAAGTTTTAGATGACCTTAAAAAACTTGAAGAAAAGGGAACTACTATCATGACTTGCGGAACTTGCTTGGACTACTATGAAAAGAAAGATCAACTTGCAATCGGTGTAGTTTCAAATATGTACGAAATTTACGAACAATTATCACAAGCTGATAGAAACATCATCATTCGTTAATTAATGGAAAATATTATATTAACCTTTACTTCCGTCAGCAACACCATGATGACAGAAGATGCACTTAAGGAAAGAGGCTACAAGATTAAGACCATACCGACACCTAGGGAAATCTCCAAATCTTGTGGCCTTTCCATTGTATTAGATGCAAGCGACTTACAAGACATGATAGATCTTAAAGATACCGTCCTACCCATTGGATATATTTGGCAATATGATAAAATAGATGGAGAGGTCAAGTGTAAACAATTAGTATGAGGTATTATATGGATCAAATTTATCAATATATACAACAATTATTTATGCGTCCTGACGGGACGTATAATTTTTTTGGAAAGATAGTTCTATCCCTGATAGCTATAGTAGTAGCAAGGATAGCTATAAGAGTCTTGGAATATATAACTGAAAGGCTTATAAGAAATCACGAAGAGGCAAGCGACTATAGGAGTGTCACTGCATCAAAGCTTATATCAAACGTTCTAAGGTCCTTAGTTTACTTCTTTTTAGCCCTTAGGATTTTGGAAATCTTCGGAGTAAATACAGCCAAGATAATAGCCACAGCCGGGATCGGAGGTATCGCCATAGGTTTCGGGGCTCAGTCAATAGTAAAGGACTTCATAAGTGGGCTCGCCCTGCTTTTGGAAAATCAATACCAAGTAGGAGACTATGTAGTCATCAACGGCCATGAAGGCTGTGTATCCGAAGTCGGTCTGAGACTGACAACCATAATCGACTATGACGGAACAACCCACTTTATAAGCAACGGAGAAATAAATCAAGTTTCCAACCTTTCAAAAAATCCTCACAGGATAGACGTAAAGCTCTACGCCCCGGTGGATACAGACCTGAAAGATATCGAAGAGCTTGTAGATCAGGTAGGCAGTCAGATGAAGGCAGACCACGAAGATATAGCCGATAAGCCATATATAGCAGCCATGGCTCCTGTCGGCTCTTATGGAATGAACATAAGAATTTTTGCTCACTCCTCTACAGATAATTATTTTTCCTACGAAAAAGAGCTTTACAGGAGACTTATAGAAGGAGCAAAAGAAAAACAAATAGCCCTAACACCGAATTACAAGTTAGGGGAAAGGGAAGGTGAAGACCATGGTCAAATATAGACTTGGAGATATAGTTACCCTCAAAAAGCCCCACCCATGCGGAGAAAATAAGTGGAAAATCATTAGAACCGGGGCAGACATCAAGCTTGAATGCCTGGGCTGTAACAGGGTAGTCTGGCTGACCAGACTTGAGTTTAACAAAAGAATAAGGAAAATATTGACAAAGGACGGAAAATTTATTTCCATAGTTCACTACGACCCTGAAACAGACGGCAGAGATGATCTTCCACAGACAGATGGCGAAGATAATGAACGAGAATAAAATAGATGAGTTGATATAGGAAACTATGGTCAACTCTTTTTTTTCTAAGGAGACAGGATGAGATTAGATAAAATGTTAAGCGATATGAAAATTGCGTCGAGAAAAGAAATAGGCAAGCTTGCCAAAAAAGGAGTAATCACCGTAAACGGGGAAGTTGTTACTAAGCCTGCAACCCACATAGATGAAAATACAGATGAAGTCAGGATTTACGATGAAATAATCGAATACAGAAAGTACCTCTACTTTGTCATGAACAAGAGAAAGGGAGTCATCTCCCACACCACAGACCCTAAGTACAAGACCGTGATCGATGACATGGGAGAGTTTGCAGTATTTAACCTCTTCCCTGTAGGTAGACTTGACCTCGACACAACAGGTCTTTTGGTAATTACCAATGACGGCAAACTTTCTCATGCTCTTACAAGCCCTAAAAACAAGGTAGAAAAAACTTACCTGGTTGAGCTGAGAGATCCAATTGAAGAAGACCGCTACAGGAAAGTCTTTGAAAAGGGAATAAGATTTGAAGCCGAAGACTTTACCACTAAGCCAGCCAAACTTCAAGTCATAGATGAAAGTTCCTGTTACCTGACCATATATGAAGGCAAATTTCATCAGGTAAAAAGAATGTTTCACCATGTGGGCAATGAAGTCCTCGAACTTAAAAGAGTAAGCCTGGGCAAACTCGACTTGCCTGATGATCTGGAAGAAGGAGACTTCAGAGAAATGACAGATGAAGAGCTTGACCTATTAAAAACATCTTGTGAAAACTAAGAAGATTAACAAAATTTATAGAGAAAGTTTTTAAAGAAAACCAAAAAAATAATCTAAAAAAAGGTGCAAGAAAGCCTAAAAAAAGAGGAGAAGCTTATCTCCTCCTAAAACTCTTGATATAGAACTTGTAAATAGAATCCATAAATAAATAAAAAGAATAAGCTCCCGGATCCACAGTACCTGCAGAAAAAGTGGACCTGTATTTTTTTGGACTCATCAGTGCTGTCCTGTCACAGGCGACCTTTGTGTCCGCTACCAGTCTGTTTAAAAGCCTTGTAATAGGTAGACCAATGTTTTCCCTAAGGCTGATCCCTGCGACCTCCACTGCATCAAGGACTGTCTTATCTCCAAGCTCACAGTCTCCGATCCTTTTTATATAGGCACAGGCCTTATCCAAAAGCTTAGCAAATCTTTGCCTATTTATATCATCGACATCCACTAAATCCTCTGAAAGCCTGTAAAAAGTGTAGCCATAAATCTTTCCCATAGATCCTTCCATCTCATCATTAAAAATCCTAGAGAGCATATAAAACTGTTCACTTAGGCTTACTGATGCGAAGTTCGGATATATTTCAAAAAGATTAGCCAGTCCTTTACAGATCTTGTCCCCGTGGTCTCCATTACTTAAATTTTTATCCAGCCTATTTAATAATTGCCTGTCTAAGTTAAGAGCCCCTATATAGATTTTAATAATTATCGAAAAATCACTACTATTTATAGGCATAGCATCACCCCTCGATTCCATTATACACTTGAAAAATAAATCTTGACAAAATATAAAATACTTGATATTATAGATAAGCATTCTACTTGTTAAGTGCTTTTTAACTTATTGTAAAAAATAAATTAAAAAAGTCTTGACAGATAAAAGATAAGAATGTATACTTTAATAGTTGTCGATTCAAGCGAGACTTTAATTAAAAAAATCTAAAAAAAGCTTGACAAGAGATAATCGTTTATGGTAAAATAAACGAGTTGTCACTTAACTGACATGAACCTTAAAAATACAATATGTAAATACTTTGAGAATAAGTACAAACCAAACAATAATTCGGTGAGAATAAAAAATAAGTCAGCAAACTAAGCTGGACAAACAAACATTAATTATGAGAGTTTGATCCTGGCTCAGGACGAACGCTGGCGGCGTGCTTAACACATGCAAGTCGAACGAGAACTTATCTTTTGAAATCTTCGGATCGAAATTGAAAAGGGAAAGTGGCGAACGGGTGAGTAACGCGTGAGCAACCTGCCTATGACAGGGGGATAGCCTCGGGAAACTGGGATTAATACCGCATAACATCTTTTTAGAGCATTTTAAGAAGATCAAAGAATTATCGGTCATAGATGGGCTCGCGTCTGATTAGCTAGTTGGTAAGGTAAAGGCCTACCAAGGCGACGATCAGTAGCCGGTCTAAGAGGATGAACGGCCACATTGGAACTGAGACACGGTCCAAACTCCTACGGGAGGCAGCAGTGGGGAATATTGCACAATGGGGGGAACCCTGATGCAGCGACGCCGCGTGAACGAAGAAGGTATTCGTATCGTAAAGTTCTGTCCTAGGGGAAGATAATGACAGTACCCTAGAAGAAAGCACCGGCTAAATACGTGCCAGCAGCCGCGGTAATACGTATGGTGCGAGCGTTGTCCGGAATTATTGGGCGTAAAGGGTACGCAGGCGGTTTAGAAAGTCTGATGTAAAAGAGCGGGGCTTAACCCCGTTAGGCATCAGAAACTAATAAACTTGAGTAGTGGAGAGGAAAGTGGAATTCCTAGTGTAGTGGTGAAATACGTAGATATTAGGAGGAATACCGGTAGCGAAGGCGACTTTCTGGACACAAACTGACGCTGAGGTACGAAAGCGTGGGGAGCAAACAGG
>JAXFOR010000006.1:0-5115 GCA_034180305.1 Finegoldia sp.
CCTAGACACTGCAATAATAGTAGGAGGGGAAGTGGCTGTAGGAAATGTAGAAGGCTACTTCAAAGAAACAAAGAGGATAGCAGGAGCAAACAGATACCGAACAGCAATAAAGATAGCTCAAGAATACTTCAAAGACGCCAAAGAAATTAACCTGGTAAGCGGAGAAAACTATCCTGATGCCTTAGCAGTAGGAGTATTAGCAGCAAAGACTGACACCCCTGTAATCCTAAACCCTGCCGAAGGAACAAATGAGGACGTAGAAAACTACCTTAAAGAAAACAAGATAGAAAAAGTAAATATCTTCGGTGGTAAAATTGCTATCGAGAGAGATTTCTAAAAGCATGAGATCACACATGGCCTAGCTATGTGTGATTTTTCTATTTTAAATAGGTTAAGATAGGATGCTTGGCAAAAGCGTTATATGCTATAATAATAATGGTGATTTTATGTTAGATAAAATGGGAAGGGACATCAATTACTTGAGAATATCCTGCACACAAACTTGTAATTTAAGATGTCGTTACTGTATGCCGGAGAAGGGCATATTTGAAGATAAAAATAAATTACTTACAGATAGAGAAATTTTAGAAATCGTAAAGGTCTTTAAAAAACTAGGAGTCAAAAAAGTAAGAATTACAGGAGGAGAACCCCTGGTAAGAGCCGGGATAGTAGGCCTTGTAAGCGCCATTAAAGATATAGGAATAGACGAAGTAGTGATGACAACTAATGCCATCCTTTTAGAAGATATGGCCGCTGACCTAAAGAAAGCAGGTCTTTCAAGAATCAATGTATCTCTCGATACTATGGAACCTGATAAATTTTCTTATATGTCTCGTGGGGGAAATCTTTTAAGGGTAAAAAGAGGAATAGAAGCTGCCTTAAAGGCCGGGCTTAAACCTTTGAAGATAAATACAGTTATTATGAAGGGCTTTAATGATGACGAAATTTTAGATTTTGTAAATTTGGCAAATCCTGATATAAGTGTGAGGTTTATAGAACTTATGCCTATAGGCCAGGCTATAACTTATAAGGATTCTTATATATCGAGTGATGAGATTTTAGAAAAAATTAAAGAGGCTGGTTTAAGAATTGAAAAAATTTCTTCTGACAAAAGTGAAGTGGCTGATTATTTTAAAATAGGAGATGGAAAGATAGGATTTATAAATCCTATTTCTCACAAATTTTGTAAGGATTGCAATAGGATGAGGTTGGCATCAAACGGAAATCTGATATCTTGTCTTCACTCAAATGAGAGGGTTAACTTAAAAAATGCTTTGGAAGAGGGGGATGATTTAGAAAGGCTTATAAGAGAAACTGTTTATAATAAGCCTGAAAAACACAGACTTGAAGAGGGTAAGTACAATTTATCGGATATGAATACTATAGGGGGATAGGATGGAATATTTAAGTCATTTTAATAAGAACGGACTACCAAGAATGGTAGATGTATCCGATAAGGATACTACTAAAAGAATTGCCAAGGCTCATAGCCGAATATACATGAAAGAGGAAACCTTAAAGAGGATAACAGATAAGACAATAAAAAAAGGTGATGTTTTAAGTGTGGCTCAGACAGCAGGGATAATGGCAGCTAAAAAAACCGGTGATATTATTCCTATGTGTCACAACATTTTTATAACAGGGGTAGATATAGAATTTGAATTTGGAGAAAATTTTATAGATATCTTTGTCCAAACAAATACTGAGTCAAAAACCGGTGTTGAAATGGAAAGTCTTGTAGCATCATCTGTCACTGCCTTGACTATTTATGATATGTGTAAGGCTATAGATAGGGGAATGCTTATAACAGATACTGAGCTTATTTACAAGGAAGGCGGGAAAAGCGGAATTTATACCAAGGAAGACACTCCTATAGTTATAGATGTAAATGTCAGCGAGCAAAAGGGAACCTTAAAAAAACCTATAGACCTTGCAGAAGTTATTGAGGATTATGGAATAAAGGGAGATGCCCATGCAGGTAAGTGGCACAGGCAGGTATCTCTTCTGGCAGAAGAATCAATTGATAAGATGAGGGCTAAGGGGATTGACTTAAAAGATGGTGATTTTGGAGAAAATATAACTACAAGAAACATAGAGTTACATACCCTTCCTGTCGGAGCAAAATTAAAGATAGGCTCTTGTATTTTAGAAGTTACACAAATAGGAAAAGAGTGTCATTCATCCTGTCAGATAAAGAAAAAAGTAGGCTCCTGTATTATGCCTCTTGAAGGAATTTTTACGAAAGTTTTAAGAGGAGGACAAATAAAAAGGGGAGATAGCATATTTGTCATAGATTAAAAAAGAATTAGGCTTTAGCCTAATTCTTTTTTAATTTCTTCCAAAATCTCAGGTAGTTTAATAAAGCGAATATAGATATAAAAATCAACCAGCCAAATATAAAGTAAACTGAGTTTATCTTTTGACCGAAGGCAAAAACTATAAACATAAGGACTACAAACACAAGATAGATGATGATGTAAAAAATCAAAAATCTTAATATCTGTTGATTTTTTCCTAATCTATAAATTATTTCATTTACAGATCCCCAAGATTTGATAAGATTTCTGTAATCTCTTGATACATTATACTTGGTTATAAAGTAGGTTGCCAGGTAGGTCATGATTATAGCCATGAATGTTGCTTTAAAAGTTGATTTTAAAAATATAGCGAGTATTATTACACAAAGGCTGTGAATTGATCCAAGTATACTCGTTGCAAATAGGGACTTATTCTCAAGATAGAATTTTTTATCTAGAGGAGTTGTCATAAGGTAATCGTGGTTTTCTCCGTCTAGAGAAACTATGATATTAGATAAGTTTTGTACTATAAGCAGGTAGAGAGAAAACATCAGAGCTGATACTATAAGAATGTTATCTCTTAGTAGCTTATCATTTAAGAGCCCATTTGCTCTTGTAAAGCCCATAATAGATGGAACTACAGTTATTATAGCAAGCATAAGGGGAAATATTATTCCCGCATTTATTACCATTGGGTCCCTAATAATCCTACTGTTATATCTAAATAACTCTCTTCTCAGATTAGTCGTTTTAAAATCATTTTTCCTTCTATCAAATCTAACATTTTGTATTTGAAAAAGGTGGCTATAAAAGTTTTTAGAAAAATAGTCTATTACAAGTCTTGTGCCTAAGATAGCTACTAGCAGGAGAATAAGGCTTATTGCTATAGCATAGGGTATCTTGCTAAGAGTGGTCGATATAGGACCGAACTCGCTTATCATCTGAGCAGACGAGCCCTGCATAAAAATTATAAAAAACACAACTGATCCCATAGTCAAAAGATTTATAATAGCCAATATACTACTTTTAATTTTGTAAAAAATCTTTGTCTTTACAAGCATTTCTATAATTAGAATACTTAAAATCATAGCCCACATGAAAAACGCCAAAAATAGAATAGCTGCCATGAAAATAGATAAAATTATTCCAAAATTAAAATCATAGAAAAATTTTATATTTATTACCAACATAGGAGCCATTATTGAAAAGGAGTTTATACTTGTTATTAGAATTTTTGAAGTGAATATATCATTTTGACTTATGGGCATGTGGATCATATTTTTTATGTCCTTATTTTCATAAAAGTTATTATACACTGTCATAAAAGATTGTGATATCCCGAGCACAAGCAGGAATGTAAATATCACATCGTAGGTTTTCGGGCTTTTAGAGTAGTTAAAAAATATCCCATAGATCAGTCCGTATGTAGCAAGCATCATAAGAGTGACAAGGAAGGTCGATTTTAAAATATACTTAGGGAGATTTGCCTTGGGGTCATCCTTGTGCTTTTCACGATACTTCATATTTACTACAGGATTTAGGGTCAAGAGATCAAGCTTAAAAAGTTCTTTAATAATTTTTTTATTCATCATCAAGGTCCTCATAAGATTTAACCATATTAAGATAAATTTCTTCCAAAGAAAGATCAGGATAAGTTTTCTTTAAATCTTCCATACTTCCTAAAAAGATAAGCTTTCCCTCTTTGAGGATCCCTATCCTGTCACAAAGCTTTTCTGCTATGTCTAAAATGTGAGTTGAAAAAAGAACAGTATTTCCCTTATCGGCATGTTCTCTCATCATTTCCTTTAAGTTGTAGGAGGACTGAGGGTCAAGCCCTGTAAGAGGTTCATCCATAACCCAGAGGTCAGGGTCTGTTAAAAGAGTTGCTATCAAAAAAATTTTTTGTCTCATCCCGTGAGAAAAACTTTCTATAGTTTGGTTTACATCTTTTAAATCAAAAACTTCTGTAAGTTTTTCTACTCTTTGCTTGAAGTCTTCGTCTGAAACTTCGTAAATAGTTTTTATAAACCTCCAAAGCTCATATGGGGTCATTTTTAAAAACATATCGGGGCTATCTGCTACATAGCCAATCTTTTTCTTTGCAGAGATTGGATCATCTTTTATATTAATTCCATCGAGGTAGATATCTCCTTTTTCGTAATCGATTATACCAACAAGAGATTTTATTGTTGTTGATTTACCGGCACCATTGTGACCTATCAGGCCGAATATTTTTCCATCTTCTATTTCTAAATTTAAATTATCTAAAGCTAATTTATCTGTATAAATTTTGCTGACATTTTCAAACTTTATCATTTACTCCTCCTTGTAAATATCTTATTTATAATTATACATCATTTACTCCTCCTTGTAAATATCTTATTTATGATTATACAATAAAAGGGAACTTAAATATTTAAGAAAAATTAAAAAAAATAGTTGACAAAATAAATTTATCGTGTATAATTTAATTTAATTTAATAAAACGCAAAAGCGATAAAGAGAAGAGTATATAATCGAAAGCTTCAAGCGAGTCCCGTTTGGTGTAAGGGGACAAGGGGAAGATTATAGAAGAGAGTCTTGGAGCTTGCAGGTCGAATTTTGAGATCTGTACGGTTACACCCGTTATAGTGTTAGAGTATGTAAGTACTTGATGAGGTCTGCTTAGAGATGAGTAGATAAATTTGGGTGGTATCACGAGCTTTCGTCCCTTAGGGATGGGGGCTTTTTTTAGTATCAAAAATATAAGCGAGGAGAATCAAAATGAATGAATATGATGTTTTAAAAAATGCAAAAAAAGTAGTATTGGCTTACTCAG
>JAXFOR010000008.1:0-94413 GCA_034180305.1 Finegoldia sp.
TATTATCCCATAATGAGTATGGGATAGAAAAGAAAATGTAGTTTTTTAACTACAACATTATTATACGAGGAAGTGATAAAAATGGCAGACAGTTTTCATTTTTCAGTAAACATAATATCAAGAGGAAAAGGAAAAAGTGCATTAGCAAGTGCAGCATATATAAGTGGAGAAAAAATAAAAAATGAATGGGACGGAGCAACTCATGACTATACAAGAAAAGAAAAAATACTAGTAAAAAATATAATATTACCTGATCATATACCGAAAGAATTTAAGGATAGATCTACATTATGAATTACAAGTTGAATGATTGGGTATTAATATATAAAAGTTATGAACATTAACAATTGCTTAATATATCCATTGTTAATGAAAGAAGATTCACTCAAAAAGGGACTAAAATAGGAAAACGTCGCAAATGCCTTAATTACTACATTGTATTAATGTTGATTAAAATTTTGTTAATTGAAAGACTTAAGAACTCAGTCTTTAACTAAAAAAAATACATAAAAGACTACTTTCACTTATACTTGCAATTATATTTGTACTAGAGCCTTTTTCTAGTTCAGTAGCACTTGCAATGGAAGGTGATGCATTAAACGAAGAACTAGTACATAGTGAAGCTTCCAATAAAAAAGACTCCACTACATTTATAGTTTCTGGACAAGACGAATTAGGAAATAAAACAAATGAAGTAGCACCAACTATGACACCTGTGCCTTAAATACTATATTGCATTAATGTTGATTAAAATACTAAACTAATTTTAAAATATTGACATTCTTATATTTATCTAATATAATAACTAAAATTAGAAAAATATTGAGGATTTGTTAATTGAAAGACTTAAGAACTCAGTTTTTTACTAAAACAAAAAAACTAAAAAAATAAAGTTATTACATAGAAATTACATAAAATTAAAATAAATTTTCAGAAATAATATAACAGAACTAAAGAATAGAAGAGGAGGGAAAATGGAACTAAAAACTAAACACAAAAGACTACTTTCACTTATACTTGCAATTATATTTGCACTAGAGCCTTTTTCTAGTTCAGTAGGACTTGCAATGGAAGGTGGTGCATTAAACGAAGAACTAGTACATAGTGAAGTTTTCAATAAAAAAGACTCTACTACATATATAGTTCCTGGACAAGATGAATTAGGAAATAAAACAAATGAAGTAACATTAGAATCTAACCTAGACGATAATAGGTTAGTAGTTCAAAAAATAGACAGAAATGGTAGCAGACTAGAAGGAGCAAAATTTGGCCTTTATAATTCTGCTGAAGAATTAGTTAGAGAAGACATTACCAATTCCCAAGGTAGAATAGACTTTGGAAAATTAGAAAAAGGACTTTATTCATTAAAAGAACTAGAAGCTCCAAAAGGTTATGTATTATCAAACGACACTTATATAATAGAGGTAAAAGAAGACGGATCTTTAACTTGGAGTATATATAGAACAAAAGCCCAAGGTAGAGATTTAAATAATAGTATCCAAGTAAAAGGATACAACTTAGAAAACAATAGGGAAAATGTAAAATTATTTGCAGACTTATTAATAGAAGAAAAAGTACAAGCAGGCGACTTCTTCACAATAAGCCTAGACTCAAAATTACAAAACCCTAAAGTAGCAAACCTTTATACAGAAAGTGGCCTACTATTAGCAGAAGCTAAATATGACCAAGAAACAAAAACAGTAAAATATGTATTTACAAAAATAGCAGAATATGAAAGCCTATTAAATTTCCAAATCTCTATAGAAGAAATGGAAATGAATACAGAAGAAGTATTAGCTACAAACAACAACGAATTTATAACAACAATAGGCGACAAAGTAGAAGAACCAGTACTTTTAGACTATTCAGAAGAAGTAAAAGTTGAAGAAGGACTAGAAGCAAACTTCTTAAATATTAGTTCTCAAATAACAGGAATGGACTGGGAAAAACACACTGTAGAATATACAGTAAGCCTAAATCCTAATAAGAACCTAATAAATAAAGGAACTAGCCTAGAAATTTCTAATGATTCTACAAGTGTACTATTAAACCAACTAGACACTTCTATAGAAATATTTAGACAAGATGAACTTACAGGCCAACTTGTAAATATTACAAGCGAATTTAACACTAACAACTTTACAGCAGACGAAAGTATATTAGAATCTTTCGCTTTAGATTTTGATGAAAACTTACTAAACGGATCTACTATCCAAATAAAAGTAACATCAAGATTTGTAGAAAATAAAATTGAAGAAACTACAAAAGTAGGACTAAGAACAAACTTAAGTACCATGGATGGACTTGACTCAGTTCAAAGCGCAGACTATAGAGAAAAGAAAATAGAAGCCCAAGTCCTATCAGAAATAGTAATTCCTGTAGTAAACTTCGAAGTAGACCAAGTAGTAGAACTTGAAGCAGAAGTATATGAAGAAGAAATAGAAAAAGAAAAATCTCAAGTAAGACAACAAGCTACACTTGAAAAATTAAAACAAAAAGAAGACTCAGAAAATGTAGAAGAAAACTTTGGAGAAATTATTAGCGAAATAATGAAACCAAGTTTAGAACTTCCACGCTTTACTAAAGAAGAATTAGACTTATTTGAAATAAATAGAGAAAACCTAATAGAAAAAGAAGAAGAACTAAACCACAAAGAAAGTGGAAAATTAGAAAATTCATTAGTAGGTCTAGTAGAAGGACTACTAGGAAGGTCACAAGTAGCAAAGTCTACACAAACTGTAGCAGATCCTACAAACCCAACTACAGATCCAACTGGAACAAGTACAACTGACCCACTAGCACAACCTGTGGTAGAAACTACTCAGCCAACATCAATTTCTATGTTCTCTGCAAGTACTATGATGGCAAGTCCAATGGGATTAACAACTCCAACAGCTACAACAAATGCTTACAACACTAGCACAGATCCAAGTGCAACAACAGTTGGAACGAACTACGGGGTTTATTCTGTAGACGTAAAGGACTTCCATTACTGGCAAAATGAAGATAGCTTGGGCACAATTGCAGATACCACTTCTAAAATGGATATTAGTATTAAAGTTCCAAAGGATGCTAAAGCAGGTGATACTTTCACTCTTTCTTTACCACCAGACTTTAATATTGACTCACCACTTAATTCTACTAAGCCAGTAGGTATCGTATATGTAAATGGAGATAAGACTACATCTATTATAGATATTTACTATAAGACTCCAAATGGTGCTATACCAGATACTCAAAACCTACAACATTATTTAGAGTTTAGAATTACAGACGCAGGGGCTAAATTTTTAAATGCTTCTGGTCAAGACTATGTTGGTACATTCACAATTGGTGGAGACATTTCAGCAATTGCTAAAGATGGTGTAGCCATCCAAAACCCAGATGGAACATTTCAAAGAAATTTATTTGATGATATTCCATATGGTTTAAATATTTTGATAAACCAATGGGCAGCAAGTGCACCAACAGACACTTCCATTACAAAGACTTTTACATTTGATTCTTCTTACAACGGAAGTACTACTATATTAAAAGACCAATCTACTCTATTATATGGAAATAAAACAGCTGCAGGTGCTCCTGCAGGTGCACAATATTCTAAGTCATATTCCATGGAGTACTTTAATCTAAAAATAGCTTATACAAATGAAGTTTCTTACTATGATAATGGAACAAGGTATGCGAAGTTTTCTTACACCTTAAACGGTGGAAAACTACCTTCTCCAACAACAACAACTACCACATTTACAGATAATACTGGTGGTACAATGACTAGTAAGGTATACCTAGCTACAAATGGTGATCCAAATACTGGAGCCTATATTGGACCATTAACAGATATAACAGCAAATGCATCAGGCAAAAGAGTAAATGGAGTAACCCTTACAAAGAATGCAGCAGGAGCTGTTACAAAAATAGTTACTACTAAAGGTAGTGCCGCCTTTGTTCCAGTTGTATATGTAGAACAAACTGTTAAAGTTTCATCTACTACTGGATCATTAATAGTTGTGACTATGACCCCTCAAACACATATAAAAGACAGTAGTATTTCAGACGTATACTTCGAAGCAGAAATAAAACCACCACCAGTTGCTAACTTTGTAAAAGTAGTTAAGGCTGATAGAAATGGAGATGGAGTTTTAGAAGAGTATGGAGTTACTAGTAGTCCAGCTACATTTAGACTATTAGACGAAGCAGGAAATGTACTACAAGATAATCTCCAAACTGATAGTAAAGGACTTTTAACTGTATCAGAAATAAAAGCTGGAGTAAACTACATTTTAGAAGAAACTAGTGTTCCAGAAGGATTTAAAGAGAATCCTGAAAATAATCCTAAAAGAATTAAATTTTTCGTTAATGAGACAGATAATGTAGTTATGTATTATGACAGCCAAAATAATCTAGTAGATACATCAGCGAAGGGCTATGTACCAGTAGAAAACAAATTAGAAAATTCTCATAATACACTAACAATAAACAAAAAAGACCAAGATGGTAACCCACTACCAGGAGCTGAATTTGCCATTATCAACAAAGATACAGGTATAACAGTATATAGGACTAGTGGGCAAGATGGTAAAATAACTCTATTACCTGCAGAATTTCCTAAAGGACACTATATAATAAGGGAAACTAAGGCTCCAAATGGTTTTGATAAGTCTACAGAAGAAAAAGAATTTTGGGTAGCAAATGGTGGACTATACTATAATACAAACCCAAGTTCAACAGCATCTTCTATAAACAACATAGAAACAGCTAACCTAAACTATAATATAGAAGCTAATAAGACTGGAGAGTCTTTCTTCGGTAGAATTGTTAACAAGCTATTTTCTAGCTTTAAAACAAGCACAGAATATGCTGAAGCAGAAGTAGACCTTCCATATGAAGAAGCGACGAAGAATTATAATGTTGGAATAACCTACGAAAGTCAACAAGGTGGCGAAGGGGCTCAAACGATTAGAACCCATGCTCCAATATTGACAGAGGCCATTAATCCAAAATTTAATCAAACATTTTATGTAAACCCAGATGGGGTTGCACCAACAACATCAAACTCAAATACAGTATTTACAATATTTGGAAAAGAGTTAAATAGTCTAGGTCAACCTACAAGTACACCAAGTGCAACTTTATTAAAGGATTCTGAAGTTAGAATTTATCAATTGACATCAGGTACACTTCCAGAAAACCCTAAGGACTTTAATCCAGAAGGCGGAACATATACTGTTCAAGATGTGACTTCAAGTATATCTAATGTATATGTATCATCAAATGATACTTACCAAATTAATTTTGATGGAGCCTTTAATACTTCGCCTTACCCTACTTATATAGTAGTTTTAGATGGTAAAGCAGAAAACAACAACACTAAAGTTTATTCAAGTGCAAGTGTAATAAATACTGCAGGAAATGTAGAATTCCCAGTAATAATATTCCCTAATTCTGGAGGAGCAGTTTCAAGCTCTGCAGATAGGGGCTGGGGTTCATTAGACTTAGATAAGTACAGCACCCTTGGCATACCACTATCTGGTGCAGAGTTTAAAATTATAAATAATCTTACAGGGGAAGAAGCACCATTTGAATTAGTAGGACCAAATGGAGACCCAGGATATATAGGAAATATCTACTACTTAGAAAATGGAATAAGACCAGGATCTTATACAATAGTAGAAACTAAGGCACCAGTGGATACTAATGGACCTATTTACACTCTTTCTAATAATTTAGCAGATAGGTCATGGGAACTTACTGTAGATGACAAAGACTATGACGGTCTATTCGAATATGTTTTAAACCATACAAATGGACTAGCAAGTAACAATGGAACTGATCCTAGAGATATCAGGATAGAAAATATCCCAAGCTATAGACCATTAGACTTAAAACTAAACTTGTATACTCAAGATGGTAGTACACCACTATCAGGCGGAAGCTTTATTATCCAAAAAGTTGGTGGCAATTCAGAACCATTTATAGTTTCTGGAGACAACCTTCATACTGTAACATTAGAAGAACCAGGGGAATATATTATCACTCAAGTTGTTATTCCTACAGGTTATACAAATGCAGAAGTAAGCTGGAAAATAAACGTAGTAGCAAATAATGTTACAGGTAATTTGGAAGTAGATGTTAGACAACCATACAACTATTTAAAAGAAGTAATTGTAGGTGCAGGAACATCAAAAGATACCCTAGACGTATTAAATAAAATGGTAACTGCAAGACCATTAGAAATTCCACCTCCTTATGGAGAAATACCAACAGCTTCAAACGTAGATATAAGTTTTGATGTAACTAACACTAGAAACTTTAAGTTTATATTAGAAAAAGTAGACAGTGAAAATAATAAAGCCTTAGTTGGAGCAGAATTTACACTTAAAAACGATTCAACAGGCGAAACCATTGTTAAAACAACAGATGGTTTAGGAAGAATAACATTTGAGGGATTAAATCCAGGAACTTACACCCTAGCAGAGACTAAAGCTCCAGCAGACTATAAGGCAAATGACGCTACATCTACGATAACAATAGGAGATGACGGTTCAGTTAAATGGGATGGTAGCTTAATATCTACACCATATTCTGAAGGCGAAATCACTGTGCCATATGATGAATATGTAGCACCATTTGGAACAAGTACTGTATCAAGTGTAGGAGCAACAGCATATCCTAATTATATGCAAACAAAAGACTACCTAAAAGTTACAGACCCAACAACTGGAATAGTAAACTTCTATGTTTACCTAAACCCTAACCAATCTCCAAATACAGATAGAAATACAAGAGTAAACTTCTATGGTGACAACCTAAGAGTTACAAATGTACAAATGTATGACGTAGATCCAGCAATGTACAAGACTAGATTAAATGGATACTTTGATGCTACTCCTCAAACAGCAGAAAACTACTCGAATACTCCAATAGACTTATCAAGTGGAGCAGATAGTGGAACTCCTCCGATAACATCTACAAAGGGAGTATATGACTCTTATGTATCTAGAACAGTAGATTATCAAATAAAAATACCTCAATCTAGATTTGGAACAAATCCTGGTAAATGGGGCTTCTTCTTCAAAGTAACAGCAGAAGTAATAAATCCTAAAGAAGCTTCCTCTATGAACTTTAACTGGCTAACTGACAATGCCAATACTAGTATAGAAGGAAAAATAGAAAGAAATATAGAAATAAACCCATTACTAGAAACAAAATATAGAAATGAAGCTAAATTAAATTACAGTCCAACACTACAAGTAAAGAACGAAAGATTACCTGGTATGGACTTTGTAATTAATAAGGTAGATGATAATGGCAAACCACTAGCTGGGGCAACATTTAAACTAAGCCTAGAAAGTGACCCAAATACTTTCTTCGAAGCAGTATCAACTACAGAAGGCAAAGTTTCCTTTTCAAAAATACCATATGGAACTTATATACTTGAAGAAACAAAAGTTCCAGAAGGTTATGTAAAGACTAGTGATACTTGGAGGGTAGTAGTAAGTGAAACAGGAGTAAGCTACTATAAAAAAGTAGAAACAACTACTACAACACCAACGCCACTACAAGAAATTCCAGAATTAACAATAACCAACTTTAAAAAGCCAAGTGTAGAATTCTTTAAGACTACAGTAATAGGAACTCCACTAGCAGGAGCTAAGTTCCAACTTTACAAGAAAACAGGTGCTGATGGAACGGCTACAAGAATGTCAGTTGGAGGAGAAGTAATTGTAGGAACAGATGGCAGAATCTACTTCGAAAACTTAGACGTTGGAAACTATGAACTTGTAGAAACTCAAGCACCAGTTGGGTATAAAAAACTAGAGGATCCAGCTGTCACCTTTGAAGTAACTGACAAGGGAGAAGTAACTAAGATCTACGGAAAAGAGTTAGACACATCTACAGGAAAGAACAACATTTGGAACTGGAGACTTCCAGAAATGGAAGTAGAGCTTAAGAAGTTAGATGGAGATCTTGAAGCCATATTAGAAGGAAATGTAGAGTTTAAGCTTAGGAAAGCATCATCAAATACAAGTGGTGGAGAAGTACCAAGTTTCTTACAGACTCTAAGCTTTACAGATTTAGGTCAACTTCAAGAAGAAGGAAAGACACTGAAATTTAATATTCCACCAGAAATGGACGGAGAATATATCTTAGAAGAAACTAAGGCGCCAGATGGCTATATAAGATCCTTTGACAAGTTCCATATAATGATTAGCCAAGCTGAAAGAACTATAAAATTAGTCAAAGTTACAAATGCCTTAGGTACAGAAAAAGCTTATAGGTATATTGGAGCTGATGGTAAAGAAGTAAGTGTAAAACTATCAGACAATCCAATAACCCTATATTCAGAAAGTTCACAAGGTGTAAAAGACGAAGCTGTAAGCTTAGACTTCGGTGTAGTAAATACCAAGGCTGTTTATCCATCTACAGGTGGAATAGGAACCTTAGCCTTCACTATAGTAGGTGGTGCCATAATGGGCGGAACACTTATAAAAAGTAGAAGGAAAAAAGAAGAAGAGGAAGACAGAGAATAGATTGTAGGGGACGCCGCCTTCGGCGTCCCGCGGGTCGCCCAGGGGTGCGACCCCTACGAGAGAAAATGTATTGACAAAAATGTAGGGGAGGCTGCCTTCAGCCTCCCGCATAAAAACGTTGATAAACTTTAGTACACCTAAAGATATCATATATAAAATGTAAGCAAGTCTAACGGAATTATTATTTATTCCAATTGTAAGAATATTGTTATTTGCATAAGAAATTAAAAGAAAGAAGGAGAAATAAAATGCAAAAATTAAAGAAATTTTTATCATTAGCTTTAACCCTAATGATAGTATTTGGTGCTATTGCACCAGTAATGGCTGCTGAAGCAGAGGTAAAAACAAACACAGTAACTTTACATAAGTTACTAATGTCAGAAGATGAACTTGAAGCATGGGATTCAAAAGCTATTGAGGAAAAAGGCTATGACGGAACACAAGACAGAGAAGCTATTGGAGTATTAGCTGGTAAAACTTTATCAGAAATTCCTAACGTATACTTTGCATGGCAAAAAATGGATACTGATGGAACTTGGAAGTATATAAAGGCTGATGGAACATTTGTAGATCCACAACCAACAACTATTACAAAAAAAGCATTTGATGATGCTGGAGTATTCGGTATGTTAACAACTGCTGATGGTGCTGCATTTACTACTTCAACTTTACCACAAGATGCAGCTGGAACAGAATACAGAATCGTGGAAGTAAAACAACTTTCTACTTATAAAAACGATGATGGTTCTATATTAGCTGACTCTAAAGCAGTACCAGTTTATATAACTCTTCCACTAGTAAACGAATCTGGAGCTCAAACAGAAATTCACATTTATCCAAAGAACACTGAAGACAAACCAGAAATCGATAAAAACTTTGCTAAAGAAAATGGTCTTTTAAATGCTGAAACAGCTGCTCAAATTCCAGGTGGCGCAGACTATTTAAAGTATGAAGCAGCTAAAGAAAAAGCAAGTGCTCAAATAGGTACTGTAGTTCCTTATGAAGTTAAAACTAAGGTTCCAGCAGGTACTGAATACCAAAAATTAACTTGGAACGATACAATGACTAACGGTTTAACATACCAAAAAGATTTAGTTATTACCGTAACTCCAACTGATTTAACATTAGACCCAGCTACTGATTATGTATTAACTCAAGATGATAGAGGTTTCACTCTAGCTTTAACTAAATCAGGACTAGAAAAAGTTTCAGGCTTTACAAAACCTGTTGATGCAAATGGTGCAAGTACAGGAGCAGGTGTAGATGTAGAATTTACATTAAAATACTCAGCAAAAGTAAACTCAAATGCAGTAACAGATGTACCAGACAAGAACAATATCACTTTAGAATATGGAAACAATGAAGATAACGAAATTGAAGAAAAAGAAGTAACACCTTTAAATAAAGAATTACAAGTAAACAAAACTTGGTCAGAAGGAACTGCTCCAGACGGAGTATATGTAACATATACATTAAAAGATGCAGGTGCAGTAGTAGCATCAGTAACTTTAAATGGTAAGGAAACAGTAGGAACAAAATACACTGTTGGTGACGGAATCACTTTCGAAGTAACAGGAGCTTATTCAGGTAAGTTTGTTGGCTTAGAAGATGGAAAAACTTATACTATATCAGAACGTGTTGGTGGTTATACTCCAGAATACACTGAATCTGTAGCAGGTTCTGTATCTGTAATGAACAATAAAGACACTGAAGGCCCAGAACCACTTGACCCAACTGAACCAGAAGTAGTAACTTATGGTAAGAAATTTGTAAAAACTGACTCATCTGCTGAACCTGTAAGATTAGCAGGAGCTCAATTCGTAGTTAAAAATGCTGAAGGAAAATATTTAGAAGTAAAAACTGTAGCTCAAACAACTGCTGACGGAAAAGCTTATGAAGAAGCAGAAAAAGCATACCAAGACGCAATTGTTCAATATAACGCTATGACAGCTGAAGAACAAGCTTCTCAAGAAGGACTTGACTTAAAGGCTTCTATTGCAACATTAAAAGCTGATAGAGATGCTAAATTCTTAATTGCTAGAGAAGAATACAACTGGGTAACTCCTGCAGCTGAACCAACTGAAGCTGATCCACAAGGTGTTTTAGTCCTTACTTCTAACGAATTAGGTCAATTTGAAATAAACGGTTTAGCAGCTGGAACTTACTACCTAGTGGAAATTAAAGCTCCAGAAGGATTTGCTATACTAAAAGATCCTGTAGAATTCACAATTGGTGGTGGAGAAGATACAACAGCTGACAACATTAAATATGAATTAGCTGATGCAGGTAACACAGCTTTACAAGTAGTGAACAAAAAAGTTACAATTCCACAAACTGGTGGTATTGGTACTGTAATCTTCACTGTTGGCGGTATCGCTCTTATGGGTGGCGCTGCAGTTGCAATGAAGAAAAATAAAGAAGAAGACGCCGAATAATTAATAATGTAGGGGAGGCTGCCTTCAGCCTCCCGCAGGTCGCCCAGGGCAGTAGGTTGCGGATATCTATCGACTTTCAGTCGCTATATATCTCGCCAACCCTTGCATGAGACCTGTAGCCAAATCAAAGATTTGGACTAGGGCTTCAGGTGCGACCCCTACGAATTGATAATGTAAAATAGGTGCGACCCCTACGAGATTTATCGAAATGACAATAATCTATTTTCTGAATTAAAACTACCGAGGGAAAATATGTATAAAACTTTTAACAACAAAAATTTAATATTTATCTTAATTGGGATATTAATTTTCTCTTTAATTTTTCCTTTTTCGGTAAATGCTCAGGCTCCTAAGTCTACTGTGACTTTTGACTTGGGCAATATTGATGCTAACTTAATTAAGGATAGGACTATCACTATTTGGGCTTTTCCAGAGTCTATAATTGGTCAAAGATCTATTGAAGACATTGTTAAAGAGCTAAAGATACTGCCTAAGGATAAAATCCAAAAGAGGTTAGGGGTTACTCCTTTCGTCTTTACTGGAAGTCCTAGTGCTGCTTTTGGAATTCTTGCTGATTTAGACTATGGAAATTATGTTGCATTTGATGAAGTCCACACTAATAATGACAAGTACTATAGTGCTTTTATGTCTTTTAATGTCCCTGAACATACTGGGACAGCTTTAAGGTCAAAGTTGGAAATTAGTGAAGAACCTGGTAGGGTTATTTTGAAAAAGGTTGATGAAAATGGTAGTTCTCTTGAAGGGGTAGCTTTTAGGCTTTATTTCCACATTGATCATCCTTTGAATATTGGTATGGAGCCTAGTCCGGTGCCTTTAAGCCTAGACAAGTCTTCTTATGACCCTAATGGTACTCCTAAGGACCTTTATACTGACAAGGATGGAATTATTGAGGTGAAAAACTTGCCTGAGGGAACTTATTTCTTCAAGGAAGTTGGCCCTCTTCCTTCCCTATAAATATCATCGGCATCCTTCTTACCGCCCTGGTCTGGGGTTTCTTTGAGGCCTTTACCTATGTCGTTATAAGAGATAAGATAAATGACCGATACACTACAAATTCCAAGTGGCTGAAGTGGGGACCTATATTTATCTTTGTATTCCTGTGGAATGCCTTTTAAATAAGAGCCGATTTTAATTTAGCCTTAAAAATAGACGATAGGTGTAGCAATCTATCGCCTTTTTTGTATCTGAAAAAAATTTGACATGCAGAGCCTGAAATTCTTAGCAAAAAGCAATCATCCGACTTTTTTCGTCCTCACCATATTGACAAAGGTCAATAGATTAATGTAGACTTCAACTATATTTAAAAGCCTTGACAGGCTGATTGTATTTTTAAAGGAGTTATCATGGAATTATTAATATCTGCTATCTTGGTTTTTATTTCAACCTCGATTGACTACCTGGTAATACTAACTATTTTATTTGCTATCGAAGAAAAGAGAAAATTGGGTTCAATATACGCGGGACAATATTTAGGCACAGGTCTCCTCGTGCTTATCAGCCTTATTGCTGCCTACTTTTTAAACTTTATCCCTAAAGATTGGATGATAGGCTTTCTCGGTCTGATCCCTCTAGGTCTGGGTATAAGGGCTATCTTTGTTGATGAAGATGTCGATGAAGAAGACATAGAAAAAAAGACAGGTGGGCATGGTTCAAAGATTCTTGAAATTGCAAGTTTAACTATAGCTATGGGTGGAGATAACTTGGGTATATACATTCCCTACTTTACAGGAAAGTCTTTAAGTCAAATCCTAATCATAGTAGGAATATTTGCCCTGGGAATCCTGGCTCTTTGTAAGCTTTCACAAAGACTTTCTTCGATTGCCTCTGTAGGTGAAATTATAGAAAAATACGAAAAGATAATAGTCCCTGTAGTCTTTATCGGCCTCGGCCTTTATATAATTATTGAAAACGGAACTATTTCTTACCTTTTGTCCTTGATTAGAGGTTAAAATTAAATAGAAAAATGACGGTTCGGAGGATATTCTTTCGAATCTTTTTTTGCTTTAAACTCTAGAATTTTTAAGCTTTGGATGCTATAGCTGTATTTTCACATATATTTTTTCAAAGCTCTAAAAATAAAAAATTTTTAAATCTTTTTTACATATAATAGAGATAGAGCCCATAAAATTTATAGTTAAAAGAGATGATTTTAATGGCAAAACAATATACTAAAGAATTGATAAGAGATACTTTCTGGCAATTGGCAGGAAAGAAAAGATTGAACGATATAACTGTAAGTGAGATAACAAGAAAATGCCAAATAAACATAAATACTTTTTACTACTACTATGAGGATATATATGCCCTAATAAAAGAAATTTTAAATGAAGAGCTTGAAAAGGTGGACGAGGAATTTAACGAAACCCTCTCATGGGAGGAGAGTTTTCTAGTTGCAAGTGGCTTTATTATAAAAAACAAGAGGGCAGTCTACAATATTTTTGAATCAGTTGAGAGAAAAAATCTCTACGACTATATTTTTAAATTAGCCGGAATAGTAATGACTAAGTATGTGGATAGTGAAAGCAAGATTAAAGATATAAAGGCATCTCAAAAAGATAAAGACTTGATAATATATTTTTACCAGGCTGCCCTTACGGGTTTTGTAGTTGAGTGGATAGATGGAGGAATTGTAGAAGAGCCTTAAAGAATAGTGTATAGAATAGGCTGTCTATTTGATGGAAATATTGAAAGTTCTTTAAAGAAGAGCGAAGAATTAAATAACTAGGCAAATTATAGAAAGTGTCATAATTTCGAACACCACACTTTATTTAACCATAGTAATATAAATTTTCGGGTGCTATCCTTTTATCAAGGAGGATAAAGATATGCAAATAAAAACATTTGACAATCGATTGAAACTTGATAACGGAGATTACGATAGACTGGTACATGCCAGAAAACCTAAGAGAATAGAAGAAAAAACAGCTTACATAATAGGAACCGGCTTGGGTGGACTTTGTGTAGCAGGCTTTTTAATTAAAGATGCCCAAATGGATGGAAAAAACATTCACTTCTTAGAACAAGCTGAAAAGCCGGGTGGAGCTTTGGACGGAGAGTTCATGAACAAGATTGGATATGTAGCTCGTGGCGGTAGAGAAATGGGACACAAATTTGAAGTCCTTTGGGACTTATTCAGTGTTATACCATCAGCAGAAGATCCCGATATGACAATTTTGGATTATCTATACTACACAAACTTAGATGACCAAAATTACAGCAATTGCCGTATAACTCACAAATGTGGACAAAGATGGGACAACGGTAAATTTAATTTAGGGCAAGACTTGGTAAAAGAATTAGTCCTATTTTTAGCTATTCCTGACCAAGCTCTTGAAGGAGTAAAGATAGATGACATATTCTCTAAAGAACTTTTGGAAAGTGATTTTTGGACTTTCTGGAGAAATATGTTTGCCTTTGAAAATTGGGATAGTGCCTTGGAAATGAAACTTTACATGAACCGTTTCATCCACCATGTAGACGGACTTCCTAATTTATCAGCCCTAAACTTTACAAAGCATGACCAATACGCTTCAATCGTAGTACCTATGGTAAATTGGCTTAAAGAAAAAGGTGTTCAATTTAATTACAACACTCTTGTAAAAAATGTAGAATTTGAAATTTCAGCTGACAAGAAGGTCGCTAAAAAAAATAATAGCCCAAGATAGCCAAGCTAATGACAAATCCATAGATCTTAGCGAAAATGATTTAGTCTTTATCACTAACGGGTCTTTGGTTGAATCTTCAGGATATGGCGACGATAACAACCCTGCTCCATTTATTAAAGAGCCGGGAGCAAGCTGGACTTTATGGAAAAACATTGCAAGTCAATGCGAAGAATTCGGACACCCTGAAGTATTTTGCGAAGACTATGAAAAGACAAATTGGGAATCCTGTACAGTAACTTGTCATGACAAGGTAATCCAACCTTATCTTGAAAAGATAACTAAGAGATCACCTTATACAGGCGATGTAGTTACAGGTGGTATAGTAACTGTAAGAGACTCATCATGGTTTATGAGCTGGACTATAAACAGACAAGGTCAATACATGAATCAACCTGAAGGAGATGTGGCTGTTTGGGTTTACGGTTTATTTTCAGATAAAGAAGGAGATTATATCAAGAAAAAAATGAGGGATTGTACAGGTAAAGAAATTACAAAAGAATGGTTGTATCATATCGGAGTTCCTGTAGAAAAAATAGATGAAGTGGCTCAAACTTGTACTGCTGTCCCTGTTATGATGCCATTTATAACATCTCAGTTTATGCCTAGAAAATTTGGTGACAGACCTTTTGTAGTTCCTAAAGATGCTGTGAACTTCGCCTTTATAGGTCAATTTGCCGAAACTCTTGATAAGCCGGGAAAAGATACAGTCTTTACAACTGAGTATTCAGGACGTACCGCTATGGAAGCGGTTTATGTATTAACAGGAGTTGAAAAAGCAGTACCTGAAGTATTCGCATCAAGATACGATGTCAGATACCTTTTAAGCGGATTAAGCTCCTTACTAGATGGAGAAAAACCTGAAATTAAATTACCTCTGCCGGTAAGACAAAAGGTAAAATCAGCCTTAGCCGGAAGCGAAATAGAACAAATGCTAAAAGAATATAACATAATATAAAAGAATTGATTGGACAGCTGAAATACTGGCTGTCCTTTTTTATTTCTTAAAGCCATAAAAGCATCTCTAATTTTTTTAACTCCGGTCCACCTTTAAATCCTATTTCATTTTATTTCCAATACGGAATTTTTTTGAAATAGAAAGTGGTAAAATACCACCATCTAATGACTAGCTTATTCCTATCCTTTGTATTCATATTCAAAAAAACAAGGTCTAAAAGCTGACCTTGTTTTAATCCTCTACAATTAATTGACTTTCATCGTTAAAGAAAGTCTTGTAGCCTAGCCTTGTAAATATAATTACAGTCAGGGCTACACTGCCTAAGATGCCGAGCATAATTGCAATTAGATACTTTATAGCTGTTAAAGGTGATGTGCCGGAGAGGATTTGACCTGTCATCATGCCCGGTAAAAATACTATTCCCATGCCAACCATGGAATTAATTGTCGGTAGGATTGCCGAGTCAAAAGCCTTGTCTACGATTTGCTTTGAAGCCATTTTGGGACTTGCCCCGAGCATCAAAGCTCCCTCTACCAGATTTCTTTCACTTTCCATCCCATATAGAAGATTTTCAACGCCAAGTGATATTCCTGTCATGGAATTTCCCACAAACATTCCTCCGATCGGGATAAAGTAACGAGGGTCATACCAAGGAGATATTCTGACGACTACCAGTAAAAAATAAAAGAGGCACGTAACTGTCCCGACGACCATTGACAGGGCAATTATCTTTTTTAAGTTAGCTGAAAGCTTGGTCTTGGTCCTCTTGATGATGTTATAAATT
Organism: Finegoldia sp.; assembly: GCA_034180305.1. Classification (GTDB taxonomy): domain Bacteria; phylum Bacillota; class Clostridia; order Tissierellales; family Peptoniphilaceae; genus Finegoldia. The sequence goes on from JAXFOR010000008.1 coordinate 16,395, forward strand.
GAAAAGACAAGCATGGCAGTCAGGATAAGGATCGTGTAAATCGGTGACGGAGAGTCAAAGATGTAGACTAAGACATAGCCTGTCAGGATTAATTGCAGGGTCATCCTTACAGCTGAAATGAGAATTTCCCTTTCTCTTGATATTCCCTTAACCTTTACAATAATAAGTACCATTAGAACAAATAGGTAGGCTGCTGCCATTTGCCATACACTTAAATCAATTACTCCTTTCACCTTATACCTCCTTACAACTTAAGACCTTGCCTTGGTGGATTTCTATTATATTTTCTCCATAAGTATCTGCAACCTTCTTTGAGTGAGTAACCATGACCAAGATCTTCCTTTTTCCCTTAGTATATGCCACTAACTTTTCTATAATTATTTCCTCTGTCTCTTCATCAAGGGCAGATGAGGGTTCATCAAGCAAAAAGACCTCAGGATCCATTAGGATCACTCTGGCAAGAGCCAGCCTTTGCTTTTCTCCTCCCGATAAATTATCCACTCCATCATTCAACTCTTTATTTAAGTTTACAAGCCTTAAAACCTCTCTAAGCTTCTCATCATCAACCTCATCCTTCTCTGAAAATTTAAGCCCTATTAAAAGATTGTCTTTTACAGCCCCGTTAAAGATTGAGGGAAATTGTGAGAGCATTACAACCTTCCTCCTTAGGCTTACAGAGTCAATATCTTTTAAATTTTCTCCCTTATAAAAAATTTCCCCACTGTCACAGGATATAAGCTTGTTTAAAAGCCTTAAAAGAGTTGACTTCCCACTCCCGCTTTCTCCGACAATGCAGGTAAGCTTATTCTCTTTTATCTCAAGATAAGCTATGTCTAAAATATTCTTGTACTTCACATCTTTTAGTAAAAACACCCATTTTCCCTCCGATCTTTATCCTTAAATACTTAAGAATTTTAACTTTTATAATAATCGATATATGTAAATATGATGTAATAATAATATCAAATTTTCCCCTACAAGCTTAATATTTTTCTATTATTAAATTTGCCTAAGCTCTAATAGCAAGTGGATTGATTCTTTCAGAAAGACTCTGTAAAATATTTTAAAATTAACCAACAATAAGGAAGTTAAAAATGAACTTAAAGAAAAAAGCTGAAAAATTAAAAACGGACGTCCCCGCCATATTTTTATCTCTTAAGGACAGGCAAACTCCACCGGTGGCAAAAGTTTTCGCAGCCATTACGGTTGCCTATGCCCTCTCCCCAATTGACCTTGTTCCGGACTTTATCCCTGTCCTGGGCTACCTGGACGACCTTATCATATTGCCTGCCTTAGTTGCCTTTACTATTAAATTTATTCCTGAGGACGTCCTCCAAAAAAATAGGATCAAAGCTAAGGGGATATGGAAAGACGGCAAGCCTAAGAAGTGGTACTATGCCCTCCCCATCATCCTTATATGGATTTTATTTGTTGTCTTTATCTTAAAATTATTTTTAAATTAAGAGCCTTGAAATAAAAGAATAGAAAAGTTTTAAGCTTTGAGTTTTTAAATCCAAAGCTTTTTTAATCGATAATGAAAATTAAAATTAAAATTTGAAATTAGCCCTCCTAATTTTAAAATATAGGTAAGGAAGATTTATAGAAATAGTCTATAAATTTCAGGAAAAATATAAATTTTTATAAAGTCATTGACAAATATCTATATGAGTCTTATTATAGTGATATAGATAAGCATCGATGACCAAGAAAGGATGCCTTATGGAATTACAAAGTCAAAACGAAAATTATTATGATGAACTAAGCTCTAAGTTAAAAGCTATATCTGACAAGAACAGGTTAAAAATAATTGATATGCTTTCATGCGGAGAACTCTGTGCCTGTCACTTACTTGAAGGGCTGGGGATTTCACAACCTACCCTAAGTCACCACATGAAAAAGCTTGTTCAATCAGGGCTTGTAAATGCCAGAGTGGAAGGATCATGGACTTACTACCAATTAGATCTTGAAGCTTTTGAGCAAACAATTGATTGTTTAAGAAATATTTTCACTGAAAAGGAAGATTGTATCTGCAAGGGTCTGGAAAAAAGTTCTTGTTCTTGCAAAATTGATAAGGAGGAATAAGTAATGAAAAAAATCTCTATCTATGAACCTGCTATGTGCTGTCCTACAGGTTTATGTGGAGTCAGCGTTGATCCTGAACTTTTAAGAATATCAACTGTCTTGGACAGGTTAAAGAAAGAAGGGATCGAGGTTAATAGGTATAACCTTTCAAATGCCCCTATGGCCTTTATGGAAAGCTCTGTAGTTAATAAATTTATAAATGAAAAAGGTATAGATGATTTACCTATTACCTTGGTAGACGGTGAAATAGTTAAAACCGGAACTTACCTTACCAACGAAGAATTTACAGATATTTTAGACCTATCTCCTTCTGTACTGGCCTAAGGAGGAAGATGATGAAAATTTCAAATGGAGCAAGAGATCTTATAAACAAGATGTTAGCAGGCGGAGAAAATAACTGCATAAGAGTCTTAGAACAAAAGTCAGCCGATTCTTCAAGCATCTTTTTAACTGTGGCAAAGGCTGATGAAAAAGATCTAAGAGAAATAAATGGAGTTAAGGTTTTTTTTGAAGATGAACTTTTAGAAAGACTTAATGCCGTTATTTTATACGAAAAAGATGGAAACCTACAAATAAAGGATAAGGCTAAGGGAGGTTGCTGTTAATGGAAAGTAAATATGAAAAATTTAACTTGGAAAATCTTAAATTAACAAAGTACCTGTTCTTTACCGGTAAGGGCGGTGTAGGAAAGACTTCTATCTCCTGTGCCATAGCTACAAAACTTGCCGATATGGGAAAAAACGTCATGCTGGTAAGTACAGACCCTGCTTCCAACCTCCAAGACGTCTTTGAAACCGAACTTGACAACAAGGGAGTTAAAATTCCATACGTGCCAAACCTTACTGTAGCGAACTTCGAACCGGAACAGTCAGCAGCAGAGTATAGGGAAAGCGTAGTAGGCCCTTTTAGGGGCAAGTTGCCTGACGTTGCAATCGAAAACATGGAAGAACAACTTTCAGGCTCCTGTACTGTAGAAATTGCTTCATTTAACGAATTTTCAAACTTTATCACAGATAAGGACAACTACGACACTTATGACCACATAATCTTCGATACAGCTCCTACAGGTCACGCGTTAAGAATGCTGGAACTTCCATCCGCTTGGTCAGACTTTATTGAAAAGAGCAAGCACGGAGCATCCTGTCTCGGCCAACTTGCAGGTCTTAAGGAAAAGCAAGAAGTCTACAAGATGGCAGTAGATACTCTTGCAAATGGAGAAAAAACTACCCTTGTCTTAGTTGCCAGAGCTGAAGAAGCAATTCTAAGAGAAGCCGCAAGAGCATCTGTAGAACTTGAAGATATAGGTATGGATAGGCAAATTCTTATCATTAACGGAGTTTTGGAAGACTACGACGATGACCTTTCAAAGATCATGTATGATAATCAAAGAGAAGCTATAGAAAATATTCCTGATTTCTTAAAGAAATTTGATATCTATACTGTGCCTTTGAAGTCAACAAATATAGCCAGTATAGAAGATTTAAGAAGATTTTTCGATGACGAAGAAGTAAGCGACGTAGAAAGTAACGAAGAAGTTAAGCAAACATCAAAGTTAAGAGATGTAGTAGAAGACCTATACAAGTCTGATAAGAAGATAATCTTTACTATGGGAAAGGGTGGTGTCGGAAAGACAACTATAGCAGCTGCCATAGCAAAAGAATTGGCTAAGATGGGTAAGAAAGTTCACCTGACAACTACAGACCCTGCAGCCCACATAGGTAACGTCATAGATGAAAGCTTCGGAATTTCCATGAGCAACATAGATGAAAAAGAAGTCCTCGCCGAATACCGTGAAGAAGTTCTTAAAAAGGCCTATGAAACTAATGCCTCTCAAGATGATATCGACTACATCGAAGAAGATTTGAGAAGTCCTTGTACTCAAGAAATCGCAGTCTTTAGAGCCTTTGCCCAAATAGTGGATTCCTGCGAAGACGAAGTCATAGTAATCGACACTGCACCTACAGGTCATACCCTCTTATTGCTTGAATCAACAGAAAACTACGACAGGGAAATTGCCAGAACTCAAGGTGAAACTCCCGAATCTATAAAGAAACTTCTACCTAAGCTAAAAGATGAAACCATAACAGAAGTTTTAATCGTAGCCCTTGCCGAAGCCACACCTTACTATGAAGCAAAGAGGTTAAAGGAAGACCTTGACAGGGCAGGAATCTTCTCAAAGTGGTGGGTAATAAATGAATCCTACCAAGGAATCGAAACATCAAACAAACTTTTGGCAAATAAGGCCAAGGGTCAAGTTAAGTGGATTAACAAGATTGTAGAAGAATCCGATAATCACACAGCCTTGGTTAAATGGACACCTATAAAATTACAGGGACAAAACTTGGAGGAAATATTAGATTGAGCAAGAACAAAAAAAATATGTCAACCTTTAACAGGTATTTAAGCCTCTGGGTATTTTTGTGCATGGTAGTGGGGGTATTGATCGGAAAATTTATCCCCGCTATCCCCAACTTTTTAAATAAGTTTGAATATGCAAATGTATCTATCCCTACAGCTATCTTGATCTGGGTCATGATCTACCCTATGATGCTTAAGGTTAATTTCGAAAGTATTCTTAACATAAAGAAAAATCCCAAGGGGCTTTTCGTCACTTGGATAGTAAATTGGCTTATCAAACCCTTTACCATGTATGCAATTACTTCCTTCTTCTTCTTTGCGGTCTTTAAATCACTTATAGACCCTGAGCTTGCAAGAGGATATCTTTCAGGAGCCGTTCTTTTAGGAGCTGCCCCTTGTACAGCCATGGTATTCGTTTGGAGCAAACTTACCAACGGAGATCCCGCTTATACGGTAGTTCAGGTTGCTACCAACGACTTGATAATCCTTATAGCCTTTGTACCGATAGTAAAATTTTTGCTCGGCATAAATAATGTCCAAGTGCCTTGGGATACTCTTCTCTTGTCAGTAATCCTCTTTGTAGTTATTCCTCTAGTCGGAGGAATTGTTACAAGAAAGGTTCTGGTAAATAAAAGAGACCTTGAATATTTTGAAAATGAATTTATAAAAAAATTTGACGGAGTTACAACTGCAGGTCTACTTTTAATGCTGATCTTCATTTTCTCAGCTCAAGCCCAAACCCTACTGGATAATCCTATCCACATAGTCCTTATAGCAATACCGTTGATAATTCAAACCTTCTTTATCTTTGCCCTTGCCTACCTTGCTTCATATTTACTCAAGCTTCCTCACAGGATAGCAGCACCTGCAGGGATGATAGGAGCATCAAACTTCTTTGAACTGTCAGTAGCGGTTGCCATAGCCCTATTCGGCACAAATTCACCTGCTGCTCTCGCGACAACAGTCGGAGTATTGACAGAAGTTCCCGTAATGCTGATCTTAGTAAATATAGCAAATAATACCGGAAAGTACTTTAAAAATTAGGAGTCTTTATGAAAAGTGTAGCCTTTATCTGTGTCCACAATTCCTGCCGGTCTCAAATGGCAGAAGGCTTTGCAAAAGCTTTAGGAAAAGACGTCCTTGAAGTTTACTCAGCCGGCACTAAAGAAAATGACAAACTAAAAGAGCTCGCCATCGAAGTAATGAGTGAAGAAGGAATCGACATATCGGACCAGTCCCCGAAACTGATATCCGATATCCCCGATCAAGTCGACTACCTGATTACCATGGGCTGTAACGTAGTCTGCCCCTTTATCCCGAACTCCCACTTTGAAGACTGGGGCTTAGAAGACCCCTCAGGTGGAAGCATAGAAGACTTCAGAGCCTGCAGAGACCTAATCAAAGAAAAAGTAATAGACCTGATAGCGAGAGTAAAAGAAGAAAATTAATAACTAACCCTTAAGTAGCTTTTTGCCTGCTTAAGGGTTTCTTTTTGCCTTAGAGCAAATGATATAATAAAAAGAAAATGGAAATTAAAAATTTATCTTAAAGGAGCTAAAATGTACGGAACCTTTATCGGAGATATAGTCGGTTCAAAGTATGAATTTGACAACATAAAAACAAAAGATTTTGACCTTTTTTCAAGTGATTGCAACTACACAGACGACACCATAATGACAGTAGCTATCGCTAAAGCCATCATGGAAAGCATAGAAAAAGACGATGACTTAAAAGAGACAATAATAAAGACAATGCAGGATTTCGGGAGGAGATTTCCCTGCCCTAAGGGAGCATATGGATCAAGATTTTCCTCCTGGCTTAAAGAGACTGACCCCAAGCCCTACAACAGCTTTGGAAACGGATCAGCCATGAGAGTATCTCCTTGTGGCCTTATAGCTTTAAGCTTAGAAGAAGCCAAGAGGCTCGCAGCTCTAAGTGCAAGCGTATCCCATAACCACCCTGAAGGCATAAAGGGAGCCCAAGCTGTCTCATCAGCCATCTTTTTAGCCAAAATAGGAAAATCCAAAGATGACATAAAAAAATACATCGAAGATAATTTTTATTCGCTGGACTTCAGCCTGGAATCAATAAGACCCGGCTACTCCTTTGACGTCTCCTGCCAAGGCTCAGTCCCTCAAGCCCTAGTCGCATTTCTCGAGTCCACTGACTTTGAAGACTCAATAAGAAATGCCATCTCAATAGGCGGCGACAGCGATACCATAGGAGCAATCACAGGCTCCATCGCCCTCCCCTACTACCAAGCCCAACTTAAAGCCCACCCTGATGCTGACGCTTGTGCCCAAATCGAAAAAATCATAGCCCAAGCCAAGATCTACCTGCCTGACGAATTTATAGAAATCGCCGAGGACTTTGATACATTGTGCCGTAAAAGAGCAGATGACTTTAAAGATAGGGGAGGCAAAGGGTATCGCAGAGTATGATTATTAGACTTTTCTCTAATTTCATTAATAGATTGTTTGAATAAATCCACATTTCTGAAATCATAATCCAAAAGGTGATATAATAGTCTGGACAACAGACTAAAGCAAATTTAAATTAGAACAAATATTGGGAGAATAGATGAAAAAATTATATTTTAAGGAAGAATTTTTTAAGTTGACGGATAACTACCCCATTATGGATGAAGATGGACAGGATGAGTTTTTCCTTCACCAAAACTTTACCCTTATGGGTTATAGAGCTAATGTAAATGATAAGGATGATAATTTAGCTTTTACTATAGAAAGAAAGGTCTTTAACCTTTTTCCTACTTACCGGGTAAATTTTACAGACGGTAAAAAAATGATCATAAAGGCAAAGCTGTCCCTGATAAATAGGAAGGTCATGATTAACTACAACGGAGATATTCTTAAGCTAAAGGGAAATATCCTTGATCACGAATTCGGTGTTTATAACTCTTCAGGAAAAATCGCAGAAATAGATAAAAAACTATTCTCCTTTACAGACCATTATGAACTGACAATTTTCGACGAAAATTACACACAAGCTCTTATAGCCATCTGTATCTGCCTTAACAATATGAAAGATATTGAAGATAGTAATAGTGAAGATTAGACTTTAACATGCAAACTAATTTTCAAGTTGATTTGATAGTTAACTTGAAAATTAGTTTTTTATTTGTCATTTTTTTATCTTCGTTGCTTCTGTATGTTTACAGGGTAAATTGTTAATGTTATATTAGTTTTGTAAAGAAAATATTAAGAGGAGGAAAAATGAAAAAATTTAAATTATTATCAATTCTACTTGCATTTACTTTTATTTTTACTGCGTGTGGAAAACAAGGTCAAGATGAAAACGCTACAAATGAAACTTCTACTACACAAGAAGCCCAAAATAATGAAACAGCCACAGGTGAAGGTGAACTTATGGTATTAGGTATAGGATCAGATCCTACAACCGTAAATCCCCTATATGCAAATGATAGAGTTTCGCTAACTATATCACATGTTTTATTTGACAGTCCATACAATGTTAAAGATGGTGAAATAGTTTATGATGGTCTTGCAGAATCTATGACTGCATCTGAAGATTTTTTAACTTACACCCTAAAGATAAAAGAAAATGCTAAATGGCATGATGGAAATCCTGTTGTGGCTGATGATTTTATTTTCACTTATAATTCAATAATGGATGATAAGCAAAACGCTCCTGGTCAAAGCACATTTAAAACTGATTCAGGTATAATTGAATATAAAAAAATAGATGATAAAACTATTGAATTTAATCTGCCTGCCGTAGATATGACTTTTGTTCAATCAATTGCGGAAATTACTCCTATTGCAAAACATGTATACGAAAATGAAGCTGATCTTGCAAAGAGTTCTAAGAATGAAAATCCTATAGGTAATGGTCCTTTCAAATTTAAAGAACATAAGACAGGCGAATTATATCAAGTTGAAAGATTTGATGACTATCATGGTGATGTTGCAAAGCTTGACGGTATTGCCTATAAGGTAATTCCTGATGAAAATGCAAGCTTAGTGGCCTTAGAAAATGGCGAAATATCTGTTTCTTATATAGATGCTAAAGATGTATCAAAATACGAAAGTAATGGAAATTTCAATATTGTATCCTTCCCTGAAGGTATGGTTGATAATGTATTCTTTAAAGTTTCTAGTGATAATATGAGCGATGTAAAGGTACGTAAGGCCATTTCTTATGCTATAGATAAGAATAAGTTAATCCAAGGAACTTATTTAAGTGAAGAATATGCCAACCTGCTTACTCACCATTCTCATCTACAACAACATTCTTTAGTGATGATGTTGAAAAATATGAATATAACGTTGAAAAAGCTAAGAGCTTATTAAAAGAAGCCCGAAAAGAAAATCTAAATCTAAAACTAATATATACTTCCGGATCTCCATCACAAGAAAAGGAAGGTCTTCTAGTCCAAGAAATGCTTAAAGATGTAGGAATTAATGTAGAATTAGTCCCTATGGAAAGAGGTACTTTTGTAGAAAAGTTGCTCGATCCTTCCAGCAAAGATTTTGATTTAGCTTTAAATGGATATGTAATGGGAGAAGATCCTGATTCTTATTCAGGACTTTTTGCAACAGGTTCTGAAGAAAACTTTAGTGGTTATAGCAATCCTAAGGTAGATGAGCTTTTCAATAAAGCTAAGCTTGAAACAGATGAAAATAAACGTGGTGAACTTTACAAAGAAATTCAAAAAATTCTTGTAGATGATGCAGTTCAATATTCTATAGCTGATATAAAATCTATCCTTGCTGTAAGAAATGACTTTAGTAATCTTGAAGAAGCTAATCCTGCACCTATCCACATGTTCGACCACTTCAATAAAATAGAAAAACAATAGTAAAATAGGAACATTCCCATAGGGGATTGTTCCTATTTTAGGAGGTAATATGGCAAGGTTAATTTTAAAACGTCTATTACAGACTATACCTATGATAATAACTATATCTGTAGTTTCTTTTCTGCTTGTTAGAATAGCCCCTTCAGATCCTGTAAGATCACAAATAACTCCGGAATCATCTATCGAAGATATAGAGAGAATTAGAGATAATATGGGATTAAATGACAGCTATCCTGTTCAATATATAAGATGGGCAAAAGGAATTTTAAAAGGAGATTTCGGCTATTCATTTTCAAATCACAGACCTGTGCTAGATCAAGTTACTGAAAGACTTCCTGCAACTGTAGGTCTAATGGGAGCTTCTTTTTTACTTTCAATTATTTTAGGGACTGTTATAGGCGTTATATCGGGGATGAATGAGGGTGGTCCTGTAGATAAGTTTTTTACACTTCTATCTTATGTGGGAATTTCAATTCCTGCTTTTTGGTTTGCTATGATACTTGTTCACCTATTTTCTTTAAAACTTGGACTATTACCAAGTATAGGAATGAGGACTTTGGGAGTAGAAACTTTTCCTGATCTTTTAAAACACTCTATAATGCCAATTTTAACTTTAAGTATTGCTGATACATCTATAATATCCAGATATGTAAGAGCTAGAGTAACAGATGAACTAAAAGAAGACTATGTTGTGACAGAACTTGCTCAAGGAAGCACAAAAGGAGAACTTTTCTTTAGAAGCATATTAAAAAATTCTCTCCTTCCTCTTATAACAATAATAGGTATGAATCTTCCAAGCCTTATTTCAGGGGCTTTTATTACTGAAAGTATCTTTGGTTGGCCAGGTCTCGGTCAGCTCGGAATGAATGCAATAATGACCGCTGACTATCCACTTATTATGGCTACAACAATGTTTTCTTCATTACTTTTGATATTGGGAAACCTGATAAGCGATATTCTTTACGGTATTGTAGATCCTAGGATAAGGGAGATGGGTTAATGAGAACAGCGATAAAAAAAATAAAAGAAAGTCCACTTAGGGTAAAGATATCTTTTGGAATTTTGGCAATATTTATACTTGCTGCGATCCTTGCAGATCTTTATCCTAAAAATGGCATTGATACAAATATAACAAATGCTCTTAGCCCACCAAATAGCGAAAATTTATTCGGCACTGATGATCTTGGAAGAGATTATTTTGCCAGAGCTTTACACGGAGCGAGAGCATCTCTTACAGTAGCCTTCCTATCGGTTGTGATATCAACCAGCCTTGGTTCTATGGTTGGAATTATTGCAGGATATTTTGGAGGAAAGGTTGATATGATATTAATGAGAGCGGTGGATATACTAATGTCCATCCCTTCTTTCTTTTTAATACTCATCTTAAATGCGGCTTTAAAGCCCGGGATACAGAATATAATCATAATAATAGGTCTATTTAGTTGGATGTCGATTGCAAGATTAGCAAGATCAGAAACTCTTACTTTAAAAGAAAGGGATTATGTAACCTATGCAAACCTAATTGGAGTAAGCAACTTTAACATAATGACAAGGCACATACTCAGAAATATAGCTCCTACAATAATAGTTGCTTCCACAATTAATGTAGCTTCTGCAATTTTGACAGAGTCTTCCCTATCTTTCTTGGGTCTTGGAGTAAGGCAACCTAACTCTTCATGGGGTTCAATGCTTAAAGATGCTCAGCAATATCTGGGAACATCTCCTTATCTGGCACTATTCCCGGGACTTCTAATATTATTGACAGTCCTAGCCTTTAATGTAATAGGAGATCATTACAGAAAGGAAATACAATGAAAAAACTACTTGAAGTTAAAAATTTATCTGCAGTCTTCCCGGGTAAAGAATATAGCACCTATGCAGTTAACGACATATCTTTTGATATATATGAAGATGAAAGTTTGGGAATTGTCGGTGAATCAGGTTCTGGTAAGTCTGTAACAGCGAAATCTATCCTAAATCTTTTAAAAGGACAAGCCGAATATCAAGGACAAATTATTTATAAAGATATGGACTTGCTTAAAGCTGATGAAAAAACTTTGAGGAATATTAGAGGAGATGAAATTTCAATGGTTTTTCAAGATCCAATGACATCTTTAAATCCTCTATTTACCATAGAAAAGCAAATGCACAGACTTATAAAAAGGCACAGAAAAAATCTTAGCAAGGAAAAAATAAAAGATATTTCAATTAAATACTTAAAACTTGTTGGCATACCTGATCCTGAAAGCAGAATTTCATCCTACCCTCATGAATTTTCAGGTGGAATGAAACAGAGGGTAATGATAGCCATGAGCCTTTGCTTAGAACCTGAGTTAATAATTGCAGATGAACCTACAACTGCCCTTGATGTAACTATCCAAGCTCAAGTATTAAACCTTTTAAATAATTTAAACAAAGAAAATAAGCAAGCAACTCTTTTGATAACCCACGATCTTGGAGTAGTTGCAAATACTTGTGAAAGAGTCATAGTTCTTTACGGTGGCAAAATTATGGAGCAAGCTAATGTAGAAGAGATATTTGAAAATAGCCTTCATCCCTATACTTTAGGCTTGCTAGAATCTCTTCCTAAAATAGGCGAAAAAAAGAGACTTGTCCCTATACCAGGAAACCCTCCTATTTTAAAGAAAAAACCTAAAGGATGTCCTTTCTACGATAGGTGTAAATTCAGAGAAAATATATGCAGAGAAAAATTTCCTGAAGCTAGGATTGTATCCGATGATCACAAGGTATTTTGTCATATTGTCAAGGAGTAATATATGGAAATAATTTATGAAATTAAAAATTTAAAAAAATACTTTCCTGTTAAAAAGAGAAAACTTTTTGAAAAAGAAAAATATCTAAAAGCCTTGGATGGAATTGATCTGGAAATTAGAAAAGGAGAAACTCTTGGACTTGTTGGGGAATCAGGATCTGGTAAATCCACACTCGGAAAGTGTATAACCGGCATTATAAACTCCACTGACGGATCTGTTTTTTACAAGGGAAAAGATATAAAAGACAAGTCTAATAAGGCTATAATGCAAAATGAAATCCAAGCAATATTCCAAGATCCATACTCTTCCTTAGACCCTACCTTAACTGTATTTGAAATAGTAGCAGAACCTATAAAAACAAGATTTTCTTATGATAATAAAAAAATAAGGGATATGGTTGAGGGACTCCTCGACAAGGTAGGCCTTTCCAAAGATATAATGGAAAAAAAACCAAGTCAGTTTAGTGGTGGACAAAGGCAAAGAATTTCTATAGCTAGGGCAATATCTACAAACCCTGAGTTTATTTTATGTGATGAGCCTATATCAGCCCTTGATGTTTCAATTCAAGCTCAAATAGTAAATTTATTGGAAGACTTGCAAAAAGATCTTGGACTAACCTATCTATTTATAGCCCACGATTTAGCAATGGTTGAGCATATATCTCATAGAATTGCAGTACTTTACCTTGGAAAGTTTGTAGAGATAGGTAATAGCGAAGATATATACGAAAATCCAAGTCACCCTTATACAAGAGAATTGTTAGGTTCAGTTTTAAAACCTGAAGTTAACAAGGATAAGACTATTATTACAAACTTTAATAAAGAAATACCAAGCCCTATAGATCTTCCAAAAGGCTGCGTATTTCAAGGAAGATGTCCTTATAAGAGTCAAAGGTGCATGCAGGAAGTTCCTACTCTTGAAGAACTGGGAAATGGCCATAAATCAGCCTGCTTTTATGCTAATATCTTAAACAAATAAGTTTAACTGCAACGACCAAGGAAGAGTAACATTTACCAAGCTTTATTTCCTAATTACACTTATAGATAATTTCAATAATTTGCTATATGTACAAAGGCAAAATGATAATGTATACTAAAATAAACTAATTAGAGAGGGGTAATATGAATTATATGAAAAAATTAATAGCCGGATTTTTATGTCTGGCAGTTGTTGGATTAGCAGGATGTGCTCAAAACCAAGATGATAGTAAAAATGAAGCAAATAATGCTCAAAGCAGCGAACAAACTAACAACGCTCAAACTACAGACCAAAACAATGCTCAAACTAACGAACAAGCTAATAGCGATACTAACAAGCAAGACGACAATTCTGCTGAAATCAACGGAGTTTCTTATGACAATCCTATAAAGGTAAACAAGGAAGCTAAGACAGTAACTGTTTTATCATCTGTAAACGGTAAGTACCTAACAGAAAATACAAGACACGCATCTGTTAACAAGGACGGAAGTAACGGTGCAAAATCAGTGCTTACAGCTTATGCTACTCCTGAACAATTCTACAATGCCTTAGTTGAAATCGGTGCAAAACCTGGTGACAATATGACTCCTGAAAACGGAGCTGAAACTCACGTTGAAGGTTCAAAGATTGGTGCTACTGTTACTTGGAAGGGTGCTGACAAGGATTATGATATCAATGAAGTAATCAAGGATAGCAATGGAAAGAAGATCGACCTCAGATTTGGTGGTAATTTGGAAAGGGCTAAAGAAAAGAACACAGGTTGTCTAACTTGTCTAGATTCTTGTCCTGTAGGAATAGTTTCTAATACAACTTACACTTACGGAGCTGTAGAAAAGAGAAATGAAGTTAAATTTACAGGTAATGCCGACGTTCTTCCTGAAGATGGAACTTTTGTAGCTGTAACTTATACTTTAGAAGACTAATAAAATTTAATTGAAAAAGGTCTATTTTAAAAATATAGGTAGTCCTAAAATAATATCTAATGCCGGAGTTGGTTTTACCTTCTTCGGCATTTTTATATTTAAGTTGTCCTTATCTCAACTACTAGTTTTAGATTTATCCATAATTTTAATATTATTGATACAAAATCTCCTTGCCTTTATGGTATAGTATTTTAGGTGCGAGGTAGATATGAATAAGTATATTATGATTTTTATCCCCTTACTTATGTTTTTATCAAGTTCTACAAGTCTAAGTTTAGCTATGCCTAAGTATGATAATTTTTATGGTAAGGATGAAGGAATCAGAGCCTATCTTTATGAAAAATTTAATAAGAGTGATATAAAAAGTGAGACAAGAGTTGAGGAAGTTGACAACGCGACTTTAAGAATGCAGGTAGTTGATGAAGACGGAGCCCCTTTGGAAGATGCTGAGGTTATTATAAAAAACTTCGACGATAAAAGTGAAAAGGCCATGGAGTCTAAGAGCGATGAGGATGGTTTTGTTCAGTTTCGTGGCCTTGCTCCTGAGGAATATAATATAGAGGTTGCCTATAATTCTGCAGGACTTAAGTATGACAGACAAAGAATACACTTGACCAACTATATAGTAAATACAAAGACTATTTTCCCCCATAGGGAATACAAAGCTTTTACTATAGCTTATCTTTTGGTAGACCAATATGATAGACCTATAAAAAAGGCCCGGCTTTGTTTAAAAGATTCTAAGGGAAGGACTTATGAGGCTACAAGCGATGAATACGGCTATGCATATTTTAAGATAAGTGATCCGGATACCTACGAGGTCTATCTAAAATCTTTTCCTGAAGAGATTACAAGTAAGGCTGATAAAAAATTAATGATCTTCCCTGTAAAGGCCTATTCTATAGGAAATACTATTATGTATAAGTCAAGAGAAGAGGTTTCCTACACTGATAAGTATAAGTCAAATCTAGTCCTTAGTCTTAAGTTTATAGATCTATATGATGATCTTTCCATAGTTTTAAAGGACAAGGACCGAGACCTAATACATAATGGAAATCCGGATCCTGAAGGTCTTGTAGTATTCAATAATCTTTTACCGGGAAACTATCAGATTAAGGTTGTTAAAGGCAATAGTCTGATATCATCAATTAATACCTTTATATCCAAGGAAGACACTTATATTTATGATATAGTTTCTTCTCTTGATGACGTAAATAATCCCTTGATCTTATCGCCTAACCTTTATGTCGACCCTGACTACAAGGAGTCTAAAAAGCCTACAAGTGCTCAGATGATTTTATCAAGACCTCACAACCTTATATTAACTGCTTTTATCGGCATGACAAGCTTTTTGGCCTTTAGATCCTCTAAGAATGTTAAGGATAACAGCAAAAAATCCCTTTAAGCCTAAATAAGGCTTTAAAGGGATTTTTTATGATCTATTGAATGGCTTGAGCTGCTGTAATTATGGCAAGCTTATATACGTCTTCTGCATTACAACCTCTTGAAAGGTCATTTACAGGTTTAGCAACTCCTTGTAAGATAGGTCCGATTGCTTGATAACCGCCAAGTCTTTGAGCTATCTTGTAACCTATGTTTCCTGCTTGAAGGTCAGGGAAGATAAATACATTGGCATTTCCTGCAACTTCTGAGCCAGGTGCCTTTTGCTTTCCTACTGATTCTACTAATGCTGCGTCAAATTGCAATTCCCCATCGATTGGAATGTCAGGTGCCATTTCCTTGGCAAGTTCTGCTGCCTTTCTTTGCTTGTCTGCAAATTCGTGCTTAGCTGAACCTTTTGTAGAGAAGGATAGGAAAGCTACCTTAGGGTCTATATCATACATCTTAGCTGTTTGGGCACTTGTTACTCCTACTTCTGCCAATTGTTCTTCTGTTAGTTCTATATTTATAGCTATATCACTGAATAAATATCTTTGGTCATCAGGTCCTAGCATTATCATGGCCCCACTTACTATCTTAGTTCCTTCTTTTGTCTTTATAATTTGTAGAGCCGGTCTTATGGTATCGCCTGTAGAGTGAACAGCTCCTGAAACCATGCCGTCAACCTTATCTGTAAAGAGCATCATTGTTCCGTAGTAATTAGGATCTAAAAGAATCTTTCTTGCGTCTTCTTCGCTTGACTTTCCCTTACGTCTTTCTACAAACTTTTCAACCATTTGGTCAAAGTCATCTGCTTTATTTGGATCTATGATTTCTATTTCTGAAATATCCAGACCTTCTTTTTGGGCACTTTCCTTTACCTGATCTTGATTTCCAAGTAAAACCGGAGTAATCAGCCCTTCTTCCTTAAGTCTAACTGCCGCATTTAAGATCCTTGCTTCTTCTCCTTCAGGAAATACTATTCTAAGATTCTTTCCTGAAATTTTTGCCTTTAATGATTCAAAAATATCCATAATATCCTCCTTTAACTATTTATCATCATTTGATAGACTGCTTTGGTTATTTATAGCTTTTTTAAGAGCCTGTATTTCATGTTCACTTAACTTAGAAAAACTCTTGCCTTTTTTTATTTCCTTTATATAAGTAGAAGACTGTTCTCTGCCGAAGATGGAAGTTATGATGACTCCGTCGTTGAAGTCATTTAAAAGAGCCAGGCTGTAAGATAGGTCATTTGTCAGGTAGTCAAAGGCATTATATCTTACAAAGGCAAGCTTTTGGATACAAAGAGCTGTCTTTTCCATATTTTCTTCGACTATAGCAGAGGTTCTATCTGAGAGTCTTTTAAGCTCATTTTGGGCAAGTTTATTTACATGATCTATGGAGTCTTCAAGCTTAGTCTCCATTATATCTATCTGATCTCGACTTTCACTTTTAACTTGATCTAAGACAAGCTTGTTTTCATTTTCAAGCTTTCCCAGCCTGGAAGTCAGGTTTTTATTGTCACTTTCCACCATTTTTGATAAGTTTTCAAGTATAGCTGAATGGTCGTTAAGAAGCTCGGCATTTGAAACTAAAATATCTTCCATATCTAAGTTTTGTCCCCTAAATAGGGCATCATATCTTCTTTTAAGTCTATTTGTCCGAGATCCTAGTATATTAATCCTACGAAATAGGATGAGGTTTGAAATAATGATCAGGATCAGAACAATAACAATAAATGTCGTCATAGTCTTAGATATTTCCATCCTTTGCTTCTTTTGCAAAATACTTGAGGGCTTCTACAGCTGTATCCACTTCTTCTAAAGTGTTAAAGTAACCGAAAGAAAACCTCACTGCTCCTATATCTTCAGTTCCTAAAGTTTTATGGGCAAGGGGGGCACAGTGAAGTCCTGCCCTTGTAGCTATCTTATATTTTTCATCTAGAAGATGAGCCAAGGTGCTTGAGTCGAGATTTTCTATATTTACAGAAACTACAGGTCCTTGTCTTTCGTCCTTAGGACCATATACCACGAGTCCATCTATATCTTTTATATTATTTATAAAGCAATCTTTTAGTTCGTTTTCATGGTCTCTTATCTTTTTCAAGCCTTGCGAATTGATAAAGTCAACTCCCTTGGCAAGAGCATAGATCCCCGGTCCGTTAAGAGTTCCTGCTTCCAGTCTATCCGGGTATTCTTCAGGTTGTTCGAGGTCTTGGGAATGAGAGCCTGTTCCCCCTTCTTTAAGAGGTCTTATATCTATATTTTCTTGGAAATAAAGTCCACCTGTTCCCATAGGCCCATATAATGACTTATGACCGGGGAAGCAGACGATATCTATAGGCATGGTTGACATATCAAAATCCAAGTACCCCATAGCTTGGGCAGCGTCTACTATATAGGTAAGTCCGTGATCTCTGCAAATCTTTCCTATGGCATTTACATCTACTATTGATCCTATCAAATTGGACATAGCTGTTGTGACAACCATGTGTGTATTGTCCTTTATTTCTTTTTTTATATCCTTTGGATTCAAAATGCCATCCTTATCGGCATATACTATAGTAAGGTCGATTATTCCCTTTTCTTTTAAATCGTTAAGAGGTCTAAGAACAGAATTATGTTCCAAACTTGTAGTAATTACGTGATCTCCCTTATTTACAAGTCCCTTGATAGCTATATTTAAGGAGTCTGTACAGTTTAAGGTAAATATGAGGTGAAGGGGGTTAGTCCCGCCCAGGTACTTTGCTATATTTGATCTGGCTTTAAAGATAGCCCTGTCCATTTTAAGACTCAATTCATGGCCGCTTCTTCCTGGATTTGCCGCAAATTCAGTACTTGCCTCCAATAAACCGTCGTAAACTTCTTTAGGTTTAGGGAAGGAAGTTGCCGCATTGTCAAAGTAAATCATTAGATTTCCCCTATTTTGTCCATAGATATTTTAGCTACTTTTTCAAGTAATTCTTCTGATCTTTTTTCTATAGATTTTATTTCATCCTCTAATTCTTTATTTGAATCCATGCTTCTCATGTTGATCTTGGCATTTAAAAGGACAGACTTGATGCTGGCATTTAGGATTAAGGCTCCGGCATAGTTGTCACTTACTGCATACTTATCTATATATTGGGCAATGTCGGCTACACATTCTAAAGCTTCAAGCATGATCCTAGCAGCTGATAGAGGTGATTGAGTAGCTATAAGGTATCCTTCATCTATTTCTTTCTTTCTTATAGCCTTTTCTTCTTCAGTGTCTTTAGGTAATTTAAAAGCCTTAAGAACCGAATCAAAGCTTGTAGTATCTTCGACCATCTTTTCTTTAAGCTCTTCTATTATAGAGTCGAGCTTTTCAATATTAGCCTTGATCTTTGCCTTGGTTTCATCATCCAAGTTCTTGTATATCTTTTTGTCTTCTGTCAAATAGAAGGACATATTTGATAGGCCTGATCCCAAGATAGCAGTCAAGCAGGATACGGATCCCCCGCCCGGCAATTCTCTTGAATTGACATTTCCGATAAATTCTTCTAAATTTTGATCCATAAACATCATAATATCATCTCCAAAATTCTCTCTAAATCTTCACTGTTCATGTATTCTATCTCTATCTTACCACCTTTTCTTCCACTTTTAATGGAAACTTTAGTGGAGAACTTTTCCAACAATTGGTTTTCAATATCCACTACAAAAGGATCTCTTTTAGGCTTTTTGCTATCCTTTTTGTTTTTACCCTGATCTTCAAGTTTTCTTATATTTATTTCTTTGTTCAAAAACTTATCTAAATACTTATCCCTTTCACTTTCATCGACAGATAAGAGAGTTCTGGCCTGAGATGAAGTTATATTTCCTTCTCTGAGCTCTTTTAGGGATCTTTCGTCCAACTTTAAAAGTCTTAAAGTGTTGGCTATATAGGATCTGGACTTGGACAGTTTTTCTGACAGATCCTTTTGGGTAAGCTCATATTCCTCCATAAGCTTTTTATAGGCGAGGGCTTCTTCGTAGCTATTCAGATCTTCTCTTTGGATATTTTCTATAAGAGATACTTCAGCTATTTCTCTGTCATCCATATCCTTGACTATGGCTGCTATTTTTTCAAGGCCGGCCTTTTTACTTGCCAAGAACCTTCTTTCCCCTGCTATGATTTCATACTTGTCGTCTTTCTTCCTTACTACTATAGGAGAGATCAGTCCGTGTTCTTTTATTGACTGTGCAAGTTCCTCTATCTTTTCATCATCAAAGTCAATTCTCGGTTGACCCTCTCTTCTTACAATCTTAGATAGGGAAATTTCGCTTATGGAATCTGAGTTTATATCTGTTATATTTTGAGCTATGAGAGCATCCAGCCCCCTGCCTAAACCTTTTTTCCTAGTCATTATTCAAACTCCTCTGCAAGTTTCTTGTAAGCTATAGCCCCCTTGGAATTTTTGTCATACTTTAGGACGGACATGCCGTAGGAAGGTGCTTCAGCAAGCCTTATATTTCTCGGAATCATAGTTGTATAGACCTTGTCCTTGAAGTACTTTTTGACTTCTTCAACAACTTCCAGGCTGAGGTTGTTTCTTCCGTCAAACATACTCATAACAATCCCCTCTATCTCAAGGTCAGGATTTATGGATGATCTTACAAGATTTATTGTATTCATTAACTGGCTTACTCCCTCCAAGGCATAGTATTCGCATTGAATAGGTATGATAACCGAATCGGATGCCACCAAGGCGTTAATTGACAAGGTCCCAAGAGACGGTGGACAATCTATAAGACAGTAGTCATAGTCACCTATGTCGCACATAGCCTTTTTAAGCTTTTCCTGTCTGTCTTCTTCGTCTAAAAGTTCAACTTCTATCCCCGCCAGGTCTGCTTTTGCAGGAATTATGTCCACATTGTCTTCTTTGGTGCTTATTATCAAGTCTTTGGCATCTTTTTCGCCGATTAATACGTCATATATGCTATATTCAAGCTCAGCTTTTTCGATACCGAAGCCTGAACTTGTGTTACCTTGAGGATCCAAGTCTATTATTAGCACTTTCTTTCCTCTCAAACCGAGAGCTGCTGATAAATTTACGACGGTTGTAGTCTTGCCGACCCCGCCTTTTTGATTAAAAACACTGATTATTTTCAATATTACAGCCCCTTTCTTTAAATATTATAGCATATATGAACTTTTAAAATGTTTCACGTGAAACATTTTCGACTATCATCTTTCTCATTTCAGATAAAGCTATGTCACAAGCCCTCTTTCTTACTGTATTCCTATTTCCTGTAAGCTTTAATTCCAGGCATTTTAGCTTATCTTTAAAGGCAAGCCCTAGGAAAACTTTGCCTGCCTCTTCTCCTGACGCGTATCCTGTAGTCGCTATACAACAGTCACAGTCGTAGATCTCATGCATATTTTTAGCCATTTCTGTGGCAACTTGTTCACTTACAACTCCGTACTTATCTATAGTTTGAGGATCGACCTTGAGTAGCTCTATCTTTGCCTCATTAGAATAGACTACAAAAGACCTTTTCAGGTAGTCGCTTATCCCGTCTACATTTATAAGCCTTGAGGCTATCATACCACCTGTCACAGATTCCCCTGTCATTATAGATAGTGAATATTTATCGAGAAGTTTGTATATGGCCTCTTCAATTGACTCCTCATTTTCGCCGTATATATATTCATCTAATATACAATATATCTGTTCTTTCATGGGCTTTATAAGGTCGAGAGCCTTCTCTCTTGTCTCTGCCTTGGCTGATATCTTCAAGATGACCTTATTTTTAGTAGCATAGGGAGCGACTGTAGGATTTTCAGAATATAAGGCCAGTTCTCTTACCTTTTCATAGATGTCGGACTCCCCTATCCCTGCCATGTTTAAAGTCTCTGAAACTATTACTGAATCAGTCCATTTTTCAAGGAGGGGTCTGACTGAGTTTTTAAAGATAGGCTTTAACTCTCTAGGTGGTCCCGGCAAAAATATTATCGCCTTGCCGTCACTTTCGATAAGGCCTGCATCTGCAGTCCCGTTCTTATTTTCAAAGACTATGGCATCTTCCGGAAACATGGCTTGCTTTTTGTTTAATTCCAGTTGCTCAGGCTTGTCTTCGAAATTTTTCTTTAATCTATCGTAACTTTCTTGGTTTAAGACCATTTCCTTGCCCAAAGCCTCACAACAGACTTCCTTGGTAAGGTCGTCATCAGTCGGTCCTAAGCCTCCGGTAGTTATTACAAGGTCTACACTTGAAAGAGCATCCTTTAATTCTTCAAGTAGCCTTTGCCTGTTATCTCCAACAGTGCTTCTTCTATATAGATCTATCCCAAGTTCCTTAAGCTGGCCTGAAAGGTAGTAGGAATTGGTATCCAAGGTGTCTCCTAGTAGTAATTCTGTCCCTACAGCTATAATTTGTGCTTTCATATCTCCTCTCCCTTAAAATCAATTTTGTAAAACAAAAAAATGTTTCACATAAAACATTTTTTCTTTAATTATACACCTAAAATATTTAGCCCTTGTAAAATGCCTGCCAAGATAGCTTAAAGAGGTTGCTTTTTCGGCTTTCCTCCCCCTCTCGGATATTTTTTCGGTGTATTCTTTATTTTTTTTATTATCAAAAGATTTCTGTCTTCATCTGCAATCTTATATGAGACCTCTTCGATTATTGTCCCTCCCAAGATCTTTATTGCATTTTGTCCTATCTCAGCTTCTCCGCTCTTGCCCTTCATGGCCAGCATATAGCCACCGACTTTTACAAAGGGCAGGCAATACTCAGCCAAGGTGTCAAGTCTTGAGACAGCTCTCGCAACACAGTAATCATATCTTTCTCTGAAATCCTCAGTCCTTGCCGCCTCCTCTGCCCTTCCGTGAACGGCTTCTATATTTGAAAGTTCCAGTTCGCTTATAACTTCCTTGAGAAAGTCTACCCTCTTATTTAGGCTGTCAAATAGGGTCATTTCAAGGTCAGGTCTGGCTATCTTAAGAGGTATGCCGGGAAAGCCTGCTCCGGTTCCCAGATCGATTACCTTACTGTCTTTTTTAAGGTCAACAAGCTTTAGCAAATAGAGGGAGTCAACAATATGTTTCACGTGAAACATTTCTTCATCTGTTATGGCAGTCAGGTTCATAACCTTGTTTTTCTCCAAGACCATGGCTGCGTGTCTTTCTAAAAGGTCTACCTGCTCTTGGTCAATCTCTATCTCATACTCTTCTAATTTTTCTTTAAGACTCATTTTTTGCCTTCCTCTTTCCTGCTTCCAAGTTTATCAAGAGGACATTTATATCCGCAGGGCTTACTCCGCTTATCCTACTAGCCTGACCTACAGATTCAGGTCTTATGTCATTTAACTTTTGAACAGCTTCTGCAGATAGGCCGTTTACATCCTTGTAGTCCTTGATGCTGTCAAGCTTTCTCTTTTCCAGCTTTTTAAACTGCTTTATCTGTGCCATCTGTTTTGCTATATAACCTTCGTACTTAATATGAATTTCAACCTGCTTAGCGAGATAGGACTCAATGTCGGACCTGTCAGGATCTAAGACCTTTAAACTTTCATAAGAAATTTCCGGCCTTTTTAATAATTCCTTAAGGCTCAGGCCTGTCTTTAACTCAGCAGATCCCAAGGCTCTTATCTTGTCGTTGTTTTCTTGACTCGGATTTATCATTACGGAAGACAATCTTTCTATCTCATCTTCTAAGGTTTTTTTCTTGGCAAGCATCTTTTCATATCTTTCTTTGCTTGCAAGTCCTATCTCATATGCCCTTTCTGTAAGCCTTAGGTCTGCATTGTCCTGTCTTAAGGTAAGTCTATACTCACACCTGGATGTCATCATCCTGTAAGGTTCATTTGTCCCCTTGGTAACCAGGTCATCTATAAGGACGCCTATGTAGGCATCAGAACGGTCTAAGATAAATTCTTCCTTGCCCAGGATATTCATAGCTGCATTTATCCCTGCTATAATACCCTGACCTGCAGCTTCTTCATAGCCACTTGACCCGTTGATCTGTCCTGCAAAAAATAAGTTTCCTATCTCCTTATGCTCTAAGCTTCTCTTTAAAATCCTAGGGTCTATGCAGTCATATTCTATACCGTAAGCAGGTCTCATAAACTTGACATTTTCAAAGCCCACTATAGTCTTGTACATTGCCTTTTGTACTTCTTCAGGAAGAGTTGAGGAAACTCCCTGTACATACATTTCCTTGGTTGACAGACCTTCAGGTTCTACAAAGACTTGGTGGTGGTCATTTTCAGGAAATCTCACTATCTTGTCTTCTATTGATGGACAGTACCTCGGTCCTACTCCCTTTACTATACCCGCATACATAGGAGATCTGGATAAATTCTCTTCTATGATGGCCTTAGTTTCAGGTGTGGTGTAAGTAAGATAACAATTTTCCTGTTTTTTGGAGATATCTTTGCCGTCATTTAAGAAGGAGAATGGAATTACCTCTTGGTCTCCCGGTTGCACCTTCATCACCGAATAATCAAGGCTGTCCTTGTGAACTCTGGCAGGAGTTCCTGTCTTAAACCTCCTAAGCTTGATCCCCAGCCTTTCCAAGGAGTCTGAAAGCTTTTTAGATGACTTCATCCCATGAGGACCTGACTCGTAGGAGTATTCCCCCATCATTATAAGCCCCTTAAGATAAGTTCCTGTTGCAACTATTACGGCCTTGGTAGGATAAAGAGCTCCTTGAGCACTTGTTACAGAGACTACCTTGCCATCCTCAACCCCTATATCAACTATTTCAGCCTCTATAAGATCCAGATTTTCCTGATCTTCAATAGCTGCCTTCATTACATCGTGATAGTTTCTCTTGTCCGCCTGTACCCTTAGGGAGTGAACGGCCGGCCCCTTGGATGTGTTAAGCATCCTGGACTGGATGTAGGTCTCATCTATGACCAAGCCCATCTGTCCACCAAGAGCGTCTACTTCCTTAACCAGGTGCCCCTTACCTGTCCCCCCTATGTTGGGATTACAAGGAAGGTCTGCAACTGAGTCAAGAGAAATACTCATGATTGCAGTCTTTAAGCCCAACCTGCTTGCAGCTAAGGCAGCCTCGCAACCTGCATGGCCAGCCCCTATAACTACAAGATCATAATCTTCATCAACTTTATATAATCTATCCATATATTAATACTCTTCCCTATTATTTACCTATGCAAAAATCACTGAATATCTTATCAAGAATATCATCTTCGATAGTTTCTCCCGTAATTTCTCCGAGAATTTCCCAGGCAGACCTCAAATCAACCTCATAACAGTCTGATGGGACTCCCCTTTCCATATCGGAAATCGCTGAATTTAAGGAGTCATAGGCACGATTTAAAATTTCCTGCTGCCTTACATTGGATACCAAAACATCGTTGGAAACTTCCAAGTCCCCGCTGTTAAAAAGCCTTAAGATAGTCTCTTCAAGCTCTTCTATCCCCTTTCCTTCCTTGATAGATGTTTCTATAATCGGAATATCCCCCAAATCGAGGTCAAAGTCCAACTTTTTATCCAAATCTGACTTATTTAAAAGGATAATCGCCCTCTTGTCTTTAATCAGATCTATAATCCTCATATCTTCCTTGTCGAGTTCTCTTGATGAGTCGAATATAGCTATGACAAGATCGGCATTATCTATAAAAGATACACTCTTTTCTACCCCGATCTTTTCAACTATGTCATCAGTATCCCTTATGCCTGCCGTGTCACTTATCTTTAAAGCCAAGCCGTCAAGATCTATATACTCTTCTATTACGTCTCTGGTAGTGCCGGGAACATCTGTTACAATTGCCCTGTTTTCCTTTAATAAGGCGTTCAAGAGAGAAGATTTACCTACATTCGGCTTTCCGATAATTACCGTATTTACACCGTCTCTTAGGATCTTTCCCTTATTAGCTGTGCTCAGGAGCTTGGATAGCTTGTCCCTAACCTCCTTGGCATCAACAATAAGCATGGAGTCGTCCGGTTCTTCCTGCATATCTTCAGTGAAATTTATGTTGTATTCCACATGGCTTAAGATATCCAAAAGCTTATCCCTGTACTCCTTTACCAGACCCTTAAGACTGCCTGAGAGTTGATTTACACTTAATTGGTGAGCCTTGTCGGTCTTGGCGTGGATTATATCTATTACGGCCTCTGCCTGAGTGAGATCCAGTCTTCCGTTTAAAAAGGCCCTCTTGGTAAATTCACCGGGTTCCGCCAGCCTTGCCCCTGACCTTAAAAGGAGCTCCAAGACCTTCTTAACGGACATCATCCCCCCATGGGTGTAAATCTCAACCACATCTTCTCTGGTGTAGGTGTAAGGCTCCTTCATGGCACTCACCATTACCTCATCTATAATATTTCCTCTATCTATAATGTGACCATAAGTCATCTTTTTATTTTCAATCTTGGATATGTCCTTGTCAAATACCCTGTCAAGGACGTCAAATGAGCCTTCTCCACTCATCCTGACAATTCCAATTCCTGCCTGTCCCACAGCTGAACTGATAGCTGCTATGCAATCATCCATCATATCTTCCTTTCTATAAGAGTATTCCACTATATCACACTCAATCCTTACCCTCAATTATATAATAAAAAAAGTCAGCTTGCATTGTGTAGCGTTACAATTGATGTGAGACCAAGTGAATAAAAAAACAAAGAGATATCCTGATTCTTGGTATGATAATATTGTTAAACTATATAATCTTGATGAAGAAAAACAAGATGAATTTCTGCTGGCGATTAAAGAGTCTCGAAATTCTCTGAAATCAACCTTGAAAATTTAAGTAGAGAAAAGAAAATGTTGGCATCTTCTTTTGCAAGAGAATTAGAAATTTTAAATGAAAAAGAGGTAAAAAGTGATGTTGAGTACAATGAAAGCAAAATGGAAAATTATTTATTAAATACTACACATTCGAAGGGAAAATCAAAAGCAAAATTTTTAAAAGATGTTCTAGGATATAAAAGTGGAGACGGTAAAATTTTACATAACAACTTAGTAAATGCTGTTTTAAATAAAAAACCTGTAAAAGTTTAAAATACCGGTTATGGAATTAGAAACACTTGTAAAGTAAAGTTGGTTGGAAAAAACAGGAAAGAAATAACAGCTAATGTTGTTTGCGTCTTCCAAAAAGATTCAGGAAAAACAAAATATAGGATTATAACAGTTTATCCGGATAAGAGGTGATTAAATGAAGGAATTAGATGTCATAAGATTGAAAGAGGATTACAAAGGGATAAATAAGGGAACAGAAGGAACTATAATTCTAATGTATGATGATATAAATTGTGAAGTCGAGTTTTTTGATAAAGATGGGGATACTATAGATGTATTGATGACTCCTTTAAATAAATTAGAACTTATTGAATCGTTCTAATGATTGATTTATTAATAGAGCATGTGATAAATAAATCTTACATGCTCTATTTTAAAATTCTCTTTATAATATATAAATTCAAACTCTAGTCCATATTAATTATTAACTTATAAAGCATTAAGTTCCATAGATTTTGAGAGAATTCATCCTATTAAGAGCATTGAAATATAGATTTAGAGCTATGATGCTTATCTCTAAAAAACTATATAGTCAAGTATTTTTTATTCCATATTCATTAAGATGCCTTAAATATTTCATATCTTAATGTTTCTAAAAGCTACATAGTAGCCATTTCTGTAAGCTTTTATCACATAGTATCTTGTTTGTAATGAATATCACAGATATATATTTTTTGCTAATGGTATCCATAGAGAATATCCAGTATAATTAAGTAAAGTAAGATAAATTTTTGTAAAATAATTTGATAAGGTAGATGAAAAATAAATGGCAGGTAAAAATACGGCCGATATCGGTTTTGAAAAGCAAATATGGGATGCAGCCTGTGTACTTCGTGGAAACATGGATGCATCGGAATATAAAAATGTAGTTTTGGGATTAATTTTCTTAAAGTATATATCAGACAGCTTTGATGATAAGTATCAGGAACTTGTCGAAGAAGGTGACGGTTTTGAAGAAGATATAGATGAATACACATCTGAAGGTATCTTTTTTGTGCCTACAGGAGCACGTTGGAGTGAGATAGCAGCCAAAGCCCATACTCCTGAAATAGGAACAGTTATTGACGATGCTATGCGAGCTATTGAAAAAGAAAATAAACGTCTTAAAGACATTTTACCGAAAAACTTTGCCCGTCCTGAACTCGATAAGCGTAGATTGGGTGATGTAGTAGATTTATTTACCAATATTCAGATGATCGAACACGGCAGTGAAAAAGATATCTTAGGCCGTACTTATGAATATTGCCTTTCCATGTTTGCTGAACAGGAAGGTAAACGTGGGGGAGAATTTTTCACTCCATCATGTGTAGTCCGTACCTTGGTCGAAGTTTTAAAACCCTTTAGCGGACGGGTGTATGATCCTTGCTGCGGTTCCGGAGGTATGTTCGTACAATCTGCAAAATTCGTGGAAAATCACAGTGGCAATATAAACAATATCTCCATCTATGGACAAGATTCCAACCCGACAACATGGAAGATGGCACAAATGAACCTTGCTATCCGAGGGATTGAGCCGGATCTCGGAACATACGCGGCAGATACCTTCACAGATGATCGCCATCCGACATTAAAAGCGGATTATATCATGGCTAATCCTCCCTTCAACCTGTCCAACTGGGGCTTAGATAAAGAAAAAGAAGATCCGCGTTGGAAATATGGGACACCTCCTGCAGGTAATGCCAACTTTGCCTGGATGCAACATATGATCTATCACCTTGCTGAAGGTGGTCGAATAGGCATGGTCTTGGCTAACGGTTCCCTTTCTTCTCAAACAGGTGGAGAAGGTGAAATCCGTAAAAATATCATCAATGACGATTTGGTTGAATGTATTGTTGCCATGCCTAGTCAGCTTTTCTATACAACTCAGATTCCCGTTTCCCTCTGGTTTTTAAATAAAAAAGCTAAGAAACAACCGGGGAAGACTTTGTTTATCGATGCTCGAAAGATGGGAACAATGGTAAGTCGTAAACTTCGTGAATTAACTGATGATGATATAAATAAAATTGCACAAACCTACGATGCTTTTGTTGATGGAAGCCTTGAAGATGTAAAAGGCTTTTGTGCCGTCGCAGATAGAGATGAAATCGAAAAACAAGATTACATCCTTACTCCTGGTCGATATGTAGGCATAGAAGAAGAGGAAGATGACGGAGAACCTTTTGAAGAAAAGATGACAAGATTAACCTCAGAACTTTCAAATATGTTTAAAAAGTCCCATGAGCTGGAAGAAGAAATAAGGAAGAATTTGGGAGCAATAGGATATGAAATTTAGGGAAACTAAAATAGGAAAGATCCCAGACCATTGGGATTTACTACCTATTAAGGAAATCACTGAAATTGTTACTGATTATGTTTCAAATGGCAGTTTTGCTTCATTAGCAGAAAATGTTAAATACAGAGATAAAGAAGATGTGGCAGTTCTTATACGTTTGGTTGACTACAACAATGATTTTAAGGGAAAATTTGTTTTCATAGATGAACATGCTTATGAGTTTCTTTCTAAAAGTAAATTATATGGAGATGAGATTATTATTTCTAATGTTGGAGCAAATGTTGGAACTGTATTTCGCTGTCCAAAATTAAAATATAAAATGAGTTTAGCACCAAATTCTATTATGGTTAAATTTAAAGAAAATAATGATTTTTATTTTCATTGGCTTAAAGGATATAATGGTCAGCAAATGATTAAATCTATTGTAACAGGAAGTGCTCAACCTAAATTCAATAAGACAAATTTTAAAGAAATGTTAGCTCCTGTTCCTCCTTTAGTTGAACAAAATAAAATTGCTTCTATTTTAAATTTAATAGATGAGAAAATAAGCCTTAATAAAAATATAAACAATAATTTACCGGCTTAGATATCTATTTTTGAGACATCTATTTCACCTGACATAAGTTTTGGTAGAATTGTATCTCTAATGGAAGAAAGATTTTCATTCAGTTTACCATTAGTAAAAATTTGACTATAAATTGATTTGCAATAATTATCAAATTCTAAAACTTTATCTACTGGAGGTATAAAAATAGTTTCTGTTTCAATAAAACTTGAAAAATCAAGGTTTTTAATGCCAGTTGTGCCATTTTCATAAGAAAAGAATATGCCTTTATCATACATGTATTGTAAATAGTAGTATATAAATAGGCTATATCCTTCTTTTGGTTTGATTGCTTTACAAAAATTTGTGCAAATAATTCCACTGTCATAACGATCTATTAATGATTGAGTTATAGGAGCACATCTCCCTGTTGATTGAGTAGGACTACCTCCTGAAATTTCAATTACTATATCACCGTCTGTAAGTTGCTTTTTTGCTAAATTTTTAGGAATAATATATCTTGTAGGCATTTTACCTTTATTTCCAATTTTAACTTCTGGAATATCAGTACCTCTAATACAGTAAACTTTTTCAGTATTATTACCGATTGGTGATTCTTTTCCCCAATCACCATTCAAGGTTGACTCAATTAGTTCAGAAAAAGTTCCTGTTAACCATGTATTTTTTTTAGGATTATCTAAAAAAATTTTTTTGAATATTGTTTTAGCTTGTTGCTCTAAATTATTGTTTATAATAGAAAACCCATAACTCTCGTGGGTGGCGAGGGTTAAATTAGGGGAACTTCCGCCCCATAGTTGTTCTCCGTCATTAATAAAGGAGAATTAACTATGAAAGAAGATTTTATCAAAGATGTTATTCAAGCCATGTTAGCTTACCTGAATAACGCACAAATTGAAAAATTAAGGGAAGTTTTGGAGTATTTCCTTGCAAGATATGAATTAAGCGAAGATAGACAAAAAGATGATAGGGTTGAGCAAAACTATGTAGACCTTTTCCTATCGGCAAAGAGAATAGAAGGCTGTTCCGAAAAATCTCTTAAGTATTACAGGTCGACTATTGAAAAAATGATAGGGAGTGTATCTAAAAGTGTAAGGCATATTGAAACCGACGATATAAGAAAGTACCTGACCGACTATCAGGAGAGGAAGAAGTCAAGCAAGGTTACAATTGACAATATTCGCCGTATACTTTCAAGCTTTTTTTCCTGGCTCGAAGACGAAGACTATATACTTAAAAGTCCTGTGCGAAGGATACATAAGGTTAAAACTACTGCAAATATCAAGGAAACTTATTCCGATGAAGATTTGGAGCTTATGAGGGACAACTGCAAAGAGGTCAGAGACCTGGCAATTATAGATATGCTCGCTTCGACCGGCATGAGGGTCGGCGAGATGGTCTTACTTAACAGAGATGATATCGACTTTAACGAGAGAGAATGTGTCGTACTCGGCAAGGGGAGCAAGGAAAGAGTAGTATATTTCGATGCCAGAACCAAGATACACTTACTCAATTATTTAAACAGTAGAAATGATGATAATCCTGCATTATTTGTGTCCTTGAAAGCACCTCATAAAAGGCTTAAAATCGGTGGTATAGAGACAAGACTCAGAGAGTTCGGGAAAAAGTTAGGCTTACATAAGGTTCACCCCCACAAATTCAGGCGTACCCTTGCAACAATGGCTATAGATAAAGGAATGCCCATCGAGCAACTACAACAACTTTTAGGACATAAGCGAATAGATACGACCTTGCAGTATGCAATGGTCAAACAGAGCAATGTAAAGATTGCTCATAGAAAATATATTGGATAGAGAGGATCTTTATCACATGATATGGAAATCAGTAAATTTAGGAAATGTTTGTGAAGTAGTACGTGGAGCTTCTCCGCGTCCTATTAGTGATTATATTACAGAAGATGATGATGGGGTAAATTGGCTCAAAATAGGCGATGTCAATGAATATGATAAGTATTTTAGAAAAGCTAATGAAAAAATTAAACCTTCAGGAATTTCAAAAACAAGAGAAGTAGTAGTTGGAGATTTAATATTGTCAAACTCTATGAGTTTTGGAAGAGCATTTATTACGTTGATTAATGGATTCATTCACGATGGTTGGTTAAGATTACGACCTAATGAAAAAGTACTAAATAAAGAATATCTATATTATTTTTTAACGTCAAATATTGCCCAAAATCAGTTTAAAACAATTGCTAATGGTTCAGTTGTTAATAATCTCAAATCTGATACTGTTAAAGCTATAAAAGTTTTTTTACCACCTATAAATATTCAAAAAAAGATTGCGAACTATTTAAATTCTATTGATTATAAAATAGGGTTAAATAGGACGATAAACAATAATTTACTCGAGCAAGTTATAACTTTATACAAAAATAAATTTGTTTACACTGTAAATGACAAACGAAAAATTTGCCGAGCTGATGAATACTTTGATATTTCTATTGGTAAAACACCACCTAGGAAAGAATCTCAATGGTTTAGCACCAATCCCAAACATGTTACTTGGGTGACAATTTCAGATATGGGAACTTGTGGCCTTTACATTAATAATAGTTCTGAACAAATTACGAAAGAAGCAATTGTAAGTCATAATATTAAAATAGTACCTGATAACACTGTTTTACTTAGCTTCAAGCTAACTGTAGGCAGAATTGCTATTACAAACGGTGAAATGACCACAAATGAAGCGATTGCACATTTCAAAACTGAAAAAAAGGAAATAAATGAATATCTATATTGCTATTTGAAATGTTTTAACTACCAAACTATGGGAAGTACCTCTTCAATTGCAACTGCCGTAAATTCAAAAATAATTAAAGGTATGCCTTTTGTCATCCCTACAGATAATGAATTAGAAGAGTTTCACAATTTAGCCGCACCAATGTTTGCAAAGATAAAGGTTAATCAAATTGAATCCGAAAATCTTGCAAAAATTAGAGATACACTTTTACCTAAGCTTATGTCAGGTGAAATAGATGTATCCAAAATAGATATCTAAGCCGGTAAATTATTGTTTATAATAGAATTATAGAAAAAATATAGGAGGTTGATATGCCAAGTTTATTTACAGAGGATACATATGAACAAGCAATTATTGAATTGTTTGAAAATATGGGCTATTACCACCTCTATGCTCCGGATTTGGATAGGGATTACACAAGCCCTTTCCTGGATTCTTTTTTAAGGGACTCTTTAATCCGTATCAATCCTAATCTGCCTTTAGAAGCCATTGATGAGGCTATCAGCAAGGTAAAAAATCTTGATACAGGCGGTCTTTTACAAAAAAATATTATTTTTATGGATTATCTGCAAAACGGGGTTACGGTTAAGTTCTTTGTAGATCATCAGGAACAGGCTTCTATTGTGCATTTGATTGATTATAAAAATATAAATAAGAACTCTTTTTATGTTGTAAATCAATTTACTTTCCTGGAAAACGGCAATAATCGTCGCCCTGATATTATTATATTTATTAACGGCTTACCTCTTGTTTTGATGGAATTGAAGAGTCCGTCCAAGGATGAGGTGGGAGCTGAGAATGCCTATCGTCAAATTCGCAACTATATGCAGGATATTCCTTCGATCTTCTATTATAATGCTATCTGTGTAATCAGTGACCTGTCTACAAATAAGGCAGGTACTATAACTTCGGGACTTGATCGTTTTATGGAATGGAAAAGCAAGGACGGTAATTATGAAGATAGTGCTTATGCGTCTTTTGAGACTTTCTATGAGGGTATCTTTCAAAGGGAACGCTTGCTGGACATTTTAAAGAATTTTATTCTTTTCTCAGGCCCGAGTAACTCTCGCTTTAAGGTATTGGCAGGATATCACCAATATTTTGCAGTTAAAAAGGCTATAGAAAAGGCAAAGGTAGCAACAAAGACGGACGGTAAGGGTGGAGTTTTCTGGCACACCCAAGGTTCAGGTAAATCCTTGTCTATGGTCTTCTATGCTCATTTGCTGCAAGATGCCTTAGACAGTCCGACTGTGATAGTGATGACAGATCGTATTGACCTGGACGACCAACTCTATGCCCAATTTTCACAATGTGCAGATTTCTTGCGTCAAACTCCTATACAAGCTGAAAGTAAGGAGCATCTGAAGTCACTTCTTGACGGCAGAAGTGCCAACGGAATTATATTTACTACCATGTTTAAATTTGAGCGTGGAGAGAAGGCTTTGTCTGAGCGTAGAAATATAGTCGTTATGGCTGATGAAGCCCATCGTGGTCAGTACGGTTTTGATGAAAAGATAGTGATGTCTGAAAATGAATATGGGCAAAAAGAAGCCCATAGGGTAATCGGTAATGCCCGTGTTATCCACGATGCTCTGCCAAATGCAACTTTCATCGGCTTTACAGGAACACCTATTTCCACTAAAGATAGGAATACTAGGGAAGTTTTCGGTGACTATATTGATATTTATGATATGGCTCAGGCTGTGGAAGATGGGGCTACCCGTCCTGTTTATTATGAAAGTCGTGTTGTTCATTTAAAACTCGATGAAAATACTTTGGCTTTAATCGACTCTACTTATGATATCTTGGAAAAACAGTCAGACACGCAAACAATTGAGAAGAGTAAAAAGATGCTCGGACAGATGGAAAATGTGCTCGGAGCAGATTCCACTATTGAATCTCTTTGTGATGATATAGTTAACCACTACGAGAAATTCAGGGCAAATCTTCTAACGGGTAAGGCTATGATTGTAGCTTATTCACGTTCGATTGCAATGAAAATTTATAACCGTATCTTAGAAATCAGACCGCAATGGAAGGATAAGGTATGTGTGGTTATGACAGGATCTAATAACGACCCTGAAGAGTGGAAAGAGATTATCGGAAGTAAGGCTCATAAGGAAGAGCTGGCGAGAAAGTTTAAAGATAACAGCGATTCCATGAAAATAGCTATTGTTGTAGATATGTGGCTTACAGGTTTTGATGTGCCTTCTTTGGCTACTATGTATATCTACAAGCCTATGCACGGTTATAATTTGATGCAGGCTATTGCACGTGTTAATCGTGTATTTAAGGATAAAGAGGGTGGACTGATTGTAGACTATGTCGGAATTGCATCAGCCCTGAAGATTGCTATGAAGGAATACACTAAGCGTGATCAATCCAGGTACGGAGATATGAATATTGCAACTATGGCATATCCGAAATTTAAGGAAAAGCTTGAGGTTTGTAAGGATTTGCTGTACGGCTTTGATTTCAGTGCATTTATTGCCGGTTCTCCTCTTACCATGGCTAAGCTTATTACAGGCGGTGTGAACTTTATTCTTGATCCGAGCCTACCTGAAAGAAAGGATTTGTTCTTAAAAGAGGCAATGCTTTTAAAACAATCTCTCTCTCTTTGTTCGAGTATGACAACTGAGCAGGAAAGACATGAAGCAGCCTATATGGAAGCTTTGCGGTCTACTATTATCAAGATTACTTATGCAGGTAGTGGAGGAAAAAGCTTATCCCTCAAAGAAATCAATGCTGAAATTAATGAACTCCTCAAGGCGGCAGTGCAAAGTGAAGGGGTTATAAGCTTATTTGACAGTAGCAAGAGTGCCGGTGAAAATTTCAGCTTATTTGATCCTGCAGTCCTTGATGAAATTTCCAGGATGAAGGAAAAGAATATAGCTGTCGAGATTTTAAAAAAATTAATGGCTGAGCAGGTAGCAATATACAGGAGGACAAATGTAGTTCAATCACAAAAATTTTCTGAAAAGATAGCACAGCTGATGAATTCATATTACAATGGATTAATTACTAACGAAGAAGTTATTAAGGAGTTGTTGGAAACTGCGCAAGAGATTAAAAACCTCTATAAGAAGGGGCATGAGCTGGGACTTAGTCAGGAAGAGCTTGCTTTTTATGATGCCCTTACTAAACCTGAACATATCAAGGATTTCTATACAAATGATCAATTAATCGCCCTTACAAGAGAGCTCACAGACATGCTGCGTAAAAATCGGACTATTGACTGGCAGAAAAAAGAAACAGCCAGAGCTCAGATGCGTAAGATGGTTAAGCGACTTCTTAAAAAATATAAGTATCCTCCGGAAGATTATGATTTTGCAATAAACACGGTAATTAGCCAATGCGAGCTTTGGACAGATAATATGGATAGTGAAATTGATGAAAATATCTACAAGTATGTCTCTGAAAGAGAATTGGCAAAGGTGGCAGAAGATAGGGTCTCCTATGAAGACAAAATTTAATTATTAAAAGCAATCAGCACCACTATTTAGTAAATCTATTAGTGGTGTTTTTTTTATTTTAAAGGTAATATAAGCTTTAAAATCACTTTCTAAGTAAAATCCGGTTAACTTTTAAGTCCTTTTATTTAAATAATCTTTACATTTCCTTTAATTACAGCTAACATTTATAAATTTTACAAATAATCTTCTTTATTTATAGATAGAAACCTAATTTTGTTAGCCTACTAACTAAAAATATAGGCCGATAAGTGATTAAATAAAATTGAAGGAAGGGGAGGCCATATGAAGACAGATAAGCTTATCGTAACCAATAACTCTTTAGTAGCTGATAGCTATGAAAATACTGTAGACCTTGAGGGAGACTTCCTCGACGTTCTTAAAAAGGTTAGGGATATGGTTTATGAAAATTACTCCCTTGTAAGTCATCCCTTACCGGCATCTATAAGGATGTTTTATTCCCCGGTCAGAAGCGTGATTATGAAGCCGGGTTTTTCCCAAAACTCCGTGGATTTAATTGAAGAGTGCATAGAAAAATACGAGCTTACCATGGGGATAAGAAAGCCTGACTACAGAAACCTTGATGATTATAAGGTGCTTGATTTGAGCCTTTTAGGTCAAGCTATTAAAGAAATTTGTGAATAAGGAGGATCTTATGAGATTAGAGCATCAAAGCGTAGTGATTAATGATGTAAAGTTTGCAGATGAAACTAAAATTGATGACAAGGTCTTGTATATCAACAAGAAGGAAATGATAGAAGCCTTGAAAGGTGTCGACTTTGTTACAGGGACAGATATCGACCTGGCTAAACCCGGTGAAAGGACAAGAATCATTCCGGTAAAAGACTGTATCGAACCAAGATATAGGGTAGATAGAACCAACTCCTTCCCGGGTCTTACAGGTGAGTTGGAACAATTGGGAGACGGCACTACAAAGCTTATGAAAAATGTTTGCCTTATGACTGTAGGAGACATAGTAGGTTTTCAGGAAGGTGTAGTCGATATGTGGGGCGAAGGGGCTGAATACACTCCATTTTCAAAGACTTTAAATGTCGTTGTAGATATAAGTGTGACAGATGGAATTGAAGCTCACGAACACGAAACAGCCTGCAGGATAGTTGGCCTAAAGGCTGCCGAATACCTGGGAAAGGCACTGAAAGATTGTGATCCTGACTACAGCGAGGTCTATGAAATTGAAGATATAGAAACAGAATCTAAAAAGTATCCCGACCTGCCTAGAGTGGTCTATGCACAGATGCTTATAGCCCAAGGTCTTTTACACGATGTATATGCTTACGGAGTAGATGTTAAAAAAATCTTACCTACCCTAATTCACCCTAATGAAGAGTTGGACGGGGCTGTTGTATCAGGTAACTGTGTGGCTGCCTGCGACAAGATAACGACTTACCAGCACCAAAACAACTCTGTAATAAAGGAATTGTACAAGGAACATGGAAAGACTATAAACTTCGTCGGAGAAATTTTGGTTCCGGAACTTACTACCTTGGACGGAAAATTCAGAACCACTCAGTATACAGTTAAACTTTGCAAGATGCTCGGAGCTGAAGGAGTAATAGTATCAGAAGAAGGATATGGAAATCCCGACTCAGACTTGGTAATGATATCTGCAGGTCTTGAAAACAGCGGTATAAAGTCAGTCCTTATAACAGACGAATGTGCAGGTTGGGCAGGTGACTCACAACCTCTTGCAGATACTAAAAAGGAAGCTTGTGCTGTTGTATCTACGGGAAATGTATCCCACCTTGTTCACCTTGAAAGAGCAGATAAGGTAATCGGAGATGAGAGGGCGGTCCAAAACCTTGCCGGTGGCTGGGACGGCTGCTATGACGAAGAAAATAAGACCATAGTTTGTGAACTTAATGCAGTTACAGGGTCCACATCAGAAATAGGCTATCACAATCTAAGAGTAGAACTTTACTAGGAGGAAGGTATGACTAAGAGAGTATTATACTACCTTAACCAATTTTTCGGTCAAATAGGTGGGGAAGAAGTAGCAGACTATGAGGCTCACTTAGAAGATAGGGCAGTAGGACCTGCAGAATCATTTTCTAAGCAGATAAATGACGCAGAGGTCGTAGCTACTATAGTCTGTGGTGATAACTATTACAACGAAAACAAAGACAAAGCAAATGAATTTATTAAAGATGCAATTGACAAAGTAAATCCCGACCTTGTGGTAACAGGTCCTTGCTTTAACGCCGGTCGTTATGGAATGGCTTGTGCCGGAGTTTCAGAACTTTTAAAAGACAGCGACATAAAGGTCATCTCAGGAATGTATGAAGAAAATCCCGGTCTTGATATGTGCAAGGGATTTACCTACATAGTTCCAACAGCAGACTCCGCAGCCAAGATGAGGAAGGCTCTAAAGGACATGGCAGACCTCGCCGACAAAATCCTTGCAGGCAAGGAAGTAAAACCTTATCAAGACGGCTACTTCGCTCAAGGAAAAAGACTTACCAAGTTCAGTGAAGAGATAGGAGCAAGACGTGCAGTAAATATGTTGCTTCAAAGACTAAACGGAGAAGACTTTAAGACAGAATTACCTATGCCTTCCTTTGACCAGGTAGATCCTGCACCTGCTATCAAAGATATGTCCAAGGCTACCATAGCCCTCATAACAACAGGGGGAGTAGTTCCCGAAGGCAACCCTGACAGAGTCCAATCAGCCTCTGCACAAAAGTGGGCCAAGTATGACATAGACGACCTGGATGAATTAAAGGGCAAGTTTATCACCATCCACGGAGGATTTGACCCTGTCTACTGTAATGAAAAGGCCGACAGAGTAGCCCCTCTGGACAAGCTTAGAGAGCTTGAAAAGAAAGGAGAAATAGGAGGAGTGTATAAGTACTTCTACACTACAACAGGTACCGGTACATCAGTTGCCAACGCCCAAAGATTCGGTAGGGAAATAGGCAAGGAACTTAAGGAAGCCGGAGTTGACGCAGCTATAATGACATCTACCTGAGGTACTTGTACACGTTGCGGGGCAACTATAGTAAAAGAGATAGAAAGACAAGCTATCCCTATCGTTCACATGGCTACCATAACTACAATTTCTCAGTCAGTAGGAGCTAACAGGATAGTCCCTACAGTTGCTATTCCATATCCTGTAGGTAATCCTGAACTCGGTCCTAGAGAAGATAAGCTTAGAGAAGAGCTCGTTACCAGAGCAGTCTACGCTTTGAAGACAGAAGTTAAAGAGCCTACCATATTTAAAAATAACTAACAAAAGGCTCAGCTTTTCCCAAGCTGGGCTTTTTGCATAATTTAGTAAAATAGGAGATAATTATGAAAAATCAAAAATTAAGAATTTCTAAAATCATAAATTATGCCGGTGCCTTTATAGCCCTCCTTATAGGGTCAGGATTTGCTACAGGCCAGGAACTTATGCAATTTTTCGCCTCCTACGGTCTCATAGGTATAGGGTCGATCCTCCTGGTTTTAATCCTGCTCGCCTTTGTAGGAGTTCAATTTGTAAAGTACGGGAACAAGTATAAGTTTGAAAATCCTAATGATATTTATGTTCACATCTGTGGCAATAAGCTTGGAAGATTTTACGACTACTTTTCAGTCCTTTTCCTCTTCTTATCCTTTACAGTAATGATAGCAGGAGCCCAAGCTACAGCAGTCCAACACTATAATGCATCCTCAGCTATAGGGGGGATAGTCCTAGGCATAGCAGTTATCCTAACTGTGATCATGGGACTTAACAGGATAGTAGATGTAATAGGCAAGATCGGGCCTTTCATAGTAGTCCTGGCCATGGTCGTAGGCCTCTTGTCCATGATTAAAAATTGGTCAAACATCGGCCTTGCTCAAGGTCAACTTCAAGCCCTTTTAAGTGAAAATAAGATCACCCAAGCATCAAGCTTCGGCCCTATAGGCTCAGTCCTATCTTATGTAGGCTTTTGTATGCTTTGGCTTGCAGCCTTTTGTGCGGGAATCGGTAAGAATGCTGAAGTTTATGAAGAAGCAAAAAAGGGACAGGTCCTTGGAGCTATAGGATTTTCCCTGGGGACAGCTATGATGTCCTTTGCCATATTTTTGTCAATTGGCAAAGTCTATGACAGCCAAATTCCTTCTCTGATCTTAGCAGGAGAAATCAGTCCCTTACTTGCAAACATATTTTCCATTTTGATTATGCTAGGCATATATACAACAGCAGTTCCCCTCCTTTGGAACGTAACAGCAAGATTTTTTAAAGAAGGATCTTCTCAATTTAAAGTAGCAACCCTTATACTTGGAGCTATAGGTATCTTTATAGGCCTGATATTAAAATTTGATAAACTTGTAAACTATGTATATGTACTTAACGGTTACCTGGGAATTCTTTTACTTATAATAATGATAATAAAGGCGATCAAAGAAAGAGGGGATACAAATTAAATACCGGATAAAAAAGAAAATGAGGAAGTAAATTATGAGTGTTAATTTGTTCGATTTTAAGTTATTTGAAGGCATCCTGCCCCAAAGCATAGAAAAAATTAAAAATCTGAAAATAGAAAGAGCAGAATTCGACTCGAACCAGCTAGTAGTTGCCAAAGACTCCCCACTGACCCATGTAATCTTTATAGAAAAGGGCTTACTCAAGACAGTTGAATACATGATAGACGGCAAGGAAATAGTATCTTCCTACTACTTTGAAGGAGATGCCTTTCCCTTTTACCTCTACTTCGGCAGTGTGGACACCTTTCCCTACGATGCCTATGCAATAAGAAAGACTGTGGTAAGGCTTATCCCTTTAAGAGAATTTGAAAAAATCATGGATGAGGATATAGTGCTTACCAAAAACGTCCTTAAATTTGTATCCGAATATACCTGCTTTAACAAACTCGTCATAAGGGCCTGCCAGTACACAAGGGTAGATCAGAGACTAGCCTACTGGCTCCTTCACCAAAAGGAGGTTGACGAATTAAAATTTCCGACAACTCAAACCATGCTCGCAGATATCCTGAGGGTAAATAGGCCCGGCTTAAATCAGGAACTTAAAAAACTAAGCGAAAATAAAATCATAGAAAAGTCCAAAAAGGGCTTTAAAATCCTGGATAAGGACTACCTGAAGTCCCTAATATACTGACAAAGGGTAAAACATTACAAATATTTTACTTTAGCCTAAATTTAATGTTACAAAAGCCATGTAAAATATCTTTGTAAGGAAAATAAGTAAAAGAGCATTTGCTATATTTTTCATAAACTACCCTTTTGTTGCCCGGCATGACCTGCCGGGTTATTTTTCTATCTATTTATAGAACTTATAAATCAGTTTTTAACAAAAATTATCTTTATAAAATCTTTTAATGACTAGTAAAATTAATAAGATCTTTTCTTACTATTCTTAGATCATAAGGGGTATCAAATAGTGAAAAGATATTAGCAATACCGGTATTTAAATCTTCGGAAGTTGGTGAAACTATATGACTTTTGAAATAGTAATAATAAATCTGCTACCGCTTGCTTCATTAGTGATAGCTATAATGTACAAATTCAAAGCAAAAAGCAAAAAAATTTCCAAAATAAGTGGATTTAGGTCTTCTTTAAGTACCAAGTCAAAAGAAAATTGGGAATTTGCTCATAGGTATGCATCTAAACTCTTGTTTATTTACGGAGTCTTCTTCTTACTGATAAATATAATTTTATTATATCTGAATTTTATTAATACCGTGGTTATGACAATAATGGTTATATTGGAAATATTAGCTTATTGCCTTATTGGATATAGGGTAGACTTTGTGTTAAAGAATCGTGACCCTAAATTTTAAATGAGAATGTTAGGATGATTATATAAAATTAGCAATCTTGATCCAGCCGGCATAAATTATAGTATAAGATTTTTATACATTAATGTTAAAAAATGATATAGGAAGATGGACTTTTTTAAAGGACTTACGATTTTTATCATCTCCTTTATTCTTCCGGCAAATGTATTTGACTCTTCTACTCAATTAAAAGCTATAGGTCTGACTACGATTTTTGTCTGTCCTATTCCAGGGTTAATAGGCTTGATTTTTTCTATAAGGGAAATATGCTTTTTATTTGCTATTTTAAATGTGATCTTAATAGCAGCTTTTCCCCTTACCATGTTTATAGGATATTTTCTTTTAAGTGCTTTGTATAATTATACAAATAACTATAAAAAAGGCTTAAAAGTAAATCAAACTTTTAAGCCTTTTAAAATTATTTATCTTGTTTTTTTCTTATAACTACTCTTCTATGAGGTTCATCTCCTTGAGAGAAGGTATAAATATCTCTGTCATTTTGTAATTCTGTGTGAATTATCTTTCTTTCATAAGCGTTCATAGGTTCAAGTTTTACTTCCCTGTTTGTCTTTTTAGCCTTTAGTGCCAAATTTCTTGCCAACTTTTTAAGGGATTTTTCTCTCTTGCTCCTATAATCGTTTATATCAAGGATGACTCTTATGTGAGTCTTGCTGTTTCTATTTGCTACAAGGTTTACTAAAAATTGAAGGGAGTCAAGGGTTTCTCCTCTTTTTCCTATAAGGATACCGATGTCTGCTTCTTCTTCACAGATCATGTTAAACTTGATGGTAGTTCCTTCAACTCTGGATTCTGTATATGCCTTGATGTGCATATCTTCCAATATCTTAGTCAAGATTTCCTTAGCTGCTATATAGATGTCGCTGTCCTTAGTGATTTCAAAGTTTTTATCTGCCTTTTCTTCTTTTAAAGCTTGGGAAACTTCGGTATTTTCTTCTGTAATTTCAAATTTTTCTCTTTCTCCCAAGTCTTCTTGGTCGATTTCTTCTATAAGTGCTTGGTCGGATTTTACGCTTTGGCTAACTTCCTGATCAAAAATTTTCGGGTCGATTTCCAAATGATTCTTTAATATAGGAATTTCCTTCACATGACCAAAATTTTCAGTTTCGCTTTGGATTTCTTTAAAGTCTAAGTCCAAGTCATCGTCATTTGAAAAATCAAGTAAGTTTCCTTTATCTTTCTCATCTATTTTTTCTTCAGACTTTTCTTCTTTGATATCAGAACTAAATAGGTCATCGCTTGCTTGCGAGTAAAGAATTGACTTTACAAAGTCATGATCTTCCCTTTGGACTATGTCATCTTTTAGAGAAGCTCTTATAACGCCGTCCTTTGCTCCTATGCCTAAAAATCCCTTTCTAGGCTCTTCTATAACTTCTATATCCAAATCTTCTCTTCTGGCAGAGAGCTCTCTCTTAGCCTGTCTGATACAATCTTCTATTGTTTTTCCACTAACTACGATGCTTCTCATTTGTTGCCCCCAACTTTTTGCTTCTTC
The DNA here is from genome assembly GCA_034180305.1 of Finegoldia sp. Taxonomy (GTDB): domain Bacteria; phylum Bacillota; class Clostridia; order Tissierellales; family Peptoniphilaceae; genus Finegoldia. Next base: position 59,075 of record JAXFOR010000008.1, read on the forward strand.
ATAGATTTATTCATTATAAATCTTATAATTACTTCTATGATATTTGAAAATGACCAATAAAGTATTAGACCTGATGCGTATCTTATAAATAGTACAAACATCATAATAGGCATACCGTACATCATCATATTATTCATAGATTGCATTTGTAATTCCTGTTGTGTCTTAGGCTTGCCGTCATCTTCAGGCTTCGGCATACTTACCTTAGATACAAGAAATTGGGTTAAACCGTTTATTAGTGGTAGACCGAACCAGTATGGATCGGCTTTTGTAAGGTCCGGTACCCAAAGGAAGTTTTTAGCTATAGCATCCATTTGAGTAGCATTGTCAAACATATAAAGACTTGGATCTCTCATAACCCTAAAAAGAGCAAAGATAAGGATCATTTGCACCAAGATAGGCAAGCAACCTGATGCCGGATTGAAGTTGTGCTTCTTATAAAGTTCCTGCATCTTTCTTTGCATTGTTTGAGGGTCTCTGGAATACTTCTTTTGAATTTGTTGCATTTCTTGCTGCATGGCTGCATTTTTTATTTGATTTTTTTGGTTATTGATAGTTACAGGTATAGTAACTAACTTATATACAAAGGTAAGCAGTAAGATTGAAATTGCAAAAAATGAAATTGAAGCAGGTTCAGCAAATGAAGCTTGTAAATTTTCATAGATAAATCTAAGAATACTTCCAAAAAAATTTGCAATAACTTGCAATGTATCTCTCCTTTATTTTACTGGGTCATATCCGCCTTTAGAAAACGGATTACATCTTAGAATCCTCCAAATAGTCATTAAAAGGGCTTTAAAAAAAGGCTTCTTTTGGAAAGCTTCTATAGCATACTGGGAGCAGGTAGGGTAAAATCTACACTTACCTTGGCCCAAGTAGACGGATATATAAGCTTGGTAAAATTTAATTAGCCTTATTGCGATTTTTTTCATTTTTATTATCCACTTTTCTAACTACATGTAAGAGGGAAGATTCCAATTGACTATAGTTTAAGTTACCAGTGTTTTTTTTGGGAATGATTACCATATCTAATCCCTTTTCGAACTTAGGGCGATTAAGTCTTACTATCTCCCTAAGCCTTCTCTTGATTCTATTTCTTTCTACGGCATTGCCGTATTTTTTAGTAACAGAGAAACCTATACGACTTCCATTATTTGACTTGTATACTATAAGACTGAAGTTCCTGTTGTAGTAGGCCTTTCCTCTTTTGTATACCTTTTGAAAATCCCTGTTACTTCTTAGGCTTAAACTTTTGTCCATAATAATTAAAGGCCACAGTATCTGTGACCTATGCTGATAATACTTTTCTTCCTTTTCTTCTTCTAGCCTTTATGACTCTCATTCCACCCTTGGAAGACATTCTCTTTCTAAAACCGTGATCTTTCTTTCTTTTTCTATTATTTGGTTGATAAGTTCTCTTCATCAATCCCACCTCCTATACTAAAATAAGGGATTTTCCCTAAAAAACACTAGTCTAATTATAAATAGATAAGGATAAAAAGTCAAGAATTAATCTGGACTAAATAAGTAAATTATCAAATTTATATCCCCTTGTGACTAAGAAATTTTAAAAAATTTTTAAATCATCCTAAAAAATTTATCCACAAAATATTTTTTAGTTTAATATATTAAATTTTTATTTGTGGATAAACTTTATTTTAAAAAAACACCGCTTGAATTTTTTTGATTATTTGTACAAATTTATCTGATTTGTTATAATGATATTGACATAAAACTGCAGAATTTTAAGATTTCAGCCAATTTGTTGATATCTTGTTGATATGTTTGAAAAACAAAACTTATTTTCCTTTCAAAGTGCTTGTTTTTCAATTTTTTTATCCACATGTGAATTTACTTAAAAATTGTGGATAACTTTTTATGTTGTTAATAATTTTCATAAATTTATCCATTAATTTGATTTAATCACCTTTTTTATATGTTGATAACTTTTAATTTTGTGGGTAAGTTTGTTGATAAGAAAGAAGAGGTAATAAATGGCAGACAAATTAGAAATATGGGAAGAAATTTCTAATACTATGAAAAAAGAAATGTCTGAACTTAATTTTAATACCTGGATTGCTCCCTTGGAGGCTTTTAAACTCAGTCAAAGCGAATTCGTCCTCCTCGCCCCAAATCAATTTACCAAGAGAACTATAACTAACAGATATCTTGACGATATCCAGAAATACCTTAACTTTATAGTAAAAAACAAGATAAGGGTCGTAGTTATAGATAAAAATGAAAAGGAATCTTACGTAAGTGATGAAGTTGTAGATTATAGCGTCGAAGGACAGAGGTCTTTGCTTGATGATTCTGAAAAAAAATCAGTAGAGTTTGTGGATAATATTTCCTACATTCAAAACCTAAATCCCAAGTACACCTTCGATACCTTCGTAAAGGGTAAGAGCAATGAACTTGCCCTAGCTGCTGCCAAAGCTGTTGCTGAAGCCCCTGCAGTTGCCTATAATCCTTTATTTATATACGGGGGGCCGGGACTTGGAAAAACCCACCTTATGCAGGCCATAGCTCATGAAATTTTAAGAAATAACCCCAAGGCAAAGGTAATCTATGTATCAAGTGAGACTTTTACAAATGAACTTATATCATCAATCGGAGATAAGTCTACAAGAAAAAACTCCGAATTTAGGGATAAGTACAGGAAGGTAGACGTACTTCTTATAGACGATATACAATTTATAGCCGGTAAACAGGGAACTCAGGAGGAATTTTTCCACACCTTTAACGACCTTTACGGCCAAAACAAGCAGATAATAATATCTTCAGATAGACCTCCAAAGGAAATAAAAACCCTTGAAAACAGGCTTATATCAAGGTTTGAGTGGGGACTTATGGCAGATATTCAAATGCCCGACTATGAAACCAGGGTAGCGATCTTAAGGTCTAGACTTGAAAGTGAAAATGCCGATCTGGATTCGAAGATATTAGAATATATAGCTATGAATGTCAAGAGCAACATAAGGGAGCTTGAAGGAGCTTTAATGACTGTTCTAGCCTATAAAAAGCTGATGCCTAATGAAGAGATGAGCCTTGAAGTAGCCAAGGAGGCCCTAAAGACAGTTATAGATAAGAGCGAAAAGAAGCCTATAAATATAGACCTTATAATGCAAAGTGTAGCAGACCACTACAACCTTGAAATATCAGAGTTAAGATCTAAAAACAGGGCAAAAAACATAGCCTATCCTAGACAGATTGCCATGTACATATCAAGACAACTCCTTGATATATCCCTTGTAAATATAGCTGCAGCCTTTAACAAGGATCACTCTACAGTAGTCCACGGTATAAAAAAGGTAGAAGCAGACATAAAAAATGATGAAAAGTTAAAGGCGGATATTGATAGCATCATAGATAAAATCACCAATACTTAATTTATTAAACTTATTTTAGTTGTTGATAACTTTTAAAAATCAAACTATCCACCGAAATTTGTTCCTAAGTGTGTTGATAAATTGTTGATAAGAACTTAGATATTCATGGAATTTCTTGAAGTGTTGATATTGTTTATAAACAAAGTATTTATGCAAGATCAATCAAAATAATTTTCCAAAGATATATTATTGGAATTTAAATATCTTATCCACTTATCCACAGAACTAACACTACTACTAATACTACTACTAATTACTTGTTATTGTTTTTTTTATAGAAAGGAAAAACATGAAATTTAAAATAAATCAAAAAGACCTTTTAACTCATATAAATCTTGCCCAAAAGGCGGTTTCATCCAGAACCACTATCCAGATCCTTGAAGGAATCTTATTTACAGCTAAGGATGACACCCTAAGACTTATAGCAAGTGACCTTGAACTTGTAATCGATACAAAAGTGCCTTGCCAAGTCCTTGAAGACGGTCAGATAGTTATAAATGCAAATATGATTGCAAACATAGTAAGGAAACTTCCCTATGACAGCGATATATATGTAAATGTAGTTGACGATAATATTAATATAAAATGTCAGTCCTCAGAATTTAATATTAAGGGACAGGATCCGGCAGATTTTCCATCCCTTCCTTATATAGATGAAAGCAAGGACTTTACACTTGATCAAAAATCCTTAAAAGATGCCATAAGAAAGACATCCTTTGCTGTAAGTCTTGACCAAACAAGACCGGACCTTACAGGAGTTCTCTTTAATATATTAGAAGAAAAAATTGAATTTGTAGGACTCGACGGCTACAGGGTTACCAGATATGAGCTTGAAAAAAAGACAGGATTTACAGATAAGGCTATAGTACCTTCAAGAAGTTTAAATGAACTTATGAAGATCCTTGACCAAGGAGAAGTGAAAGTATCCTTAATAAGTGGAAATATAATCTTTAAGTTTGAAGATACTGAAATTTATTCTAGACTTATAGAAGGTCAATACATAGACTATAATCAGGTTTTAAGTCAGGGATATTCTACAAGTGTTACCTTGGACACTAGGTCCTTCCAAGAAGCTATCGAAAGAGCTTCCCTTATGGCTAAGGAAGATAAGGCCAACCTGGTAAAGTTAAACTTCTCTAATAACCAAGTTCACATATCGTCAAATACCGAAATAGGTAGAGTAGATGAATATGTAAATTGCGAGCTTGGAGGTAAGGATATAAGGATAGCCTTTAATGCCAAGTACCTTTTAGACGGGCTTAGGGTTATAGACGATGAAGACCTATCACTTTATATGAGCGGGTCCTTAAAGCCCCTTATTTTTAAACCTCTTAACAGCACAGAGTACACTTACCTGGTTCTACCGGTAAAATTGGCAGGTGAAGATAATGATTGATGTAGAAATAAATACAGAATTTATAAAGCTTGACCAGTTTCTTAAGTTCCAGGCTCTTGCCTCTACAGGAGGAATGGCTAAGGAACTTATAGGCGAAGGATATGTAAAAGTTAACGGAGAAGTGGAAACGAGAAGGACTAAAAAACTCTACCCGGACGATGTAGTTGAATTTGAAGGAGAAGAGTACAGGATTAAGGCTTAATGATAGCACAAAGATTAAAGCTATATAATTACAGAAACTTTGATTATAGGGAGTTTGAATTTAAGGACGGGATAAACCTGATAGTAGGTAGAAATGCCTTGGGCAAGACCAATATTTTAGAGGCAATCTATGTGGGCTTAAAGGGAAAGAGCTTTAGGACTCTCTCAAATGCTCACCTTATAAAGTTTGGACAAGAGTCTGCCAGGATAGTTATGGATGTCTACGATGACGGTTTTGAAGATAGGATAGATGTAAATATAAGAGATAAGGGAAAAAAAATAGAGGTTAATGAGGCCGGGATAGAAACCTTAAAGTCCTTTAGGCAGTACTTCGACTGTATAGTCTTTACCCCTGATGACCTTAAAATCATAAAGGATTCAAAGTCTATTAGGAGAAAATTTATAGACGAGTCCATAGCAGGTGTAGACAAGTACTACGAAAATAATATCAAAAATTATAGGATCGTCCTAGACCAGAGAAATCAGCTGATAAGAAGGCAGGTTAACAAGGAATTTTTTAGTGAGCAGCTAAGGGCACTTGACCTTCAGCTTGCAGATATAGGCTCTGAAATAATGCATAGACGCTTTGAATATATAAATAGGCTTGATGAGAGGGCGAGAGAGATCGACCTGGTCCTAAGCGATGATACAGATAAGCTCGACCTTGAAAATTCCTTTTCAATAAGTTATGTCGAAGACCTTAAGGATCAAAAGAATACCTACTACAAGGAGCTTGTAGAAAACGAGCAAGCTGACCTTTTAAATAGGCAGACTAACTTAGGAGTCCATAGAGACGATCTGACTATAGCTATAAACGATCGAGAAGCTAAGTTTTTCTCATCTCAGGCCCAGATAAGAACGGCTATAATATCCATGAAACTTGCTCAGCTTAACCTGTCTACCTACTATAATGACAGACACCCAATAATCCTCTTGGACGATGTCTTCAGCGAGTTGGATCAGATAAGAATTAACTATATAATGGACTATATAGTTGACTATCAGTCTTTTATAACAAGCTCTGTGAATATGTTTGACGATTTTTATAAGGTAAGTTTAGACTAAAATGTACTTAAATATAGGAAACAACCACTTAATAGATGAAAAAGAGGTAGTGGCAATAGTAAATCCGGCTTGCTTTAAATTGGAGGATTTGGAAAAGTTAAACTTGGAAAAAGTATTCTCCAAAGAAAAAGTAAGGTCTCTTGTCATTACCTCTAGCAAGGCTTATTTATCTAATCTAAGTCCTGATTATATAAATAAGAAAACAAGGAAGGAAGTTATATGACCAATAAAAATAGAGAATATACGGCTGATCAGATTACAGTCTTAGAAGGGCTGGAAGCTGTCAGGGTAAGACCGGGGATGTATATCGGGTCTACAGATATAAGGGGTCTTCACCAACTTGTCTATGAAGTTGTGGATAATTCCATAGATGAAGCCTTAGCAGGTGTCTGTGACGAGATAAAAATAATCCTTGGAGAAGACAATTACATAACTGTAATAGATGACGGATCCGGTATCCCTGTAGAAATTCACCCTAAGACAGGTAAGTCCACTTTGGAAACAGTTTTGACAGTCCTTCACGCCGGAGGAAAGTTTTCAAACGATGCCTACCAATATTCCGGAGGTCTTCACGGGGTTGGGGTATCCTGTGTAAATGCCCTAAGTAAAAAGCTTATAGCTCGGGTAAAGAGAAACGGCAAGCTTTATGAACAAAGCTACGAAGAAGGTAAGCCTATAACAGAAGTAGAAGTAGTTGAAGAAAATGTAAAAGGCACAGGAACTGAAATCAAATTTTTAGCTGATGATACCATCTTCGAAACCCTTGACTACGATGTCGATGTCCTAAGCAAGAGATTTAGGGAAATGGCCTTTTTAAACGGTGGGGTAAAGATAATATTTGAAGATAGGAAAAACGACACCAGCCAAACCTTCCACTACGAAGGCGGGATCAAATCCTATGTTGAATACATCAACAAGAATAAAAAGCCTATCCACGATGAAATAATATATATAGACGGAAAAAAAGACGGCATCTTAGTTGAAGTAGCTATCCAATATACAGAATCCTACAATGAAACTATCCTTTCCTTTGCAAATAACATAAGGACAGGAGACGGGGGAACTCACCTGGTCGGCTTTAAAACAGCCCTTACCAGAGCCCTAAATGACTACGCACGTGAAAAGAAACTTATAAAGGACAAGGAAGATAACCTTTCAGGTGATGATACAAGAGAAGGTATAAACGCTATAATAAGTATAAAGCTTGACAACCCTCAGTTTGAAGGACAAACTAAGGGAAAACTCGGAAACTCAGAAGCCCGTACAGTAGTAGACAGCGTAGTTTACCAATACCTAAAGGATTACTTTGAAGAAAATCCAAAACTTGCAAGGATCATAATTCAAAAGGGACTTGCATCACAAAAGGCAAGACTGGCAGCGAGAAGGGCGAGGGACTTAACTCGTAAAAAATCAATTTTAGATAACACAACTCTTCCCGGAAAACTTGCAGACTGTCAGTCATCAGATATAGAAGAAAACGAAGTATTCCTAGTCGAAGGAGACTCAGCCGGAGGTTCTGCCAAGGGAGGAAGGGACAACAAGTTCCAGGCCATCCTTCCCCTTAGAGGTAAGATCCTTAATGTAGAAAAGGCAAGTGCCGACAAGATGTTAAATTCCGAAGAAATCAAGGCCATGATAACAGCCTTCGGGACAGGAATAGGAACAAACTTCGATATATCAAAGCTTAGGTATGGAAAAATAATTATAATGACCGATGCCGATGTCGACGGATCTCACATCAGAACCCTGATCTTGACCTTCCTATACAGGTTTATGAAACCTCTTATAGAAAAGGGTCACGTCTATATAGCTCAACCTCCTTTGTACGGAATAATAAAGGGAACCAAGGTAGTCGAATATTGCTACAGTGACAAGGACTTGGATAAGGCTCTTAGCAAGTATGATTCAAATGCAAAGATAAAAGTTCAAAGGTATAAAGGTCTTGGGGAAATGAACGCCGACCAATTATGGGATACCACTATGAATCCTGAAAATAGAGTTCTTTTAAAGGTTGAGATAGACAGCGAATATGAAGATGAACTAGATGATACTTTCAGCGTTTTGATGGGAGATAAGGTGGAACCTAGAAGAAGATTTATAGAAAAAAATGCAGCCTATGCAAAGAATCTTGATATATAGGAGGTATCCATGTCAGAAGAAAAATATAAACTTAATATAGAAGATGTAAATCTTAAAAACGAAATGGAAAGTGCCTACCTTGACTATTCCATGTCCGTAATAGTTTCAAGGGCGATCCCTGATGTAAGAGACGGCCTAAAACCTGTCCACAGACGTATAATTTACGGGATGCAACAACAAGGTCTTACTCCTGATAAAAAGTATTCTAAGTCTGCCAGACTTGTAGGGGAAGTAATGGGTAAGTACCACCCTCACGGTGATGCAGCCATATACGATGCTGTAGTAAGACTGGCTCAGCCTTTTAACATGAGGTATCCTTTAGTAGACGGTCAAGGTAACTTCGGTTCTATAGACGGGGACGGAGCAGCCGCACCCCGTTATACAGAGCTTAGGATGGAAAAACTTGCCCTAGAAATGCTAAGGGATATAAATAAGGACACAGTTGACTTTGTAGATAACTATGATGGAGAAGAAAAGGAACCGGTTGTCCTTCCTTCAAGATTCCCTAACCTCCTTGTAAACGGATCCTCAGGGATAGCAGTAGGGATGGCGACAAATATGCCTACCCATAACCTAAGGGAAGTTACAGCAGCCGTAATAGCAACAATGGAAAATCCTGACATCACAACAGATGAGCTTATGAAGTATATCAAGGCTCCGGACTTTCCTACAGGCGGTAACATCATGGGAACAGCCGAAGTTAAAAGAGCCTATGAAACAGGTAGGGGTAAGCTGATCCTAAGAGCGGAAGCTAGAATTGAAGAGTACAAGACAAACAGGTTTAGGATCATAGTTACAGAAATTCCTTATCAAGTAAATAAATCAAACCTTGTAAAGAAGATAGCTGACTTAGTTAGAAATAAAAAGATAGAAGGCATAAGCGACCTTAGGGACGAATCAGACAGAAAAGGTATGAGAATAGTTATAGAACTAAAGAGAGATGCCAACCCTAACGTAGTCCTAAACAACCTCTACAAGTATACTCAAATGCAAACAACATTTGGTATCATAAATCTTGCCCTGGTAGACGGTATTCCTAAAGTCTTATCCTTAAAAGAACTTATCAACCACTACATCCTTCATCAGGAAAATGTAGTTACCAGAAGGACAGAGTTCGACCTTAAAAAGGCTCAGGACAGACTTCATATAGTAAAGGGTCTTTTAATTTCCATTGACAACATAGATGAAATTATAGAAATAATTAGAAATTCCTATGATAACGCCCTTGAAAACCTTATGGACAGGTTTGATTTTACAGAAATCCAAGCCCAATCAATCCTTGATATGAGATTAAAGAGATTACAAGGTTTGGAAAAAGAAAAGCTTGAAGATGAAAGGGCAGAGCTTGAAAAAAATATAAGCTATTATAAGGAAATTTTGGAAGATAAGAAAAAACTTCTGGGAGTAATAAAGGAAGAACTTTCAGAAATAAGTGAAAAGTTCGGCGATGACAGAAGAAGCAAGATAGTAAGAGACTACTCCGAGCTTGAAGATGAAGAGCTCTTTGAAGAAGAAGATATGGTGATAAATATCACTGACAAAGGTTATATAAAACGTTGCTCAGTTGACTCCTATAGGGTCCAAAACCGTGGAGGAAAAGGAGTAAGTGGTATGGGCATGAAGGACGGAGACTACGTCGAAACCATGTTCACATCAACTACCCACCAGGAACTCCTCTTCTTTACAAGCCTAGGTAAAGTCTATTCCTTAAAGGCCTATGAAATTCCTGAAGCTTCCAGAACTGCCAGAGGAAACAATATAATAAACTTGCTTGAACTTGAGCCGGAAGAAACAGTTACCCAAGTCCTACCTATAGATAAGGATAGCAAGGACAAGTACGTAGTCTTTGTAACTAAAAAGGGAAAGGCTAAAAAGACTGAGCTAGACCTTTATAGAAATGTAAGAAGGACAGGTATAAAGGCAATCAAGATAGATGATGACGATGAACTTATAGACGTTAAACTTGTATCCAAGGGCGAAGACATAATCCTTGTAACTAAAAAAGGACAGGCAATAAGATTTTCTGAGGAAGAGCTTAGACCACTTTCAAGAAACTCCATAGGGGTTAAGGGAATGACCCTTAACAAGAACGATGAACTTGTATCCTTCTGCATAGCTACAGGAAATGAGTACCTTGCAGTTATAAGTGAGAATGGCTACGGTAAAAAGACAAAACTATCTGAATACCACCCTCAATCAAGGGCAGGTAAGGGAGTTAAGACCTACAAGGTTACCAAGAAGACAGGAGACCTTATAGGGGCTATAGCTTGTAACGATGAAGATGAAATCCTTATGGTAAGTAAAAATGCTGATGTAATAAGACTTTCAGTAAATGATATATCAACTTACGGAAGGATGACATCAGGAGTCTTATTGAAAAATACCTACAAGGGCGAAGACAGCATAGTAGCTGTTACAAAATATATTGAAGAAGAAATCGAAGACTAGGAGGCTAGGATGGATTTAAGCTATGATATTCAAATAGGAGATGATATATCAGTCAAGCTAAAGGGCGATCTTGATATATCTACTTGTGCACCTTTTAGAGATGAACTTTTAGAAAAGTATGAGGCTAACAAGTCAAATATAATTATAGATGCGGCAGACCTTGAATTTTTGGATTCCACAGGCTTGGGAGCTCTTATAATGGTTTATAACAAGGCAAAAGAGGACGGAAACAATATTTCCATCTACAATGTAAAACCTCATATAAATAAACTCTTTAAGATCACTCAAATGGAAAAGATATTCGATATAAAAGAAGGCTAGGTAGAAAAATGGATTTTAAAATAAAGTACTCAAACCTATCTGAAAACACTCCCTTCATAAGGTTGTCAATATCTTTTATCGCAAGCAGGATGGACTTTTCCCTAGATGATATAGAAGACCTAAAGCTTATGGCAACAGAGGCCTGCAATATGCAAATAGGAAGGTCAGATTATATAGACTGCACAGTATTTACAGATGATGACAAGCTTGTCATTACCTTCGACTATGATAATAATGGCAAAAGACCTGAAAACGAAAAGGATAAAATTTCTCAAATGATAATAGAGTCCTTATCCGATAGGTCTGAATTTTCAGATGGACATATAGTAATAGAAAAAGATAGGTAAATTATGACCAATAAAAAAGATCATACTAATACAGATGACTTATTTAGAGAGTATGCAAAAAGTCAAGATAAGGACATCAGGGATGAGCTTATAGAAAGACACCTTTATATAGCTGAAATCCTTGCTAAAAAATATGTTGGAAAGGGAATTGAATACGATGATCTTTACCAGGTAGCTTGTATAGGTCTTATCTATGCCATCGAAAGATATGACATAGATAAGGGTTACAAGTTCTCATCCTTTGCTACTCCGACAATAGTTGGAGAAATCAAAAGGTACTTCAGAGACAAGGGTTGGATAATAAGAGTTCCAAGAAGAATTCAAGAAACCAGCAAAAAAGTAAAGGTAGCCAGAAACCAACTTTCTCAGGCTATGCAAAGGTCACCTACAGTAAAGGAAATAGCCGACTACCTCAAGATAGATCAAGAAGAAGTCTTAGAAGCCATGGAAGGGGCTCAGGTTTACTCTACTCAGTCGCTCGAATCTTCCTTTGATTCCCAAAATGAAGACAACGACTCAAGCCTGGAAGATATAATCGGTCGAGAAGATAAGGACATGGAACAGTTTGAAAATCGGGAAATAATAATGACTGCCATGAAAAACTTCAACGACGTCGAAAAGAAAATCCTCATAGGCAGGTATTATGAAAAGAAGACTCAGCTGGCCATAGCCAAAGAGCTTGACATATCTCAAATGACCGTAAGCAGGATGGAAAAAAAGATTACCAAGAAGTTTAAAGATGAAATCTATAAACAAATAGGTGATGAAAAAATTTAGTTAAGCTAAAAGCTCTGATCGATAAGCGATTAGGGCTTTTTTATTTGAAATATGTTCTGGCCTAAATCAATTTAATAAACTATAGTTTGACGTTGGTTTAATTATTCCCTATAAGTCTATAGCTGAGAAAAACTGAAATTGCGATAATTGCTACTATTATTGTGTAAATGTTGATATTTTTCTATTAATACTTACACTGCCCTACTAAAACTTTATTCTAAATCCTATTATATCTAAAGAGCTATTTATAGAAATGTTAAAAGATTTTTTAATCTGTTTTAGAATATAATAGAATAAATGATTGATTAAATAAATATAAAAGGAGAAGATATGAGAATAGAAAAAGACTCCATGGGAGAAATCGAGATAGAAGACGGCTCTATTTGGGGGGCTCAAAGTCAAAGGTCACTTGAAAACTTTAAGATCGGGACAGAAAAGATGCCCCTGGAACTTATCAGGGCTTTGGTAGAGATAAAGAGGGCGGCAGCGATTGTAAACAATTTAAACGGCGACATTGATGACCAAAAAAGGGATTTAATCATCGAAGCCTGCGACCTGATACTCGACCACAAGTACGATGATCAATTTCCTTTGGCAGTTTGGCAAACAGGATCAGGCACTCAGACAAATATGAATGTAAATGAGGTAATAGCCAACCTCTCTAACATCAAGGCAGGGCAAAAGCTCATCCACCCTAATGACGATGTAAATAAGTCCCAAAGCTCCAACGACACCTTTCCGTCAGCTATGCACATAGCTTTAAAGATGATGATAGATGACGAGCTTATGCCTGAGCTTAGCCACATGGAAGAGGTCCTTCAAAGGCTGGTTGACGAAAACGAGGGGATAATAAAGATAGGCAGGACCCACCTCCAAGATGCTGTACCTTTGAAATTATCTCAAGAGATTTCAGGCTGGCTTTATATGATAAAAAAAGGCAAGGCATATATTATTGAGGCAAGTCAGTCCTTAAATGAGCTTACTTTAGGGGGGACAGCTGTAGGTACAGGCCTTAACGCCAAGGAAGGCTTTGACAGGCTTATGGTAGGAGAGCTTAACAGGAGACTGGGCAAAGATTTTAAAGTCAGTCCGAATAAGTTCCACTCCCTTACAAGCAAGGACGCCATAGCCTACACCCATGGGGCTATGACAGCTCTTGGTGCAAATCTTTTAAAGATAGCAAATGATGTCAGGTTTTTAGCCTCAGGTCCAAGATGTGGGATAGGGGAGCTTATAATCCCTGCAAATGAACCCGGCTCTTCGATTATGCCTGGCAAGGTAAACCCTACTCAGGCAGAAGCTTTGAGCATGGTCGTAATTCAAGTAATGGGCAATGACACGACAATAAAGATTGCAGCAAGTCAGGGAAATTTCGAACTTAACACCTATATGCCCCTGATAATCTACAATGCCATCCAATCGGTAAGACTCTTATCAGACGCTGTAAAAAGTTTTACCGATAAGTGCCTGGCAGGTCTTAAGGCAAACAGACCTACCATAGACTACTACCTGAATAATTCCCTCATGTTGGTCACTGCCTTAAACAGAAAGATAGGCTATGACAAGGCTGCCAAGATATCCAAGTATGCCTATGAAAATAACATAAGTCTTAAAGAAGCAGCTATAAGCCTTGGCATTTTAAGCGAAGATGAATTTAATGAGTACGTCGATCCTTCCAAGATGGTCTAACCTATATACAAAATTTATAAATAAAAAAAATAATCCCTGATTTTATAACATTAGCCTTTTAATTTATTAAAATACTAAATATATGGTAAAAAAGCTTTAAAATCATATTGAAAAAGATAAATCCTAGTGTATAATCATATTGATATTTATAAATCAGGAGGTATTAATGAAAAATACTATAAGCAAAAAGTTTACTTTACTTTTATCAACTTTGGCTTTGGCTGTGTTTGTATTTGTAGGATGTAGCTCATCAGATAATAAGCAAGCTGAAACTACAACAGAACAAACAACAGATCAAGCTCAAACAAGTGAAGGACAAACAGAAGAAACTACAGAAACAACTGAAGAAAGCTCAGCTGCTCCAGCTAATGATAGCAAGGAAATCACAGATGCTATAGCAAAGCAAGATGAAATCGACAAGATTATAGAAGAAGCAGCAAAGAAAGTAAAAGCAGATGATGCAAATAAAGACAGAGAAGTATTTGTAACAGCTGACTACGTTAATGATGTCATCTCAGGTAAAAAAGATGTCGGCAAATATGTAGTAGCAGAAGTTGCTTGGGGAGAAGCTAAGGACAGTCCTGACTACCTTACTAAGCACATACCGGGAGCAATCCACATCAACACAGATAGCATAGAAGAAGGACCTATCTGGAATCTAAAATCACCTGAAGAAATTAAAAAGGCCTTTCTTGATTACGGAGTAGATAAGGACACTACTCTTATCATTTACGGACCTGACACAGGTGCTCACAGGGTAGCTTTTACAGCTCTTTATGCAGGTGTTAACCATGTAAAGGTTCTTGACGGTGGACTTAAAGCTTGGGAAGCTAAAGGTTACGAAACTCAAGCTGAAGAAGTAAAAGCTGAAAAGGCAGGTGACTTTGGAATTGAAGTTCCTGCTAACCCTCAATATTTATTGACAATTAATCAAGTAAGTGAAAAGCTTAAAGACCCTAACTTCCAATTAATCTCTATCAGAAGTGAAAAGGAGTGGTTGGGAACTGAAAGCGGATACTCATATATTCCTAGAGCCGGAGAAATCAAAGGTGCTCTATGGGGTAAGTCAGGTAGCGATAACTCAGATATGTCTTTCTATCAAAATGAAGATGGTACAAATAAGGCTTGGGATGAAATCACAAAGATGTGGGCAGACCAAGGCATAAGCACTGATAAGGATCTAAGCTTCTACTGTGGAACAGGTTGGAGAGCAACTTTACCATGGTTAATGGCTTATCAAGAAGGTTTAAACCCAACTCTTTATGACGGTGGTTGGAACGAATGGCAAATGCATGATGACAAGGAAGTTCAAGTAGGAGATCCTAAGGCTTCTGACGTTCAAAATACAACAGTTAAAGAATTGCCAACAGACAAGGCAACTTTACAATAGAAAAAATAACCAAGGTCTAGGCCTTGGTTATTTTTATATGAGGGTGATCAAATGAAAAAAATTATAACTACAATCTTTCAAATTTTAGGTTTTATAGGGATTGGTGCAATCTACTACTACACTGATTCAAGGATGGGAATGAGAAGACACATGGTATACATGAATGCCAGGTATGAGTCTACCTACCACCTAAAGACAATATTTATAATCTCCCTGATAGTCTTTATAGTATTTTTAATCTTCTATTTTTACAAAAAAAGAAGGATCGACTTTGACTCTATAATAATGATCCTTATAACTTTAGCCATAGGCTTATCTATCTTTTTCGGTAAAGAAATTTTCGGTGAAAGCTTTAATTTGATTTCAGCTATCTTAGTTATAGAAGGAGTCTTACAGCTAATTAAAATGCTTGGAAATAAAGAAAAAGAAGATTACGATTATCTAATAAAATAAAATTATCCCCTAGGTAAAAAGATCCTAGGGGATATGAAAATAAGGAAGCTTAATTGGAACTGTGTCTATTATAATACAAGTTAAGGGTAAATGATAGGATTTTATCATTATATTTTATTATAAATCAATTAAATTTTCGGTCCTAATCTATTATTAACTTATACTTTTATAAAATTTTACAAAGCAAGACCTAATAAGTGCCTAAAGATTAGGATTTTATAAGAAAGATTCCTTACATATAAATAAATATTATAAATCTTTATTTTTAGATATGGTAATATATAAGTAATTTAAAAATAAGGATGATAGTGATGAAAATATTACACGTTATAGCTCAGTTACCTAAGAGGACAGGTAGCGGGGTTTACTTTAAAAATATAGTAGAGCATATGGATAAGTCTCATGAAAATGCCATTATCTACGGCTATGAGGACCACTTTGATATAGAATTTGAGGATAAGATCAAAAAATATCCGGTAATCTTTAAGTCAGAGGAAGTTCCCTTCCCTATAGTCGGCATGAGTGATGTAATGCCTTATGATTCTACAAAGTACAGCGACTTGGATGATAGTATGCTTAAAAGCTGGCAGGATGCTTTTTTAAGGAGGATAAAGTGGGCTAAGGAAGAGTTTAAGCCTGATCTTGTAATTACCCACCACTGCTGGATGCTTTCATCTATGGTTATAGAAAACTTTGAAGGAACTCCTGTCATAGTCATAAACCACGGGACAGATATAAGACAAACCAAACTTAACCCTGACCTTCATAGAAAGTACGTCACAAACATAGGCAAGGCAAGCATGGTCTTTGCCCTATCAAGTAATGACGTGGATGATATAGTTAAACTTTTTGGAGTTGATAGGGATAAGATAGTCCTTATGCCTGGCGGATTTGATAGTAAGATATTTTATAGAAATGAAAATATCAGGGAAAAGGATGGCAAGATAAGGATAATTTATGGGGGCAGGATATCTCATGCTAAGGGAGTTTTTGAACTTGCAAAGGCCTTTAAAATTTTGGAGCAAAAGTATGATAATTTAAAGCTTAATATAGTAGGGGATGTCGACGAGGCTACAAGAAAAGAACTGGAAGAGCTTTCAGGAAACTCCAAGAATTTAAAAATGCATGACGCCTGTTGCCAATATAACCTTTCCCATAAGTTTAGGGAAAGTGATATCTTTGTTCTTCCAAGCTACTATGAAGGTCTGGGCCTAGTTGCCATGGAGGCCTTGGCTTGCGGTCTTTTAGATGTAACTACCGATATAGCAGGGCTTAAGGAAACCTTAGGCGATAAGATAAATGAGTCCGGGATTATAGAATATGTGCCTATGCCAAAGCTTAGGACAGTAGATGAACCTTATGAGGAAGAACTCGATCCTTTTGTCCAAAGACTTGCAGAGGGAATAGAAAAGCAGATCATAAAAATTAAGGAAGGATTTAATCCGGGCGAAGACATTTACCTGGAATTAGATTCCAAGTCCTGGAAGTCTATCTTGGAGAGAATAGAAAAAATAGCCTTGGAGCTTGTCAATAAGTAGAAAGAGGGCAGTAGTTTAAGCTACTGTCTATTTTAATATAGAAATAGGAGTTTTATGAAGGTAAAAATTTACGATTTTGATGGAACTATAATTAAGGGAGACAGCATATTTGTCCTTTTAAAATTTTTAAGAAAAAAAGGCAAGATAAGTATCTTTACCAGGATAGGTTATATTTTTAAATCAGTCTACGCTTATCTTAAGGAAAAAAACTTTGAGGCCTATAAAAACAGCTGGGTGGCCATGGCCCAAAGGCTTAGTAAAGAAGAAATGGAAGAATTTGTAGATATCCTCCTTAGAGATTACGGCTATAAAAATATAATCAAAGACATAAAGGAGGACGGTTACATAAGCATTCTTTGCTCATCATCTATCGAAGACTACTTGGATATAGTAGGAGAAAAACTTTCCTTCGATTATGTCTTGGGAACTAGGACAGGAGAGGGGAAGGTTCTGGGGAAAAATAATTCCAAGAAAGAAAAGGCCAGAAGGCTCGAAGAACTCTTTAACCGTGAGGGGATTTTGGTTTCCTATGATGAGTCCAAGGCCTATACTGATAGATTTGACAATGACAGCTGGATGTGTAGCTTTGTTAAAAACAAGTATCTTGTAAATTCTATAAGGAAGTTAGATGGCTTTGAAAATATAGAGGGGATTGTATAGATAACCTCCGGTTGAAAGTTATTTGTAAAATCTTAGAAATTATTTAATATTTTCATTGACATAAGAGGACTCTTAATATAGTATTTAAGGAAATATACTTTTTTACTATAAAGAAGCAAAGAAATTGGAAGGAGATCTTTATGCAACATACAATATCCGTTATTGTAGAAAACCGTGCCGGTGTTCTGACAAGAGTTACCGGTTTGTTCTCCAGGCGGGGTTATAATATCGAGTCCCTGGCTGTAGGGCAAACGGATATAGCCGGTGTTTCCCGAATAACGATAGTAGTTAACGGTGATGAGAAAGTTATCGAACAGGTAAGTAAGCAATTGTATAAACTTATTGATGTTATAAAGGTTGTAGACCTTACAGAGGAAGAGCACGTTGAGAGAGGGCTAATCCTCATAAAGGTTCATGTCGATAAATCAACCCGCACCGAAATAATTCAAGTAGCTAATATCTTCAGAGCCAGAATTATAGATATGTCTCCGGAAAGTTTTGTTGTCGAAGCCACAGGAACAAGTAGCAAGCTTCTTGCCCTCCAGGAAGCCTTAAGACCTTATGGAATTATAGAAATAGCAAGGACAGGCAGGATTGCCCTTGCTCGTGGTAAGGGGGGATATTGATATGATTACAAATGGAGCAAGTATTTTACTTAAGTCATTAGAAGATGAAGGGGTAAAGAGAATCTTCGGTTATCCAGGAGGATCTGTTCTTCCGATCTATGATGAGCTTTTAAAGTCAAACATCGAACACATCTTGATGAGAAATGAACAGGCCTGTGCCCATGCGGCAAGCGGTGTTTCCAGGTCTACAGGTAAGGTCGGAGTCTGCCTTTGTACCTCAGGACCGGGAGCTACCAACCTTGTTACAGGAATAGCAACAGCCTTTATGGACTCCGTTCCTCTTGTGGCTATAACAGGCCAGGTACCATCCTCAATGGTCGGAACTGATGCCTTTCAGGAAGTAGATATAACAGGGATTACCCTTCCGATAGTCAAGCACTCTTACCTGGTAAAAGATGCCAATGATATAGGTCAGACAGTAAAGGATGCCTTTCACATAGCAAATACGGGAAGAAAGGGACCTGTCCTTATCGATATTCCCAGAGATGTTCAGTTACAGGAAGTCGATTACAAGGAGCCAGAAAAGACAAATCTGCCGGGCTATAAACCAAACTACAACCCTAATAAAAAGCAAGTCTCACGTGTAGTTAAAAAATTAAAAGAATCTAAGAGGCCGATGATCCTTTTAGGTGGGGGAGTAAACCATGCCAGGGCCTACGAAAAGGTCGAAAAGATGGTAAATCTTTTAAAGATTCCTGTAATTACAACCCTGATGGGAATTTCATCTATAAGCAGAAAGTCTCCATATTATTGTGGCATGATCGGTCTTCATGGATCAGTTGCGGCAAACTATGCTACAAGTAAGTGCGACTTTCTTTTAAACCTCGGAGCCCGTTTTGACGACAGGACAACTATTGTCTCTGAAACTTTTGCAAGTGATGCCACAATAGTCCATGTAGATATAGACCCTGCAGAAATCGGCAAAAATATAGAAACCAATATCCCTGTAGTAGCTGATATTAATGTCTTCTTAGATGAATTTATCCCTAAGCTATCTGCTCAGGATTGGTCGGGCTGGATGGCGGAAGTAAAATCTATGGCGGAAAAATATCCGACAGTAAATAAGGGAAGTCAAACAGTAAATCCTAAAAAGGTATTTGAAAAGTTGGCTGAAAAAACTGACGACAATATTTTTATAACGACTGAAGTAGGTCAGCACCAAATGTTTGCAGCTCAGTACTTTCCTTTTAAAAAGCCGGGCTCCTTTATAACGTCCGGAGGACTGGGAACTATGGGCTACGGCCTCCCCGCAGCAATAGGGGTTGCGATCGAAAATCCTGACTGCTTGGTCGTAAATATCTGTGGGGACGGGTCCTTGCAGATGAACTTTGCAGAAATTGCCACAGCTATTGAACACGACCTGCCTATAAAGCTGATTTTGTTTAACAATAACTCCCTAAACCTTGTCCGTCAGTTACAGTACTTTGCAAATGAAGCCAGGTATTCAGGAATCGACTTTACAAAAAATCCCGACTTCTGCAAGTTGGTATCAGCTTATGAAGGAACAGAAAGTTACAGGATCACGAGTGAAGATCAGATCGATGAAGTCTTTGATAAGGCCTTAAACAATTCCAAGTTTACCCTTATAGAAATTCAAGCTGATCCTAATGACATAGTTTATCCTGTTGCCTCTCCAACCAAGGGAATCAGGTCCATGTCATACCTTAATAAGACCATAGATTATTAAAAGACGTTTAAGTTTTAAAAAGCTTAGATGATTTGTGATATACTAAATTATAACTATAGATAAAAATGTAAAATATTACATAGTAAATGAGAATAGAGGGTGTATATATGAATAAGATAAAAAAAGTCCTCGTAGCCAATCGAGGTGAGATAGCTATTCGTGTATTTAGAGCCTGCAAGGAGCTCGGAATAAAGAGTGTAGCTATCTATTCAGAAGAAGACAAGACTGCCCTTTTCAGGACAAAAGCCGATGAATCTTATCAAGTAGGTAAGGGACTATCTCCTTTGGCAGCCTACCTTAATATGGAAGAAATTATCCAACTTGCTAAGGATAAGAATGTAGATGCCATCCATCCGGGTTACGGATTTTTGTCAGAAAATTCTAAGTTTGCCCGTCTTTGTAAGGAAAACGGAATTATTTTTATAGGACCTGATCCTGAAGTTATGGACAGGCTTGGAGACAAGATCAAGTCAAAGATAGTTGCCAAGGAAGCAAATGTTCCTACAATCCCCGGTATAGAAAAACCTATAAAGAGCAAGCAAGAAGCCTATGACTTCGCCAGAGAATGCGGTTATCCTGTAATGATAAAGGCAGCAGCAGGCGGTGGAGGACGTGGTATGAGAATCGTAGATAAGGAAGAAGACCTTATAAGCGAATTTATCACTGCCCAATCAGAAGCCAGAAAGGCCTTCGGAAATGACTCAATGTTTATAGAAAAGTACTTAAAGAGTCCAAAGCATATCGAAGTTCAAATCTTAGGAGACCAATACGGTAACATAGTTCACTTACATGAAAGAGATTGCTCTATCCAACGTCGTCACCAAAAGGTTATAGAATACACACCTGCTTTTTCAGTTGACGAAAAGATTAGAGAAGAAATTTGCGAAGATGCCATAAAGATAGCTAAGAAGGTTGGTTATTCCTGTGCAGGTACTGTGGAATTCTTGGTTGATGCAGATAACAACCACTACTTTATCGAAGTTAACCCACGTATCCAAGTAGAACACACTATAACAGAAATGGTTACAGGCATAGACCTTGTCCAAGCTCAAATCTTGGTAGCTGACGGATATGCTCTTGACAGTGATGAAATAAATATCCAATCCCAAGACGATATAGAAGTTCGTGGCTATGCAATCCAATGTAGGGTAACTACAGAAGATCCATCAAACGACTTTGCCCCTGATAACGGAAGAATAGATGTATACCGTTCAGGATCAGGTTTCGGTATCCGTCTTGACGGAGGTAACGGTTATGCAGGCTCAGTAATAACTCCATACTATGACAGCCTTCTTGTAAAAATAATCGCCTTCTCCCGTACTTGGCAAGATGCTATTAACAAGGCTTCCCGTTCTCTAAGAGAAACTAAGGTTTCAGGTGTAAAGACAAATATACCTTTCCTTTTAAATGTACTTAATACAGAAGAATTTAAAAAGGGAACTTGTAACACAGGCTTTATCGCCAACAACCCATCTCTATTCCAAGTTAAACCTAGAAATGATGTTGAGTTAAACGTACTTAACTACATCGGAGATATAGTTGTAAATGACAAGACTAGGATTACAAAAGATTTAACCCCTGTAAATACTCCAAGAGTAAGCAAGGATAGTTTCATCCCGGGAACTAAGCAAATCTTGGAAGAAAGATCAGCTGCCGGACTTGTAGATTGGATAAAAGATCAAAAGAAACTTCTGATCACAGATACAACAATGAGAGATGCTCACCAATCCCTTATGGCAACTCGTATGAGAACATCCGATATGCTAAAGATAGCTCCTGCAACAAGTGAGTATATGAACCAACTATTCTCCCTTGAAATGTGGGGAGGGGCTACCTTCGATGTAGCTTATCGTTTCTTAAAAGAAGATCCATGGGTAAGACTTAGCGAACTTCGTAAGAAAATTCCTAACATTCTTTTCCAAATGCTCCTTCGTGGTAACAACACAGTAGGATATAAAAACTACCCTGATAATGTAGTAAAGGCCTTTGTAAAAGAAGCAGCAGCTGCAGGCATAAACATATTCCGTGTCTTTGACTCCTTAAACTGGATAGAAGGTATGCGTTATGCTATGGATCAAGTCTTAGAAACAGGGGCGGTTCTTGAAGGAACAATCTGCTATACAGGTGATATCTTAGATGAAACAAGAGATAAGTACAGTCTTGAATACTATGTAAACAAGGCTAAGGAAATAGAAAAGGCAGGAGCTCATATCCTTGGTATAAAAGATATGTCCGCACTTTTAAAACCATATGCAGCTAAAAAGCTTGTAAAAGCCTTGAAAAATGAAATAACTATCCCTATCCAACTTCACACACATGATACAACAGGTAACGGGGTAGCCACAGTCCTACAAGCAGCAGAAGCCGGAGTTGACATAGTAGATACAGCTATAAACTCCATGAGCGGACTTACAAGCCAACCTGCCATGAACTCTGTAGTAGCAGCCTTGGAAGGAACTGAAAGAGAAACAGGAATTGACCTTGAAAAGGCAGAAAAAATTTCCAAGTACTGGGCAGATGTAAGACCAATCTATAAAAATTTCGAATCCGACCTTAAGTCAGGAACTACAGAAATCTACAAGTATGAAATTCCTGGCGGTCAATACTCAAACCTTAAACCGCAAGTAGAAAGTTTCGGTCTTGGTTCCAAGTTTAAAGAAGTAAAGGAAATGTACAAGAGTGTAAATGATATGCTCGGAGATATAGTAAAAGTAACTCCATCATCTAAGATGGTCGGTGATATGGCAATCTTTATGGTCCAAAGAGAACTTACACCTGAAAACATCCTTGAAAAAGGAGAACACCTAAATTACCCTGACTCAGTAGTATCCTACTTCAAGGGTATGATGGGACAACCTGAAGGAGGCTTTCCTCAAGACCTACAAAAGATAGTCCTAAAAGGCGAAAAACCTATAACAGTTCGTCCGGGTGAACTTCTTGAAGATGAAGACTTTGAAGCAGATCGTAAGTACCTAAAAGATAAGTATGACTTCGACCCAAGTGACAGAGATGTCATAGCATATGCTCTATACCCTAAAGTATTTGAAGAATATCTTCAATATAGAAAGGAAAAGGGAGACTTCTCTCACATGGACTCAGCTATCTTCTTCCACGGACTTAACGAAGGACAAACAGGCGAAGTTGAACTTGAAGAAGGTAAGATCCTGATAGTAACCCTAGTTGAAATAGGAAAGCTAGACGAAAAGGGATACAGAACCTTGTCATTTGAAGTAAATGGAAACCGCCGTGAAATAAAAGTTTTCGACCAAACAGCAGTCGTTCAAGTCCAAGACGACTTTGTCCAAATGGCAGATCCTGAAGATGAAAATCAAATCGGAGCAAGTATACCGGGAGCTGTAGTCAAACTTCTTGTAAAAGAAGGAGATAAGGTTGAAAAGAACCAAGCTCTAATGGTAGTAGAAGCAATGAAGATGGAAACAAACCTTGTATCTAAAAAGGCAGGAGTCATAGATACCATAATCGTAAAAGAAGGCGATATGGTAGAAAGCGGACAATTGCTAATAACTTTAAAAGAAGATTAATATTTTTCCATCCTATCTTATAAAGCTTACAATAGCATAGATATAGAGGTCCCTGCAGGATTTTCCTACGGGGATTTCAAATTATATAAAGTATTTTCTTTTCTTTACTATGAATTGAATTTATTGATCTTATCTGTGATAAATTCATTTGTACTCATATCTTGTAACATATCTAAAATTTTCTAATATTTAAATTTATAGGGCATTTTTCAGGCAAGCCTTGCTACATTCAAGACACAAGATGCAGTCTGTCCCGTTCTTTCTCTTTCTTGAATTGTCGCTGGGGTCAAGGTTCATGGGACAAACTTTTTTGCACTTTCCACAGGATATGCACTTACTCTTATCGCACTTAATTCTAATTAGAGAAAAATAAGTCATCGGTTTCATAAAGACTGTTATAGGACATATGTATTTGTAAAAGGCACGGTTGTCCTTAAAATAAAAGTCGAGTATAATCCCGACTGCGTAGTATAAAATATTTCCTATTATAAAGACCCAAAACATTACTTTTTCTATATTTTCTACACGAATTAAAAAGAGAAAGGAAACAAAGGCAAAGGATAGGGCAAAGACAAGATATCTGATAAAAGCTATATTCTTTCTACCCTCTTTGGGCACCTTATATGGCAGGAAGTCCAATACCATAGCCGTCCAGCAGCAATATCCGCACCAGCCTCTTCCAAAAATCAGGGGACCGAAAATCTTAGCAACCGCATAGTGGATAGTAGCCGCTTCGAAAACTCCTGTAAATAAATAATACCAAAAGCCCTCTATCTGCATATTTTCCCTGTTGATCAGTCCTAAATAAATCAGCATATAACTTCCTACCAAGAGCTGAGTAATTCGTCTTGCATGCTTATGTTTATTGATGTGGAGGAGAGACCAATGGCGATAGAAAAACCTATATAAGTAAAATTAATCAGATAAAATAAATTATCCTTGCTAAGCCAAAGGCTAATGGCAACAGTTTCAAATATCAGTAACATAATAATCGGGAGTAAATATTTCTTCATTATGTATCTCCACAAAATTTAAAATTAATTTTATAAATCTATTATAAGCTATCAGTCATTTGATTTAAATTGTTTTTATTCATATCAGGTAAGAATACTATTAAGGCCTTGTAAAAATTATTAGCCCAAATATAGTCTAAAGCTTTGATAGATAAGGGCAAGAGATAAGCCTATTTGGGCTCCATATCTTTGGGCTTTCTAAATTTTTTATTAGGAATTTGATTTTGACAGTCTACATGGACTTAATTTACCGTATATTTATCACATTTAAGTAGTTAATTTTAGCTAATTAAGTAAATTTATGGCTTATTCCAGCAAATTGCGATAATTCAATAATTAGGCGATTAAAATATCAAGGCAAATTTTTATAATAGTCATAGCTACGCACAAAAAGAATACTCCTATATGATACATAACAAAAAAAAGAGATAAAATCTTAGCTTGATTTTATCTCTTTGACTTTCTATTTTACTTCAAAGCCGTTCTTTCTAAGCTCGTTTTTTATTTGATCTATGTGTTGGTGGTCTCTTGTTTCAAGACCGAACTTTGTTATGATTGAGTTTACTGCCATATTTATTTCTGAAGAATATGGTTGTATTTCAAGGACATTGGCTCCAAGTTTTGCAAAGATTTCTGAAACTTGAGTAAGTTGACCCGGAGCGTCATACATACTGACTTCAAGGCTGGCACGACGACCTTCGACTATAAGACCTCTTGTGATCGCCCTGTTTATTACCTGAACGTCTATATTACCTCCTGATACTACAAGGGCAACTTTTTTTCCTGTCCATTCGAATTTGTTGTTCATAAGGGCAGCGTAAGGAACAGCTCCTGATCCTTCTGCGACTATCTTTTGCTTTTCTATCAGTTGAAGAACAGCATCAGCTATTTCATCTTCATTTACAGTGACTATTTCATCGACATATTTTTTTACATACTTGTAAGTTATATCTCCAGGTGTCTTTACGGCTATCCCGTCTGCAAAGGTGGAGACTTTTTTTACATCCTTTATCTGACCTGCCTCTAGGGATTGGTACATGGAATCTGCAGACTGTGCTTCAACCCCTATTATCTTGCAGTCAGGTTTTAAATTTTTAACTGCAAAGGAAACTCCGGATATTAGTCCCCCACCACCTATAGGGACTACAACTATGTCCACATCTTCCATTTGTTCAACAATTTCCAAACCTACAGTAGCTTGACCGGCTATCAGGGTTTCATCATTAAATGGGTGGATGAAGGTCTTGTCTTCAACCTTGTTAAATTCAAGAGCAGCTTCATAGGCATCGTCATAGCTAAGACCCACAAGCTTTACTTCAGCTCCGTAAGACCTTGTGGCTTCTATCTTTGATACAGGAGCTGTTGCGGGCATAAATATAGTAGCAGGGATATGTAATTTCTTGCAGGAAAGGGCGACTCCCTGAGCGTGGTTACCGGCAGAGCAGGCTACGACCCCCTTCGCCTTTTCTTCATCTGTAAGGGTAGATATCTTATAATAAGCTCCCCTTACCTTGAAAGATCCTGTGTTTTGTAGATTTTCTGTCTTAAGGTAGACATTGTCATAGACTGTTGACTTTACAAGGTCAGTCTTTCTGGCAACTTCTCTGACCTTTCTGTTTGCCATGTAGACATCTCCAAGGTTTATACTTACAGGGACGTCTTCGAATTCTTCTTTAACTTCTGCTTCTTTTTTACTTTCTTTTTCCATTTCAATCTCCTTAATCCTTAAACAAAAAACCCCCGTCCCTTCTACTAAGGTAGAAGAGACGAGGGTGTATTTTAAAAATAACCTCCGCGGTACCACTCTTCTTCATCGATTGATGCACTTAAAGATCAACTTAATGAATAACTCTGTAACGGGAGTTCCCGGGGACACCTACTTATTTAGCGTCCGGCTTAATGGTGATTTTCAAAGGGTTACTTTCATGCTTTCCACCAACCAGCATATCTCTTATGAATAATCATTTTAAAGATAGCCTTTTACTTGTCCATATCAAAGCCTTTATTTCTTTAAATTATAGCAAGTTATCTTACAAAAGTCAAAATTTAAACTTAAATTTTACATACTTAAACTCTTTTTATCAAAAATTCCACATACCTTATAAGGACATAGAAAACCACAAGAGTTGCTAAGACAAGTTGGACCATCCAAACCAGGTTTAAAATAGTAGCTACAAAGTTAGAGCCGATAGTTTGAAAGTATTCAGCTGTAAGTTTTTGGGCTATGGGATTAATTACCATAGGGAAGGTAAGGGCTGCAAAGGAAGGATAAAAGGGCAGCTTTATATAAGTCTTAAGCTTTGTCAAGACCACATAGAGGTAAAAGCAAATGGCTATTAGACAAAGGATGCTGATAAGTATCTTAGACTTATTTTCCACAAAGGCTGAGTGATAACCTGCAAGCAAGAGGGCAGGAGTTGCAATTTGGACACAGAAAAGTGGCTTATGAGGGTTGTCGACTTCAGGCAGGCTTATATATCTCCTATTTACTATATAAAAAAGAGGGATATAGGTTACTAGACCGAAGACAAAGACTGCTTTACCCACTGTATTTGCATCCCAAATGATCGCTACAATCGCTGATGTAACTATGCCGACATAGGTTATGTAGTAGCTGGCATGAACGGTTTTAAGGTCAAAATTTTTAATCATAAAAGTATAGGTAAAGTAAATGATTAAAATTATATGCAGGCTAAGGGCTGCAAAGTATAAAAATTTTCCAAAGCCTTCAAAATATGGTTTTATGTAGCCTGATAAAATGTAGGCAGCCATGGAAAAGGTACAGAAACTGCTGGCAATTACCGGGTTTTTCATATCTGCTAAGAAAAGTTTAGGGTA
Source organism: Finegoldia sp. (assembly GCA_034180305.1). Lineage (GTDB taxonomy): Bacteria > Bacillota > Clostridia > Tissierellales > Peptoniphilaceae > Finegoldia. The sequence goes on from JAXFOR010000008.1 coordinate 86,594, forward strand.
GCTGATGACATTTAAAAGAACCAAGATCCACAGGGTTGCTGATATTATTCCTAAGACGGGTCTTATAAAGGGGAGGATCACTCCGAGTATGTTGCCTAGGGAAGCTAGGGCAAGAGCAAGGCCTGCCATAGGTAGGGGTATTTTTTTAATCATAAAGTTCTCCTTATAAAATATTTGACATATAAAAAGCCATACAGGCAAAAAAACTATCTAAAAATTATAAATTCATAATAGCTTAAAAGATCTTTTACTTATTACTACATAATAATGATATTAGATAAATAAAAATTAGGCAAGATAAAATTAATTTAGGTCAAAATTTATAGTCTTAAGATTGTGATCCTAGGCAAGTAAAGAGTTAAATAAGATAAAATTTTATATATTTTAAGCTTTTATTAAAAAGTTAAGATATTTTATGAATACTAAGGAAACCACTAGTATGGCTAGGACGAGTTGGGCCATCCAGACTATATTTAAGATGCCGGATATAAGATTGTATCCAAAAGCTAGGAAGTACTCGGCAGTTATTTTTTGGGCTATGGGATTAATTACAACAGGAAAGCTAAGGGCTGCAAAGGAAGGATAAAAGGGCAGGCTTAAATAAGTTTTAAGCTTTGTCAAAATTACATAGATGTAGAGGCAGAGTGATAAGATGCAAAGGATGGACACAAGGAAGATATGCCTATTTTCTACAAAGGCGAAATGATATCCTGCTAAAAGAATGGCCGGGGTTGATATTTCAATACAAAAAAGTGGTTTTTTAGCATCATCTACCTCAGGCAAGCTGACGTATCTTTTATTTACCAGGTAAAAAAGAGGGAGGTAAATTAAAAGAGAGAAACAGAAAAATATCTTAGCTAGAGTTTGCGTATTCCATAGGGGAGATACAATTGCTGAGGTAAGCAAACCTATGTAAGTCACACAGTAAGATGCATGAACATTTCTTATGTCAAAATTTTTAATAAAGAATTCGTAGCTAAAGTAAATTATTAAAACTACATGAAGGATAAGGGCTGCGAAATATAAAAATCTCCCAAGGCCTTTAAAGTAAGGTGCTATGTATCCGGAGAGAAGGTAGGCTGCCATAAAAAAGGTAGCAAAACTGCTTGCAATTATAGGGCTTTTCATATCTTCTAAAAAAATATCCGGGTAGCTGATTACCTTTAGAAGGACTAAAATCCATAAGGTCGCTGATACTATCCCGCAGATAGGTCCTAAAAAGGGAAGGATGACTTTCAGGATATTGCCTAGGGAAGCGAAAGCAAGGGCAAGGCCCGCCATAGGCAGGGGTACTTTTTTAATCATAAAATCCTCCTTGTAAAATGTTTGATAGTTGGGTAAAAACAAAAAATTTAAAAGAAATTAGAATCAATAGCTCATAGTCTCATATTAAAAAGTCAAGATAAAGCAAACGTTATCAGTTACTCTACAATTATATTATTATATAAATAAAGATTAAGCAAGTCTTTTTTAAGTAAAAAAATACCTCCGAGTATATTTACTTCGGAGGCTAATAAATTATTTTAATATTTCCCTTTGGTAGCCCTTTCTAAGAGTTATAAGAGCCATGTATGACGGATCTATCTCAGAAAGTTTCTTATCGACTTTGTCATAGATTTCTTCATTAGTCATTTCTTCATCATAGCCTATGGAAAGGTCTATTATTACCTTAGTCTTTTCCTTGCCTTGATCTATTCTTATGTCGTGGACTTCCCAGTCGTCATCTATTGAAGAAACAGCCAGCTTTATCTTTTGGATAGGGTCTTTGCTATCTTCTTTTAAAATCGGATCCATGTGGATAGTCGCATCGATGTAAAGCTTGTCCTTTATTTCTCTTTCGATCGAGTCGACTACATTGTGAGCTGTCAACAGGTCCATATCTGAATCAATTTCCACATCGACTGAGCAGAACATATGACCCGGACCGTAGTCGTGGACTGTAAGGTCATGACCGCCTTGGACGTACTTGTTGTCATCTATTATTTTATAGATGGAGTCTTCAACTTCCTTGCTTACCTTTTGACCAAGTAACTTGTCAATAGTTGACATTATCATTTCAAAGCCGCTTTTTATTATTATGATAGCCCCTAAAAGTCCGACATAGGCATCTACATTTATATCTAAAAAGGCGTAAACTAAGACAGATATAAGTACTATCGATGTGGATATGGAATCGGCCTTGGAGTCAACGGCTGTTGCTTGTAAAAGGTCGGAGTGAATTATGCCGGATATATGAGTATAAAATCTTGAAAGCCAAATCTTTAAAATAATTGCAACTACAAGGACAATTATAGAAGAGATGTCAAAGGTTATTTGCTCAGGATTTATTATCTTCTTTACGGAAGTGATCATAAGTTCTACACCGACTATGATTACTATGATGGTTATTACTGATGAGAAGAGGTACTCAATCCTCGCATGCCCGTAAGGGTGCTTTTCATCGGCAGGCTTTGCTGAAAGTTTAAAACTTATAAGCATTATCCCGATACTGAAGACATCCGAAAGGTTGTTTATGGCATCGGCTATTATAGCTATGGAATTACTCAGTAGGCCGACTATAAGTTTAAAGGTAAAGAGGAGGAGGTTTACTACAAAACCGACTCCGCTTGACAGATTTCCGTAGGACTTTCTAGTCTTATCTGAATTAATGTCCTGCGGATTTTTTACAAATTTTCCTATTAAAAAATCTATCATTTTAAGCTCCTGATTATGTATTTCCGACCATTATATCATAATAAATTCTTCGTGTAACTTAAAGATGATAATTTTACAAAAGAGCCGCTTTGTAATAAAATCGTTTACTAAATTTAAAGCAAATTTGTGATCATTTTTAGACCTGTAAGCTTTTTATAAATCCTTTCTATTATTAAAATCCTAAAACTTGACAATAATTTTTTTAAAGATATAATGTAGTCAGGAAAAGCTTAAAGGCTTATATATTTTAAGGAAAAGTTAAATCGTTTTCCTAAAAACTTACTTATTTTAAGATATTTATAAATTTATTTTACAAAAAGATAAAAATTTCAAACTTATTACACTAAAGTAAAAAAATAATTTGAGATTAGTTCTTGAACTATTTTATATTGCTATTTAAGGGCTTAGCCGATAATAATATTTTTATCGGAGAGCCTTAGTTAACTTATATTTAAATTTTAAGGGGGATTAGAGATGGACGTAATTAGTGAAGTAAAAAAAGTTGAAGCCGATTTAATAAAGTGGAGAAGACACTTACATGAAAATCCTGAAGTCGGATTTGACCTTGATCAAACTTGTGACTTTGTTGAAGAAAGACTTAGAGAATTCGGCATTGAAGATATCGATAGAAAATTTAAGGGAGCTGTAGTTGCTTACATCAATCCTGACAATGATAAAAAGACTATAGCCTTAAGAGCTGACATGGATGCCCTTCCTGTTCCTGAATTGACAAATCTGGAATTTGCATCAAAGAATGAAGGAAAGATGCACGCTTGTGGTCACGATGCCCATACAGCCCAACTTTTAGCTGCAGCAAAAGTTTTACAAGACCATAAGGATGAAATAGATGGCAAGATAATGCTTATCTTCCAACCTGCTGAAGAATTGGGTAGCGGATCTGTAGAAATAGCTAACTCAGAAGAATTTGCCAAGGTTGATGAAGTTTTAGGTTGCCACGACGGTTGTCTTTTCGGTGATGGAAAAGATATGGGTGCTTTGATTTTTGCCAAAGGACCTACAATGGCTACTATGGACAAGTTTACTATAGATATAAAGGGTAGAGGAGCTCACGGATCTACACCAAGTATGTCAATCGACCCTATAGCTATAGCAGCTTATATGATTACATCAATCCAAGAAATAATATCTCGTGAAATATCACCTCTTGATCCTTCAGTTATATCTTTCGGCGTAATAAACTCAGGATCAGCCTTTAACATAATTCCTGAAACAGCTCACCTTGAAGGGACTACAAGAACCCTTACACCTGAAATCAGAGATTATGTTGAAAAGAGATTGGGAGAAGTTGCAGAAGGAGTAGCTAAGACTTTCAGAGCTACAATAGAATATAAATTCTTCAGACAACCACCTCCATTGATCAATACACCTGAAATTGCAGAAAAAGTTATGGAATCTGCTAAGAAGATTTTAGCTGATAAAGTTGTAGAAATGGAAAAACCTCTTATGGGTGGAGAAGACTTTGCCTTCTATCTTGAAAAGAAACCGGGAGCTTTCTTCTTCTTGAACAACCCTAAAGAAATAGAAGGAAATGTCTATGCTCACCACAATCCTAGATTTGCTATGACTGAAGAAGTAATGTATGAAGTACCTGCAGTTATGGTTCAATATGTAATGGATGAATTAGGTAAATAGAATATTTTTTAAGACCGAAGGTTCACACCTTCGGTTTTTTTCTTATAAGCTTTAAGTATAATTATTTAAAGGCTATTAAAATTGTAGACAAAGCTTTATAAAAATATCTGTCATTATGTAAAAAAAAGTTATATAATCTAATTGTTAGTTTTAAAATTACAAAAGAAAAAATAAGGAGATAAGATGAGCGGAGTAGTTGGAGTAATTGGACAAGAAAAAAATGCAGCAGAGTATGCATATTTTATGCTATATGCCTTACAGCATAGGGGACAACAATCTGCAGGTATAGCATCATTTAATGATGGACTTTTTGACTATTATAAGGAAAGTGGATTTTTAAATGATGTTTTTGACAATGATAGACTGGAAATTTTAAAAGGAAGTGCAGCCGTAGGTCACGTTAGAATGGCTGCCAACTCAGAAGGTCTTACTTATCCTTACCTACAACCTATAGTAGCAGGATATAAAAAGGGAGCTATGGGCATAGTTCATGACGGTTTTATAAGCAATGCCAAGGAAATTAAAGATGAGCTTATAAATGAAGGATACCTCTTCCAATCAGAACTTGACACAGAAGTAATAGCTACTCTTTTAGCTAAAAATTACAAAGAATCCATGGAACAATCTCTTTTAGATACTGTAAAGATGATTAAGGGATCTTATGCTCTAATTGTCTTAACTAATGATGAACTTTATGTTGCCAGAGATTACTACGGAATAAAACCTCTATCAATAGGTAAAAAAGATGACAAGTATTTGGTAGCAAGTGAAACAGTTGCCTTTGACTCAGTCGGAGCTGAATTTGTAAGAGACGTAGATCCGGGCGAAATCTTAAAGATCACAAAAGATGGAATCGAAGAAATTGTAAAGGGCGACCCATCCAGAAGAAAGCTTGGAGTTTTTGAAATGGTCTACATAGCAAGACCTGATTCATATATAGACGGAAAGAGCATTTACTCAGCAAGAAGAAAGGCCGGAGCAATCCTTGCAAAGGAAAATCCTACTGATGCCGACCTTGTAATAGGAGCACCTGACTCAGGTACATCCTTTGCGATCGGTTATGCTGAAGCATCAGGAATCCCATACTCTGAAGGAATAATTAAAAACAGATATGTCGGTAGAACCTTCATAGATCCGGGCCAAGAATTTAGAGAACTTGCAGTAAAGATAAAACTAAACCCACTTAAGGAATTTATCCAAGATAAGAGACTTATCCTCGTAGATGACTCCATAGTTAGGGGTACTACAATGAAAAGAACAGTACAAATGTTAAGAGATGCAGGAGCTAAAGAAGTTCACGTAAGAATAGGTTCACCTATGGTAAAATATTCTTCAAATCTTATGATGGATACACCTACTAGAGAAGAACTTATAGCTGCAAACTACAGCCTTGAAGAAATAAAAGATATGATAGGGGCTGACTCTCTTTACTATATCTCCCTTGACGGCCTTTATGAAGCCCTAGGCGGTCACGACTTCTCAGAAGGATGTTTTACAGGTAACTTCCCTGAAGGAACTCTTTAATCTTTAATATAAATGCAACAGCTTTTTAAGTTGTTGCATTTTTGTATTTTTGTATTGATTAAAGTTTTGATATAATTAATCTATGAAATTAGGAGAATTATATGAATAAAAAAGCCTTTGACAATGATAAATATATACAATTACAATCACAAAAAATAGTAGAGAGGATAGGAAAATTCGACAAGCTTTACCTCGAATTCGGTGGGAAACTTTTCGATGACTCTCACGCCTCCAGAGTCCTCCCGGGCTTTGAACCTGACAGTAAGTTACAGATGCTCTTAAAGATAAAGGACAAGGCGGAAATAATAATAGCCATAAATGCAAATGACATAGAGTCTAACAAAATCAGGGGAGACTTCGGGATCGGCTATGACAATGAACTTCTAAGACTTAAAAAATCCTTCGAAGAGCTCGGTTTTTTAGTCGGATCAGTTGTCATAACTCAGTTTGATAACCAGCCCGCAGCCAAAAAATTTGCAGATCACTTAGATAATTTAGGAATTAGAAACTACAAGACCTATTCAATAGAAGGTTATCCAAACGACATTTCCCTTATCCTAAGTGATGATGGATTCGGTAAAAATGACTATATAGAAACTACAAGACCCCTTGTTATAGTTACAGCACCGGGACCCGGAAGTGGAAAGCTTGCTACCTGCCTTTCTCAAATGTATCTGGAAAACCAAAGAGGCATTGACGCAGGCTATGCCAAATTTGAAACCTTCCCTATCTGGAACCTCCCTTTAAAGCATCCTGTCAACATGGCCTATGAAGCAGCCACTGCAGACCTTAACGACATCAATATGATAGATCCTTATCACCTGGAAGCCTATGGGGAAACCACAGTAAACTACAATAGAGACGTCGAAGCTTTTCCACTTTTAAATATGATGTTTGAAAAAATATCAGGCCACTGCCCATATAAGTCACCTACAGATATGGGGGTAAATATGGCAGGCTTTTGTATAGTAGATGATGACCTCGCTATAAAGGCAAGCAAGGAAGAAATAGTCAGAAGATACTACAACGCCCTGGTAGATATAAGACTCGGTAGGGAGAAAAAAAGCACCCTTGATAAGATCGAGCTTTTGATGAGCCAGCTTAATCTCGACCAAACTTACAGGAAAGTAGTAACTGCCTCTCAAGAGAAAAAAGAAGAAAGTGGAAAAGAATCCTTTGCCATAAAGCTTGACAACGGAAAGATAATAACAGGTAGAAAGAGTGAACTTTTAGGACAGACATCAGCCTGTATCCTAAACGCCTTAAAAGAAATTGCGGGAATTAATGAAGATATACCTCTTATATCTCCTCATATAATCGAGCCTGTTGTACAGATGAAAACCAGAGTCCTTAAGAACAAGGATACCTCCCTTTATCTAGACGAAATGCTGATAGCCCTTTGCATATCAGCAACAACAAACCCTGTAACTCACCTGGCCATCCAACAGCTTCCTAAGCTTAAAGGCCTCGATGCCCACTCCACAACCATCCTGGAAGAATCAGATAAAAAGCCTCTAAGAAAGCTCGGCATCTACTTTACAGCAGAACCTTCCTTTGATGATAACTACGAAGTGGTATAAGTCATCTACAAATCAATAGTTTGTCTAAGACTTCACCCTTATGATACGTACCCTCTTTACTGGACAACCAGTAAGGAGGGTATTTTAATTGAAATACAGTTATGAATTTAAAAAAGAATGTGTTCAAATGTATCTTGAAGGTAAATGGCCTAAGACACCAGAAGGAGTTGGAATAGAAAGTTTTCACCAAACAATTAAAAGCTGGGTAAAATTAGAAAAGATTCATGGCCCTGAAATCTTAAAACATGGATCAAATATTAACTGGACAGCTGATGAAAAACTTGAGTGGGTCTCTAAAGTATTAGCAGGAAATTCAATAAAAAGTGTAGCCATTGAAGCCGGAATAAATGATGGTCAACTGTATTCTTG
>JAXFOR010000011.1:0-22823 GCA_034180305.1 Finegoldia sp.
TTTTGGGCTTTTTGTAGTTCTTTTATTTGTTTATCAAGGTCTTCTTTTAGTTTTGCTATTTGTTTTTGGAGGTCTTGATTTTGTTTTTCAAGCTCTGCTTTTGTTTTGTCTGTTGGGTTTTGTTTTTTAGTTTCTGCCAGTTCTTTTTCAAGCTTTGCTATTTTGTCTTGTAGCTCTTTTGTCTTTGCTTGAAGGTCTTTGTTTGTGTTTATAAGTTCTTCTTTGTCTTTTTTATTGTCTTGGTCTTTTTTATTTAATTGATCTTGAAGTTTTTGGTTTGCTTCTTCTAGTTGCTTTTCTTTGTCTTTTAAAGCTTTTAGGTATTTTTCAACTTGTTCTTTTTCTTTTTGACTTGCTTGATTTTCTTTTTGTGTTTTTTGTAGTTCTTTTATTTGTTTATCAAGGTCTTCTTTTAGTTTTGCTATTTGTTTTTGGAGGTCTTGGTTTTGTTTTTTAAGTTCTTCTTGTTGGTCTTTATTTGTTGGGTTTTCACTTTGGGCTTTATCTAATTCTTTTTGTAATTTTGTTATTTGATCTTGTAAAGCCTGAAGCTTTGCTTCTAATTCTTTATTTTTGTTTTCCAGCTCTTCTTCTTTTTTATTGTCTGTATTGTCGTTTTTATCTAAGGCTTCAAGTCTTCCTATTTCTTTTAAAATTTCTTCTTGTAACTTATCTAAATCTTCTTGGGAAACTTGATCTGCCCTCATAAGATTTTCTGCCCTTTTAACTAGGTCTTCAAGATTCTTTTTTTCATCAACTGAAAGATCTTGTCTCTTATCTAATAAATCTTTAGCATCTTCCAGACTACCTTTAATGCGAGTAAAGTCTAATTTAGGATTTTCCTTTACATCTATAGTCGCCAGGATTTCTTTTAAGTTGCTGTTTATTTCATCTGCTTTTTCTTGTCCTTCTTTTGCTGCTATTACTTCTCGGGCCTGGTTAATTAAAGCTTTAATTTCTTGTAATTCTTCTTCTGTTATTTCATAATTTTCAGAAAGTAAAATTATTTCCTGAGCCTTTAGTAAACTTGTAAGTAAGTTGGAATAATCTGTTTCTTGAGTGCTAGCAGGCTCTTCTCTTATTATTTTAATTTCTTGGACAGTTTCATTCATAGCATCATCTGTGGACCTTAGGGTAAAGATGTTTTCTCCAAGGTCAAGTGGAAGGTCTGCTTCAAATTCTGCATCAATTCCTTCTTCAAGTTCAAAAGCATCCCAAGTTTTGTCCACTCTTGCAAACATTGAATCATTTATAAGGATTTCAAAGTAGGTCATATCTTCATGCCCTTTTACCCTTATTTTCGCTATAGGTAAAGTTTTGTCTTCTTGTATTACTTCATATTCAAGTTCAGGAGCTATATTATCCTTTCTTATTCTCCTAATAACAGTATCTTGAATTTCTTTTCCTTCTATATTTCTACCCTTGGCAGTAAGTGAAAGTTCATAAACTGCACTCTTATCAAGCTTAGATAAATCAACCTTTTCATTAAATTCCCATAAGCTGTCTGAAACTTTTTCAAAGTCTAAACTTTGTACTTCTGTGCCTTCTACTTGCTTTCCATCCTTTTGTATACTTAGGCTTAGTTCTTCAAGCTCTTTAACCTTGCTCACATTACCCGCAAAATCTATTTGATTATTATTTTTTCCAAAGGCAGCATAATAATCCGGATTTAGAATTTTTGTTATAGGCAAATCATAGACATTTTCATCTACTTCTTCTGTATTTTCTATAGGTTGGTCAGACTCTTCTTCCTTGTTGACATCTTCACCTATAATTTTTACAGGGACAAAATAGTAATTTTCATTTCCGTCAATTGTAACCCCTATTTTTATCTCAAAGTCTCCTGGACTTTGAGTATCAGGAATATTTTCAACTATTTTAACTTCTGCCTTAGGATCTAAGTTTTCCAAGTGATCCTTTACCTGATCTATAGTTGGAACAGGATCATTTACCTTTATTTCCAAAGGCTTAATTTCAAGTTTGGAATCTACTCCTGTATCTACTTTTATATTTCCAACTACATTTCTTGCGTTATCCCAGGCATATACGTAAAGATTTGATAAATCAAAGCTTTCAGGAACTTCAAATGTATAAGTGTAATCTTTAACTAATTCATCATTAGTATCCTCATCATATCTTAAAACATGGTTATACCATTCACCTGTCTTTAAATTTTCAAATCCAACTTCTATTAAACCTGAATTGTCATCCTTAGCAGTAACTGTAACAGTTCTATCTTTAGAATTGTAAGTTCCTCTAACTTCAGGAGCTACGCTATCTAATATTATCTTATAATTATATTTTTGTTCCTTGGCATCCTTGTAATCTATCTTTGCTGTTATTTGGTATTGATAATTGCCATCTGCTACTTTATTTGATTTTAAATCTGTAAAGTCCCATCCTGCACCCGGAGCTAAATATTCAAAGTTATACTTATTATATTCATCCTTATACAAACCGTTCACCTTAGCTATTCTGGGATCTATAAATAAATGCTTTAATAAGCTTCCGTCTTGATTTAAGATATCATACCTGATATCAATGGCATTTCTCATTACAGAAATAACCGGGATCACTTCAGAGTAAAAATTATCTTGTTTATTTGAATTTACAAAAACTGTAGGAACTCCATCTACATTCCAAGCGTTCCAATAGTCCCATCCACCATTTTCTCTTCTTCTGGCAAATCCTGACTTATCTATTGCTCCATTATCAGCTACTATAGGCAGATAATTTACATCTGAGCTGAAATCAGGCATATTATCTATTATCTTAGGTTCTGACCAATCTCCTTTAAAACCTGTAAAAGGAACAGACAAACTTGGATGATCTTTAGATTCAAAGATTACATATCCTTGGGCAAATTGATTTTTAGGAACATTCTTAGTTGAGATAGTAGCCTTAAAGTTGCTTTCTCCGTCAGCCTTAACCTTTACACTTCCCAATGATTTTTCTTCTATTAAGGAAGAGTGTTCAGTATACCTTCCGTCCTCTCCAACTTCATCTTTAAGAGAAATGTATTTAGCATCAAAAACAACTTCTTTATCAGAATAATTTTTAAAGTTAAAATTTGCTTCAAAGCTGTCTCCAACTTCTCCTACTTCAAGCTTTCCATCTTCTATTTCATCAGCCGCACCTGTAGCTGTAAGACTTATATTTGATTTAGCCAACTTTTCCAAATTTACAAGTCCTGCCCCTTGTTGCTTAGGAGTATAATATGATGCATTAGCTACTTCGCTATCCTTAATTATTTCTGCTGTATTCATCATAAAAAGAACTGTTAAAAATTCTTGGTTAGGATCAGCCTTTCCATCTTCACTTCTCTTTAAAATTCCATCTTTATAAAGTCTTTGCATTGCCAGAGCACTGGCAGCTGCGACCTGAGGAGTAGCCATAGAAGTTCCGCTCATGACAGTGTATTTATCGTCATTTATAGTTGAATAAATATTTCCTCCTACTCCCGCAATATCAGGCTTTAATCTTAGATCTGGAGTTATTCCCCATGAAGAAAAAGTGCTCATCTGCCCACCATTTTTATTTTTTACAATCTTTATAGGACTTATACTTATCTTTTGAGTAGGATTTTCCTTTTGTAGTTGGATTAACTTAAGACCTTCATCATATGTAATAAAGACTGTAGGTATTTCTTTATTTTCAATTCCTGTCATAGATGAAAGTTCATTTCCGTCCTGACTATTATAAATCACGACACCGGACGCCCCTTTAGAAATTGCAAGAGCAGCTTTTTCTTGGAAAGACTTCCCTCCTCTTTGTATTAAGGCGATTTTGCCTCTAAGATCCTTGCCTTCATAGTCACTCTCTTCATTTCCAAGTCCGACATTTATGTATTCAACAGGACCTGTTGATGTATTTTCATTTTCACCTTCAGCAGGGGAAACTTGGATATTTAAATCCTTACCTTCAACAATTATTTCTCTTCTTCTTATTTCTTCATTTTCTATAGATGAAACCGAAAATGAAGATCCTGTAACTGCAGGGTGACCTGTTGTACCCATATCAGGATTTATCGCAAGATTTGTCTTGCCTTCTCCTCCCCAGTTTGTAACCCTGTCATTACCCATGGCAACAGCACAAACTACTCCTGCCTTCCTAGCTCTTTGAAAAGCTAATTCTGAAGCTGTTTGGCCATCTACTGAATATCCTGAAGCCATTCCAAGACTCATATTCAATACATCTGCACCCAGCTTGACTGAATCATCTATTGCCTTTAACCAAACTTCTTCATAAACCGTAGATACCAGGGCATCGTTGCTGAAAACTTTCATCCCCAATAGTTGAACATTAGGAGCAACTCCCTTTATTCCACCGCTTTCCACATCTCCGTTGGCTCCGACAATCCCGGCAACATGCATTCCGTGGAAACCACCTATTTCAGAATCTCTTATTTCTAAACTTTCATCTGCATAATTATATCCATAAGGAACCTTGTCATTAAACCACTTTCCCTTTAAAGAATATTGATTGATTATACTGTTAACCGCTTCTTTATCCTTGTATTTTTTATCTACATCAGGATCTAACTTCATGTCTTTGTGATTAGGATCAACTCCTGTATCTATAATACTTACAAGCATTCCTTGACCTGTAAGATTGTAATCGTTCCACATTACATTTGTCTTTATCATATTCTTAGACGAAGGAGACTCTTGGATAGATTTCGCATCAGGTCTACTTGCCTGCATCTGTACCAAGACTTTTTTTACTCCTCTTTTTTCGGATAACTTGTCTATATCCTTTGCCTTTATTTCTGCGGAAAATCCTGTGATAACTGCGGAAAATTCTTCTTGAGTATCTAAATCCACATTTTCTTTTTTCATTTTATTTTCAATTTTTTCCCTGCTGTCTTCTACATCATCTTGAGAAGATCTAATGGCAGATCTAAATCTTCTACTCCTAAAATCAGGCTCCCTTTCCAAGGCTGATTTATCATCCGTTTCTACAATTACCTTGATCTTTTCATCTGCCTTAAATCCTTCTTTTTCAAGATCCGAAAAAGTAATTTCATCTGCGTTCTCATTGCTTGCAAATGCAGTAGAACTTGGTGCCAGCATTGAAAATAGCAAGACACTTGCGACAGCTTTTTTAAAAAACGTTTTCATAATTCCACCTCTCGATTTAATGTAAAATAGTGTTAAAGTTTCATCACTTTTCTGCAATTCCAGTTTACTATATCCTATTTCCTTATGTCAATACAAAGAGCTTTTAACCTTGAAAAAGTTTTCTTTTACTTAAAAGAGCTAGATAAATATAAAATCTTCATAAAAAATTGCCACAGAACTCTAATTTTAATAGAGACCTATGGCAATAAAATTTTTATTACTTAAGATACTTATCTAAGATATTTACAATCTCGTTAATTTTTTCCTCTGACTGTTCATTATTTTCTATGGCAGTTTTTACACAAGTCTTCATATGGCCTTCAAGAATATCTATATTTGCCTTTTTTAGCTGACCTATGCAGGAAAGAATTTGAGTGGAAATGTCTAGACAATATCTGTCATCTTCGAGCATCTTTATAACCGCATCCAACTGTCCCCTGACTGTCTTTACCTTAGTTAAAGCCTTGTCCTTATATACAGTCATTATAGGCTAACAGCGTCAAAGCCTATTTCATCGAGGCTTTCAATAACTTTTTCATCATCTACTTCACCTTCAAGACTTACTATTTTAGAATCAAGATCTATATCTATATTTTCTATCCCTTCTACATCTTTTAAAGCCTTGTCGATTGATTCTACGCAGTGGTTACAGTGCATTTCTTCTACTTTAAATTGTTTTTTCATATCATCACTCCTTAAAATTTTTTATCCTCAATGAATTTGTTACTACAGTTACTGAAGAAAAGGCCATGGCAGCACCGGCTATCATGGGATTTAAATAACCGAAGGCTGCAATAGGTATTCCTATAACATTGTAGAAAAAGGCCCAGAATAAATTTTGTCTTATTGTCTTCATTACCCTTTGACTTAATTTTATAGCTGTAGGAACTCTTTTGATATTTCCATTTATTATTGTGATGTCACTTGCTTCTATGGCTATATCAGTTCCGTTGCCCATGGCAAATCCTATGTTACTTGATGCCAAGGCAGGAGCATCATTAATTCCGTCTCCGACCATGCCGACCTTATGTCCCTCTTCCTTAAGCTCTTCTATTTTCTTAGCCTTTTCCTGTGGAATTACTTCAGCTATTACCTTATTTATTCCAACAAGACTTGCCATATAATCAGCTGCTTCCTTGCTATCCCCTGTGATCATATAGGTGTCTATATTCAGATTTTCAAGGTCTTTAACAGCTTCCTTACTTTCATCCTTAATGGAATCCGCCACAAACAAAGAGCCTAAATACTTACCGTCTTTAGCTAAATATAAGGCTGTACTTGCAGAAACTTCTCCGGATACTCCAGTGTAATTTACAGCTACTCCATTTTCTTCCATAAGTTTTTTATTACCTATTAAATAAGATGATCCTCTTATCTTTCCACTTACTCCCCTTGCAGTAAGGGACTTAAAATCATCTACCGGATAAAAATCTTCATCCTCTTTTTTTAAGCTGTCAACTACTGCCTGGCCTAATGGGTGTTCCGAATACCTTTCTATGGAGGCTGCTACTTTTAAAATCTCATCCTTATCTTCATCTGTGAACAGGTCTATAAGCTCAGGCTTTCCCTTTGTGATAGTACCTGTCTTATCAAAGACTACAGTATCTAATTTTTCCGCACTTTCTATAACTTCAGCATTTTTAATTAATATGCCGAGCTCAGCTCCCCTTCCTGTCCCTACCATGATGGCAGTAGGAGTCGCAAGGCCCAAGGAGCAGGGGCAAGCTATAACTAAAACTGAAACTGCATTTAAAAGTGCTTGTTCGACTTGTCCCTTAAAAATATAAGTTGCTATAAAGGTAATTGCCGCTACTATAATTACTGAAGGAACAAAGATTGATGAAACAATGTCGGCAAGTTTTTGTACAGGAGCTTTTTCTGCCTGAGCATCTTCTACCAGCTTAACTATCTGACTTAACATAGTTTCATTTCCTGTCCTTGTAACTTCAAATTCAAAGGACCCATTTTTATTAATAGTTGCTCCTATTACACTATCTCCAACTTTTTTATCATTTGGAATAGGTTCTCCTGTTACCATAGATTCATCAACTGTTGACGATCCCTTACTTATAACACCATCTAAGGGAATTTTTTCTCCCGGCTTAACTAAAACAATATCACCTTTTACTACCTCTTCAATGTCTACAAGTTCCGTCTTCCCATTTCTTATCAAAGTTGCTTTTTTAGCCTGTAAATTCATAAGCTTATCAATGGCGTCAGTCGTCCTTGCCTTTGCCCTTGCTTCAAAAAACTTTCCCATAAGAACCAAGGTAATTATCATGGCTGACGATTCGAAGTACAATTGCCTATTTCCTGTAAGAACATGGTAAACTGAGTAAAGGTAGGCTGCAGATGTTCCCATGGCTACAAGAACATCCATATTAGCTCCGCCACCCCTGAGTGACTTATAAGCATTTACATAAAATCTTCTCCCTATAAAAAATTGAACAAAGGAAGCTAAGACCAATTGAAAATAGGGATTACTTATAAAAGTGTGAACTCCTGCCATGTGAAAGAACATTGAGGCAAAGAGAGGAAGAGTAAATATAGCTGATATTATTAAATCCCTCTTTAACTTTTCATACTCCCTTACATTTGCATCCTTAACTTTTTCCTTATCGTTAAGGTCAAAAAATGCCTTGTAACCTGCTTTTTCGACTAAACTTTTAATATGATCCTTATTTAAAGTGCCGGCATATCCATAAACTCTCCCGGTATTTTGCAAAAGATTTATGCTTACATTTTCAAATCCTGCCCTTTTTAAAACTTTTTCTATCCTATCCGAACAAGCTTGACAGCTCATCCCCTCTATTCTAAAATCTAGGCTCTCTTTAGGAACTTCATAGCCTGCCTTTTCAATCCTGGAAACTATTTCATCGATGTCATAGTCGTCTTCGACTTCCAAGTAAGCTTGATTTTGTAAAAGATTCACATTAACGCTTTTTACATCCTTATCCTTGGATAAGACTTTCTCTATCCTGTTCGCACAAGACTGACAAGTCATTCCAACTACATCTAATCTTAGATTTTGCATTATACTCCTCTTTTTATTTTTTATATCTCCATGCCCCCTATGGGGGTGGTTATCTTAGCTTTATACTATCAACTATTTTAACTTATGTCAACTAAGTCCCTTGTTGAATATGGACAGTTTAATAGTATAATGAAGTTAATATAATGATGGAGGAAATTATGAACTGGAAAAATTATGATAAGCTAAGTATCTTATCCGATTTTTATGAATTTACTATGATGAACGGATACTTAGATAATAATTTGGCTGACCAAATAGCCTACTTCGATATGTTTTTTAGAAAGGTTCCGGACAAGGGAGGTTTTGCCATAGCCTGTGGCCTTGAAGAAGTAATAAGATATATAGAAAATATTTCTTTTTCAGAAGATGAGATTAAATATTTTAAGGATAAAAAAATTTTTAGTGATAAATTTTTAGACTACCTGAAAAATTTTAAGTTTGCATGTGACATATGGGCAGTTCCCGAAGGAAGTGTAGTCTTTCCAAATGAACCTATCCTTATAGTAAGAGGTCCTGTCATCCAAGCTCAGTTACTTGAAACAATGATTCTTTTAACTATAAATCACCAATCCCTTATAGCAACAAAGGCAAAGAGAATTGTCGAAGCTGCTGACGGAAGACTTGTTATGGAATTTGGAGCAAGAAGAGCTCATGGGGTCGATTCATCTGTGTTAGGTGCAAGGGCAGCCTACATAGGCGGAGTAAATTCTACCAGCAACACCTTGACAGATTTGGAATACTCAGTACCTGCTTCAGGAACTATGGCTCACTCATGGATTATGATGTTTGACAATGAATACGAAGCTTTTAAGGCATATGCAAAAACTTATCCGAGAAACTGCTCCCTCCTTGTTGATACTTACAATGTACTTAAATCAGGGATTCCAAATGCTATAAGAGTATTCGATGAATTTGTAAAACCGAACGGATATGACTCTATTTCTATAAGGATAGACAGCGGAGACCTTGCTTACTTAACTAAAAAAGCAAGAAAACTTTTAGATGAAGCAGGATATGAAGACTGTAAAATTATAGTAAGTAACTCCCTTGATGAATACACTATAACAGACCTCCTTCAACAAAAAGCTGAGATAGATGGCTTCGGTGTAGGAGAAAGGCTTATAGTTGCAAAATCAGATGCAGTCTTCGGTGGTGTGTATAAATTAGTTGCCAATGAAGACAAAGACGGTAATATAATTCCAAAGATAAAGATAAGCGAAAATGTAGAAAAAATTACTACTCCTGCCTTTAAGGACCTATACAGACTATATGACAAAGAAAGCGGAAAGGCTGAAGCCGATCTTATAACCTTAAAGGGCGAAAAAGTAGATGACAGTAAGCCTATTGAAATCTTCCACCCAATTCACACTTGGAAGAGAAAAAATCTAAATAATTTCAGGGCTGAAAAAAGGCTGGTAAAAATATATGACAAGGGCAAGCTTGTCTACGAACTTCCTAAAATAGATCAAATTAGGAAGCACGCCCAAGAAGAAGTTGATAGTCTATGGGATGAAGTAAAGAGATTTGAAAATCCTCACGACTACTTTGTAGATCTTTCCCAAAATTTGTGGGATATAAAAAACAAACTTTTAAATCAAACAAGTAAATAAAAAAATATGAAAGATAAGTGTTCTTGCTTATCTTTCATATTCAACTAAAGAATTGATATAATAATCCTTATTTTTTTCTCTGCCTTCTAATGATTTTAATTCTATAACAAATTCCATGGCACAGACTTCACCGCCACATTTTTCTATTAGCTTAGCTGCAGCATTTATAGTTCCCCCTGTTGCAAGAAGGTCATCAACCAAGGCAACCCTATCCCCTTTTTTTATAGCATCCTTGTGAATCTCAAGCTTGTCTTGTCCATATTCCAAATCATAGGAAAAACTTTCTGTCTCTGCAGGAAGCTTACCCGGTTTTCTTATAGGTACAAATCTTGTTCCAAGAGCATAGGCAACTGTAGATCCGAAGATGAAGCCCCTGGCCTCAGGTCCTGCTATAACGTCTATATTTTTGTCCTTAAGATCTTCTGCTATCATATCTATAGTGTACTTGTAAGCCTCTTCCTTGTTTAACAAAGTTGTTATGTCTTTAAATGAAATTCCTTCTTCCGGAAATCCTTCTATAACCCTAATCTCATCTTTTAAATTCATATTGTCCTCCATATATTACACAAGTGATATTATATCATAAGAATTTTATAAAATTTTAAGGATTTACTCATTAAGTCTTGTATTAATTTTAAGTATCTATAATAAAAAAATGTTTCATACAAATAGGAATGTAAGAGGGCGATATAGCTTAAATTATATCGCCCTCTAATATTATAAAAGCTTGTCATACTCAGCCTTTAACTTTTCTCTTTCTTCTTGTGAAATATCCATAGTCAATCTATTATTTATTGCAGCAAGTCTGAAATCTTTAAGAAAATTATCAGAGCCGGTTTTATCTCTTTCTCTTTTCTTTTTTACCTTATAATCTTTCAAATTGCCTTCAAATTTTTTTATTTTATGACCATCTATTATGAGAAGAGCTTGGGCTATTTCATTTATAAAAGAAACATCATGACTTACAAAAAGAACAGGCCTGTCATATTCCCTAAGCAAGTCTTCCAAGGCTTCAATAGCCCTTATGTCGAGATAGTTTGTAGGTTCATCCATTATTAGAAAATTAAAGTCTGCTGTTAAAATTTTTGCCAACTTTACCTTAGCTTTTTCCCCATCGCTTAAAATTCCAACAAGTTTAAATACATCGTCTACCTTAAATCCTAACCTAGCTAAAATTATCCTTGTCTTGGTTTGATCATATATAGACCTTTCCATTACATTTTCAATGATTGTTTTATCTATATTAAGATTTTCCTCCAACTGACTATAATAACCTATTTTTAGCTTGGGATGAACCCAAACTTCACGATCTATAATCATATTTAAAAGGCTTGTCTTACCTGAACCGTTTTCTCCTAACAAGGCTATCTTCTTATTATTTTCTATCTCAAGCCCGGCATTATCAAATATTACTTTATCATTAAACTTTTTACTTATTTTCTCAGCCTTTACAAGAACTTTGGAAAATATTTTGTCTTTATCTTCTATCCTAAGTTCGATTTTGCTATCTTCCCTAGGCCTTTCCTTAACATCAAGTTTTTCAATTCTTGACTCTATAGCCTTAACTTGCTTATCCAATTTCTTTTTGTTACTTTGGCCGCCCATTTTATGAAGTCTTGCTTCAGAATTACCCATCCTTTTAGGAGTCTTTCTTACCTTTGATGATTGTTCCTTGACATCACTTGCCATAGCTTCCAATCTCTTTTTCTCAGATATATAAGCTTTATACTCCCCTTGGGCAAATTTTTTCCTTTTTACCCGCTCTTCTAAATAGAAAGAATAGTCACCGTTAAAAATTTCAAGCCTAGCCTCCCTAAGCTCAAAAATCTTATCGCAAGTTTGATTTATAAAATCACGATCATGAGATATGAGTATATAACCTATATTCCTGCTTTTAAGACTTTTTGCCAGCTTATCTTTTTGCCTTATATCTAAATGTGAAGTAGGTTCATCTAATAGTAAAAAAGATCTTTTATCTAAGAGAAGTCTTCCTAAGCTAAGCATCTGATATTGTCCGGGACTATATTGATTCTTGTAATTTTCATCGGCACAAAAGCCAGCTTCATCTTTATAGTTTAATAAATAAGAGATTAGGCCCTTTACCTCCACCCTACCCTTATAATCATCATCTAATCCTGAT
Organism: Finegoldia sp.; assembly: GCA_034180305.1. Taxonomy (GTDB): domain Bacteria; phylum Bacillota; class Clostridia; order Tissierellales; family Peptoniphilaceae; genus Finegoldia. The sequence continues at coordinate 11,905 of JAXFOR010000011.1, forward strand.
AAAATTTTTAGAAAGCTCGTCTTTCCTGCTCCGTTATCCCCTATTAAGCCGATCTTATCATCTTTACTAATTACCAATTTATCTACCTGAAATAAAAGTCTCGTCCCTACTTCTTTTTTCAAATTATTTATATATATCATAAATCCTCCTTTAATTTTGAGAGGATGTAACCTCTCATATTAATTTAGTGAAAATTTATTAATAGTCATCTTCCTTTACCTCCTCTATCTTATTTATATTAATTATATCATTATAAGTAAAGCTTAAAAATTTTATTTTATTATAGAAGTTTTATATATATTAGAAAAAACTAAGACATTAATTGTAATTTGATAAAAATAACAATATAGTGATAAAAAATAAAAAACCTCTAACTAAATAGTAGAGGTTTTCGCATTTTTATTATTTAAAATTATAAGTGTACCTATAAAAATTATAGCCAGGCTGACTAATTGGCTTACTCTAAAGCTTCCTATATAAAGGCTATCAGTTCTAAATCCTTCTACAAAAAATCTCAAGATCCCGTAAAGGATACAATACCAGGCTGTAGTCTTTCCATAGTAATCATGATTTTTACTAAACATGTTAAAAAGAATTAGGAATATCAAAAAATCTCCGATTGATTCATATAAAAATGTAGGGTGAACTTTTTGCCCTTCGATCGTAATTGCCCAAGGAAGATTTGTAGCTGTCCCATAGGCTTCTTGGTTGATAAAATTCCCCCACCTGCCTATGGCTTGTCCTATTGAAACTCCTGGTAGGCATATATCTGCAAGTCTGAGAAATTTAATATTTTTCTTCTTAGTAAAGACGAAGGCTGTTATTATAGCAGCTATAAGACCACCGTAGATGGCAAGTCCGCCCCCTCTTATATTAAAAATTTCTATAGGATTTTTAGAATAGTAGTCCCATTCAAAGATTACATAGTAAAGTCTGGCTCCTACTATTGCTAAAGGCAAGGCTATAAGCAAAAAGTCCAAGATAAGATCTTCTTCTACCCCGTCTTTTTTGGCTAGATTTTTGGCTACCATATAGCCACAGATAATTCCTGTAGCTATCAGGATCCCGTACCACATTATATCTATGCCGAATATGCTAAAGGCTACCCTATCCATTATTCTTGTTCCCAGTTATGGTGAACCTTTTGAACATCATCACTATCTTCCAAGTTATCTATAAGCTTTTCCATATTAGCTATACTTTCAGGTTTTTCAAGCTTTATATAGTTTGAAGGTTGATAGATAAGGTCTGATTCTTCAAATACATATCCCTTTTCAAGCAAGCTGTCTCTTACCTGACTGAAATCTTCCATAGATGTATAGACTACAAGCATATCTTCATCAATATCTACATCGCTTGCCCCTGCATCTATAGCATCCATCATAGCTTCTTCAGCATCTATCCCTTCTGCATCTATAACAAGAAGTCCCCTTCTTTGGAACATAAAAGATACTGAACCATTTTGTCCTAAATTACCACCGAACTTATCAAAGTAGTGTCTTACATCTGATGCAGTCCTGTTTCTATTGTCTGTCAAACATTCTACTATAATGGCAACTCCTTCAGGACCGTATCCTTCGTAGATGATTTCTTCGTAGTTGTTTCCGTCTCCGTCGCCACTTGCCTTCTTTATGGCACGATCTATATTATCATTAGGCATATTTTCAGCCTTAGCCTTTTCTATTGCTGATTTAAGAGAAGGATTGTAATCAGGATCAGGTCCACCATCTCTGACTGCTACAGCTATAGCCCTGCCAAGCTTAGTAAAAATCTTTCCTCTTCTGGCATCTTCGCTTCCCTTTTTATTTTTAATCTTGCTCCATTTATTATGTCCTGACATTTAAACACATCCTTCTATAAATATTTTTCTCTATCAAAAGTAAATGACCTCGCAAATTCCCTCTTGTGAGCACTGTTCTTTACCTTTCTATCGATAATTTCCTTTTTATCCGAATTTTCTATGAAATTATCTTCCAGATAAGTATCCAGCTCATCATAGGAAAAACCAAGTTCATCTTCATCGCTTTGACCCGGAAATAGGCCGGCACTAGGTTTTCTTCCAATTATTTCTTCAGGTATGTCTAAGACTTTAGCTAAGCCGTAGATATCCTTTTTATAAAGGTTTACAAGAGGCAGAATGTCTGCTCCGCTGTCACCATATTTTGTAAAATAGCCTATCATAAATTCAGACCTGTTAGACCCTGATCCAACCAGATACCTATTATTTTGCCCATAATAGTATAGGGCTATCATCCTAAGTCTCGCCTTAACATTATACATAGCCATATCTTCCTTTACATCTTCGAACTTATCCATCAAAATATGAAAGGGATCTGAAAGGTCAACCTTGCTGTAGGATAAATTTATCGAATCTGCAAGCAAGATGGCATCTCTTTCGTCATTAGGATCACTGTCTATAGGCATTATAAGCCCTAAAGAATTATCCGGAAAAGCCATCTTTGAAAGAGCTGCCAGTACAGAGCTGTCAACTCCTCCGCTAATTCCAAATACAAGGCCATCCAGCCCTGCTTTTTCGACTTCATCCTTAATCCAAGCTACTATATCATAAGCTAATTTTTTATAATCCATAAAACCACCTTAAAATTTTACCATATAAATATTTTTTTGTTAAATCATTTAATTAAAAGCTTATCGTCCTTAAGAGAAAAATATCCCTCGTCAAGCTTTTGCATAGAGAAATTACCGCTGAGTAAATTATTTAAGTCGCCTAAAAGCTTATCATAGGCCGACTCTTTTATAATCATAAATATATCAACACTCTCTGCTTAGACCTTGTCCTTGATATAATATTTTTCATTTAAGAGGTAATTTTCTACCATCCCTAAAAATTGGTAAGCTATTGTTAATTTTACATCCAAGCATAAAACTTTATCAACTATAAGGCCATCGTCCAGGCAGGCCTTTGCCCCATGAGCATAGGCTCGGGACAGGCCACCCTTGCCTAGCTTTATACCTCCGAAATACCTATTAACAACGACGCAAACATCTGTAAGATCCTCTCTTTTTATAACTTCTAAAATAGGCAGACCTGCCGACTGACTCGGCTCACCGTCGTCACCGGCCTTTTGAATCAGTTTTTCTTCTCCAAGCACATAGGCGTAGCAATTGTGATTTGCATCCTTGTAGGTCCTTCTATTTTCTTCTATAAATTCATTGGCCTCTTCTTCTGTTTTAACAGGAGCTGCCAAAGATATAAAGTTTGATTTTTTTATATTAATTTCATCTTTTCCGATTCTGTGAATACTTTTATAATTTCCCATCTGATCAATCCATCCCATCCTTATAAGCTAATTATACCATCTAAATAACTTTATCCATAAAGCCGGGAATTTTAAGTACATTTTAACTTGTAGCGTTACAATTGATGTGAGATCAAGCGAATAAAAAAATAGAGAGATATCCTGTATAATTAATTTAACAAGATAGGTTGTAAAATTAAGTGCGACACATTTAAAAAATAAAAAACTCATACTAACTTCGTGTAAAATGTTAATAACGGATAAATTGCAAATAGTATTGCAATAAAAATACCCTCAATAGACTTTGTACTCTAAAGAGGGCATCCAATATTTTACTACAAGTAAGTTTTAGTAGGAAAAATTTATTTTTTATTATCTCATTTCAAATATTTCTTTTATTTCGTCTTCATTTATGCCGACCATGGCTTCTCCAAGGTCTCTTGAAACTTCAAGAAGTATATCAGGATTGTCATAGTTTTCAACGGCTCTTACAATTGCCTTTGCACGCTTTTCAGGATTTTCTGACTTGAAAATACCGCTTCCTACAAAAACTCCGTAAGCTCCTAATTGCATCATTAAAGCTGCATCTGCAGGAGTTGCAACCCCACCTGCTGAAAGGTTTGCTACAGGAAGTTCCTTGTTATCTCTTACATATTTTAAGAGTTCAACATCAACAGCCAATTCTTTAGCAGCGTTGTAAACTTCATCATCATCAAGAACTGAAATTCTTTGAATTTCTCTGTTGATTTGTCTAAGGTGTCTTACAGCTTGAACTACGTTTCCTGTTCCGGCTTCACCCTTTGTTCTTATCATAGAAGCTCCTTCTGATATTCTTCTTAGAGCTTCTGATATATTTCTTGCCCCACATACAAACGGAGTCTTGAACTTCTTTTTGTCTATGTGGTTATCTTCATCAGCTACTGTCAAAACTTCTGATTCATCTATGTAATCAACTCCTAAAGCTTCAAGGATTTGAGCTTCTGCAAAGTGACCTATTCTTACCTTTGCCATTACAGGTATGCTTACAGCATTCATTATGTCTTCTATCATTTGTGGGTCACTCATTCTTGAAACTCCACCTGCTGCACGAATATCTGCAGGTACTCTTTCAAGAGCCATGACAGCACTTGCTCCTGCTGCTTCTGCGATTTTAGCTTGTTCTACGTTCATTACGTCCATTATTACTTTTTTCTTGTATCTTTCGTTTAATAATCTATTATCCATTTTTTCTCCTTTTTCTTCTTAATAATTATATTATATGGTAAACTGTAACTAATAAAAGTAACAAAATTTATTAATTTTAGGGGTACAGATGTATATAAACATTTCAGACAAGGAAAAATTCCTATACGAGAAAATATATGAAGAAGTTAAATACAAGATTATAAATGGAGAAATTAGTGAAAATCAAAAATTGCCCTCAATAAGAAATTTATCAAAGGATATAAATGCGTCTATAAACACTGTAAAAAAAGCCTACTATAAGCTTGAAGATGAAGGATATATTTATGTAAAGGACAAGAGCGGCTTTTACTGCAAGAAGATCGATGACCTGATTATCTTGGACCGGGAAAAAATTATCACAAGTGACTTTGAAAAGGATGAAATTTTATATGACTTTTCCATCTCCGGGGTAGACTACGACAACTTTCCTTACAAGATAATGCAAAAATATATGAAGGAAGCCATCGATAAGGAGGACATAAAAATATTGGATAAGGGCTCTTGTAAAGGCTACAAACCTTTAAGGGAGGCAATTAAAAATTATCTTAAAAATTCAATAAATATAGTAACCGACTCCAGAAATATTATAATTTCATCATCTACTGAAAATTTATTTTCAATGATCAAGATGCTATTAGATGATGAAAGTTCCTTTGCCTTTGAAAATCCGGGCTACGCCTTCGGCAATAAATTTTATACCTATGACCTGAAAAATCCTATCCCCCTTCCCCTAGACAAAGAGGGAGTGATCATAGATAAGATAAAAAGTTTAAATAAGATCTGCCTTTTTATAACTCCTTTCAATCAATTTCCCTTAGGTGGGGTTATGTCGATTCAAAGGAGGATAGAGCTTTTAAACTGGGCATCGCTTTCTAAGGACAGGTACATCATAGAGGACGACTATGACAGTGAATTCAAATTTAAGGGTTATCCAAGTGAAAGTCTAAAAGCGATGGACAAAAACTCCGATGTAATTTATTTCGGTTCTTTTTCAAAATTGCTTGCTCCTTCTATAAGGATTTCATATATGGTCTTGCCGGATGATTTATTGGAAAAGTATGAGGAAAACTTTATGGACTTTCCAAGTACTGTATCGAACTTCCTGCAAAAGGCTCTGGCAAATTTTATAGGAAGCGGAGAATTTGAAAAGCACATAAATAGGATGAAAAATATCTATCACAAAAAATTTAAGGTCTTTCTTAAAAAGATAAGTGAAATTAAAGAGATCAGCTTTTTATCAGATCCCGATTCTCTTATTCTTGTAATTTCAATTGATGTCGAGATTGACCGAAATAAGTTTGATAGGATTTTAAAAGATAGGTCCTTAAAAATCATAGGACTTGAAAATTTCACCTATGATAAAAAGATAGTCGGCAATAAATTTGTGCTCGGCTTTGCAAACTTAAGTGAAGAAGAAATTATAGAGGGACTTGATATTTTAAGGGAGGCTATAAGAGAAGCAAAAATCTATTAAATAATTTCTTTTCATAAAGAAAATCGGCACAAAAATCTGTGCCGATTATTTTCTTATGCTCTTGTCTTGTATTCTTGATAAATTTTTTCTATGAAGTCATCAGTTTTCATGCTTCCAACTTCACCTTCATCACGTTTTCTTACAGCAACCATATCCTCGTCTATTTCCTTTTGACCTATAACAAGGGAGTAGTTTACCCTTTTTAATTGTGATTCTCTGATCTTTAGACCTATCTTTTCATTTCTGTCATCTACTTTTACCCTTATGCCTCTTGCCTTCATTTTATTAGCAAGTTCATATGAATAGTCATTAAACTTTTCACTAAGTGGTAAAATTTCGACTTGTACAGGAGATAACCAAAGCGGGAATTTACCTGCATAATTTTCTACCAAGATACCTAAAAATCTTTCTTCACTACCCAAAATAGCTCTATGGATCATGACAGGTTTTTTCTTTTCTCCATCACTTGCTACATATGAAAGGTCAAATCTTTCAGGCATTTGGAAGTCAAGTTGGATAGTTCCGCATTGCCATGTTCTTCCTATGGCATCTTCCAAGTGGTAGTCGATCTTAGGACCATAGAAGGCTCCGTCACCTTCATTTATTTTGTATTCCATGTTGTTAGCTTCTAAGGCTTTCTTCAAAGCTTCTGTGGCTATATCCCATTCTTCATCACTACCCATGGAGTCGTCAGGTCTTGTAGATAGTTCCAAGCTGTACTTAAATCCGAACTTAGTGTAGATGAAGTCGCATAGGTCTATTATGTTTGAAACTTCGTCTTGAATTTGTTCTTGAAGGCAGAAGATATGACCATCATCTTGGACGAAAGTTCTTACTCTGAAAAGGCCGTGTAAGGCTCCTGAAAGTTCGTGTCTATGAACCTGTCCAAGTTCTGCAAACCTTATAGGAAAGTCCCTGTAGCTGTGAAGGTCATTTTTGTATTCCAAGATAGCTCCCGGGCAGTTCATAGGCTTAATAGCATAGTCTTCACCATCGATTTTAGTGAAGTACATATTTTCCTTGTAGTGATCCCAGTGACCTGACCTATGCCAAAGTTCTTCGTTTAGGATAAGAGGTGTCTTTATTTGTCCATATCCCCTAAGCATAAGCTGTTCTTTTAAGAAGCCTTCTATTTCATTTATAATAACCATTCCATTTGGATGGAAGAAAGGAAATCCCGGTCCTTCTTCTTGGATTGAGAAGAGATCCATTTCCTTACCGATTTTTCTGTGGTCTCTCTTTTTAGCTTCTTCAATTCTTTCAAGGTATTCATCTAGCATCTTCTTCTTAGGGAAGGATATACCGTAAATTCTTTGAAGCATCTTGTTATTTTCATCCCCACGCCAATAAGCTCCGGCTATGGATAAAAGTTTAAAAGCCTTGATATCCTTAACTTCCTTAAGGTGAGGTCCCCTGCAAAGATCTGTGAAGTCACCCATTTCATATAGGCTTATTGTTTCATCTTCAGGAAGATTTTCTATAAGATCTACCTTGTAGATTTCTCCTTCTTTTTCAAATCTTTCAAGGGCATCTGCTCTGGATATTTCTTTTCTTATAAGTTTAGGATTTTCCTTAACTATTTTTTTCATTTCTGCTTCTATTTTTTCCAAGTCTTCAGGTACAAATACATGGTCTGTATCTAAATCATAGTAAAATCCTTGGTCTGTAGCAGGCCCTATGGCAAATTTTGTACCAGGATACAATCTTTTTATAGCTGCTGCCATTAGGTGAGAAGAAGTATGCCAGAAAACTTTTTTACCTTCTTCATCATCAAATTTAACAAATTCAACTTGGCAGTCATGATCAACTGTTTCTTGAAGTCCTCTTGTAACTCCGTCTACTACAGCTCCTACGCTGACCCTGGCAAGCCCTTCTGATATTGATTGACATATTTCAAAAAGACTTTTTTCTCCTTCGAATTCTTTAACAGAACCGTCTTTTAATCTTACCTTAAACATATTTTCCTCCTAAATAAAAAAGACACCCAATCCCGATAGGGACAAGTGTCTCGTGGTTCCACCCTAATTTATTCTCATTAAAAAATAGGCTCCAAATTAGTATTCGGTATGCTGTAATCATAAGGAAGATCTCAGCCAAGTCTCCCTCTCTCTTAATGCACCTTTCATACCTACTCGGATTCTTCATAGCCTTATATTAATTTTTCTAAAATTTTTTCGTAGGCGAGCCTTTCCTGATCACCTGTGACCATATCTCTAAGGGAATATTCCTTAGTCTTAGCTTCGTCTTCGCCTATTATTATAGCATATTTTACAGATAATTTATCAGCATAAGAAAATTTTTTCTTCAACTTTGCCTTTTCCAAATAAGCCATAGATCTTATCTTATCTCTTCTAAGCTTCTCTACAAGATTTAAAGCCTCATCCTCAAAGCCTTCCATAGGTATTACTAATACTCCGTCCATTACTTTTTTATCAGCACTAAGACCTAAATCTGCTAAGAGATAGTAAAGGCGAGTAAGCCCTATGCTAAGTCCTACTCCGGGATACTTGGATTTTGAAAAGTTTTCCGCAAGATTTTCATATCTCCCGCCTGAGCAGATTGACCCGATATACTTATAGTCTTTTAAAAATGTTTCAACTACTGTTCCTGTATAATAGTCTAATCCCCTTGTGATAGATAGGTTAATTTTTATGCTCTCTTCTCCTATCTTATAAGCCTTTAAGGAATCAAGGACAAATTTTATTTCATCTAAGCCCTCATTAAAGAGGTCATTATTTATTTCAAGGCCTTCAAGCTCTGATAGGATTTGCTCATTTGACCCGTCTATTTCTATAAAAGAAAGAACCTTATCAGAACTAGTTTCATCTATACCGAGCTTTATAAGCTCTTCTTTTACACTTTCAAGCCCTATTTTATCGATCTTATCTATAGTCCGCAATACTGTGTCACTATCAGTTATATTTAAACTTTCTAAAAAGCCGCTTAAAAGCTTTCTATTGTTTATTTGAAATTGGAAATCAGGTATATTCAAGCTACTTAAGGCATCATACATACACTTTATAACTTCGCTATCATTGTAAAGGCTAAGAGTGTCCTTACCTATTATATCTATATCACACTGATAAAATTCCTTGTACCTACCCTTTTGGTTTCTCTCTCCCCGATAAACTTTTCCTATTTGATATCTTCTGAAAGGAAAACTTAAGTCCTGGTTATACATGGCCACATACTTTGCCAAAGGAACAGTCAAATCAAATCTCAGTCCTTGGTCTTTCTTGCTGTTATCTATCCTATAAACCTGCTTTGATGTTTCTCCTCCACCTTTTGAAAGAAGCACATCCAACTTTTCAATAGCAGGTGTATCTATTGGTAAGAAAAAATTATTTATAAAAGTATTTTCTATTCTTTTTTTTAAGTTATCAAAAACTATCTGATCCTCAGGCAAAAGTTCCATCATGCCGGCTAGTGTAGACGGATTTATCATTTTATCCCCCTTTAAATAAAAATTATAGATCCAAGATCTCTAAAATCACAATCTTTTGGATACTTACATTCAATATCATACTTATCTAATATTTGCATAAGATCATCTTTATAAGCATAGCCTTCCAAATTTCCATAGAAGTATAGCTTCTTATCCCTATAGCCGCAAGTTCCGCCTATAAAACCATAATCATATCCTTCAAGTCTTATATTGCCCTGCTCTATTAAATAAGCATCCAAATTTTTTTCAAGAGATTTTTTATAGATTCCCTTGTCACTTGTAATAATTGTATCACAGTTGATAACTACTGTAGAACACTTGGCGTAGCCTTGCTTTATGGATACGAGTTTTTTATCTGAAGTCTCTCTTAAAACGATGGGATCGACAGCCTTAGGATTTGCAAATACATAATCTTTAGCCAAGAAATTATTTAACCTACAATCATGAGGGTAGCCCTTTTCTATATTAAGTTCCGTAGTGATTATATTTATCCCAAAATCAAAGACTGACCTATAGTATAAGTAAAGCTTTTTATCACAGATAAGAGTATTTTCATTTAGCTTAAATACTTGCAGGTCAGGATGGTCATCTATATTTTCATCTAAAGATTTATTCTTATAAGATGTTATAACCTTAAAGCCGTCAGCCCTTAACAAATTTACAAGACCTTCGCTTGCCTTATAACTTACTATCACATAAGCTATACCTTCATCAGCCAATTTTAAACTTTTAAGGTCATCATAGCCGTAAACCTTATCCTTTAAATTATCTCTAAGCTTATAAAAGGGATATTTTAAAAGATAGTCTTTAGCCATCCTCATAAAAAGCTTATAGGCATCTTCTTTATATTCTTCACTAATTAAAAAGGCTTCCTCCAAGGTCTGGCCATTGTCTTCTTTAACAAATTTGAAGTAACCTATTTGCTTATCATCATCTTTTAAGAGGATATAGGTATTTCCTTCCTTAGTCAGGTACTTCTTGTCCTTTTCGATTTGATTGTATTTCTTATTTGAAAATTTAATTTTATTTTGCTTGCTTATCTCATACTTTAAGTTGCTTAAGAGCTTAGCATCTTCACTTTTTAACTTGTATAAGGATATCATTTTATCTCTCCAATACAAAATCAGCATATAAAAAAAGAAGTCATAAAAGACTTCTTTTGGAGGCGACACCCAGATTTGAACTGGGGATCAAGGTGTTGCAGACCTATGCCTTACCACTTGGCTATGTCGCCATATGGAGCGGAAGACGAGACTCGAACTCGCGACCCTCGCCTTGGCAAGGCGATGCTCTACCACTGAGCCACTTCCGCACATTTATGGTGCCTCGAGCCGGAATCGAACCAGCGACACAAGGATTTTCAGTCCTTTGCTCTACCGACTGAGCTATCTGGGCTTGAGTTACTATAATAGTATAGTAAGAATTTTTCATTTTGTCAAATCTTTTTATAAAGGTTATCAATCTGCCAAGGATTTAATTGCCTTTCCTCACTTATGTAGGTTTTTTGGTTGATAGT
>JAXFOR010000001.1:0-109166 GCA_034180305.1 Finegoldia sp.
CCTAGACACTGCAATAATAGTAGGAGGGGAAGTGGCTGTAGGAAATGTAGAAGGCTACTTCAAAGAAACAAAGAGGATAGCAGGAGCAAACAGATACCGAACAGCAATAAAGATAGCTCAAGAATACTTCAAAGACGCCAAGGAAATTAACCTGGTAAGCGGAGAAAACTATCCTGATGCCTTAGCAGTAGGAGCCCTTGCAGCAAAGACTGATACACCTGTAATCCTAAACCCTGCCAAGGGAACAAATGAGGACGTAGAAAACTACCTTAAAGAAAACAAGATAGAAAAAGTAAATATCTTCGGTGGTAAAGTTGCTATCGAGAGAGATTTCTAGGATACCTTATAAAAGTCATGCAAGCTTAAACTCTTGCATGATTTTTTCTTGCCTTGAATTAAAAAGGTAAAATCCCGTTTAAATTTCTAAGCAAAAGAGCCTAATTGTTTAAAAAGAAATAAGAAGGGTATATCCCTAAGTGTGAGGAAGTATATTTTATATGACTTTTAATAAATATGAAATGAGGAAAATCATGACAGAAGAAAGACAAGATACAGGTTTTGGATGGGGAAATTTAATATTCAGTATTTTATCAATTGTAGTTTCTTTTATAGCTTTTAGAAATCCCGATGCAAGCTTAGTTGCAATAGTTATTTATTTTGGAATATTGGCCTTATTAAAGGGAATCTTCGGACTGTTTGCGAGAAATCAAATAGAAAAGTGGTTCGGACCATATTCATCAGCTCCATCTACCATGATACTCGTAGAATCAATTTTTGATATAATAATCGGCGTGATTCTTTTGTTTAATGTGCCTTTGGGAATAGCTTCACTGCCATTTATATTTGCAATCTGGTTCATCTTTGAATCAATTTTAAATATTCAAAGGGCAGGAGCTTTTAAAGCAGTCAGCAAATTCTGGTACTACTTTATGATAGTAGTAAGCGTCATCGGAATAATCCTAGGCGTATTGCTTATCTTTAACCCATTTGCATCACTTATAACAGTTTCTTACCTGGTAGGTTTTTACTTCATGTTTGCAGGAATCAGATCTCTGATCCTTGCCTTTATAAAGTAAAGACAAAGAGAAAAAAAGCTGATCTCATTCGCTTTTATAGTGAAAGATGTCAGCTTAATTTTTTGCTTTTTATTTTGCTACGAAAGCCTTAAGGAGCTTAAAGGTGTTTTGCAAGCCTTCGCTGTGAGTTCTTTCATAGCCGTGGCTGGAAGCTATGCCTGAGCCGAGCAGGGCGTGTCTGTAGTCATGTTCACTCATCATAGCTGCAGAGGCATCTGATCCATAGAAAGGATAAATGTCTACGGCGTAATTTAAGTTCAAGTCCTTGGCAAGGTCGATAAGCTCATTTGTCAGATCGAAATTATAAGGGCCTGATGAATCCTTGGCACAGATAGAGACCTTTCTTTCATCTGTTAAAAGGTCGTCATAAACTACGCCCATGTCTACAGCTATCATATCTTTTATTCCCTTAGGATGGCCTGAGCTTGCTCCGTGACCTACTTCCTCATAACCTGTAAACATCATATACAAAGGTCTGTTTATCTTCATGTCCTCTTCCTTTATTTCTTTAGCAAGGGCAAGGAGGATGGCAACGGAGGCCTTGTCATCAAGGTGTCTTGACTTTATAAAATTATTGTCAACCCTAAACCTCGGATCAAAGGCTACAAAATCTCCGGCTCCTATTCCCAAAGCTAAAGTTTCTTGATCGTCTTTAGTAATTTCATCTAAGACTACTTCCATATTTTCGTCATTTCTTTCAATTTCCTGAGGATCTCTTGATCCGTGGACAGCTGGTTCATTTATCCTGAAAACCCCTGTGAATTTTTCGCCCTTACGAGTTATGACTGTTACATTTTCCTGTTCAGCATAGGCTAGAGGGAAAGAACCCAGGCAAGTTACCCTTAGACGGCCGTTTTCTTTTACACTTCTTACCATAAAGCCTAAGGTATCGATGTGAGCTGATAAGAGCAAACCGTTTTCTTCACCTTCTGAGATAGGAACGATGACAGAGCCCTTGTTATTCTTGTAAGGTTCATATCCCATAGATTTAAATTCTTTCATCAAATAGTCTTCACATTCTCTCGTATAACCTGTCGGAGAAGGAATTTCGCACAAATTTTTTAGATAAGCTACAATATTTTCTACTTTCATATTACACCTCTCTTATTAATCTCACTACAATTATAGATTATTTTTAGAAAATTTCAAAACAGATAAAATATTGAAGTAATAATTTGTCAAATTTTTACATGAATCTTCCCATAAAAAATTTTTATAAAGATAAGAAAAAATATTAAGGCTGTTTTGAATATATTTTCACTAAATGATCCCGATAAGCTCAAGATAATTGACAAATATTTACTTATGTAAAGCAAAAAAGCTTTAAAGTATGGAGAACTTTTGCCTATTTTCAGACTAAACTTGCAATTTTACATTATTATTGTTAGTATAAAAGTGTAATAAAAATTTGTAAAAAAACGATTTTATTTTAACGAAATTACCGTTTTTTTATACTAAAATTATTTATAGGTACATATATAAAAATTTAGGAGGTTTATATGAAAACTAAGAAAAGGTTTGCAGCAATACTTCTTGCGGCAGTAATGGCAGCTTCAACTGCTTGTTCACAAGGAGGAGGAACTACTTCAAACGGGTTTGACACAAAGACTTATAACACATATGTGGCATCAGATCCGGAATCTATTGATGCTCAAAAGGGATCAGAAATATATGGTAATGCAGTAGTAAATAATGTTTACGAACCTTTGATCAGACTTGTTCAAGATGAAAATAAGAACTTGAAGGTTGAAAAGGCCGGAGCAGAAGACTATACAGTATCAGAAGATGCTACAAAGTATACTTTTAAGATTCGTCAAGGTATGGTTTGGGAAGATGACACTCCTGTTACAGCTCACGACTATGAATACGGGATTAAAAGAACAGCAGATCCTAACACAGGATCAGGTTCAGCCTTCTTATTAGCTGATGTAAAAAATTTCGATGATGTAAACTCAGGTAAAAAGCCTTTGGATGAGTTGGGAGTTAAGGCCTTAGATGATTACACTTTGGAAATTACTTTAGCTCACCCTGCTCAGTACTTTGAAAAGATTGTTCCTTTTAGAGTATGCTTCCCACAAAGACAAGATATAGTAGAACAAAACGGGGACAGTTTCGGTTCAGAAGCAGACACTATTATGGCATGCGGCCCTTACACAGTTGAAAGCTGGACTCACAACTCTCAAATAGTTCTTAAGAAAAATCCTAAGTACTGGGATGCTGATAAGGTTCAATTGGAAACAGTAAACATGAAAGTCTTGGCAGACCTAAATGCCAGAATGAATGCTTTCCAAGCTGATGAAGTTATGAGCATTAACACAAACTTACCTGAATGGACTGAAAAGTTTGACCAAAAGGAAAATGTAGAAAAAGTAGAACAAATGATGCCTAGTATGGATTACTTAGCTGTAAACCATGAAGATAAGTTATTCAGCAACAAGAAGGTTAGACAAGCCTTTAACACAGCTATAGATAGGGAAGACTTTAATGCAAAGGCAGCAAGTGGTACATCTACTCCTGCTTACTACTGGGTACCCGGTGCAATCAGTATAGGAGATTTAAATTACAGAGAAAAGGCAGAAGAACCTATAAAAGATTTACAAAACAGCGTTAAAGATCCTAAGGCCCTACTTTCTGAAGGTTTAAAGGAATTAGGAATGGACGAAGACCCATCAAAGCTTGAAGTAAGCTTAATATGTGTTAACGAACCATTGGTTAAAAAGTACGGTGAATACCTACAAGAAAACTTACAAAAAGTTTTAGGAGTTAAGATTAACCTTGAAGTTATGGAATGGGCAGTCTTATCCGGAAGAATAGCTAACGGAGACTACCAATTAGGATACCTTGCTTGGACAGCAGATTATAATGACCCTTCAGCAATGTTATCCTTATTCAGATCATCTGCTACATCAATCCAAACAGGATGGAAGAGCGAAGAATATGATAAGTTGTTAGACCAAGCTACAAAAGAAAAAGACAGCGAAAAAGCAGCAGACTTATACAAGCAAGCAGAAACTATGCTAGCTGAAGAATCAGTAATAATTCCACTTCTAACAGGTAAGACTTACCTTTACTATCAAAACGTAGTAAAGAATATAAACGAAAATGTATTTTCAACAGCCGGTTTTAAGTACACTTATATAGAAGAAAATAAATAAGCTAAGCTAAGATAACTATGGCTTGCTGGCTAAAGCGGCAGCCTTAGTTTATTTTTATGGAGGAAATATGACTAAGTATATTCTTAAGAGAATAGCCTACATGATCCTGACCATGTTCATAATAACTACGGCTACTTTCTTTTTAATGCATAACATCCAGGGAGATCCCCTGTCAGCTGCAGGTAAGACTCTTCCGGCTCAGACCCTGGAAAATTACAGGGTGAAGTATGGACTTGATAAGCCTGTGACTGAACAGTATAAGATTTTCTTAAAGAACGCCCTTAAAGGTGACTTGGGTTCATCCTATAAGTTCGCAGGTAGATCTGTAACTAAGACTATAAAACAAACAGCCCCTATATCAGGAAGAATAGGAGCTCAAGCTATGGTTGTCGGCCTGGCAATAGGTATTTTATTAGGGATAATAGCTGCCCTTAACCGGGGTAAGATTCCCGACTACATTGTATCGGTTATAGCCATCATAGGAATTACCGTACCGGTCTTTATCATGGGTAGCTTATTGCAATTATTTCTTGCCGTAAAATTAGGCTGGTTCCCGACAACAGGTTGGACAGGAGACTTTGAATACTCAATCTTACCTTCAATAGCTATGTGTTTCGGTTCCATAGCCACTTATGCCAGATACATGAGATCAAATGTCCTTGAAGTATTAAACGAAGATTACATATTAACAGCCCAAGCCAAAGGGGTATCCAACTTCAACATTATAAGAAAGCATGTTTTAAGAAATGCCATGCTTCCTATAATAACTATAATCGGACCACAAGTTGTAGGAATCTTTACAGGTTCATTTATTATCGAACAAATGTATAGTATACCGGGACTGGGATACTATTTCGTTAACTCAATTACTTCCAGAGACTATCCGATGATAATAGGGACTACAATCTTTTATGCAGCTCTTTTCTTGATAGTCCAACTTTTGGTCGATATACTTTACGGATTAATAGATCCTAGAATTAAGATTACAGAATAGGGGAAAGTTATGGAGAAAATAGATCAAACAAAATTTGAAAGAATTCCTGAAAATGAAGAAGAATCTGAATTCATAGCCAGACCTGTAGTTACATATTGGTCAGATGCCTGGAGAAGGTTTAAGGAAAATAAGTTGGCCCTTTTAGCCCTCTTGGTCTTAGCCCTTCTAACAGTAATGGTAATTATAGGACCTATGATATCCAAGTATGACTTTAATGAAATAGTAGGAGATTCGAACATCGCTCCTAACTCCCAATTTTGGTTCGGAACAGACGATTTGGGAAGAGACATATTTACAAGACTGTGGAGAGGGGGAAGAATATCTATAGCCTTAGGTATCATCGGAGCCCTTATTTCTACAATAGTCGGCTCTATCTATGGAGCGGTTTCAGCCTATGCAGGAGGCAAGGTAGACACAGTAATGATGAGGATAGTTGAAGTCCTTTATACAATTCCTTACCTGCTTATAGTAATTATCCTAAGACTTGCTTTAGGTTCAGGCGGGATCGGAACTCTTATCCTTGCCATGACTATCACAGGCTGGTGTGGACTTGCGAGACTTGTCAGAGGACAAATCCTTTCCCTTAAGGAAAAAGATTATATAAAGGCGGCTCAGGTTCTTGGAGTAAGTGATAAAGATATAGTTTTAAAGCACCTGATCCCTAACACCTTAAATGTAATCCTTGTATCCATATCCTTTGATATACCGGGATACATCTTCTCAGAAGCTTTCCTAAGCTACTTAGGACTTGGAGTTCAATCACCTGAAACTTCATGGGGAGCTATGGCTTCAGCAGCCCAATCCCTCTTCCAATTCTATCCATATCAATTGATCTTCCCTGCAGTAATGATAGGACTTACAATGCTTTCATTTACCCTATTAGGGGACGGTCTTAGAGATGCCTTGGACCCTAATTTGAGAAAGTAGGCGATATTATGACAGAAAATACAAACAATGATAAAGTTTTAGAAGTAAATAATTTAAATGTATCCTTTCATACTTATGCGGGCGAAGTAAAGGCAATCAGGGGAGTAAGCTTTAATGTCTATGACGGAGAAGCCCTTGCCCTGGTTGGAGAATCAGGATGCGGCAAAACCGTAGTAAGTAAAGCTATCTTAAGAATTCTTCCTAAGAATGCTGAAGTTAAGAAAGAGTCTTCCATAAAATACATGGGAGAAGAAGTCCTGGATATGAAAAAAGACAGACTTAAGGACTACAAGGGATCAGATGTATCCATGATCTTCCAGGACCCTATGACCTCTCTTAACCCTACAACTAAGGTGGGTAAGCAAATAACAGAATCCCTCCTTCTTCACACAAAGATGAATAAGAGTGAAGCCAAGGAAGAAGCAATAAAGCTGCTTAAAAAAGTTAACATACCTAATCCGGAAGAAAGATTTAACCAATACCCTCACGAACTATCAGGGGGAATGAGACAAAGGGTCATGATCGCCATAGCCCTTGCCTGCAATCCGGATATCATCTTGGCGGATGAACCTACTACAGCCTTGGACGTTACAATTCAAGCCCAAATCTTAGACCTTTTAAGAGAACTTAGAGATAAGGAAAAGACATCCATCGTCCTTATAACTCACGACCTTGGAGTTGTAGCAGACTTTGCAGATAGGATTCAGGTCATGTATGCAGGAGAAATTATGGAAACAGGAACAGTCCAAGAAATCTTCTCCGATGCAAAACACCCTTATACCTGGGCTCTTTTGATGAGCGTACCTAGACTTGATTCCGATAAAAATGACGAATTGTATTCACTTACAGGGACTCCTCCGGATTTGTTGCTCGAAATTCCGGGTTGCCCATTTGCACCGAGATGTGAATATGCGATGAGAATTTGTAAAGAACAAAAACCGCCACTTAGCGAATACTCCAAGTATCACAAGTGCAGATGTTGGCTTTCACACGACCAGGCTCCTGATGTAGAAAGACCATTTTAGGAGAGGATAGAATGATTAACGAAAATAATAGAGAAGTTCTTGTTGAATTACAGGGTGTGGATAAATTTTTCAAGGTAGGAAAAGACAGGGACCTAAAAGCAGTAGAAGACATAAATTTAAAAATATACAGGGGAGAAACCTTCGGCCTTGTAGGTGAGTCAGGTTGCGGTAAGACAACCTGCGGGAGGACAATTATAAAGTTATACGAGCCTACAAACGGCAAGATCCTTTATGAGGGAGTAGACGTTTCTACCTACAATAAAAAGCAAAACAAAGAGTTTAAGAAAAAAGTTCAGATGATCTTCCAAGATCCTTATGCATCACTTGATCCGAAGATGACAGTCGGGGACATAATAGCTGAAGGGATGAGAGTTCACTATCCGGAAAGGAAAGAAGATGAAATCCAACAAAGAGTCTCAGACCTCTTACAAACAGTCGGCCTAAATGCTGAGCACAGTGCGAGATTTC
Organism: Finegoldia sp.; assembly: GCA_034180305.1. Lineage (GTDB taxonomy): Bacteria > Bacillota > Clostridia > Tissierellales > Peptoniphilaceae > Finegoldia. The sequence continues at coordinate 7,646 of JAXFOR010000001.1, forward strand.
CTCACGAACTATCAGGAGGACAAAGACAACGTATAGGAGTAGCCAGGGCCTTAGCAGTAGATCCGGACTTTATCATCTGTGACGAACCTATATCAGCCCTTGACGTATCCATCCAAGCTCAAGTCGTAAACCTCCTTATAGATCTTCAAAGAAATAATAAGCTTACTTACCTCTTCATATCCCACGACCTATCTATGGTAAAGCACATATCAGATAGAATAGGGGTAATGTATCTTGGAAGTTTGGTCGAAATATCAAGCAACAGGCAAATTTACAACAAGCCTCTGCACCCTTATACCAGAGCTTTGATCTCAGCTATCCCTATTCCGGATCCAAATCAAAGCAGTGCAGACAGAATTAAATTAAAGGGAGAAATTCCATCACCTATAGATGCCCCTAAAGGCTGTAAATTTAATACAAGGTGTAAATACTGCATGGAAATTTGTAAAAAAGACAGGCCTGAGCTTAAAGACCTGGGCAATGACCATAGAGTTGCCTGCCACCTGTATGATCATGGACTTGAAGAAGGACTCAGAACCATGGAAGAAGCAGACAGACTGGGAATTCCTGATAGAAAAGCAGATGAAAGCGTCAATGTAGAGCAACCGAGTGCCGAAGAAATAATGGACGAAAGAAAAGAAGAAGAGATAATAGGAGATGCTATGACCCCTACAGGCGGACAAAATAATTAGCAAGTAATATTTAAGAAATTTATAAATCCTTTTATTATTTCATAGAAAAGGTAGTATTGTAGAATATAATTATCTATTCTGCAATACTACCTTTTTCTTTATTTAAAATGAAATAGATATTTATGGTAAAGTAAACTTTATATGTCATTAAAAAATAAATCAAGTTAAACAAATAAAAAAATATGATACAATAAATGCAGAAAAATAATATTTAGGAGGAGACTATTAAAAACTTTTTTTAATAGTACTTTTAATGTTTATGTTAATTGAAAAGCCTAGTTTTGCAAGTTCTAACTACGGAGAGTTTGCTGATTTTATTAGCTTAAGAACTGCTTACAAAGAATCTATAGAAAAAGCTGATATAGATGAAATGAAAAGAATAGAAAAAAATAGCAGACAAACAGCTTGAAGATGAAATGTTATACAGTAGTTTGCAAAGTGAATCCATCTGTCATGCTAGGATATGCAGCATATGAATATAAATGGAATCTAGAACTATGGAGAACAACAATGAACCCTGTTACATGTAATTAGGATGCCAATATGAATGAAGTTGAAGTTTATGAAATAATTCGAAATTATGTAGGTGCAGTTGGAATTTTTTTAATATCCGGCACTATCAATCTGTTTCTTTTAATAAAAAAAGATGAAAAGAAGCAAAGGGTATTTTCTTTAATTGCTTTTAGCATTGCTATAATTTATTCAGCACTTATGATGAATTTCACAATAACCTTATTAATGGATGGGAACTTTAAAGGAGATGAACTTCTTAGTAATATAGCATTATATGGAACACTGCTTTTAGTTATTATAGATTTAATTGCTATTGTCATAGGGGTCAGAAATGAAATAAGTATCAAAAATGGGAAAAAGGGATAATTTACTTTAAATACTTTTGTTTTTTCTCATTCTAATCATTCTTGGTTTAATTTTTAATAAATCGACATATTTTATAAATCAAACCGGAAACCATAGTGATTCAATGTTGGATTTTAATTATGAGAAAATATAAAAGGATTAGAAAAAATCGAAGTATCAGATTTGTCAAAAATCAGTAAAAGCAAACAAATTGTAGTATATATGGGGAGAAAAACATGCCCACAATGCGTTTTATTTACTGAAAAGTTGAAATTGCTTTCGGATTCATATAATATATATTACATTGATAGTCTGAAAAGCTTAGATAATTCTCCTGAGGATTTAAAGAAATTTAGAGAAAAAATGACTTGAAAACTGTACCGTCTTTATTTAAGTACAAGGACAATAAAGTAATAGATAAGATGAAAATAAATGATTCAGTATTGCCTTCAGACATACTCGAATTTATAAAAGAAGATTAAAGGGGCCTTTAAAAAGGCCCCTTTTTGTAGCACAAAGTTTTAATTACTTAATATTTATTATAATTTGTTTTCAAAAATTAAAGGCTAATTAAATGATTAAAAACTATAACAATTTTTTTATTTTACCTCAACTCTCCAGTCATGTGGGTCTTCAGACCTGCCCCATTGGATATCTGTAAGGGTATCGTATAATTTTCTTGTAAGTTTACCTGTTTCGAAGTCATTTATTTCTACTTCTTCTCCCTTGTAGTAAAGCTGACCGATAGGGGAGATTACTGCTGCTGTTCCTGTGCCCCAAGCTTCTTCAAGCTTGCCTGACTTTCCTGCATCCATTAGTTCATCTATGGAAAGCTTTCTTTCTTCTACCTCATAGCCGAAGTCTTTTAGAAGGGTGATGATTGAGTCTCTTGTAATTCCCGGAAGGACTGTACCTTCAAGAGGAGCTGTGACAACCTTGCCGTCTATAAGAAACATTACATTCATTGACCCTACTTCTTCGACATAGTTTCTGTGAACTCCGTCAAGCCACAATACTTGGGAATAACCAAGCTCTTCCGCCTTTACTTGGCCTGCAAGAGAACCTGCATAGTTTCCCCCGCACTTGGCTTCACCTGTACCACCCTGAGTAGCTCTGGAGTAAATATCTTCTACATATATCTTTACAGGATTTACTCCTTCAGGGTAGTAGGCACCTACAGGAGACATAATTATCATAAACTTATAAGAACTTGCCACCTTTACTCCAAGGCCTGACTCATAGGCAAACATAAAAGGTCTTATGTAAAGAGATTCTCCTTCTCCTGTAGGTATCCAATCTTTTTCCACCTTTACAAGCTCAGATACAGCTTCTACAAAAGTTTCTTCATCGATTTCAGGCATACACATACGCTTGTTTGAATTTGCAAACCTTCTTGCATTCATTTCAGGTCTGAAAAGATAAATCTTTCCGTCATCTGACTTGTAAGCCTTAAGCCCTTCGAAAGTTTCCTGAGCATAGTGAAGCACCATCATAGCAGGATCAATTTCAAGCGGAGCGTATGGAACTATTCTCGCATCATGCCAACCCTTATCCTTATCCCAATCCATGACAAACATATAGTCTGTAAAAGTTTGTCCGAAAACCAAATCTCCTTGAGGTTTTTCCTTTAAAGTTTTTGCTTTTTCAAATTTTATATCCATTTATATTCTCCTTAATTATGAAAGAATCCTCCACCTCCCCAAGATAGGTGTGGAGGTAAAGGATTATCCTTTTTATTAGAAATATACTACTACTTTAAATTAAAGAAGTCAATAATTTATCCTTAATTCTTATTTTTTTGAATTTCGTTTAATTCATAGATAGGAAGGTTGTGAGCATCGAAGTTGTCTTTTTCTACATCAATGCTGGCCCTTAAAGTATCTAAGCTTGTGTAAACATCAACTCCGTATTCAATAGCGTGTCTTCTTATCTTAAAGCCGTCTCTGCCGGAGATACCACCCTTTGTAGGAGTGTTTACTACAAAGTCGATGTCGCCTGCTTCGATAATATCTAAAATTTCGTTGCTGCCTGAGTTAAGCTTGCCCACCTCAGTTACTTCGATAGCTTCATCTTCAAGAGTCTTTGCAGTTCCTTCAGTTGCATATAACTTGTAGCCTAGGTCTACCATTTCCTTAGCGATTTCTACAAATTCCTTCTTGTCGTTGTCGCTTACAGTTGCCAAGATTTGTTTCTTTTCTCTTTGCATTGGGTTTCCTGCTGCCAAAAATCCCTTAAACAATGCTTCGTGGATAGACTTGCCGATACCTAAAACTTCACCTGTTGACTTCATTTCAGGTCCTAGGGAAATTTCAACCCTGTTAAGCTTGGACATTGAGAATACAGGGACCTTTATAGCATACATATCGCCTTCGCTGTAAATGCCTGTGCCGTAGCCTAGATCAGCCAACTTTTCACCAAGCATTACCTTTGTTGCCAGGTCAACTATAGGCACATTTGATACCTTTGAAATGTAAGGAACAGTTCTGGATGCTCTCGGATTAACTTCTATTATATAAAGTTCATCGTTGTATTCGATAAATTGGATGTTAACCATACCCTTAACGTGAAGGCTCTTTGCAATCTTTTCAGTGTATTCCAAAATCTTATCCTTGATCTTATCTGAGATGTTTATGCTTGGATAAATTGTGATAGAGTCACCTGAGTGAACCCCTGCTCTTTCCAAGTGTTCCATAACGCCCGGAATTAAAATATCTTCTCCGTCGCTTATAGCATCAACTTCGATTTCACGACCTAAAAGGTACTTGTCGATAAGGACAGGATTCTTAGCATCTCTTTCAAAGGCACTTTCAAGGTAGTCCTTAAGACGAACTTCATCATAAGTTATTTCCATACCTTGACCACCAAGGACATAAGAAGGTCTGATAAGAACAGGGTAGCCTAATTCTTTAGCTATGCTTAAACCTTCTTCTACATTCCAAACCCCACGGCCCTTAGGTCTGTTGATGTCAAGCTTATTTAAAAGTTTTTCGAATTTTTCTCTGTCTTCTGCAGCATCTATATCTTCAAAGTCTGTACCGTAAATCTTAACTCCTGCTGAGTGTAGGCATTCAGCAAGCTTGATAGCTGTTTGACCACCGAAGGCAAGGATAACACCCTTGGCATTTTCGATATCAATGATATTCTTAACATCTTCTTCTGTTAGAGGTTCGAAGTATAACTTGTCTGATGTATCAAAGTCTGTAGATACAGTTTCAGGGTTGTTGTTAATAGTTACAGTTTCAATCCCCATCTTTATAAGAGACTTGATAGCGTGAACTGAGCAGTAGTCAAATTCGATTCCTTGACCGATTCTTATAGGACCTGAACCTAGAACGATAATCTTTTCTCTATCGGAAACTTGATTTTCGTCGTCCTTAGCATAAGTAGAGTAGTAGTAAGCTCCGTTCTTTCTAAATGGGGAAGTGTCCACTCTTCTGTAGTTAGGCAAGATTTGATATTTCTTTCTAAGTTTTCTTACTTCATCTTCACTTGCCTTTGTATAATCAGCTATAGCCTTATCGGAAAATCCGTTTTCCTTTAAAGATCTTAAAAGACCTTCGTCCAAATCTCCTAAAGAAAGAGTCTTTAATTTTTCTTGGTTTTGAACTATTTCATTTATTAAATCAAGGAAGTAAACTTCAATTCCTGTTATATCGTGAACTTCTTCGCTTGAGTGACCCCTTCTAAGGTATTCAGCTATATCGAAAAGTCTTTCGTCATCAGGACTTTCCATCCTTCTTACAAGGTCTTCGTCACTTTCATTAGCTGAGAACTTTGATTCCAAAGAGAACTTTCCGATTTCCAAAGATCTTATTCCCTTTAATAAAGCTTCTTCGAAGTTTGATGCAATGGACATTACTTCACCTGTTGCCATCATCTTAGTACCTAACTTTCTGTTAGCCATCTTAAACTTATCGAAAGGCCACTTAGGAATCTTATCTACTCCATAGTCTGCGTGAGGTTCGTAAGTTCCTAAAGGTTCACCTGTAGTTTCGTTTGCGATTTCATCGAAAGTATAACCAAGGGCGATCTTAGTAGCTATACGAGCTATAGGGTAACCTGTAGCCTTTGATGCAAGGGCGGATGAACGGGAAGCACGAGGATTTATTTCGATAACTGCATACTCATCAGTCTTAGGGTTGTAGGCAAGTTGGACATTGCAGGCTCCTTCTACGCCTACTTCTTCAACTATGTCGAAAGAAGCTTGCTTTAATCTGTCGACTACTTCCTTGTCAAGAGATTGGCAAGGAGCTACTACGATAGAGTCACCTGTGTGCACACCTACAGGGTCCACATTTTCCATATCGCAAACTATAACCTTGTTTCCAGCACTGTCTCTTAAAACTTCAAATTCTATTTCCAACCATCCCTTGATTGATTTTTCCAAAAGAACTTCGCTGACAGGACTTAGGCTAAGACCTAAAGACAAAGTTTCCTTAAGCTCTTCTTCGTTGTAGGCAAAGCCGCCGCCTGTACCTCCAAGAGTGTAGGCAGGTCTTACTACAAGAGGGTAGCCAATCTTCTTAGCAAGTTCGATCCCTTCATCAAGGCTTGTAGCTATTTCGGAATCAATGATAGGTTGAGATATATCTCTCATAGTATTTCTGAAAATATCACGGTCTTCGCCCTTTTTAATGGCTTCTATATCAGTACCGATAATTCTAATACCGTACTTATCCAAAATTCCCTTTTCATATAAGTCAAGAGTCATGTTAAGACCTGTTTGTCCACCCATACTTGCTATAATTGAGTCAGGTCTTTCCTTCTCTATAATTTTTTCTACGACGTCGATTGTTATAGGTTCAATATAAGTCTTATCGGCAACTCCCGCATCAGTCATGATAGTAGCAGGGTTTGAATTTATAAGTACTGTTTCAACCCCTTCTTTTTTCAAAGTTTCACACGCTTGAGTTCCTGAATAGTCAAACTCTGCAGCTTGACCTATGACTATAGGACCTGAGCCTATAACCAAAGTTTTTTTAATAGAATTATCCTTAGGCACGATTTTCTCCTTTCAAGTTAACCGGTTAAAAATAGGTAAAAAAATTTTGTCACCTATTTTTTTCCAAAAAAAAACCCCACTCAAAGGCAGGGTAGAAAACCTGTCCTTGGGACTAAGGTTTTTTTATTTATTTATCTAATACATTAAATCATTTTTTATTACAAATTGCAATGTTTTTTTTCGTTTATTTTTTGATAAACTTTTTTAACAAAAAGGCTTGTATTTTTTTAATATATAATTTAAACATAAAACAGTATATAAGCGAAAGTGAGTTATATAAATAAACATCAATAAAGTGTAAATTTTGACGTTTGTTTTGGTATAAAAACATGGAAATGAGAAATTAAATATTTTTTCTTGAGGGGAAGATATTTATCCATTCTGTTTTTGTCAGAATTTTTGTATGATTTTTAAGTTAAATTAAAAACATCTGTTAAGAGACTTCGCTTGTTAAAATGAAATGCATATTAAGCTAAAAGTAGTTTTTAAGGCTTGTGAAAACCTACTAAAAGAGTATGGAATGTTTCTTGCTCTTTTCAGGGTAAAATAGTATGAAATGATTATATTTCAGTGAGCTTTTCAGAGTAAATTAATATGAATTGATTTCAAATTTATAAATTTTTCACCCCGGATTACGAAAGTCTTTATCGAGGATGAAAAATGTTACTGAAATTTTAGAAGTCAAGCTACTTTTATATTTAAAGATTAATATTTGAACTAAGTAAGAGGATTAAATTTTAAGGATGGAGGATAAGATGAGAGCGATAGGCAATAGGATAGCTACTTTATTAATAACGCTTGTCTTTTTTGTCGAAAGTGCAGTCACCCCTGTACTGGCAGCAGACACACAGGATACGACTACTACTATAGAGACAGGAGCAGGAAGTGATCCGGCGACAAGTGGAAGTGATACAAGTACGCAGACTCAGAGCTCTCCTTTAGAAAGTCAGACAGAGCCTTCGACCACCGAGACTCCCACAAGTGAACCTGCAGCTACTGAGCCTACAGACTCAGGTCTAACAAACGGACAGGCTGTCATAGTTGACTATCCCAAGGTCGACTACAAGGTCACAGATAAGATAGACCTTACCGGGATAAAAATCGTCGCAAAGACTGCAGACGGACAGGATATCACCTACACAGACCAAGACGTCATAAACTTGACAGGCCTTCAAGAAACAGACCTTCCGGTAAAGTACTACGACAAGCTCTTCGATCCGGGCTTCATAAAAAATGAATCCGACGACTTTAAAAATGAATTATCCAAGTACTTAACCGAAAACAATATCACACAAGCAGAAAGCAAGATAACTTTAAACATCGAAGGACTTGATCCGATAAGCTTTGACATAAACGTTTCAAATGACGGTCTCGGACTTAGTCCATTAGAAATGTTAAACTCTTTAAAGCTTAAGCCGGGCTCTATGATGGCATTAAGCGTGGACAGACTTAGCTTCTTCAAAGACGAAGAAATAAAGGTAAATAGCTTACAAGTCTTAGCTAAGGATGCTAACGGCGATGTAAAGATATTTGCTCAAGACGAGTTGACCTTAGCTTATGACAATATAAAAAAGGAAGAGTTTCCACAAGGTGAAAGCGACCCTTCCCAAACCTTCTTCTTGGAGGTTAAGAAGGAAGGATATGAAAGTCTAAAACTTCCGATAACAGTTTCTCCACTTAAGGAAAACATCTCAGACGTCTCAGACTTTCCTGAGCTGACCCTAAACAAGTACGGTCTTAAACTTGATGAGCAAAATTCCATCTACACCCTGGGCCTTGACCTAAAAGACCTCGGGACAATTAAAAAGATCGACATAGAATTTTTAGACAAGGACAAGGCAAACAACGACTCAATCACCATAGATAGGATTGTAAAGACAAACGGCTACGAAGAAACAGACCTCTCCCTTACAAGAGGCAAGTACAGGGGAATAGATGATAAAGACCTGGCTCAGGCAGCTGATTATAAGATTATAAATCCGATAAGCCTTAGCGAAGATTTACAGACAGGATTTTCCTACAACTTCTTTATTAAAGCGACAGCAAGCTCCTTAGATACAGCCTATGCCAAGATTAAAATAGAAAGACAAGGAGATACTGCTCAAGCTGCTAATATTATTGATGAAAAAATTGTTGAAATTAAAGCTCCTACAGTAAGTGATCCTACATCACCACAAGAGGAAGTTTTAAATTCAATTACAGAAGTAACAGGTACACAGCCTGAAAGTTCGGATCCTAACCTTTCGAGTCAAGACAATCCTGATCAGGCACAAGCGGGTAGCGATTCTTTTGCAAGTCCTGACGGTCAAAGCATGCAGGCTGAAATACAAATTACAAAGATGCCTCGTACTACCTATAAGTCAGGGGAAAAACTTGACCTTTCTGAACTTGAAATAACCATTAAAGAAAGTGACGGAAATACAAGAGTATTAAAGTATGACGACTTGATCAGTGATCCGAATATAAAAATGAATTTACACAGCGGGGATTATCTTTTATATAACTATTACAATCCACTCTTTGACAGCGAATTTTTAAAAGACGAATCACAGGAAACTCTTGATGTTATAAAGCAATATATAAATGAAAATAATATACAGGAATATAAACCTACTCTTGCAATAGAAATACCGGGCTATCAAGCTCTTAGTATAAATATCGACATAGAAGACAGTAATCTTAACCTAAGCTCCTTGGAATTATTCCAAGCCTTAAAGATGGAAAATTCTTCTATGAGCTTATTAAGTGCAGATAAGTTAACTTATAAACCTTCAGAAGATATAAGTATAGATAACTTCAGGTTTTTAATAAAAGATGACAAGGGTCTTTTAAGTGTTATTACAGGTTCACAGTTAAGTGACTCGGCAATTAAGGTTGACTATTCACAAGTGGATCAAGCTAGACAAGCTTTTATAGATCCTACAAGCAATCAAAGTCTGACAAAGGATCAAAAAGAACCTACCAATACCTATATAACTCTGACAAAGGAAGCCTATAAAGATCTTTATCTGCCTATCACTCTTGTTACTGAAGATAGTTTGATAAGCTCTTCGGATCAGTTTAATAACTTGGATGTTTCCAGTTGGGGTATGGTCTTAGGCGAAGACAGTGCTATATACACTTTAACCTTGGATATAAAAAGTCTTTCCGACATAAAAGAAATAAACTTGGATCTCTTAAACCAACTTACATCTACAAGGGATAATATAACAATAGATAGAATAGTAGAAACAAATGGATATGATGAAAAAGACCTGGGGCTTTCGGACTCATCTTATATCGATAGCTTGAATAATCAGGTAAAAAATCCTACCATTCTTGCTAAAGATCTAAAAGTAGGATATAAGTATGTCTTTCTTATAAGGAAGGAAGCTGATTCTGATCAAAGCATCCTCCTGGATTTATCAGCTAAAGGAAAATCAGGCAGTCTTATTACTGACAAAATTATATTAGGTGCGAGTGAGCCTGCCATAGGTCAAAGGCTTAATATTTTTGCAAGCTCTTCGACAAATACCTATAATACAAAAACAGATCCTACTCAGACCACAACAAGAACTAACTATGGGGTTTATAAAATAGATGTAGGTGATTTCCACTTCGGTTATGACTTGTATAGTGGAGCTAACGCTATGATTAGTGCTCCATTGGATATTTATATCAGAGTTCCAAAAGACGTTCAGGCAGGTCAAACATTTACTGTGGATCTTCCCCCGGACTTTACTGTAAATCACGCCCTTAACAGCACAGATCCACTAGGGGTTGTATACAAAAAGGGAGATCATACTACTCCTCTTATAACTGTTTATTACAAGTCCAACCAAACCGAACCGGATCTTTTAAACATGAGTCATTATCTGGAATTTACGGTTACAGAAGAAGGAGCTAAGCTGATAAATGATACTGAAGTAGACTATGAAGGAAAGTACTCCATAGGTCAAAATGTTACCTACAGCTTAATAGATGGGGTAGGTTATAAGGATAATTCATCAAACCCTGATTGGTCCAAAGATACGACATATTTTTCAGCCGGAGTATATCCTATCCTTAATCGATGGACATCGAGCACGACTACAGACACATCTATTACTAAGACCTTCACCTTTGATTCAGTATACGGATTTACTACTACTTCTTTGAAAGACCAGTCTACCTTAGCATATGTCGGAAAAGCTAACGAAACCCTAGGAGGTGGAGATACGCTATTTACATCTTACACACTGGGGGCTTATACAAAATATAATAACCCCTTCTACTATATAGCTTACTATGTAGATGGAGTAAGGTATGCTAAGTTCGGAAGGGTTATAAATGGAGGTAATACGACAAGTTTTACTACAAAATTCACATATAATTTAACTACTCCTATAACGAGCAGGGCTTTTGTAGCTACAGGTGGAGGAGATGCAAAGGTAGGCTCTTTTAAAGGATCTCTTACAGAATATACTTTAAGTAAAACAGGAGTTATTACTTTTTCTAAGACAGAAAATAGAATAAATTCGGTAACAACGGCTAAAACTGCATATATTGAAAACACTGTTCAAATACCTGACGGTTTTTCAGGTAATGTAATCACTGTTACAACTACTTTAAATAACCAAACATCAACTAGGCAAGATTATGATGCTCACTTCTATGGAGAAATTGATCCGAGCTTACCTAACGTATTTGTAAAAATTGTAAAAGAGGATAAAGACGGGGACGGCATAGAAGAGGAATATGCAGTAACCAATGATACAGCACTATAAAAACAGGCATAACTACAGATCAGGACGGATCTTTTAAAATCACTTTTATTACAAAAAATGCCTACTACAGATTAGTCGAAATAAAAACTCCGAGTGGATTTAAGGGTCTTAATGCAGGATTTGATTTTTATGTGGATGAAGAGGGGATAGTAAGACAAGCCCCTAATGGAAGTCCTTTGATAAATGAAATGGAATATATTCCTATAGCAAATGAATTTGCCTACCCTAGTAACAAGATAACTATTAATAAGGTTGACTCAGAAGGAAACTCTCTGAAAGGGGCAGAGTTTACTATAGTAAATCAGGATACAGGAAAATTTAGAATAAAGACAAGTGGTTCTGACGGTAAACTTGTACTAGGACCTAAAGAGTTCGAAGAGGGTCATTACCTTATTAAGGAAACAAAAGCTCCAGATGGTTATGATAGGACACCTCAAACTCATGAATTTTGGGTGAATTCCTATGGAAATTATTCACAAAGTCAACCTAGCCTTGTTAACAGGATGATAAATTTATTTAGTGATAGCCTTTCATCCATAAATTTCTCCAGCATATCTTACGCCGAAGAAACAAATCTACCTTCTGAAGAATTTGAAAGAAACTATAACAAAGATTTGACTTATCCTATTCAAGAGGGAGGAAATGGAGCACAGACAATTAAGACTCATGCTCCAATTTTGATAGAGGCAATTGAGCCAAGCTTGAAACAAACATTCTACTTAAATCCTTATGGAGATGATCCGACTACAACAAATTCTAATACAGTATTTTCAATTTTCGGTAAGGAGTTGGATAAAAACGGCTTGCCTACAGCTACACCGAGTGCGACTATATTACAAGGGGCAGGCATAAAGGTGTATAGGCTGATATCAGGTAGCCTTCCTGATAATCCTAAGGACTTTGATTCTAATAGTTCCGGGGTAAAAGAAGTAACAAACTTTACTCTGACATATGTACCGGATAATGATACTATCCAAATAAACTTTGGGGGAGCCTTTAACGAAAGTCCTTCGCCAACTTATATAGTAGTATTGGAAGCAACTGCTGAAAATTCGAATACAAGGGCCTACATCGGAGCAAGCTTGCTAAATCTATCGGGAGAATTTATATTTCCGATAATAACGTATCCTAACTCAGGCACTGCTGCTACATCCTATGCAGAGAGGGGATATGGATCAATAAACTTAGAAAAATACGACACCTTTGCAAGACCTGCCCAAAATGCTGCTTTTAAGTTAATTAATGACGATACAGGTGCAGAAGAAGATTTTATCCTTCATGATACTGTCGGAACTACAAAAAATACCTTCTATTTGGAAAATGGAATCAGACCGGGAAATTATACAATAGTTGAAACTAAGGCACCAGATCCGAACTGGGGACTGGAGTTCAATCTTCCTGATGATATAGCTGAAAGAAGTTGGCATCTAACTGTAGATGATACGAACAAAAACGGTCGTTTCGAATATGTCATAACTTCTACTAACGGAAGAGCCTATAACAGTGAAGAAGACCCACGAAATATAATAATAGAAAATATTCCGTCCTATGAACCTTTAAAATTAACCTTAAATTTATATGAACAAGACGGTATTACTCCTTTGCTCGGTGGAAAATTTACCATTGAGAAAAGTGGAGGCAGTCCTGAAATGATTACTCCGGGAGCTGATAATACTCACACCATTAAAATAACAGAGCCCGGTGAATATATAATCAGGTAGACTCAAATTCCTGAGTCTTATATAAATCGGGAAGCTGAATGGACAGTATATGTTTATGCGAATACTCAAACAGGAAACTTGGAAGTAGAACTTAGAAGACCATATAATTTCTTAAAGCCTACTCCTCTGGCAGGTAATCCTACTCTGGCAGATCCTAGCAACTTAGATGTTTTAAATAAAAAAGAAAGGTCACTTAGGTTGCAACTACCTCCACCTTACGGAGATGTTTCGAAAGTAGAATCAACAGATTTTGAATTTACTTATGTAAATAAAAAGAACTATAAGTTGACTATAAAAAAGGTCGACAAGGAAGATAATAATAAGCCTTTAAGCGGGGCTGAGTTTGAATTAACATCTACCGTCGATCCTACAAAGACTTATAAGGCCACAAGTGATGGCATGGGTTTAGCAAGCTTTTATAATTTGGATCCCGGAACCTATACCTTGAAGGAGACAAGGGCTCCTGATAATTACAAGTTAAACTCTGCTACATCTACTGTAACAATAAATGAAGACGGTTCGGTAACTTGGACTCGTGATACAAACTCCTTGGTAAGTAATGATCAGGAAATAAAATATGAGCAAACAACAAGAAAAACTTACATCGAACCATATAAGAGCAACGTAACTTATATAGAACATCCGGGTTATCCGAGCTACATGAACTTTAAGTACTATGTTGATGTAAAAGACCCTCAAACAGGATCGGTGCAAGTTTATATTATGTTAAAGTCTAAAGCTAACAGCAATGGCGAATATACTGATAGGAATACCAGCTTTGACGTATATGGACAAAATTTGAAGATTAATTCATTTAGACTATTCGATGTAGATCCTGTTCTTAGAGATTATTTAAACAATTTTATGGATAATCGTTCTACAGAGAAATATGTAGCTCAGCCTGAGACTCAAATGGAAGAGGTAAATCTATCTTCAGGTAGTGACAATCACCCATCATCTCCTATAAGCTTGATCAAAGGGGCTGTGGACACTATACCCGGTAAGGGCGAAGTGCCTGTAGACTATCAATTAAATATTCCTGCAACAAGGTTCGGAGGAGCGACAGGTGACTGGGCATTTCTTGTAGTTTTAGATGCCACAGTAGTTAATAAGGAAAACACATCATTTATTGATTACCACTGGATAACAGACGAACCTGATCCTCAAAACTATGCATATATAGGAGATTATTCAGAAATACAAGCTTTAGAAAATGAAGAGACTTATCAAGTACCAATCCTTCAATATAATCCAACTTTACTAGTGGGCGACGAAAAAGAGCCTATAACAAAGATGAAATTTTATATCGATAAGGTATGGAAGGATGATCAAAACACAGATCACAGCATAGAAAAAGGAATTTTAGGATTTACTCTTACGGCTCCGACAAATAAAACCTTCCCTGCCGGACTTAAGGTCGATACTGATAATCCGACGGATAGGAAATATAAGATAACGGATATCTCAGCCGACCGAAAGATCGTCACTTTAGAGATGGATCTTCAGAGTGCTTATGAATCTTTTACTTCATCATCAGGAGAAGAGCAGGGCATAAAGATAGAAGTGCCTAGTGATTGGCCGAGTGGTGATTATAAGCTTACCGAAATCATAGCACCGATCGGATATAGGATATCTGATGAAACTTATATTATAAGCATCAATCAAACAGATAAGACCATAAGCTATGGTCAAAGTCAACTCTATGCTAAAAATGGTCAAACAGACCTTTTAAATATATTAAAAATTGTTAATAAAAAGGAGGAATTCCCATTAACAGGTGGAATCAGTAGCCTTATCTTTAGCGTAATAGGAGGAGGGTTGATGTTAGCTTCGATAATATGGTACAGAAAAAAGAGAAGAGAGAAGCTGATCCTTTAGTCGGGACAGCTAAGCTTAAAGGTGAAATATTTATCCTCACGGATATATAAGCTCACAGGAGATTATTATAAATTTTTTAAAAAATTATAAAAATAAATATTTAAAAAAGGAGAATAAAAAATGAAACTAGGAAAGAAAATTTTATCATTCTTTTTAGCAATGGTAATGATGGTAGGTCTAGCAGTACCTGCTATGGCAGCAGATGAGGTAACAAAAGAACAAGTTCAAGGAAGTCTAGCTGGTATTGTGTCAAAAACAGAACCAACAACAACTACAGTAAAAGTACACAAGTTAAAAGCAACAGAATACAATCAAATTCTACCTGTAGATTCTAATGGTGGTGTATTAAGTCAAGAGCAATTAGGTTTATTAGGAATAAATGTATCCGAAGTAGACGGCGTTACATTCACTTACTATAAATTAAAAGATGCCGCTCAATTGGATACATTAATGGCTGCACCTGATTCATACGCGACTGAAACAGCAATGGCTAATTTGGAAGGTGCTGTAAAACAAGAAACAACTATTACAACTGCAAATGGCACAGGTGCTAGTGCTAATTTAGCAGCAGGTTACTACTGGTTTATAGAAACTGGAAAACCTGCAACTCTAACAGGTAATCTAGCAGTACCATTTGGAATAGCACTTCCTATAGTAAACCAAGTTGCCGGTACTACTAAAGACGGTGAAACAGTTGATGCTGAAAAAGGATATCTAACAGAAGTTAACGTATATCCTAAAAACATTGAAGAAAAACCTCAAGTAACAAAAGATAATGATAAAGCTCAATCAATTCAGTATGCTAACTATTTAGGAGATAAATACAAAGCTGAAAATAGAGTTGGTGGAGTTGAAAACTTTACAGTTAAAACTAAAATCCCAGCAAACGCTAGCTACGAATATATGAACTGGTCAGATACTATGACTCAAGGTTTAACATATAACAAAGATTTAAAAATTGGATTAGCTACTTTGGATGAAAATGGAAAAGTTACTAATTTAGATACAGCTTTCTTTGATACTAATGATTATACTATAACTAACACTGACTACGGTTTTGAATTAAAACTTACTCAATCAGGTTTAGATAAGGTTACAAATAAGGCTAAAAGTGGATCATTCGATATAGCTTTAAAATACTCCGCAACAGTTAACTCATCAGCTGTAACTGATATACCGGAAAAGAACTATGTAACATTTAATTATACAAGAGAACCTGACCAAGGATCAGGTGAAATAACACCAAGTGAAGGAAAAATCACTGTTAATAAAACTTGGGCAGAAGGAACAGAAGTACCACAAGGCGTATCTGTAACTTACCTATTAATTGATACAACAACTAATAAGGTTGTAGCAAATGCTACTAAGACAGGAACAGACTTCAGTCATACTTTTACAGGTTTAGATAACAACAGAAAATATAAAGTAATAGAAAAAGTTAACGGTTATACACCAGAATATCAAGTTGGTACAGAAAATGGACAAGTAACAATAAAAAACACTAAGGACGATACTTCAATCACACCTACACCACCGGAAGTAACAGTAAAAGAACACAAATTTGTTAAAACAGACTGTGCAGGAACAAGACTTCAAGGAGCTCAATTCTTAGTTAAAAATGGTGATGGACAATATCTAGCAGTTAAATCAGTAGAGTCAGCAAATGTTGATCAAACTACTTATGTAACAGCACAAGACGCATACCTTGCTGCTATTAACGCATTTAATACAGCTGGAGAAAATGGTCAAATTTCAGCAGAGAACAAAGTTACTATAAAAGATAATAATGGATTAGATGTAGAATATGATACTAGGGAAGCAGCTCTTAATAGAATTGAAGAATTACAAAAAGCAAGAGATGATGCTTTCGCTAAAGCTCAAATGCAATATGAATTTGTTGCAAAAACAGGTAATGAATCTAGACTTGTAACCTTAACATCTAATGCTGATGGTCAATTCATAGTTAAAGGTCTGGAAAATAAAGGCAAATATAAATTGGAAGAAACTGTAGCACCGGAAGGCTTTGCTAAATTAACATCAGACATTGAATTTACAGTTGGTGAAGGTGGAATAACTGATATCAGCTATGAAGTAAATGGAGAAGGACAAGATGCCCAAGAAGTTAAGAACAAGAAAGTAACTATCCCACAAACAGGTGGTATCGGTACTCTAATCTTCACTATAGTAGGTATAGCATTAATGGCAACAGCTGTTATCGCTATGAAGAGAAGATCAGCTGAAAACGCATAGTTAATAAAAATTTAGACAATAAAATATAATCGGGAAGAGCCAAGCAGGATTGCTTGGCTTTTTCTTTTATATGAGTATAGAGGAGCTGATAGATAGGGATAAATTTGTGGTATGATATCTTATGAGATTTTATTGATAGGGAAAGAGGTAGACATGTTTAAAAAATTCGGCTGGTTTATTAAGTATTACAAGAAGGAATACATATTGGCGATTGCTTTTCTTTTGGCAAGTGACCTGATGGGGCTGATCCCTCCATATATTACAGGAAAGCTTACCGACCTGGTCTTTACAAATTCAATCGGCCTTAAAAGTTTCATCGCTATCATAGCCTTTGACCTTTTTGTAATTCTTATAAAATATTTTTTCGCCATGGGCTGGTCCTACTTTGTCTTTAAGGGGGGCTACACAATAGAGAACAGGGCGAGGGATCGGCTGATGGATAAATTTTTAAGGCAGTCTCAGAGATTTTTCGAGAGAAATTCGACAGGGTCACTGATGGCGAGATCGACTAATGATGTAATCGCCCTTCAGGATCTAGGTGGCTTCGGCCTGTTGGCTTTTTTTGATTCAACTTTCTTTCCCTTATTAATAGTAATAATGATGGCGATCCTGATAGACTTCAGACTTACCCTCGTCTCCATAATCCCCCTTCCTTTTTTGGCTATCCTTTACATAATCATAGGTAAAAAGGTTAACCAAAAGTACAGGCTGGCACAAAAGTCCTTCGATAAACTTAACGATAGGGTCTTGGAAGACGTGGAAGGGATAAGGATCATCAGGGTTTATAATTTGGTTAAGACCAGGATAAGGGGCTTTAAGGAAAAGTCAAGAGAGCTTAGGGATCGGAATATGGATCAGGTGGTCTTCGAAGCTATGATGAATCCTGTGGAGAGGATAGTGCCTGCGATTACCTTTGCCATAGCGATTTTTTACGGGGCAAGACTTATTTCACGATCAGAAATCACGATAGGGCAGTTGGTTTCTTTTACCTACTATCTGAATATGCTGGTGTGGCCGATGAGGGCCTTCGGTCGTTTTATAAATGTTTACCAACAGGCATCTGCGTCTATGGACAGGATAGCAAGCATTCTTAACTACCACGAAGAGATAGAAGCTACTGATGACAAAAAGGATTTGACAGGAAGTGCAGATATAAGCTTGGACTCTCTTTCTTTTTCCTATCCCTCATCCAAGGAGAAAGTTTTGGACAAGATAAGTCTGGAGATAAGGAGCGGATCTTCCTTAGGGATAGTCGGAAAGACCGGAAGCGGAAAGACGAGCTTGATCAAGCAGTTTTTAGACTTGTATTCGGTAGACAAGGGAGCGATTTATGTAAATGATCGGCCTTTAGATAGCTATTCGATGAAGTCCTTTAAGGAAAAGATCGGCTACGTCCCTCAAAAGCATATGATATTTTCCAAGACCATACGGGACAATATAAGATTTTCCAAGCCTGAGGCAGGAGATGAGGAAATCTTATCTGCAATAAGAAAGGCGGACTTTGAAAAGGACCTGGAAAAGTTTCCTAAGGGCCTGGACACCCTCGCAGGGGAAAAGGGGATCTCCCTATCAGGGGGTCAAAAGCAGAGGATAGAGATAGCCAGAGCCTTGATCAAGGATCCTGAGATTTTGATCTTAGATGATGCCATGAGTGCAGTCGATGCCAATACCGAAAAGAATATTTTAAAGAGCATCAGGGACGAGGCAAAGAGCCGTACTCTGATAATAGCAAGCCACAGGTTAAGCCAGGTAAAGGACTGCGACGAGATCATTGTCCTCGATCAGGGAAGGATCATCGAGAGGGGAAGCCACGAAGACCTTATGGCTTACGACGGTTGGTATAGGAAGCAGTTTATAAGACAGGAAAGAGGAGTGAGCGATGGGCAATAGGGAAAAATTTGCAAGGGAAAAGTTAAAGACCTACGCTCTTAAAGAAAAACTGAATCTATTTTTAGGGTTTATCAGCTCGCTTGTGAGGACGGGACTGGAAATCCTGGGGCCTGTAATAATAGCCAAGATCTTAAATGAATTTATATCGACAGATATGAGCTCACAGGACTTTAAAAATATCAGCAAGTACCTGGCCCTTTACCTGGCGGTTTTTGTGGGAAGCGGGATTTTCAGCAACATAGCTGTGATTTATTTCGAAAGGGCAGCGAACAACATAGCCTTTAATATCCAAAACGATGTTTATGAAAAAGTCCACAGGTTTCCTATAAGCTACTTCGATTCCCTGCCTGCAGGGGCTATAGTTTCGAGGATTACCAACGATACCAATCGCTTAAAGATGATGTTCAGGCTGGCACTGGCTGAAATTTTAACGTCGGGGATAATGGTAGTCGGCCTTTACGGGATGATGGTCATTACAAATTTCAGGGCGGCTCTGGGGATTTTGATCCTCTTTCCGGTAGTCTTTTTTATCTTTAAGTCTTTCAGCTCCAAGATATCACGCTATACGGGAAAGATCAGGAGGTCCACTTCCGATATAAATGCTTCAATTAATGAAAATATTCAAAATATGGAGATTATCCGGGCCTTTAACAGGGAAGGACAGATCAAGGGAGAGTTTGACAGCTTAAATGACGACATCTACAGGACTGAGTTAAAGCTTGCGAGACTGAGGTCATACTCAGGCTATCGGGCGATGGACTCTCTTTCCTATGTGGCCATAGTTATAGTATTGATTTACTTCGGCCTGGGTCAGATTACGGGAGCTTATCCTGTTTCGGTCGGTTCGCTTTACATGGTAGTAGACTATACGACAAAGATTTTTTCAAACGCTCAGACCCTTATCCAAAGGTACGGGGAGTTCCAAGAATCCCTGGCATCTGCTATCCACGTCTTTGATTTGTTTCAAATGGATGAGCTGGATGAGCTTGAGGGCAAGCTTGATGAACTTAAGGGCAGGGTGGACTTCGAAGATGTTTACTTTGAGTATGAGAAGGACGAGCCTGTCTTAAGGGGAGTGACCTTCAGTGTAAGTCCCGGCGAGTCGATAGCCTTTGTAGGGCCGACAGGTTCAGGTAAGTCTACTATTATAAACCTGCTCTTAAACTTTTATTCTCCTCAGGCGGGCAGGATCCTGATAGACGGAAGGGACATAGGAGGAATCGACAGGAAGGACTTAAGGAAGGACATGGCGGTTGTCCTCCAGGATTCCTTTTTATTTGAGGCGACTGTGAAGGAAAACATAGCCCTGGACGGTGACTTTTCAGATGAAGAAGTAAGGCAGGCTCTCTTGGACGTTGGAGGTCAGGCTCTGGTCAAGAGGGGGATTGACCTTGAGATAATAGAAAATGCCAACAACCTAAGCCAGGGAGAAAAGCAATTGATTTCTTTTGCAAGAGCTTATATAAGAAATCCGAAGATTTTAATTTTAGATGAGGCGACTGCAAATATTGATACGGAAACAGAAAGTCTTATCCAGGAGGGGGTAAAGGCTTTAAAGGAAAATCGGACAAGCTTTGTAGTAGCTCACAGGCTTTCTACCATCAAGGACATGGATAAGATCGTGGTCTTAAAGGACGGCGTCATCTGTGAAATGGGAAGTCACTCTGACCTTATGGCTAAGGGCGGAATCTATAAGAGTATGTACGATGAACAGGTTAAAAATAAGGATGAAGATTAGAGCTCAGGTCTTTAAAAAGGCCTGAGTTCTTTTGATTTACTTTTTAATTTATTTGTAGTATTATTTGCTCATGAATAAGATGAATGATATAAAGAAATATTTTAAGGATAATCCTCCGATGGTTCTTATAATAAGTTTTCTTCTTTTAATTATTGCAGGATCTTTGCTTTTATCCCTGCCTATAAGTCAAAACAGTGAAGATATAACTTATTTGGACTGCCTGTTTACAGCGACATCATCTGTCTGCGTAACGGGGCTGGTGACTGTGCCGACATTCAGTTCCTGGACTGTGGTGGGAAAAGTTATAATCATAGCCTTGATCCAGGTCGGTGGGCTGGGTTTTATGACCTTTGCAGTTTTACTTGCCCTTATTTTAGGAAGGAAGATTACTCTTAAGCATAGGTTAATTATTAAGGAACAGACAAACAGCTTTGACATGAAGGGAATGGTCAAGCTAATAAAATACATACTGATAGCAACTTTTACAATCGAAACTATCGGAGCCTTGCTTTTGATGTTCAGATTTATCCCCATGTATGGAGCTAAGGGAATAGCCTACAGCTTTTTCCATTCGATTTCGGGCTTTTGTAATGCGGGCTTTGATATAATCGGTCCTAATTCTCTGATAGATGTAAACGGGGACGCCTTTATGCTTATGGTAATAGGAGCTCTTATAGTCCTAGGCGGGATAGGCTTTAATGTTATTATCGATGTGGTAAATAACAGGCTAAACTTCAGGAAGTACTCCCTGCGCTCAAAGATAGTTTTTACTACGACTATCTTGATGTTGGTTATAACTTCGATTTTGATCTTTTTGCTGGAATACAAAAATCCTGCTACTATAGGTAATTTAAGTATGGGAGATAAGGTATCAAACTCCATCTTCCAGGCGATAACTTTAAGGACTGCGGGCTTTGCTTCGATCGATCAGGCAAAGTTGTTGGACTCTTCGTCAGTCTTATCGATCATTAATATGTTTATAGGGGGGTCACCTGCAGGTACTGCCGGCGGGATTAAGACAACTACCTTTGCTCTTTTAATCATCGTGACTATGAGCGAGATAAAAAGTTATAAGGACATAGAAGTTTTTAACAGGAGGATCAGGTCTTCGGAGGTAAAAAAAGCTATAGCCATAGTTACTCTTTCGCTGGTCTGGGTTTCCTTTGTCATCTTTGCGATCCTGGCTATCGATAAGGTAAGTTATCTTGATGCCCTTTATGAGGTAGTAAGTGCCTTCGGTACTGTAGGTTTAACCAGAAATTTAACTCCGAGCTTGAATGCTGTTTCAAAGCTTTTACTGATAATTACTATGTATATAGGAAGGGTCGGATCGCTAACTATACTTTTTGCCATTTCAGGATCCAGGGAAAACAAGCTTTATAAAGAAGCTCATGAAGATATTATGATAGGATAGGTTTAAATATGAAACAATTTGTTGTTATAGGCTGCGGCAGGTTCGGAAGGGCCTGCTCGATGGAGCTTTCAAAAAACGGACACGAAGTTCTTTTAATAGACAATAATGAAGACACTGTTGATGAAATGAGCAAGATAGTTACTCATGCGGTTTATGTGGAAAATCTTACAGAGACTTCCTTGGGATCGCTGGGGCTGGGAAACTTTGACGTGGCTATAGTTGCCATCTCATCTAACTTCGAAGCGGCAGTTTTGTCGACTGTAATTTGTAAAAATTTGGGAGTTAAAAAGGTAATCTCCAAGGCAAAGGACAAGATCCACTCCGATATTCTTTTAAAGGTCGGAGCTGACAGGACAGTTATTCCGGAATATGAGTCAGCGATAAGGCTTGCCAGAAGTCTGATCAGTGATCAAATTTTTGACTTTATCGAATTTGCAGAGGACTACTCAATTGCAGAAATTTTCCCTAAGGATGAGTGGATAGGTAAGAGCTTTATCGATGTGGATATGAGGAGTAACTACGGGATAAATGTAGTTGCTGTAAAGAGCAGGGGGATTATGAATATAAACCCTGACCCTGACTACATTATAAAGAGAAATGATGACCTGGTTGTCATCGGGTCAAATGAAGATTTAAAGAAGATCATAGATGACGAGGGAGATAATCTTTACAGGGAATAAAAAATTTTTGCTTAGTAAAATAAAATTTAATAAAAATTTTTCAAGAGACCAATTCTAAAAAAAGGATTGGTCTCTTATGTTAGGATTGTTTACAAATAGGAAAAATTAATATGGTATAATATACCTTATATGGAGGTGATTGAAATAGATAAGAGCATAGGATTTGGAGAAGTTTTTAAATCAGTGATGAAGTCACTTTTACTATACTTTGTCTATATATTGATATTTCCGCTCGCTTTGATCGGGCTTCCGATAGAATTTATAAGGCTGGGACTTGACGGATCTAACAGGCATATAATAGAAGGCTCCGCCATTTTCAGTTTGCTGGTAGGACTTATGAGTTCAGCCAAAGTAGGACTTTTTATTTTTATCCTGATAAGTTTTGTATCCCTGTCGGTTGTAAATTTATATAAGGGAGGACTCAGCTTAAAGGCTGTGATGTACGGATCTTTTTTCGGTCTTATTTTATTTACGGGTCTGTCCGTCCTTATTTATCAATACACAAGTGGTACTTATATTTTAGATGAGCTGAGAACCTATTATAAGTCTATGGTCGATAATATGCTCGCCCTTGCCAAGCTGAGTGACCCGAGCCTTGTTAAGCTTTTTAACGACAGTATGAACTTTATGGTGGAAAATATATACGGCCTTTTAGGAGGAATTTTTTACATAGGAATAGGAGTAAATATATTTTTCGGTCTTAACAAGAAGGAAGATATAAGATTTTATAACTTTAAGGCTGATCCCAAGTTTACGACTGTCCTGCTTGTAGCTTTAGCCCTATCAATCATTTTATCCTACAGTCTTGGAAGGGCTTATGATCTTGTATATACAAATTTGATGAGCTTTATAAGCCTGGTATTTTTTACCCACCTGATGACTTTGATCTTATATCTTACAAGAAATATGGGCTTGGGTTGGAAGATGTTGGCATTTTTCTTCGGCCTTATGGTCATAGAAATTTTCCCTGCTCTTTTGATAGTAGGTATAATAGACTCTTATGTTGATTTTAGAAAGAGGAATAATTATGGAAAAAATAAGGCGTAGCTTTAAAGATTATATCTTTCTTGTAGTCGTGGTAATTTTACTGGCTATCGGAGTTTTTATAGGCAACAGGTTTTTGGGACTTTTTGCTATAGTCCTTGCCGGTGCAGCCCTGGTCAACCAATATAATATAGAAAAGAAGAGGGAAGAGGAAGTAAAGGAAGCCTACATAGGAGCAGCCAAGGACATGGAAGACTTGGCAGCCATAGCTGTCTACGATATGCCTGTTCCGGTCTTTGTCCTTAACAGCAAGAAGAATATCATCTGGTATAACCACCATCTTCCGGATATTTTAGATGATGAGGATTTAGAACCCTTAAATATGAACATAGTGGATCTTTTTAAGCTTGAAGAGGTCGAAGATGAGAACGGTAAAAAGTGCTATATGTCCGAGCTTAAGGGAAACTACTACAAATTTTATACGGTAAAGGTTAAGCAAAACGATGTCGACAGGACTATAGTTTATGTTTTAGATAACTCGTCTTTTATGAACCTGATAGCCCTTTATGACGACAAGAAGTTGTCCATGATGGAAATTGTTATCGACAATTACGATGAAGCAAGAGCCTACTTCGACAACAAGAACGGGGTCTTGGTCTTTACCGAAGTCGATGAAAAGATAAGGGACTTCGCGGCAAGAAACAATGCCCATATAAAGAGGTATGAAACAGATAAATTTATCATAATCATGGATAAAAAAGATCTGGAAAATGTAGTGGAAAAGAAGTTTCTTATCCTTGACGAGGTCAGGGAGGCCACAGAAGATTACGGCTTTGAGGTTACTTTGAGTATAGGAGCAAGTTACATGGGAGATAATCCTGTGGAAATTCACGACAAGGTAAGGTCCTGCCTGGACGTAGCCCTAGGTCGGGGAGGAGATCAGGCTGTCTTTGATGACGGGAAATTGAGGTACTTCGGTGGAAAGAACAAGGCTGTCGAAAAGCGTAACAAGGTAAAGGCCAGGGTAATGTCTGAGGCTTTAAAGCAACTGATTCATCAGGCATCAAACGTCCTCATCATGGGTCACCAAAATCCCGACATGGATTCATTCGGGTCGTGTATGGGGATTTTAGAAGCATGTAGGATTAACAAGACTGATGCTCACATAGTCCTTAACAAGGTTGTCCCACAAATTTCGAGTATCTTTGATGCTTTGAAAAATGAAAAGCCTGAGTATATGGATCATTTTATAGACAGCAGCGAAGCCAAGGACCTGTGTGGGCCTGATTCGCTTTTGATAGTCTGTGATACTCAAAGGAAAAATTCTACAGAGTGTCCGGAACTTTTCGACATGACCAACAACATAGTGGTCATCGACCACCACAGGAGAGGGGAAGACTATATCAAGAACGCTTCCCTTGCCTTCTTGGAGCCTTACTCTTCAAGTGCTTCTGAGCTGGTGACAGAGCTTTTATCCTACATGGATCAAAAGATAGTCATCCCGCAAATAAGTGCAGAGGCTCTTTTGGCGGGGATAACCTTAGATACCAAGAACTTCTTTTATCAGACAGGGGTTAGGACTTTCGAGGCTGCCTCTCTTTTAAAGAGACAGGGAGCGGACAGCATAAAGGTAAAGAGGTTTTTCAAGGATGATGAAAAGATTATTCGTTACAAGACCGATGTAATAGCAAATGCCAACTACTATAAAAACATAGCGATTGGGGTATTTGAAAAGGATGTGGACGAGTCCATAGTTGTATCGGCTCAGTCTGCAGATGATTTGTTAAATATAAGAGGGGTGGACGCATCTTTCGTTCTGGCACAAAATGGAGAAAAAATCCACATAAGTGGTAGGAGTTTGGGAAAGATTTCAGTCCAATTAATCCTGGAAAAGATAGGTGGCGGGGGAAATCTGACGAGTGCAGGTGCAGAGCTTGACACTGATATCGACCAAGCCATAGCCGTTTTAAAAAACGCAATAGATGAATATTTAGAGGAGGAAGAAGAAGATGAAAGTGATATTGACTAAGGATGTAGATAAGTTGGGAAAGAGCGGAGATCTTGTAAATGCCAAGACAGGTTATGCAAGGAACTTTTTACTTCCTAACGGGTTTGCAGTCGAAGCCACTAAGGAAAATTTAAAACAATGGGAAAAGGATCAGGCAGCTAAAAGACAAAAAGAAGCAGAAGAAAGAGCAGCTGCTGAAGATTTAAAGAGAAAGTTGGAAAACATAACTCTTAAGCTTAAGGTAAAGACAGGTGAAGGGGACAGACTTTTCGGATCAATCACTTCCATAGATATAGCAGATAAGTTAAAGGACCAAGAAGGCATAGAAATAGATAAGAAAAAGATCGAGCTTAAGGAAAATATAAAGTCTCTTGGAAGTTTCACTGCTCTTGTAAGAGTTTATCCCGACATAACAGCAAATCTAAGTGTAAGTGTAGATAAAGAGTAGGAAATGGAGGATAGACAAGAGAGCTATGATCCCCAAGCTGAGAGGTCTGTCATAGGGGCTATGCTCCTTTCCCCCGAGTCAGCTATCGATGATGTAACGGAAGTTCTCTCAGCCAATGATTTTTATTCGACAAAGAACCGGGAAATTTTCAAGGCGATTGTTTCCGTTTACAACAAGGATATGCCTGTCGACTACATCACGGTAGAGGCTGAGCTTGACAAGGCCAATATGCTTGAAATTATCGGGGGGATCGAGGAACTTATAGCCATATCCGAAAGCGTCGGATCGGCTATAAATGTAAGATACTACTGTGATATCATAAAGGAAAAATCTGTAACAAGAGAGCTTCTTTCAATGGCAAATGATGTCATTGAAATGGGAAATACCAACAAACCCGTTACAGAGATCTTGGAGTATGCGGAAAAGTCTGTCTTTGATATAAGTCAGGACCAAAGTCACCAGGACCTAACATTGGTAAAAGATCTGCTCGATCCAGTTATTCAAAAGATAAGCGAGATGAGCCTTAACGAGGATTCTGTTATAGGAGTACCGACCGGCTTTAAGGATTTAGATATGCAACTGTCAGGTCTACAAAACAGTGACCTTATCCTTTTAGCTGCAAGGCCTGCCATGGGGAAGACTTCCCTCGCCCTTAATATAGCCTACAATGCAAGTGTAGATAACTACGTGGCCTTTTTCTCCTTGGAAATGAGTAAGATGCAGTTAACTCAAAGGCTCTTATCCGCCCTAAGCGAGATAGATCTATCCGACCTGGTATCGGGACGATTCAGCGATTGGAAAAAGTTGGGTCAGGCAGCCAATCTTTTAACAGAGAACAAACTCTATGTCGATGATACTTCTTCGATAAACTTAAACGAATTAAGGTCAAAGTGTAGGAAATTAAAGGCAAGAGGAGAGCTTGACCTTATCATAATAGATTACTTACAACTGATGACTACGACAGGCTACGGGGAAAACAGGCAACAGGAAATATCTGCCATATCTCGTGGACTTAAGGGACTTGCCAAGGAATTAAACTGTCCTATCCTTTCACTCAGTCAGCTGTCTCGGGCTCCCGACCAAAGACCTAACCACAGACCGGTCATGAGTGACCTTCGTGAATCAGGAGCTATCGAACAGGATGCGGATATTGTCCTTATGCTTTATCGGGACGACTACTATGATGAAAATTCTGAAAATCCGAACACAGCAGAGCTTATAGTGGCAAAGCACAGGAACGGTCCTACAGGAACTATTAATTTAGTTTACGACAAGGAACACACTAAGTTCTTAGACTACACAGCCTATCCTGAGAGTGGAGTGACTTTTAATGATTAAGACAGAAAGACTTGTTATGAGTCCCTTAAGGTTACAGGACGCTTACGATATGAGTGGCTGGGGAAGTCACAGTGATCCTAGACTTTTTGAATATAATCTTGCAGACCTTACAAGGAAAGACTATATTTTCTGGTATGCGACAAAGAGAAGGACAAGACATAAAAATTATTATTCGATAAGGGACAAGGAAGGTAGGCTCTTAGGTTACCTCGGCATTAAGGACATAAATTACAGGGACAAGAGTGCTTATCTCGGAGTAGTTTTAAACCCCGACAACTTATCCAAGGGGATAGGGACAGAGGCGATAAGGGCCTTTTTAGCCTACATGATGGAAACTTATGACCTGCTTAGAGTTTTTTTATTGGTGAATAATTTTAATAGGAGGGCTCTTGCCTGCTATAAGAAGTGCGGCTTTAAAGAGGTCGACCACTTTGAAGGAGTTTTTGAAAATCAAAGGTTGGACAAGGACGACAAAGATTTTGACAAGTATTTTACCTGTCATAAGGGAGTAATTTATTCTAAAAATACGATTATGGAAGTTAGTAGAGAGGAGGTAGGCAATGAAGTATAGTTTGGAAAATTTTAAGATAGACATCGGGGAAACATCGATTGAAAATATATTTTTAAATCAGTATCTTGCAATAGCAAACGGAAACCAGTTGAAGGTCTACTTGTACGCTTTTAAGATTGCTAATGATACCTCTCTTTCAAAACCGGAACTGACCGATGCCCAACTGGCAAAGAGTCTGGGTCTTACTGAAGCAGAGGTA
Organism: Finegoldia sp.; assembly: GCA_034180305.1. Taxonomy (GTDB): domain Bacteria; phylum Bacillota; class Clostridia; order Tissierellales; family Peptoniphilaceae; genus Finegoldia. The sequence continues at coordinate 36,062 of JAXFOR010000001.1, forward strand.
ATAGAGGCATGGAACTTCTGGCTGGAAGAAGGGGTAGTAAAAAGATATACCGACCCTACAGACAACAGCAACCATACTGTATTTTTAAGTCTAAGACAGCTTTACTTAGGCATAACCGATCCCGATATGGAAGATTCTGAAACAACCTATATTCCTGAAAACAGTCAGGAAATAAGTCAGATGTTCAGGGATATAGAAGACATAAGGGACGAGGAACTTTCCAAGAGTGAGATGGAGAGAATTTTAGACCACATAAACGACACTCACCAAACACCTGAGCTTGTCGTGACAGCCTTTCACTACTGTGCGACTACCAAGGGAAAGAAAAATACCAACTACGTCCTTCAGGTTTTAAGAAACTGGAAGGTCGACGGGATCTTAACTTTCGAGCAGTGGCAGGAAGAAAACAACAGGAAAGAAGAAAAGAAGAAGAGGCAAAAGGTTAAAAAGAGAAAGTACTACAAGCCGTCTGAAAATGATATCGATAAAAATGCCAGGGATATAAATTCCAAGCTGATTGATTCCTTCATGAAAGATGAGGATGAATAATAATGAACTACGGCAAACAGGCGAACAGGATTTTAGAATCCTATAGGATGGAATCGAAAAAAGAGCTTAACAAAAGATACGAAGAAGTTTTTGAAAAAATTCCTGCCTATAAAAAAGCCTATGAAGAAAGAAATAGGTTGGGCATAGAGTACGTCAAGGAAAATATGCGGGGAAGGGACGACGAGGACCTCCTGAAAAAACTCGAAAGCTATGATAATAAGCTTACAGAAATCCTTGAAGCAAACGGCTTTCCTATAGACTACCTTGAAGAAAAGTACAGATGTCCTATTTGCGAGGACAAAGGAGTTGTAAACGGGAAGACCTGTACCTGCAAGCGGGCTCTTATGACCAAAATAGCCAGGGAAAAGAGCTCCTTAAATGAGCAGATGAAGAGCGAGAACTTCGAAAACTTTGACCCGGATGTCTATGATGATGACAAGCTGGACTCAGGCTATTCCCAAAGGGACTACATGGATAAGCTTAGGAAGTACTTGGAAAAGTATGCCAAAAATTATGAGCCGGCAGATAAGTCCCTGATCTTCTACGGGGATGTGGGCCTGGGAAAGACCTATCTCATGACTTCGATAGCCAAGGAGATAATCGATAAGGGTTACAGCGTGGTCTACCACTCAGCTCCTCAGCTGGCAAAAATTCTTTTTAAAATTCGCTACAATAACTTTAATGTAGATCCGAGCGAGTACTCCGAGCTTGAAGATATGACCTATAACTGTGACGTACTTATGATAGACGACCTGGGAACAGAGCTAAACAACGACACTAATTCGAGCAACCTTTTTGACCTTATAAATGATAGGATCCAAGCCAAGAAGACAACAATAATATCTACCAACATAGATATTTCAGATATAGAAAATGTTTACGACAAGAGGATAGCTTCAAGGATCAGGGGAGAATTTGAACCGATAAGATTTTTCGGCAAGGATATCAGAGAAAAGAGGTTTTATAATAACTTATGATTTTTTTGACAGCAGATCAGATGAAAGAAGTTGACAGGTACACTATAGAAGAGATAGGAATCCCCTCTATAGTCCTTATGGAAAATGCCAAGGCAGCGATCTCTGCAAAAATATTGGCAAGGGACTTCGATACCTGTCATATTTTCGCAGCTACAGGTAACAATGGGGGAGACGGGCTGGCAGTTGCCAGGGATATTTATGTAGCGGATAAAAAAGTTAAGGTCTATGTAATCGGTAATCCTGAAAAGGCAAGCAAAGATTTCATGACAAACTACAAGATTTTAAAAAATTTAGGAGTCGACATTACTCTTGCAGAAGAGGGGATGGACTTTGATATTAAAGAAGACGATGTAGTTGTAGATGCCATCTTCGGGACAGGCTTAAAGAGAGATATAAGAGGCTTGCACAGGGAAGTTATCGAAAAACTTAACGGGAAGAAGGCTTACAAGCTTGCTATCGATATGCCGTCAGGCTTAGACAGTGATGATGGATCTATCCATGGGATTTTATTTGACAGCGACCTTGTAGTTACTCTCCAATGTCCTAAGGTCGGTCTTAAAGATTTTGACGGAGTTTACGTGGTCGAGCCGATAGGAATTCCTCAGCTATCTATCGACAGAGTCTTGAAAAAGTAAGGATAAAATGTTATAATACACAAAAATATATAAAAGCAGATGAGAGGATCAAGTAGGTTACTTTTAATATTAAAGAGAGTCTATGGCAGGTGTAAATGGATATATTAGGGTGATTGAATCTAGCCTTGATGCGAGTATTATCAGAGAGAGCAAAGAGCTAAGTAGGGTGGCAACGCGGATTTAAATTCGTCCCTAGTTTAGCTCTTTTTTGTATTTAAGGAGGCAATATGTTAGATATTAAGAGAATCAGAAAAGACAAAGACGAAGTTTTAAAGGCACTTGAAAAAAGACACGGCAACTACCCTATCGAAGAATTACTTAAGGTAGACGAAGAAAGACGTGAAATAATTCAAGACGTAGAAAACATTAAGGCAGAACAAAACAAGATCTCCAAGGAAGTTCCAAAGAGAAAGCAAAACGGAGAAGATGTAGACGACCTTATAGAAGAATCTAAAAAATTAGGAGAACAAATCAAGGAAAAGGATGAAGTATTAAAGGAAAAGGATGAAAAAATTCAAAAACTTTTATTAGACATTCCAAACACTCCTAATGAATTGGTACCTGAAGGGGTAGATGACAGCGAAAACGTAGAAGTAAGAAGATGGGGAGAACCTAGAGAATTTGACTTTGAAGCCAAGGCTCACTGGGATTTAGGAACAGACCTTGACATCTTGGACTTCGAAAGAGCAACTAAGATTGCAAAATCAAGATTTACAGTCTTTAAAGGCAAGGGAGCAAGGCTTGAAAGAGCTATTATGAACTTTATGCTTGACCTTCACACAGAAAAACAAGGCTACACAGAAATGAATGTTCCTGTTCTTATCAACGAAAAGGCAATGACAGGGACAGGTCAATTACCTAAGTTCCAAGAAGATATGTTTGTTTGCGAAAGAGACAACCTATACCTTGCTCCTACAGCAGAAGTTCCTGTTACAAATTTATTTGACGATGAAATCTTGGAAAAGAAGGACCTTCCTATTTACTACACAGCCTTCACTCAATGTTTCAGAAGGGAAGCAGGAAGTGCCGGAAGAGATACCAGAGGTCTTGTAAGAAATCACCAATTCGAAAAGGTTGAAATGGTAAAATTTGTAGAACCTGAAGGATCTTACGATGAGCTTGAAAAATTGACAGACAATGCTGAAGAAATCCTTAGAATGTTGGAAATCCCATACAGAGTTGTAAGACTATGTTCAGGAGATTTGGGATTCTCATCAGCTATGACTTATGACGTAGAAGTTTGGATGCCATCTTACGGTAGGTATGTAGAAATATCTTCTTGCTCAAACTTCGAAGACTTTCAAGCAAGACGTGCTAACATAAGATATCGTGATGACGACGGCAAGGTTAAGTATGTTCATACCCTAAACGGTTCAGGTCTTGCTATAGGACGTACCTTTGCAGCAATTTTGGAAAACTACCAACAAGCAGACGGCAGCATAAAAATCCCTCAAGTTTTACAAAAATATACAGGATTTGATATAATAGATTAGTAAATTAGAAAATAGGGCTGGTGTGCATGAAGGTATATATGATAGCTAGGGGTTATCCCAGCAAAGATAATGCCATGAACGGGATATTTGAATTGGATCAGGCCATAGCCTTATCCAAGAGGGGAGTCGAAGTAGTCCTCCTGGCCTTGGACTTAAGGTCTATAAGAAGGTGGCGAAGTTACAAAAGTAAATATTTTGTTAAAGATGGGGTAAAAGTCTATTCTTTTCACTTCCCACTTGGAAGGTACATTTCAAAAAAATCCTACGAACTTGCTTATAGGGTCTTAAAAAGAGACTATGAAAAGGTCGAAAGGATAGAAGGAAGACCCGATCTCATTCACACCCACTTTACAGATCAGGGATATATTGCATCCAAACTGGCCCAAAATAAAGATATTCCCTTTGTCCTTACAGAGGGAAATTCCAGAATAAATCAAAAGGAAATGTCTCCTCTGCTTAGAGAAGTAGCAGAGGAGACTTATCAAAGAACAGATAAGCTTATAGCTGTAAGTCCCGATTTCAGAGACACTATAAAGGAAAAATTCGGGGTGGAGGCACAATTTATTTCTCTGCTTCCGGATTTGGACATCTTTAAAAATAATCCGAACTTCAAGAGGTCGGATAAGTTCAGGATAGTCTCTACAGGTCATGTGATAAAGTCAAAGGGAGTTAGAGAGCTCATAGAGGCTTTTTACAAGGCCTTTAAAGACGATCCGAATGTAAGTCTTACAGTTTATGGAGATGGGAATTTAAGAGAGCCGCTTTTGGAAAAAATTAAAGATCTTGGCATGGACAAGCAGATATTTTTACCCGGCCACACTCAAAGAAAGGACATCCAGGAAGGGTTTAACCACTCCGATTTATTTGTCCTTTACTCCTACTCAGAAACCTTCGGATTAGCTTACCTGGAAGCTTTAGAAGCGGGACTTCCTGTTATAGCTTCAAGGTGTGGGGGACCGGAACATCTGATAAATAAGGACAACGGAATTCTGGTAGACCGATTTGATGTGGATGCTCTTGTAGAAGGCTTAAAGTATATGAAAGAGCACATAGAAGACTATGACAGGGAAAAAATATCCGAGCAAGTCCTTGAAAAGTACTCGGAAGATAATATATCCAAGCAAATTATGGATGTATATAATCAAGCAATAGATAAGCACAAAAAGAGGTGATTATGAAAAGTTTGAGAAGATACCTACTGACTGTAGTAATGACTTTGGTCCTGATCTTACCAAGCCTATCAAGAGCTGATCAGTCCAATCTCGGGATTGAAGAGAAAGTAAACGGCTACTATGCCATGGAAGTAAACTCCGGACAGGAACTTTTAAACTATCAGGAAGATCAAGCTTTTCCGATAGCTTCTTTGACTAAGATAATGACTTACATATTGGTAATGGAAGATGTCGAAGGTGGAAAGTATTCCCTTAACGATGAAGTTAAGATAGAAGAAACCTATAATGAAGCTAATGCATCAGTAATAGGACTTGAAAAGGGAGATGTCCTAACTGTAAATGATCTTATAAAGGGGATGCTGGTAGCCAGCGGTAATGACGCTGCAGAAGCTCTGGCAATTAATTCTGCAGGGACAAGCAACGACTTTGTAAAGGCTATGAACGACAAGGCTAAGGAACTCGGCTTCGAGTCAGCAGAATTTTTCACACCCTCAGGTTATCCTGAAGGGGACAATGAAAATGTAATGTCTGCCAAAGATGTAGCTAATATGTGTGCCTATGCCATAAGGACCTATCCGCAAATAACCAACTACACTTCTCAGGAAGTTTTTAGCCTACCTGAAAAAAATTTCTCCAAGGAATCTACAATTCCTTTCTTAGGTGAAATAGACGGGGTAGACGGTTTAAAGACAGGAACCAGCGACGGGGCAGGTTACTGTGTATCTACAAGTATGACCTTGTCAAAGGGAGAAAACGGGGAAAAGATAGTTTCCGTTCTTCTGGGAGCACCGGACAAGTATGACAGAAATATGTTTCAAAAGGAAATCCTCGACTACATAGATACTTCCTTTATCCCTCAAAAGATAAGCACCGGTGGTGAAGTAGTAGGAGAAATTTCAGTTAACTCAGCTAAGGACAGACATGTAAAAGCAGTTGCTACAGAAGATATAAGCATCCTTTATAATGAAAAGACGGGATTAGAACAAAGCGTTCAAATGAAAGAAGGCTTAAAGGCCCCTATAAAAGAAGGGGATGTGGTAGGAGAGATGGTAATCAATACCGGCAAGGGAGAGCCTAGGAAGGTAGGCCTTGTATCGGACAAGGATTACAAGCGAGTAAATCCTCTTACAAGATTTAGCAGAGCTATGGAATATATTTTTACTTTATTTTCTAAGCTTTTAAATGTATAATATAATAAGTGAATAAAGAGTGATATCACTCTTTAATTTGCCTCTATAATTAAGCAGGATATAATACCTCCCTCCTAAGGAGGCTTCGTCGGTTCGAGTCCGGCTAGGGGTACCAGATAAGGGGCTGTTTAACAGCCTCTGTTTTTTTATTTGTTAAAGAATTTATTTTAAAAAATTTTAAACAATTTAGACTTTACACATAAAGCCTATAATGATTTAAAGAGGGAGAAAAGGCTCTCTACGAACTCTGAAAAGAGTAACTGAGATCATTTGTGAGCCGTCCATCTCTTAATTTGTTTAAGCACTTATCTTAATGATAGGTGCTTTTTCAGTTGGTAGAAAGAGTGGTAGTCTTGCACTATCACTCTTTTTGCTTTAAGATGATATTACGGTATGCTTAAAATTTGTATCCGGTATTGTTTAAATTTTATTTGTATTTATCGGATTTAAGCTTGCAAATTTATTTGGCATATTTGTTTGTGAAAGTTTACAAATCAAATTTATAAAAATATTTTAATCTTGGAGGGAGAATGGGAAAAGATAAGACCAAAGCCTATCCATATACAATGGAGGAGTTAAAGAAACTCACTCTTAGACAACTTGATGAAAAAGGAGTAAAGCTTGGAGATATAGCGGAAATAGTTTATATTCTTCAAAAGGACTACTGTCAAGGCTTGGATATGGATGTATGTAGACAGCACGTTGACAAGGTTTTAGAAAAGAGGGAAGTGCTTCATGCCATCCTTACCGGGATTGCTATAGATAAGGCCTGCGAGCAAAACTTGTTCGATGACCCTATCCAAAAGATAATAGCAGATGATGAAGGTCTTTACGGGATAGACGAAATTATGGCTCTGTCCATATCAAATATATATGGATCTATAGGGCTTACAAACTTTGGCTACTTAGATAAAAATAAGCTTGGAATAATAAAAGACTTAGATGAAGAAAAATCAGGAGGAATAAATACCTTCCTTGACGATATAATAGCAGCCATAGCGGCAGCTGCAGCGAGCAGGCTGGCTCACTCAAGATATAATTAGGATATGAGCATGTATGTTTTAGAAGATATTGAAAAAAGTCAAAAATTAAAGAAAATAGATTTAAAGCTTAAGCTCTATCTCGATGAGGGACAGATAATAATGTTTGCAGGTCATGACAAGAACACCGATGTCCTTTTCGAGATAATGGGATCCTTTGACCCTAAGTATGAGGGAAATTTTTACAAGGATGATCAAAAAAGTGTTAACTTATCTTCAAAAGATTTTGTCAGCGAAATAAGCTACTCGAGAGCCCTTGCTTCCTATAACAAGGATATGAAGGTTTCTAAGTACATAAAGTTAAAAAGACAGCTTGCAGATAACTTCGACTCAGAATTTCTGTCAAGGGTTTTAGAAAAGTTTAACATAGATACCAAGGTGAAGTTTGACTACCTAAAGGAAGACTATGCAAATATAGTTTTGATGGCTACAGCTCTTGCGGCAAATAAAAAGCTCACTCTTCTAGGAAACTTTGACTTTGATGATAGGCAGGCTGAGCTTGAGTTTATAGATATGATTTTAGACAGGTTCAGACAGGGTGGTCAAACTATCTTTATAAGGTCTGAAGATGTCAATGAGTTGTTCTTTAACAGGATGATAATCTTAAAAGACGGCAAGGTGGAATTTGACCAGAGCCAGTACGAAATAGTTAATAAGGCTAAGCTGATAAAGGGACCGGCCATAGCTTTGGATAAGTTTAAGGATAAGAGAGTGCTTGCTCAGAGTGATAATGACTTGGAAGCAGAGTTAAAGATCTATGATGAAATCACTCCTGACGAGATGGATTATCTGATCGGAAATAAGGCAGAAGTTAAAAATCTGGGTATGGGTGAACTTATAAAATTTGTAGAGGAGGGATCTTATGGCGAAGTTACTAAGACAGAAATTGACTAGGTCTCTAGGCTACTGCCTAATATCTATTTTAGTCTCAGCTATTATTGTCCTGATCCTATCGGCAGTGTCATTTACGGGGGTCGGAAGTTTTAGGCTAGCTAAAATTCCTATGTACCTTTATCTGACCGTAAGCCTTGTAATGGTAAGCTTTTTCTTTTTACTGACAAGCTCAAAGGACTACTACCAAGACCTGCCTGTGATGGTGGAAGCTTCTTACCACAGGAAAAAAATTCAAAAAGCTATGATAGTTGAGGTGCTTTTTAATATAGGCTTGGCTACAGGAGTAATTATTTTAGCAGTCTTTGGGGCTAAGCTTATAGGAAACGTCCTGGAAGGCTACGGGATTGCAGTTTACTATAGCAATTTATACACAGACTCTCCCTTGTTTGCCTATGTTTTGCCCGGGATGATGATAAGCTCCCTATCTTACTTGGTGATTTCATTTTTTATCTACCTTGCCTACAGGTTTAACTCTATCTTAGTCTTTGTAGTATTTGTGGCAGGACTTATAGCCTTGACTCATTTCTACCTCGAAGGGATAAAAAATGCAACGATGGTTGTTGTAGGTGATGAAATAGTAAGTTTAGTTATAGCCTTGATTTCTATAATATTGGCAGTGCTATTTACAAATCCGGTAAAAAATTTAAAAATAAAATAAGAAATTAAAATTTGTCCACAGATTTTTCTGTGGACTTTTTTATTTTAGCTATATTAAAAAATAGACAAGGCTTTAGATAGCCGGTCAGATCGATAGATTATTTTTACTTTTGAAAGATTTGGCTATGATATAATAAATAGGTAAAAAACATAGGAGGAAAATATGGGTAAATATTTTGGAACAGATGGAATCAGAGGAGTAGTTGGAGAAGATCTTACTAATGAATTAGCTTATAAAACTGCCAGAGCAGCTTGTTATAAATTAAAAGACAATGAAAATAAAATAATATTGATAGGAAAGGATACAAGGATTTCAGGAGACAGTCTTGAAGCTGCCTTGACAGCAGGAATCACAAGCATGGGCTTTGATGTCTATAAGCTTGGAGTAATACCTACTCCTGCAGTAGCTTATCTTACAAGATACCACAAGGCTGCAGCAGGTATAGTAATATCTGCCAGTCACAACCCTTATGAGTTTAACGGCATTAAATATTTTTCAGAAAGCGGTTTTAAACTTCCTGATGATTTGGAAGAGTCTATAGAACACTATATAGACAAGCCTGATGAGATTGATTATAAGATAGGCTACGAAGAATTTGGAAGGGTAAAAGAAGTAAGCGATGCGAGTGATATTTACATCGACTATCTTGTAAGCAGGGTAGACCTTGACCTTAGCGGTAAAAAGGTAGCCTTGGACTGTGCGAATGGAGCAACCAGTGATTTTGCACCTGTCCTATTTGAAAGGTTAAAGGCTGATGTCAAGGCAATAAATACAGACTATGACGGCATAAATATAAATGAAAATTGTGGCTCCACTCATCCTGAAGTCATCAGTGACTTTGTAAAAGAAAGCAAGAGCGACATGGGATTTTCCTTTGACGGTGACGGAGACAGACTTATAGCATGTGATGAAAAGGGAAATATCATGGACGGAGACCACGTTCTTTGTGCAGCCGGCTACTACTTAAAGGAAAAGGGAAAGTTAAAAAATGATGGGGTAGTAGGGACTGTAATGACAAATATCGGTCTGGAAAAAGCCCTTCAAGATGCGGGAGCTAAGCTTATAAAGGCAAAGGTCGGAGACAGGTATGTCCTTGAAGAAATGCTTAAAAATGACTACATCATAGGTGGGGAACAATCAGGTCATATAATCTTTATAGAGGACAACACTACAGGTGACGGAATGTTGACAGCTATAAAGCTTGCCCAAATCACTCAAGATAGCAGTAAAAAGCTTTCCGAATTAAACGAGCTTATGGTAAGTTATCCTCAAGTCCTTGTAAATGCCAAGGTTACTAACTCTTTTAAGAAAGAATATGTAAATGATGAAGTTATAAAGTCAAAGATAGCTGAAGTCGAAAGTGAATTTAACAAGGAAGGAAGAGTTCTTATAAGACCTTCAGGAACAGAACCTCTAATAAGGGTTATGATTGAAGGAAAGGACGAAAAGGTCTTGGCAGAAAAGGCAAATATCTTAAAGGATCTCATAGAAGAAAGAAGTAAGTAATGATAAAAACAATAGCTGTAATATCTGCCCTTGATATTGAACACGAATATTTAAAAGAGGCCTTTGATTTTGAAAGAACTGAAAGGTTGGGACCCTACGAGTTAAATATCTTATCTTATGAGGGGAAAAAAATAATATCCTGTATATGCGGGATAGGTAAGGTTAACTCCGCCATTATGACTCAGAGAATTATAGATAAGTATGCCCCCGACCTTGTAATAAATACGGGAGTTTGTGGAGGCTTAGACAAGTCCTTAAGCTACAAGGATGTAATAATTGCAGACAAGCTTGTATATCATGACTTTGAAAGTGAATGGCTTGAAAAATATTTTCCAAATACTGACGCTTTTTACACTGACAAGGACCTTATTGACAATCTAGTAAATATCATGAAAGATGACAAGATAAGTGTAAGGGTGGGAACCATAGTAACAGGTGATCAGTTTATAGAGTCAAGTCAAAAGCAGGAAGAATTAAATAAAACTTACGGAGCTCTCGGAGTTGAGATGGAAGGGGCGTCAATTGCCCATGCTTGCTTTGCCAACGACACAAAGTTTTTGATAATAAGGTCTCTTTCAGATTTTGCAGGTGATGATGCGGGAGAAGACTTTGATAACAACGCCCAAGACCAGGCTCATTTGAGTGGAAGAGTTGTAGAAGAGCTTATAAAAAAACTATAGCTTATAATTATTAAGGCTTATTTTGTTGAATATAAGCTTTATATTTGGTATAATGTTTGGAGATTTTAGATTATTTAGGAGGAATAAATGGCTAATTATAAATTAGATGCTGATAAAAGAGAAGTAACAGGATCAAACGCCGTAAAGAAATTAAGAACTGAAGGTGTAATTCCTGGAGTAATTTACGGTGAAGATCAAGCTATAAATGTACAAGTAAGTGAAAAAGAATTAGATAAGATTTATTTAATGGCAGGAACTTCAAGCCTTATAGATTTAAAGGTTGACGGAGAAGAAAAAACAGTAATCATCCAAGAAGTACAAATGCATCCTTATAAGAACCACTATCTTCATGTTGATTTCAAGACTATAAACATGAATGTTACATCAGTATTTACAATTCCTGTTGTTCTATTAAATAGAGACAATATCAATGTAGAACCGGCTGTATTGATGCAACAAATAGAAGAAATAGATATAGAATGTCTACCAAAAGACTTACCTAGTGAAGCAACTGTAGACGTTGAAAGTATGCAAATAGGTGATTCTTTCACAGTTAAAGACTTAGATGTGTCTAAGGATGACAAGATCAAAGTTCTTGTAGAAGAAGATGAAGTAGTATGTTCATTACAAGAACCTAAGATGGAAGAAGTTTCCGACGAAGAAGAAACTGATGCAGCTGACGTACCTACAGTAGGAGAAACTGAAGAAGCTGAATCAGGCGAAGGTAACGAATAATAGATAAAAAACGAGTTTTCGTTTTTTATCTTATTTTTATATATGTTTATTACATTTGAAGGGCCGGATGGTAGCGGAAAGTCAACTATATTAAAAAAAGTATATGATACCTTGAAGGCTGAAAATATTCCCGTAGTAAAGACCAGGGAGCCGGGAGGAACTGAAATTTCTGAAAAAATCAGAGATATCATCCTAGATAACTCAAATATAGCTCTTTCAGCCAGGGCAGAGGCCCTTTTGTATGCGGCTTCAAGAGCCCAGCTTGTAGATGAGTTTATAAGGCCTAATCTCGAAAAGGGAAATATAGTGCTTTCAGATAGGTTTTTGCTTTCATCATTAGCCTACCAGGGATATGGCAGATCTTTAGGTGTAGATAAAATTAGGACTATAAACGAGTTTGCAGTTTCTGAAATAAAAGCGGATATAGTTCTTTTTTTTAATATAAGTCCTGATCTTACGCTCGAGAGAAAGGCCAAGGAATTTAAGTTAGACAGGCTGGAAGAAGAAGATAGCGATTTCCACAAGAGGGTATATAATGGGTATATGGATCTTTCAAAAAGTGAGGATAACATATACATAATCGATGCATCCAAGAGCATAGGTGAAGTTTACAGGCAGTGTATGGAAGTGATAAAGGGGGGCATAAAATGAAATTACTTATAGCTATAGTCCAAGATGAAGACCTATACGGGTTAAGAGATGATCTTACAAAAGAAGGTTTCAGAATAACTAAATTGTCATCAACAGGTGGATTTTTGAAGTCAGGAAACTCCACTTTGATTATAGGAACAGAAGATGATTTAGTTGATAAGTGCCTTTCAATTATTAAGAGCGATTGCAAGGCAAGAACTGCAACTCAGTCAGTAACAAATGCCAATATGCCGGGAGCAACTTATATGTCAGCCCCTGTTGATGTAATGGTCGGAGGAGCTACTATCTTTATAGTAGATGTGTATAAGTATTATAAATTCTAGGTGAGTCATGAAATTTTTATTTGCCATATCTAACGAAAAGCTCAGCGAAGATATTACAAGAGAGCTTTTAAATGTAAATATAGCTGCCAGAAAGTTAAATTCATCAGGCTTTTTCTCTCAAAACAAAAGCGTAACAACCATAGTTGCCATAGAAGATGAAAAGCTTGATCAGGTACTTGAAATAATAAAAAGCCTTTCCGAATCTTACGATATAGAAGAAGGTCACTCTGCAAGATCTCACATCTTTGTCTTAGATTCAGAGGAATGTTATAAGTTTTGAGAGAACAAAAAAATAAAATTCTTCAAGCTCATGTAGATAACGACAGAATAGGAAACCAATACCTACTTGTTGGAGAAAACAAGGAAGAGGTCTTAAATGAGGCCTATAGGCTTTGTAACAATATAGTTGTAAAAGATGACCCGGGTCTGGAAAATAAATTTATGACCGGGAACTTGGCGGACTTTATCCACGTAGGACCGGAGAATAATTCTATATCGATCGACAAGGTCAGGGAGATTATAAAATTTATATCAATAAGTCCATTTGAGGCGGATTCGAAAGTAGTTCTGATAGAAGATGCAGATAAGCTGAGGACTGAGGCTGCAAACGCCCTCTTAAAAAGTTTGGAAGAGCCCAAGTCCTATGTATACTTTGTCCTTACCACAGGAAATAAGGACAGCGTTTTAAAGACCATAGTATCCAGGTGTCAGCCTATCTACCTATATGAAAATAAAGAAGAAGTAGATATCGATAAAAAGGCTTTACTTGAGATTTTAGACAGGGCTATGGGGCAGGATCTGATAGTTATGGTAGAGTCTAAGGAATTTTTTAATCAATTTCAAAAAAATAGTGAACCCTTATTTAAACTTCTAATAGAGTTTTATTCCGATTTTTATAAATACAAGCTTACAGAGAGAACTTATAGAGTAGATGAAGAATACAAAAAATTATTCGAAAAGTATTTTGAGGTAGATAAGGAAAAGCTTATAAGGACTCTTTCAAAGATAGAGGAAGTGTCCGATAATTTTAAAATAAATGTGAATTTCGAGCTCTCCATGGAAGAGCTTTTATTATATATAATGGAGGAAAAATATGCTTGAAGTAACAGGAGTTTCTTTCAGGCCGGCGGGGAAAATTTATTATTTCAGTTCAAACGGGCTGGAAAGTAAATTAGGTGATAATGTAATAGTTGAAACTTCAAGAGGAATTGACTACGGAAGGGTAGTTAAGGAAAATTTTTTAATAGATGAAAATTCTTTTAAGAAGCCTTTAAAGCCGATCCTGAGGATGGCTGACAGCTCTGATGATTATATATACCAAGAAAATATCAGAAAGGCCAAGGATGCCATGAAACTATGCAGCGAAAAAATAAAAGAGCATGGGTTGGACATGAACTTGGTCGACTGCGAGTATACTTTTGACAGCAGCAGGATTATCTTTTATTTTACATCAGATGACAGGGTGGACTTTAGAGAACTGGTTAAGGACCTGGCAAGGATATTTAAGGTGAGGATAGAGCTTAGGCAGATAGGGATAAGAGATCAGGCCAAGTGTGTGTCAGGACTCGGACCTTGCGGACAGGAATGTTGTTGTAAGAGATTTATGAGAGATTTTAATCCGGTTTCTATTAAAATGGCAAAAGACCAATCACTTTCCTTAAATCAATCCAAGATAAGCGGAATGTGCGGAAGGTTGATGTGCTGCTTAAACTACGAGCAGGAAGGTTACGAAGAAAAGTTGAGAAAGATGCCTAGAATAGGAGCTATTGTAAATACAGAATACGGGCAAGGAAAGGTCGTTTCTTCAAATACTTTGCTTGAAAATGTAGTAGTCAAGATAGAAGAAAATGACAACTACGAATTTTATACGGTAGCCATAGGAGATATTATAAAATAAGTATTTTATAGAACTTGAAAAAGTAAGAATGTTATGCAATAATATATTCAGAGCAGGAAAATTACATATAGCTCTAAATTTATAGGGGGTAAAACATGGCTTATAGAATAACTGAAGAATGTGTTGCTTGCGGACAATGCAAACCGGAATGTCCGGTAGATTGTATATCAGAAGGAGAAATCTACAAGATAGACCCTGAACAATGTATCGACTGTGGCACATGTGCTAACACTTGTCCAACAGGAGCAATCGTTCAAGAATAATTTTAAGAAAATTAGATCTTTTGCAAGAAAGGTCTAATTTTTTTTAGCCTATGAAAAAATTATCTTATGTACCTAAGACAGATTACAAGATATACACAGACTCGGAAAAATTTTCCTTTACGACCGACTCCGTTCTCTTAAGTGACTTTGCAAAGATGAAAAAAAGGGAGTCCTTGATAGATCTCGGATGTGGAACAGGGATCTTAATGCTAAGCTGTAAGGGTCTATATAACTTGGGTCATGTCATCGGGATAGAAATTCAGGAAGATGTCTTTAAGCTTTGTAAGGAGTCTATGAAGGTGAATAATATAAGTGACTACACCCTTATAAATAAGAGCTTTAAAGATGTAGATATAAAGAGCGATTCGATTGACAATATAATTGTAAACCCTCCATATCAGGTCATAGGTCATGGGGAGGAAAATAAGAGAGAGAACTTTACCAAGTCAAGATATGACTTAACTATGAATTTAGAGGATATATTTAAATTTTCCGCAAGAGTACTGAAATCAAATAAATCTCTTTTTATGATAAATAAGCCGGAAAGGCTTGTCGATATATTTTTTTATGCCAGAAAAAATAGGCTTGAGCCTAAGAGGATAAGGTTTGTCCAACCTTTTAAAGATAAGGCTCCCAAGCTTGTCATGATAGAGTTTATAAAAAATCAAAGGCCCTTTCTTAAATATGAAGCTAACCTGATAATCCATGGAGAAAAAGACTATACGGAAGAAGTGATGAGAATATATGGAAGAATCTAAAATTTATATAGTTGCAACTCCGATCGGCAACATGGAAGATATAACCATAAGATCTCTTAAAGTTTTAAAGGAAGTAGATACCATCTATTGCGAGGATACCAGAAATACTATAAAGCTGCTAAAACATTACGGTATAAGTACTCCTTTGATAAGCTACCATGAGCACAACGAAAAATCAAGGTCACAGGAGATAATAGAAAGGGTTCAGATGGGAGAGATCTGTGCAGTTGTAAGCGATGCGGGAATGCCGGGGATAAGTGACCCTGGCCAGGTTCTCATCCAAGCGGCGATAGAAAACGGGGTAGACATAGAAGTTTTACCGGGACCGACAGCCTTTGCGACAGCCCTTGTAAGGAGCGGATTTGACAATTCGACCTTTAAATTTATGGGCTTTATTCCAAGGAAAAACAAGGATAAGATAGACTTTTATGAAAAAATAAAAAATGCCGACTCTACAGTGATAATTTATGAGTCTGTCCACAGGATAATCGATAGTTTAAAAGAATTGAAAGATGTTCTGGGCAAAAGAAGAATTTGCCTGTGCAGGGAGCTTACAAAAATATATGAATCAGTATATATAGGTCAGGTCAGTGAGGTTTTAAAGGCTCTTGAAAGTGACTTTGTAAAGGGTGAATTTGTAATAGTAATAGAAAAAAATAGTGAAAGTGTTTGTGAAGATATAGATATTAAGGCTGAGCTTATAAAACTTATAGATAGGGGAATGAGCAAGAAAGATGCTGTTTCCCAAATAGCCTCCAGCTACAATATTAAGAAAAACTTGGTTTATAAAGAAAGTTTGGAAATATAGATTGGAGATAAAAATGCAAGATAGCTACACTTTTGGTACCGATGTTTATGAAGGTTATTGTTACAAGGAAAGTTTGAGATTAAATAAGGTCTTAGACCTTATGTTGGAAGCTTCAGGCAGACACTCCTACGAGGTAGAAAAAGGAATCGACTACAAGGGAGGATGGATTATCCTTCAGTGGGACATCCGAATAGAAAGCCTACCTCAGGCAAACAAGGAGATTAAGGTAAGCACTTATTCGAACTTTTTTAACAAGTTTTATGCCTATAGAAACTTTGAAATTCACCAAGACGGTAAGCTTATAGTTGATGCAAGAGCGAAGTTTATGGTTTTGGATTTAGAAAAGAGAAGGCCTATGAGAGTACCTGAAGTTTTACAAGAGGCTTACTCAGTAGCCGGAAACGAACCTAGAGGACCTTATGTCGACTATAAGATAAGAGAAGAGGATTTGGATTACGAGATTGTAGAAAAATTAAAGGTTAGAAAGACTGATATAGATGTGAATTTTCACGTAAATAATGCAAGATATGTAGAATGGATTGAAAATTACCTTAATGATATTGATCAAATAGAGAGAATTGAAATCCTATACAAGCATGAAATTATGAAGGATCAGATAGTAGATATATACAGGTACGAAGACGAAGAAAAGATATATTTTAAGCTTGAGACAGATGACAAATTAAACGCCCTTATAAATCTTAGTAAAAAAAATATTGACAGCTAATCCTAATAGTTATAAAATGCTAAGATACAGTATAAATTGGGTACGTATGCTAAAATTTAGTTGTTGATGTAGAGAATTTGAAGGAGTGAGCCTATGCATACTGAAAAGTATGGAGTAACAGAAAGAGTTAGTTTTTCAAGAAATAAAAAGGTCCTTGACTTTCCTAATTTGATAGCAGTTCAGACAGAGAGCTTTAAGTGGTTTGTCGAAGAAGGTATTAGGGAAGTTTTTGATGATATAAGTCCTATTCAGGATTATGCAGGAAGTTTAGTTCTGGAAATAGTGGACTATTATTTTGAAGACAATCCAAAATACACTATACAAGAAGCTAAGGATAGGGATGCAAATTATTCTAAGCCTTTAAAAGTTAAGGTCAGATTAATTAATACTGAAACAGAGGAACTTAAGGAACAGGAAGTCTTTATGGGAGATTTTCCTATGATGACTGACAGCGGAACATTTATTATAAATGGGGCTGAAAGAGTAATAGTAAGTCAATTGGTAAGAAGTCCGGGAGTTTACTACTCTGAAGAAATTGACAAGTCAGGTAACAGCATCTTTTCTTCTACAATAATTCCTAACAGGGGTGCCTGGATAGAAATGGATACAGATGCCTCAGGAGTTGTAAATGTAAAGATAGATAGGACCAGAAAATTACCTGCAACTACTTTGCTTAGAGCTTTATTATTTGATACAGATGAAGAAATAATAGAAGCTATGGGCGATTCTGAAATTCTTAGAAAGACCTTGGAAAAGGAAATTTCAACAGACAGAGAAAGTGCCCTTATAGAAATTTACAAGAAATTAAAACCCGGAGATCCTGCCTCAATAGAAAGTGCAGAACCTCTAATTCATAATTTGTTTTTCGACTCAAAAAGATATGACCTTGCCAAGGTAGGTCGTTATAAGTTTAATAAGAAGCTTGCCCTAAGAGATCGTATCACTAACAGGGTTGCTAAAAGCGACATAATAGATGACTCAACAGGAGAAATCTTGGCCAATGCAGGAGATTTAATAGATGCTCAAAAGGCTATAGAAATCGAAAATGCCGGCATAAACTTTGTAGACATAGAAGGTGATGAGGGTTCAAGTGTCAGAGTTGTAGGAAATCATTTTGTAGACCTTGGCTCTTTTAACCTTGATATGGATCTATCTAAGCTTAAGTTATCTGAAAAGGTATACTATCCTGAAATGGAAAAGATCCTTGAAGAAAATGAAAGTGATGAAGAAATTTACAGGGCTATAGCTCAAAATGTAGATAAATTATCCCCTAACCATATAATTCACTCAGATATCTTGGCAGTTGTAAACTACGAGTTTAATTTGTTCTTCGGAGTTGGCTCAACTGACGACATAGACCACCTTGGAAACAGAAGGGTAAGGACAGTAGGTGAACTTTTACAAAATCAACTTAGGATAGGTTTGTCCAGACTTGAAAGAGTAGTCAGAGAAAGAATGAGCACTCAGGACCCTGACCTAGCTACTCCTCAATCCCTTATAAATGTAAGACCGGTAACAGCTACTATTAAAGAGTTCTTTGGTTCAAGTCAATTGTCACAATTTATGGAACAGACAAATCCGCTTGCAGAGCTTACTCATAAGAGAAGATTGTCAGCCTTAGGACCCGGTGGACTTTCCAGGGACAGGGCAGGGGTTGAAGTAAGAGACGTTCACGACTCCCACTACGGAAGAATCTGTCCTATAGAAACTCCTGAAGGACCTAATATCGGGCTTATAACTTCAATGACAACTTATGCAAGGGTAAATCCTTACGGGTTCCTGGAAACTCCTTATAGAAAAGTTGATAAGGAAACAGGGATAGTAACAGACGAAATTGAATACTTGACAGCAGATGAAGAAGATAACTTTATCATTGCCCAAGCCAACGAACCTCTTGATGAAAACTCAAGGTTTGTAAATGAAAGAGTATCAGGTCGTGGTATCAACGCTGAAAATGATATCTATCCTAGAGAAGAAATTGACTACATGGACGTAAGTCCTCAACAAATAGTTTCTGTAGGTACAGCCATGATTCCTTTCCTTGAAAACGACGATGCTACCAGGGCTTTGATGGGATCAAATATGCAAAGACAGGCAGTTCCTTTGCTATCAACTCAAGCACCTATAATAGGTACAGGCATAGAATACAAGGCTGCTAAGGACTCAGGGGTTGTAGTTAAGGCTAAAAATGCCGGTGTAGTTACTAAGGTAAGTGCCGATGAAATAGAAATTACCAGAGACAGCGACAAGAAGGTTGACAAGTACAAGATCAGAAAGTTTAAAAAGGCAAACCAAGGAACTACTTTCAACCAAAGACCTATGGTAAATCAAGGCGATAGGGTAGAAGCTGACGATATTATAGCTGACGGCCCAAGCACAGACATGGGAGAAATGGCTTTAGGTAAAAATATCCTTATAGCCTTCATGACTTGGGAAGGGTACAACTACGAAGATGCCATGCTTCTAAATGAAGAGCTTGTTGTAGATGATGTATTGACATCTATTCACATAGAAGAACACGAATCCGAAGCCAGAGAAACTAAGCTCGGTGCTGAAGAAATAACAAGAGATATTCCTAATGTCGGAGAAGACATGAGAAAGAATCTTGACGAAGAAGGTATTATCAGAGTAGGGGCGGAAGTAAAGAGCAATGATATCTTAGTCGGAAAGGTTACTCCAAAGGGAGAAACTGAACTATCATCTGAAGAAAGACTTCTGAGGGCTATCTTCGGTGAAAAGGCGAGAGAAGTAAGGGATACATCTCTAAGAGTTCCTCACGGTGAAGAAGGAATAGTTGTAGATGTAAAGACTTACTCAAGAGAAAATGGCGACGACTTAAAACCTGGTGTTAACAAGGTTGTAAGAGTCTTTGTAGCTACTAAGAGAAAGATAATGGTAGGGGACAAGATGTGCGGTCGTCACGGTAATAAGGGGGTAGTTTCCCGTATAATGCCTGAAGAAGACATGCCATACTTACCTGATGGAAGACCTGTACAAATAGTTCTAAACCCACTAGGGGTACCAAGTCGTATGAACCTAGGTCAAGTACTTGAAGTTCACCTAGGTCTGGCTGCAAATAAGTTCGGCTGGAAGGTTGCCACTCCTGTATTTGACGGGGCGAGCGATAAGGAAATAGAAGATGCATTGGAAGAAGCAGGTTTCCCTAAGAAAGGTAAGATCTGGTTAAGAGACGGTAGAACAGGGGAATATTTCGATAACCCTGTAACAGTAGGTTACATGTACATGCTTAAGCTTCACCACATGGTAGCTGAAAAGATCCACGCAAGATCTACAGGACCTTACTCTCTTGTAACACAACAACCACTTGGAGGTAAGGCTCAGTTTGGGGGACAAAGATTCGGAGAAATGGAAGTATGGGCTTTGGAAGCCTACGGGGCAGCCTATACTTTACAAGAAATATTGACAGTAAAGAGTGATGACGTAGTAGGCCGTGTAAAGACTTACGAAGCGATAATTAAGGGTGAAAATATTCCTCAACCGGGAATACCGGAATCATTTAAGGTATTGATAAAAGAATTACAAGCCTTGGCTTTGGATGTAAGACTACTTGATGAAAATGATGAAGAAGTAGAGCTTGTAGATGAAGATGAAGACGTTAATGAATTTAATAGCGCCAACTAATAACTTATAGAAGGGTGAGTGCTCCTTGGTAGAAAAAAATACTTTTGAAGCTATGAAAATTGGCTTGGCTTCTCCATCCAAGATCAGAGAATGGTCTTGGGGAGAAGTTAAAAAACCGGAAACTATTAATTATAGAACATTAAAACCTGAAAAAGAAGGCTTGTTCTGTGAAAAGATATTTGGACCTACAAAAGACTATGAATGTTCTTGCGGTAAGTACAAGAGAATCAGATACAAGGGAATAGTTTGTGAAAAATGTGGGGTTGAAGTAACTAAGTCTAAGGTTCGTCGTGAAAGAATGGGCCATATAGAATTGGCAGCTCCTGTCAGTCACATCTGGTACTTTAAGGGAATTCCATCAAGCTTGGGTCTTCTTTTGGACATGAGTCCGAGAGCCTTGGAAAAAGTTCTCTACTTCGCAGCCTACATCGTCATAGATCCCGGAAAGACAGATCTTTATAAGAAGCAAATCTTACTTGAAAGTGAGTATGATGAATATGCTTCAAAGTATGAGCCGGGCGTAGACTTTGTAGCAAAAATGGGGGCAGAAGCGATTAAAGAGCTTTTGCAAGATATAAACCTTCAAGAAGAATATGAAGACCTTAAGGAACTTTTTGATGATTCTTTCGGACAAAAGAAGGTTAGAATTCTTAGAAGACTTGAAGTTGTAGAATCCTTTATAAATTCAGGAAATGACCCTTCATGGATGATTTTAGATGTCATACCTGTAATTCCACCCGACCTGAGACCTATGGTTCAACTTGAAGGTGGTAGGTTTGCTACAAGTGATTTAAATGATTTGTACAGAAGGGTTATAAACAGAAATAACCGTTTAAAGAGATTGCTTGATATAGGGGCTCCCGATATCATAGTAAGAAACGAAAAGAGAATGTTACAGGAATCAGTAGACGCCCTTATAGATAACGGAAGAAGGGGAAAACCTGTAACAGGACCGGGAAATAGACCTTTAAAATCTCTATCAGACATGTTAAAGGGTAAGTCAGGACGTTTTAGACAAAACCTACTTGGTAAGAGGGTAGACTATTCAGGACGTTCTGTAATAGTAATCGGCCCTAACCTTAAATTCTATCAATGCGGTCTTCCTAAAAAAATGGCTCTTGAACTTTTCAAGCCTTTCGTAATCAGGGAACTTGTTGATAGGGAAATAGCCCACAATGTTAAAAACGCTAAAAAGCTGGTTGAAAGAGAAGATGCCAGAGTATGGGATGCCTTGGAAGATATAATTTCAGACCATCCTGTACTTCTTAACAGGGCACCGACTCTTCACAGATTGGGTATCCAAGCCTTCGAACCTATCTTGGTAGAAGGTAAGGCAATAAAACTACATCCACTCGTTTGTACAGCTTATAATGCCGACTTCGATGGAGACCAAATGGCAGTCCACTTGCCACTGACACCTGAAGCTCAAGCTGAAGCCAGACTTTTGATGTTATCTACTAATAACATCTTGGCACCTAAGGACGGTAAGCCTATCACTACTCCATCTCAAGATATGGTACTGGGTTCTTACTACATGACTACAAGGAAAGAAGGACAAAAGGGAGAAGGTTTAGTATTTAAAGACTACAATGAAATGAAGCTTGCTTACGACATGAAATATGTTACTCTTCAAACAATAGTAAAGGTTAGAAGAGAAAGTGTAACAGGTGATGGAACTAGCAAGATCGTTGAGAGTACTGTCGGAAGATTTATCTTTAATGAAGGCATTCCTCAAGACTTAGGAATGGTAAACAGAGAGGAAGATCCATATTCTCTGGAAGTAGATAAGCAAGTAGACAAGAAGGCTTTAACAGAAATAATAGATAAGACTTTTATAAAGCATGGAAATATAAGAACTGCCAAGCTTTTGGATTATATAAAGGAAATGGGTTACAAGTATTCAACTATAGGGGCTTTAACTATATCCATGGGCGATGTAATCATTCCGGAAGCAAAGTCAACTTTAATCGAAGAAGCTGAAGATAGGGTAAACCTGGTTCAAGACTTGTACCTTCAAGGGGATATTACAGATTCAGAAAGATACAAGAAGGTAATAGAAATTTGGGAACAAGCTATAAAAGATGTAACTAAGGCCCTTATGACTGACCTTCCTGAAGATAACAACCTAAATATAATGGCGGTTTCCGGAGCCCGTGGTAGTGAAAACCAAATAAGACAACTTGGTGGTATGAGAGGACTTATGTCAGATACATCAGGTAACACAATAGAAATACCTATCACATCAAACTTCCGTGAAGGTTTGTCTGTACAAGAATTCTTTATCTCTACCCACGGTTCAAGAAAGGGGCTATCAGATACAGCCCTAAGAACTGCGGACTCAGGTTATTTGACAAGAAGACTTGTAGATGTATCCCAAGACGTTATAATCACAGACGACGACTGTGGAACTGATGAATATATAGTAGCTACAGAAATTCGTGACGGTAACAGACAGGTAGAAGATCTAAAATCAAGAATTATAGGAAGATACTCTTTCGAAGATATCCTTGACCTTGACACAGGAGAAATCATAGTTCATAAGAATGATATGATTGACGAAGAAATAGCTGAAAAGATTGAAGCTAAAGGCATAACAGAAGTGAAGATAAGAAGTGTACTTGGCTGTAAGTCTAAGCATGGGGTTTGTGCTAAATGTTATGGAAGGAACCTCGCTACAGGAAGGCCTGTAAATATTGGAGAAGCTGTCGGTATAATAGCAGCCCAATCCATAGGTGAACCGGGTACTCAGTTAACCATGAGAACTTTTCACTCAGGTGGTATAGCCGGAGTCGGAATCACATCAGGTTTGCCTAGAGTAGAAGAATTGTTTGAAGCAAGAAAACCTAAGGGGCTTGCTTATATAACTGAAATAGACGGTACAGTTTCTATCAAGGAAAACAAGAAGCGTTACGATATCATAGTAACAAGTGAAGACGGAGATGAAAGAGTATATAAGATTCCTTACGGATCTCACATAAAGGTTCACGAAGGAGAAGTAATCTCTAAAGGCGATCCTCTTACTGAAGGTTCTATCGACCCTCAAGAAATCCTTAGGGTAAACGGCTCAGAAGGTGTAAGAGATTACATCATAAGGGAAGTCCAAAAGGTTTACAGGCTACAAGGGGTAGATATAGACGACAGACACATCGAAATTATAATTCGTCAAATGATGAATAAGGTTAAGATAGAAGATTCCGGAGATTCAGATTATCTGTCAGGTTCATTTGTAGACATAAGAGATCTAAGAAGCACTAATGAAGAATTGGAAGCTCAAGGAAAGAAACCTGCTACAGGTACCCGCGCCCTTATGGGAATAACTAAGGCATCTCTTTCTACAGAAAGCTTCTTATCAGCAGCTTCCTTCCAAGAAACAACAAGGGTATTGACAGATGCCTCAATCAAAGCTAAAAAGGATAAGCTTGTAGGCTTAAAGGAAAATGTAATTATCGGAAAGCTGATTCCTGCAGGTACAGGTATAAGCAAGTACAATGATATTGAAATCGACTACGAAGGCAAGGCGGAAGAAAGAGCAGCCCAAGAGCAAGCTCTTAAAGAAAAAAATCAAGATGATGAAGGTATAAGCCTTGATGAAGAAAATGTAGTAGATGAAAGTGAAATACAAGAAGGACATTTAATAGAATCTGAAGATTTATTAAACTTTGACGAAGAAAATTAATAAATCTCTTATAATAGAAAAGGGGTGATATATCATCCCTTTTCTATGTATAAATAGGGATATGATGTATGGAAAATAATATTGAAATAAAAAATTTGTCATTTAAGTACGACGAATCTGAAAAATATATTTTAGAAGATATTAACCTGACCGTAAAGGAAGGGGAATTTGTTTGCATACTCGGTCACAACGGATCAGGTAAGTCAACTTTGGCAAGGCTAATAAATGCACAGATTTTACCAAGTGAGGGAGATGTTCTTGTCGGTGGCATGAACACGAAAGATGAGGACAAGATATGGAAGATAAGGGAACTTTGCGGGATGGTTTTTCAAAATCCAGACAACCAGTTGGTAGCAACTATAGTGGAAGAAGAGGTTGCCTTTGGACCTGAAAATCTTGGTATTCCTAAGCCTGAGCTTATAGAAAGAGTAGATAGGGCCTTGGAGTTAGTTGGGATGAGTGAATACAGGACTCACTCCCCTGCACTTTTATCAGGAGGACAAAAGCAGAGAATAGCCATAGCCAGCGTCCTTGCGATGAATCCGAAGTGTCTTTTAATGGATGAGCCGACAGCTATGCTAGATCCTGAGGGAAGAAAAGAAATCATAAACATTATACTCAAACTAAGAGATATGGGTTCTTCTATAGTTCACATTACCCACTACATGGAAGAATGTGTAAATGCTGACAGGATTATAGTAATTGATGACGGCAAGATTGTCATGGAAGGTAGCCCGAGGGCTATATTTAGTCAGGTCAACAAGATGAAGTCTTTAGGTCTGGATATTCCTGAAGCTACAGAGATAGCTTATCTTTTAAACAGGGATGGCTATGATATACCTAATGATATTTTAAAGATAGATGAATTGGTGGATGCCCTATGAACATAGAACTTATAAACGTATCGTATATATATAACAAGGGAAATCCTTTCGAAAAGCTTGCCCTTGATGATATAAACCTTACAATTAAAGAAGGGGAATTTTTAGGAATAATAGGTCATACAGGATCAGGCAAATCCACCCTTCTTCAACATTTAAATGGGCTTTTAGAACCTACTTATGGAGAAGTTCTGGTAGATGGAATATCCACAAAAACTAAGAACAAGACAGCTATAAGAAGAAATGTGGGCTATGTTTTTCAGTACCCTGAATATCAGTTGTTTGAAGAAACTTGCACCAAGGATATTGCTTTCGGCCCTAAAAACTTGGGTCTCGATGATGACGAGGTAGATCAAAGAGTAAGGTGGGCCTGTGATGTAGTAGGACTTGACTATGAAATGATGGAAGAGAAGTCACCCTTTGAACTTTCAGGTGGTCAGCAGAGGAGGGTTGCCCTTGCCGGAGTTTTAGCCATGAAACCCAGCTTTTTAGTTTTGGATGAGCCTACAGCAGGCCTTGACCCGAAAGGAAGAGACGAAATTCTTGCTCAGATAAGTAAGCTTCATGAAGATAGAGAAACTACGGCTATCCTTGTAAGTCACAGCATGGAAGATGTTGCCAGGCTTTGTGACAGGATTATTGCCATAGATGAGGGGAAAGTTTTTATGGATGCAAGTCCGAGAGAGCTTTTCAGCCAAGAGGAAAAATTAAAATCTGTGGGCTTAACTACACCTAGACCCAGTCAGATAATTTCGAAATTAAATAAAAAGGGTTATGCAATAGAAGGGATTGCCCTTACAGTTGAAGAAGCCTATAAATTGATAAAGGAAAAGTTGGAGAATAACCATGAAGAATGATTTTACAATGGGCCAGTACTACCCTTCAGGGAGTATTATTCATAAGTTGGATCCAAGGGTAAAGTTATTATTTACCTTTTTATATATGGTAGGTATATTTTTAGTAGATAGGATATGGATTTATTTTTTTATTCTTTTAGCTATTTTGGCAATTCTTAAGATAGCTAAGATTCCTTTCGTCTATGCCTTCAAAATGGTTAGACCTCTTCTTCCTATAATAGTTATAACTTTTATCCTTAATATACTGATGACACCGGGAGAAGTTATATACAGAGTATGGAGGCTTACAATAACTGTAGAAGGGCTGAGACTTGCTGTCTTTATGGCTCTTCGGCTGATTTTTTTAGTTTTAGGAACAAGCTTACTTACTCTTACAACTTACCCTATCGAACTTACAGATGCCGGAGAAAAGGTAATGAGACCCTTAAAGAGATTTGGCTTTCCGGCTCATGAATTTGCTATGATGATGACCATAGCTTTAAGATTTATACCAACCCTCTTTGAAGAAACAGATAAGATAATGAAGGCTCAGATGGCAAGAGGAGCTGACTTTGAATCCGGAAATATTATAAGAAGGGCAAAGAATATGGTTCCGCTTTTAGTTCCTCTCTTTGTAAATGCCTTAAAGATAGCCGGTGACTTGGCTGTTGCCATGGAAGCGAGATGTTATAGGGGAGGAGAAGGTAGGACAAGGTTAAAGGAACTCGAATATGAAAAGAGAGACTTTTTAGCCTATGCAATAGTCATAGGTCTTTTCCTTCTATTAGTTTTATCAAGAGTTTTATGAAAAATATAAAGTTAACTTTACAGTATGATGGCTCAAAATATTATGGCTGGCAGAGGTTAAACGATCTGCCTTCAGTTCAAAAAGAAATTGAGGAAGCTATAGCTAGACTTACATGTGAGGATATTAAGATAATCGGAGCCGGTAGGACTGACAAGGGAGTTCATGCAAGAGGACAGGTTTGTAATTTTCTTGCTGATACAGCTATAAGCGCAAATAGATTTTTAACCGGGATAAACCATTTTACAAGTGACTCTGTTGTAGTAACAGAGGCTGAGGAAGTAGATCTGTCTTTTCATGCTAGGTTTAGTGCAAAGAGAAAAACCTATAAGTACATCTTGTGTAATAAGAGGTATATGGAGCCCTGGTTTAATGATTACAAGGGTCACAGGAAGTACTTTTTAGACTACGACAAGTTATTAGCCTGCAAGGATATTTTAGTCGGCACCCACGACTTCTCTTCCTTTGCCAATGACTTGGAAGACGATATAAATCCTATAAGGACCATAGATCGGATCGATATTGAAAGAAGAGATTGTGATATAATCTTTACCTTTACTGCTGAGAGCTTTTTAAAAAATATGGTTAGGATAATGGTCGGAAGTATGGTCGATGTCGCCCGGGGCAAGAGGAGCTTAGAGTGGTTTGAAGAGTCTTTAGAAAAGAAAAACAGGCAGGCTGCAGGAAAGACCATAGAGCCGAGCGGCTTGTACCTGTGGAGTATAGAGTATTAGGATAAATTTTTAGCTTTGATAAGCTTTAATTATAAAAAATAAGAAGGCACTTAGTGCTTTTGAAAAGGAGTATTTATGAAAAAAAGGTTACTAAAGCATATAGGGCTTGTAGCTGTCTTTATCATGACATTACAAATTTTAATTTCACCGTTTTTTTCTATGGCTGATGGAGATAGCTTAGTTGTAGGTATGGAGGCAAACTATGCCCCATTTAACTGGGCTCAGGCAACTGACGAAAATGGAGCTGTGGAAATTTCTAACAGTCCCGGAGAATATGCTAATGGTTATGATGTTCAAATAGCTAAAAAGATAGCAGAGTCCCTAGGCAAGGATTTAAAGATACAAAAGCTGGAATGGGACGGGCTTGCACCTGCCCTTATGAGTGGAAAGATTGATGCGATAATTGCAGGTATGTCACCTACAGCTGAAAGAAAGAAGGAAATAGACTTCTCTGATAATTACTACAGTTCAGATTTGGTAATTGTCCTTAGTCAAAATAATAAGTATGCAAACTCAAAGTCTTTGGAAGACTTTAAAGGAGCGAGAATTACAGGACAGCTTAATACCTTCCACTACGACGTTCTTGATCAAATCCCGGGAGTTGATAAACAAGACGCTATGGAAAGCTTCCCTTCAATGATTTCAGCAGTTCTTGCAAATAAGATTGATGGATATATTTCAGAAAAACCGGGAGCAATGAGTGCGGTTGCATCAAATCCGAGCCTTACTTATGTAGAGTTTGAAAAAGGGAAGGGATTTGAAACATCTTCAGAAGATACTTCTATAGCAGTAGGTCTGCAAAAGGGATCAGATCTTACAAATGGAGTTAATGAGGCTCTTTCTAAAATAGATGACAAGGAAAGAGAATCTATAATGAGCGATATGGTTAAACTTAACCTTGCCAATGAAAATCCGGATACTTTCTGGTCCAAGGTAAAGGGAATATTCTCAGATTACGGTAGTCTATTTATAAAGGGTGCAGGCATGACTCTTTTAATAGCCAGTGTTTCTACAATTATAGGTTTTATAATTGGAATAATTGTCGAAGTAATTAGAGAAATAAGGGTAAATAAGGAAAAGAATGCTTTAGGTTTTTATATCCAAAAAGTAGTTAAATTTATCCTAACTGCCTATGTCGAAATATTTAGGGGAACTCCTATGATGGTTCAAGCCATGCTTATATATTTCGGCTCAAAGATGTATTTAAATATAGACCTTTCAGCTATTACGGCTGCTCTTTTAATAGTAAGTATTAACACAGGAGCCTACCTTGCAGAGGTAGTTAAGGGTGGTATCAAGTCTGTTGATGACGGACAGATGGAAGCTTGTAAGGCAATAGGGATGACTCAGGCTCAAGCTATGAAAAATGTAATCCTACCTCAAGCTATCAGAAATATAATACCTACTATAGGTAATGAATTCGTAATAAACATAAAAGATACTTCTGTATTGAATGTAATTTCTGTAACTGAACTTTTCTTTATAGCAAAGTCAGTAGCAGGATCTACTTACAATATATTTGAAACTTACACTATTACTTGTATTATTTACTTTATATTGACATTTACAGTAACTCGTATCCTGATGTATATCGAAAAGAAATATTACAACAGAACCTATATAATGGAATCCTCTACAGGAGGTATGACTAATGAGTGATCACATAATAGAAGTTAAAGATTTAAAAAAGCAATTTGACGGAGTGGAAATCTTAAAAGGAATAAACCTTAATATATCCAAGGGAGAAGTAATAAGTATAATAGGAAGTTCAGGATCAGGTAAGTCAACTATGCTAAGGTGTATTAACCTCCTTGAAGACCTTGATGACGGAGATATACTTTTCCACGGAAAATCTATCCTTTCAAAGGGTTTTAATGACAACAAGTACAGGGCAAAAGTCGGCATGGTTTTCCAAAGATTTAACCTCTTTGAAAATCTTTCCGTAATTGAAAACTGTATAATAGGACAAGTTAAAGTTTTAGGAAGAGATAAAAAGGAATCTGAGGAAAAGGCTGAAGGTTATTTAAGAATGGTAGGCATGCAAGATCATATTCACAAAAAGCCATCCATGCTTTCAGGTGGACAATCTCAAAGGGTAGCCATAGCCAGAGCTCTATCCATGGATCCGGAAGTCCTTTTATTTGATGAACCTACATCAGCCCTTGACCCTGAAATGGTCGGTGGAGTTCTAAATGTTATATCAGACCTTGCAAAAGAAGGCATGACAATGGCTATAGTAACTCACGAAATAGAATTTGCAAGGGATGTTTCAAGCAGGGTTTACTTCATGGATCAGGGTATAATAGAAGAAGAAGGAAGACCTGAAGAAATATTTACTAATCCTAAGAGTGAAAGAACAAGAGAGTTCTTAGATAGATTTTTAAACTAAGGGATAATTTTTGACTTTTGCTTAAAGAAATTATCTTTAGTTTTGGGGTGATAAGATGAATAATATAAAAAGAGCACAGCTTGCCTTTACCATGTCAAATGTCCTGATAGTTCTCTTTATAAATTTTTTTATGAAGGGAAACAGGATAGGATCACTCTTTGTTCTTTTGGCTTATATAGTCTACAACTATCAAAAGGGGATTCTTGTGATAAGGTCTGAGAAATTTAAGAGGTCGAAGTTTTACTTAGCCAGTAATTTGATACTTTTTATCTGCTTCATACTTATGTTTTATCACCCTAATAAATTTTTGATCATACTGACTTATCTTAGTTTTATTGCCTATAACACAAGTTTATGGGTTGCGGCTTTGAAATATAGAAATGAATAGGGGCTTAAAATGAAAATATTAGTCATAGGAGCTGGAAGATGGGGATCTTTTATAGCTTGGTATTTATGCAAGGTAGGCCACGATGTAAGCCTATATGGAAGAGAGGATTCAGAAAAGTTTAAAGAGATTAAAGAAAAAAGAGAAAATGGAATGATTGTCCTCCAGGACAACTTAAAATTGACAAGCAATTTAAGGGAAGCCTTAGAGGCAGACGTCATTCACGTGGGAGTCAGTGCTCAAAAATTCAGGGATGTTTGTAAAGATCTTAAAGATCTCGGCATAAGTGACAAGATAATATGTTTAAATATGAAGGGGATAGAAATTTCTACAGGAAAGAGACTGACCGAGGTAGCAGAAGAAATTCTGGATCCTTCAAATAAACTTGCAGTTTGGTTGGGACCCGGTCACCCTCAGGAATTTTTCAAGGGAAACCCCAACTGCATGGTAATCGACTCCGTGGACTTTGAAGTTAAGGATAAGCTTATCAAGGAGTACACTTCAAAATTAATTAGATTTTATTACGGAGAAGACGTGATAGGAAATGAAATAGGGGCTGCCTATAAAAATGTCATAGGAATTGTGGCAGGGATGCTTGACGGAGCAAACCTTACAAGTTTAAAGGGAGCTTTAATGAGCAGGGGCTGTAGAGAAGTTTCAAGACTTATAGAAGCTTTTGGAGGTAAGGCTATTACAGCTTACGGTTTAAGTCACCTGGGAGACTATGAAGCTACTCTTTTTTCTAAACTTTCAAACAACAGAAATTTCGGTGAGTCCTATATAAGAGGAGAAAAGTTTGAAAAGTTGGCTGAAGGTTACTATACTTGTGAGGCGATAGAAAAAATTGCAGTTAAGATGAATCTAGACCTACCTGTAAATCACTTCCTCTACGAAGTTTTGTATAAGGGAAGTGATCCTAAAAAAGAATTAGACAGATTATTAAACAGATCTTTAAAGAGTGAATTTTATTAAAAATCAAGCTTATGACTTTGATATTTTTATCAAGGCTCATAGGCTTAATTTTTTTGTTTAAAAGCTTGACAAAAGGAACCTTTGCTAATATAATTGACAGGTCAAGTAAAAAGATTGACGGTGATACTATGGAAAAATTATTAGACATCACCATGATGTATGATTATTATGGTAACTTACTTACAGAAAGAGAAAGAGATGTTATTGATAAATACTACAATGAGGATTTATCACTAAAAGAAATAGCAGACATAAATGGTGTTTCTAAGCAAGCCGTTGCAGCTAGCTTAAAGAGGGCTGAGAAAAAACTTTATGACTATGAAGAAAAACTGGCTCTTATTAAGAAATCCAACAAGGCTACCTTTTTTTTAGAGAAGATATATGATGATTTATCAAAGGTATCACAGGCTAATGATAATAAAGAGATAAGTGAAATCTTGGAAGAAATAAGAGATTTCCTAAACAGTTTAGAGGATGTGTAAATGTGTTAGAAAATTTATCTGATAAATTACAAAAAGCCTTATCATCATTAACAAAAAGAGGGAAGATTACCGAAAAAGACCTTGACAGTGCTATGAGAGAGGTTAAGCTTGCTTTTTTAGAAGCAGACGTTAACTACAAGGTGGTAAAAGATTTTATAGCCAAGATAAAAGAGAGAGCTTTAGGATCAGATGTTTTAGAAAGTTTAACTCCGGGTCAACAAGTCATAAAGATAGTTAATGAAGAGTTAACTAAAATGATGGGAGAAGAAGCTGTAAAGCTTAATATGTCATCCAATCCACCTACAGTTATCATGCTAACAGGTCTTCAAGGGGCAGGTAAGACTACCCATGCAGGAAAGCTTGCCTACTACCTTAAAAATAAAAAAGGTAAAAATGTACTTTTAGTTGCAGCTGATGTCTACAGACCTGCTGCTATCAAACAGCTTCAAGTAGTTGGAAATAATGTAGGAGTTGAGGTTTTTGAAATGGGACATGAAAATCCTGTGGAAATTGCAAAGGCCTCTATAAAAGAAGCTGAAAAAAGAGGCAAGAATGTAGTCATAATAGATACTGCAGGTAGACTTCACATAGATGAAGACCTTATGGACGAGCTTAAAAATATAGAAGAGGCTGTAAGTCCTGACGAAGTTATGCTTGTTGTAGATGCTATGACAGGGCAGGATGCTGTAAATGTTGCTGCAAAGTTTAATCAAGACCTTGGTCTTACAGGCATCATCTTAACAAAGCTTGATGGTGATGCAAGGGGCGGGGCAGCTCTTTCTATAAGGCAGGTAGCTGATACTCCTATTAAATTTATAGGGGTAGGTGAAAAGCTCGAAGACCTTGAAACTTTTCATCCGGACAGGATGGCTTCGAGAATTCTAGGAATGGGAGATGTGCTTGGTTTAATTGAAAAGGCACAGAACCAATACGATGAAAAAAAGGCAAGAGAGCTTGAAGAAAGGCTTAAAAAACAGAAATTTGATTTCAATGATTTTCTCGATCAGCTTGAACAGATAAAGAGGATGGGACCTCTAGAAGACCTTATATCTATGATTCCCGGTATAGATAGCAGAATGATTCAGGGAGCTAATATAGATAACAGGGAGATTGATAGGATCGAGGCTATAATCTTATCTATGACTAAAGAGGAAAGGGAAAATCCAGAGATAATCAATATTTCAAGGAAAAAGAGGATTGCAAAAGGTTCAGGTCAGGATATAATCATTGTAAATAAGCTTTTAAAGCAATTTAAAGAGATGAGGACAATGATGAAAAATGTCGGAACTATGCAAAAGAAATTCGCTAAAAAGAGTCGTCGATTCATGAGATCTTTTTTTAAATAAGAAAATTATGGAGGAAAAGTATGGCAGTTAAAATCAGATTAAAGAGAATGGGAAAAAAGAAAGAACCATTTTACAGAATAGTAGTAGCAGATTCAAGAAGTCCTAGAGATGGAAAGTTTATCGAAGAAATCGGATATTATGATCCAATCCACAAAGATAACTTAATGAAAGTTGATGCCGAAAAGGTTAATCAATGGATTAAAAATGGTGCTAAGCCTACAGACACTGTTGATAGATTATTCAAAAATAACGGAGTGTACGAAGCTTAGTAATATTATTAGGAGTTGTCATGGAAAATTTAGTTAGAACAATTGCACTAGCCTTGGTAGATAACAAGGATGCAGTTGAAGTAACATCAAGACAGGACAAACAAAAGACAATCATAGAAGTAAAGGCCGCTCCGGATGATCTGGGAAAGATTATCGGCAAGGAAGGTAGGATCGCTAAGGCTATAAGAACTGTAGTTAAGGCCGGTGCTATCAAAACCGGAGAAAAAGTAGTAGTGGACATCTTGCAATAATGGAATACATCGCAGTTGGTAAAGTTTTAAACACCCATGGCATAAAGGGAACCTTAAAGCTTATGCCCTTGACAGATAACATAGAAAGATTTGCAGATACAGACACTCTTTATTACCTGGGGGACAAAAAGAAGGAAGTAACAATTGAAAAGTACAGATTTCAAAAGGGCTTTCTTTACCTTGACTTTAAGGAATTTGACAATATAAACCAGGTTCTTATCTACAAGAACCAATACCTCTATATCGACAAAAAAGACAGGTTTGAGTTAACAGACGAGGACGTCTTTTATGTTGACGATATAATAGGACTAAAGGTTTACGAAAAAGGTAACTACTTAGGAGACCTTGTAGAAGTGATCCCTCTAAATGGAAATGACGTATACAAAATTTCTAATGGAGATAGGGAGATGCTTATACCGGCGGTAAAAGAGTTTATAAAAGAAATAAAGCTTGAAGAGGGAACAATGGAAGTTGTTACCATAGAAGGTATGTAATGAAGTATAAGATACTTACTCTTTTTCCTGAAATCTTTGAAATTTTAAAGGGCTATGGAGTTATCGGAAAGGCGGTAGAGAGCGGTCTTATAGAGATAGAAGCTGTAAATATCAGAGACTATAGCAAAAATAAGCATCACAAGGTCGATGATGAAATTTACGGCGGGGGAGCAGGTATGTTAATGACCTGTCAACCAATATATGACTGTTTGGAAGATAATAGAACTGACGACTCAAGGGTAATATTTTTATCACCTCAGGGAAAAATTTTAGACCAGGAAAAGTGCATAGAGTTATCCGAGCAAAAGGAGCTTGTAATCCTCTGTGGTCATTATGAAGGAGTAGATTCCAGGATCATAAATAATTATTGTGATGAGGAAATATCTATCGGTGACTATGTGATAACAGGTGGAGAGCTTGCAGCTATGGTGGTTATTGACTCATGCTCGAGGATGATACCGGGTGTATTGGGAA
The DNA here is from genome assembly GCA_034180305.1 of Finegoldia sp. GTDB lineage: Bacteria > Bacillota > Clostridia > Tissierellales > Peptoniphilaceae > Finegoldia. The sequence continues at coordinate 70,654 of JAXFOR010000001.1, forward strand.
ATGAGGAAAGTTTTACAACGGATTCTCATTTTAATATGTTATTACAGGAAGATACCTACACTAGACCGAGAGTTTTTAACGGTCTTGAAGTTCCCAACGTCTTGCTGTCGGGGGATCATAAGAAGATAGAAGAGTGGAGACAAAAATCCAGGATTGAAAATACAAAAAATAAGCGTCCGGATATATATCAAAGGTATTTGGATAAGTTAAACTAAGGAGGATTATATGGATATCATAAAATCTATAGAAGATGAACAATTAAGAGAAGATAAGTTAGATTTTAATGTAGGGGATACTATTAAGGTTGACTACCTTGTAAAAGAAGGAACAAAGGAAAGAATCCAAGTATTCGAAGGAACAGTTATTAAAATCCAAGGTAAGGGTGTCAGAAAAACTTTTACAGTTAGAAGAGTAGCTTACGGAGTAGGCGTTGAAAGAACTTTCCCTATGAACTCACCTAGAGTAAAGGCTATTAAGGTCGTTAGAAGAGGTAAGGTAAGAAGGGCTAAATTATATTATCTTAGAGACAGACAAGGTAAGGCTGCTAAGGTTAAGGAAAAACAAACTTACTAAAACAGTACTGAGTTATAGCTCAGTGCTTTTTTTATAAAGGAGGGAAAAATGGATCTTGACCACATAAATTGGTATCCCGGTCATATGAAAAAATCCCTGGATACTATAAAAGCCAGCTTAAAATTAGTCGACATTGTTTTAATTTTAGTTGACAGCAGAATAGTGAGATCTTCCATTAATCCTCTATTAGATCAAATAATAGGAGATAAAAAAAGATTAATCCTACTAAATAAGACGGACCTGGCAGATCCTAAAAATACTGATGAGTGGATAAAGTACTTTGAAGATCAGGGATACTTTGCATTAGGGATTGACAGCAAAAACGGGAAAAATCTTAACAAAATTAAAGAATATTCAAAAAAAATACTCTCAGATGAATTTAAAAAGAGAGAAGAAAAAAACATCAGGTCGAAGACTATCAGGATGATGATAGTAGGCATACCTAATGTAGGAAAGTCCACCCTGATAAACAAACTCTCTAAAAGACAGTCAGCTAAGGTGGGTAACACTCCGGGGCTTACCAGATCAAATCAATGGATAAGATTATCAGGTGATATGGAGCTTTTAGATACGCCCGGAGTCTTGTGGCCTAAGTTTGAAGATAATGAGATAGGCTTAAACCTTGCCTTTACCGGAGCTATAAAAGATAATATCTTAGATGAAGAAAATCTGGCTTACAGGCTTATAGAAAAGCTGATGAGCCTTGATAAGAAGATACTTGAAGATGCTTATGGGATAGAAAGTGATGGCAAAGAGACCATAGAAATAATGGATGACATAGCGAGAAGAAGAGGAGCCATCAAAAAGAAAAATGAAGTTGATTATTTTAAGGTAGCGACAATTTTATTGGATGATTTTAGGAAAGCAAGGCTTGGAAGGATAAGTTTAGAAAGTGTTCGAGATTGATTTTAGGGACTTTGAAGAAAATTTAATTTGCGGGATAGATGAAGTCGGAAGAGGACCTCTGGCAGGACCTGTCGTAACCTGTGCCATCATCATGCCCAAAGATCAAGAGCCCATAGAAGGGGTCAGAGATTCTAAGAAATTATCCGAAAAAAAGAGGCTGCTCTACAAGGATTTAATTTTAGAATCCTGCATCGGCTACGCTGTTAATTTTACAAGCGAAAAAGTAATCGACGAGATAAACATAAAACAGGCCACAAGGCTTTCTATGAAAAAATCGCTAGAGAGCATAAGAGACAAGGATAATAAACTTATAAGGCCTGATTTGGTTTTGATAGATGCAGAGACAATAGACACTGATATAAAGCAAAAGTCCTTTATAAAGGGAGACGACCGCCTCTATCCTATTGCCTGTGCCTCTATCGTAGCTAAGGTTATAAGAGATCAGTACATGGTCGATATGAGTAAGCTATATCCTGAGTACGGCTTTGAAAAGCACAAGGGCTATGGAACAAAACTTCATAGGGAAATGATAGTAGAGCACGGTCCTTGTCCTATTCACAGAAGGACATTTTTAAAGAAGATCATATGAAGATGGATAAAAACAAAGGCAAGGGGGCTGAGGACCTTGCCTGTAGCTACTTAAAAGATAAGGGCTATGAAATAATTGAGAGAAATTACAGAGAATCTGTCGGAGAAATAGATATTATCTGTCTAAAAGACGATTACATAGTATTTGTAGAGGTAAAGGCACGCTTCGATGATTCTTTCGGAGCTCCGTCAGACTATGTGACAAGCTCTAAGATAAGAAAGATAAGGATGACTACAGATATTTATCTGCAAAAACATTTTGAGTATGAAGACTTACAGGTAAGATTTGATGTAATAGAAATATATCTGAATGATTGTACGATAAACCATTATGAAGACGCTTTTTAGGAGATAATATGTATACCTATGCAGTATTAACAGTTTCGGACAAGGGTTCTAAGAATGAAAGAGTAGATGAAAGTGGAAAGACTATCATTGAAATAATGGACTTTAGTGGATATGAGCTAAAAGAATATGATATAGTGGCAGATGAGGTCGAAGAGATTAAGGCGAAACTTATCGAATATGCTGATAAGGGGATAAATCTAATCCTTACGACAGGGGGAACAGGCTTTTCAAAAAGAGATGTAACTCCTGAAGCAACTCTTGAAGTAGGAGAAAAAAATGTGCCGGGAATTTCTGAAGCTATCAGGGCTTATTCTCTTAAGATAACTCCTAAGGCCATGCTTTCAAGAGCTGTATCTGTAATAAGAAAGGACTCTCTTATAATAAATCTTCCCGGAAGTCCTAAGGCCTGTAGGGAGTCTTTAGAATTTATTTTAGATCCATTATCTCATGGACTTGATATTCTAAATGGAAATTCATCAGAGTGTGCAAGAAAGTAAGTTTGTTATAGATTTAATAATAATGTATAATTAAAAGGTGTATAAAAAAGGAGGTAACTATGATTCAAGCAGGAGATTTTAGAAAGGGAACAACTTTTGAAATGGACGGAGATGTGTGGCAAATAGTAGATTTCCAACACGTTAAACCGGGTAAAGGAGCTGCCTTTGTAAGAACAAAGATAAAGTCAGTTATGACAGGGGCAAACAGGGATATGACTTTCAATCCTAATGATAAGTATCCTGAAGCAAGAATAGAAACAAAGGAAATGCAATATTTATATAATGACGGGGAATTCTATTACTTTATGGATCCGGACACTTATGAACAACTTCCTGTCAGTCAAGACAGCATCGAAGATGCTATGCAATATATAAAAGACAATGATATGGCAATTATAAAATTCTACCAAGGAAAACCATTCAGGGTTGATCCACAAAACTTTGTAGAACTTATAGTTACTCAAACAGAACCCGGTATTAAGGGAAATACAGCTACAGGTGCTACTAAGCCTGCTACCCTTGAAACAGGAGCTACAGTTAATGTTCCATTATTTATAAATGAAGGAGACAAATTAAAAATCGATACAAGAACAGGAGAATACTTATCAAGAGTTTAACTTGACATTAGGTTAAATTTATGGTAGTCTTGGGATTGGATTTTTAATATAAACAGGAGGTAGAAATGAGAGAAAAAGTTATTTTAGCATGTACAGAATGTGGCGATAGAAATTACACTATCACTAAAAACAAATCTCTTCATCCAGAGAGAATTGAAACTATGAAGTATTGCAAGAGATTAAAAAAACACACTCTACACAGAGAAACTAGATAGGAGGATAACCCTATGGCAGCCAAGAATACACCAAAATACAATAAAAAAGAACAAGGTACAGAGTCTTTTTTTAAGGGTGTAAGAGCAGAATTCAAAAAAATTGTATGGCCTACTCCTAAGGAAGTTTTAAATTACTCCCTGGTAGTCTTTATAATTTCAGCCATTACTGCTTTGATAGTATATGGTTTAGACACTCTATTCCAATACTTAGTAGGTATTTTTGTATAAGAAAGGTGTATTATCCACAATGACCAACAGCAATTCATTTTTAGATAATGCTCCTGAAGAATTTTTAGAGCGTTCAAAAAAGGGAAAGTGGTATGTAGTTCATACCTATTCCGGACATGAAGGAAAAGTAAAGATAAACATCGAAAAGATGGTAGCAAATCGTGGTTATGTCGATGATATCTTCGAGGTAAGAGTACCTCTTGAAGAGTATATATCAGAGGTCGGTGGAACAAAAAAGGTTAAAGAAAGAAAAATCTTCCCGGGTTATGTATTTGTTAATATGATCATAACTGATGTCTCATGGTATCTAGTAAGAAATACCAGAGGAGTTACAGGTTTTGTAGGTCCAGAATCCAAGCCTGTAGCAGTATCAGAAAGTGAAATGGAAAACTTTGGTGCAGACAAGAAAGCCGCTAAGAAGTCTTTTGATATAGAAGTAGGAGATAATGTAAATATCGTCTCAGGAGCCTTCAGTGATCAGGTAGGACTTGTCCAAGAAATTAATGAGGCCAAAGAAACATGCAAAGTAATGATTTCCTTATTTGGTAGAGACACATCTGTAGAAATTGCTTTTGATGATGTAGAAAAAATATAAGCAAATAATTTTCATATAGATTTAAGTGGGAGGTTAGCCCCCGTAACCACAATAGTTTTTTAAGGAGGAACTAAGATGGCTAAAAAAGTAGAAGCGTTAGTAAAATTACAAATTCCTGCAGGAAAAGCAACTCCTGCACCACCGGTAGGTACAGCATTAGGACCTTACGGTGTAAATATTATGGAATTCACTAAAGAATTCAATGCAAAGACACAAGATCAAATGGGAATGATTATTCCGGTTGTCTTAACTGTATACCAAGACAGATCATTTTCATTTATAACTAAGACACCTCCGGCTCCAGTACTAATAAAGAAAGAGCTAGGTCTTGAATCTGCTTCCGGCGTTCCTAACAAGCAAAAAGTAGGACAATTAACTAAGGAACAAGTAAAGAAGATTGCAGAAATTAAGATGCCTGACTTAAACGCAGCAAGCTTGGAAGCTGCAATGAGTATGGTAGCAGGAACTGCTAGAAGTATGGGAATAACTGTAGAAGAATAAGTGGGAGAAATTTTCGTTTGAACCACAAGGAGGATTAAATGGCTAAAAAAGGTAAAAAATATCAAGAAAGCTTAAAGAAAATAGATAAGGCACAACGTTACAGTCTAAATGAAGGCATAAATCTTGTAATAGATACAGCAAGTGCAAAATTTGACGAAACAGTAGAATTACACGTAAAGTTGGGTGTTGACTCAAGACATGCCGATCAACAAGTAAGAGGAACTATAGTATTACCTAACGGAACTGGTAGAACTCAAAAAGTTTTAGTATTCGCAAAGGGCGAAAAAGCTGAAGAAGCTAAGGCTGCAGGAGCTGATTATGTAGGAGCTGAAGAATTAGCAGAAAAAATCCAAAAAGAAAACTGGTTGGATTTTGACGTAGCAGTAGCAACTCCTGACATGATGGGTGTAGTTGGTAGAATCGGTAGAATCTTAGGACCTCAAGGGTTAATGCCAAACCCTAAGACAGGCACTGTAACAATGGATGTTAAAAAGGCTATCGAAGAAATTAAAGCAGGTAAGGTAGAATACAGAACTGACAAGTACAATATAGTTCACGTTGCTGTAGGTAAGGTATCATTCGGAGAAGAAAAACTTCAAGAAAATATCAATGCCTTAATGCAAGCTTTAATCAAAGCAAAGCCACAAGCTTCAAAGGGTAAATACATCAGAACTGTAACAGCAGCTTCTACTATGGGACCTGGAGTAAAATTAAATCCAAGTCAATTTGTTAAAGCAGACTAGAAATTTGTAATTTTATAAAAAAATAATTGACTTTTGTCATATATAATGGTAGAATATACCAGTAATATTTTTAGGCTACCCAAGACCGTAGGGATCGAAAGATTTAATAATCCTACATAGGAGCAAAGATAAGAAATTTATGTCTTCCTATTCTCTTGGATAGGAAGATTTTTTATTTAGTGTAGCCTTTTAAGTGGAGGTGAAATAATGAAAGAAGAAGTTTTAAGTCAAAAACAAGCAGTAATTGATGAAATCAAGGAAAACATTGAAAAGTCAGAAGCTATGGTACTTGTAGACTACAGAGGACTTGACGTAAGCGAATTAACTGAATTGAGAAACAAATACAGAGAAGAAAACGTAGTTTACAAAGTATATAAGAATACAATGATGAACTTCGCATTCAAAGACTTAGGTTATGATGATTTCTTAGATTTACTAAATGGACCTAACGCTGTAGCATTCAGTATGGATGATCCAATGGCAGCAGCAAGAGTAAGTAAAAACTTTGCAAGCGACCATGAAAATCTAGTAATTAAAGCCGGATACCTTGGAGATAAATTTTTAGATGTTGACGGAGTTAAAAAGATTGCAGCAATTCCACCAAAAGATCAACTTATTGCCAAGTTATTGGGAAGCTTGAGAGCACCTTTATCAAACTTTGTATACGTTACAAAAGCTATAGCTGATAAAAAGGCAGAAGAAGGAGAAGGAGCACAAGCTTCAGAAACTACAGAAGCTGAACCTAGTGAAAACGCTGAAGGTCAAGCAGAATAATTCCTAACAGGAAAAATATAAATATTAATAAAATTTAGCATGGAGGAAATTAATATGTCAATAGATGAAATATTAGAAGCCATTGATGGTTTAACAGTCATTGAATTAAATGAACTAGTTGAAAAAGCAGAAGAAAAATATGGAGTATCAGCAGCAGCTCCAGTAGCAGTTGCAGGTGCAGGAGTTCCAGGTGCTCCAGCATCAGAAGAAAAATCAGAATTTGATGTAGTTCTTGAATCAGCTGGTGCAGCTAAGATGAAAGTTATAAAAGTAGTTAAAGATGTAACTGGTCTTGGATTAAAAGAAGCTAAGGCATTAGTAGACGAAGCTCCTAAGACTATCAAAGAAGGCGTAGCTAAAGACGAAGCTGAAGAAATGAAAGCTAAAATCGAAGAAGCTGGCGGTACTGTAGAATTAAAGTAATTTAATAAAGTTTAAATAGGTAACCTTTTGGTTGCCTATTTTTTTATGCTTAAAATACAAAATTATAGCCATTTAACTCATGCTTGTATAAGTTTTAATATAGATTAAGCTTATTTTTTTATTTATCAAGCATTTCTTTTACCAAATCTTTTGTTATTTTCATAAATTTATCTGCTTTTTATCTTTAGCAATAATATCATATTTTATCTAAATTTATTTCATAGTTTATTCTGTTTTTTCTACTCAAAAAGCATATTTATTTAAACTAGCTATATAGATTTATACTAAGAAATTCTATTACAATTAAAATATATTGATATTTTAAGAATGATTTGGGCAAATAGAGATGATAAAGTTATCCTTTTCTAATAAATTTTTATATATGGCTATAAGCGAAAATTAAGAGTCTTATTTTTATATTTGTAGTTGCTAAGCTTTATTAAAAAAGCAATTTTATCTAAAAAGATAGGAGTAGGGATATATAAATTATTTCTATAAGTAAAGGGTACATTAAAAATTTTTTTAATATATAATGGTAGGTAATAAGAAATTATAAAAGTATCAAAGGGGGAAAAATGAAAAAACATAGAAAGATAGCATTTTTGTTGGCAGTTGCTCTTTTAAGCCAGCCTATATCAGCTGTGGCTACTGGATTTACTGGAGATAATCTAGTTTATGCTGCCAATGAGGAAAGTGATTTTGTATTTGATGAGGATAGTGGATATATCACAGGATATAAGTCAGACAAGAGCGAGTTGGTAATTCCTGAAAGTATAAATGGAATCAAGGTAAAGGGAATTGGAAAACAAGCTTTTGCCTCTAACAAAACTAAGATTAGGTTAACTAGCCTTAGTCTACCAGAGGGTCTTGAAGTTATAGAAGATGGTGCTTTTTTTAATAATGATCTTACAAGTGTAAGTCTACCATCTACTGTAAAATCAATAGGGAAAATAGCTTTTGCTTCAAATACTAAATTAGAAAAGATAGACTTAAATGAGGGTTTGGAAAATATTGGTCAACAGGCCTTTTTAAAAGACAGCTCTTTATCTGGTGAACTTCTTATTCCATCAAGCTTAGACCACTTATTTACATCAGCCTTTAAGGGGACAAATATTGAAAGTATAAGGGTTTATGGAGATGAAAATTCTAAAAGACTTGTGGTTCATTCTGGTCTAGGAGAAAATTTTACTAGAATAGACTTGGAAAATCCATATAAGCCAATAAATGTTAATTTCAATACATTTGCTCAAGATTCTCTTATCAATGCTGGAAAGATTGAGGGAGATTTTGCTAGTCCTGAAGATTTAAAGGCTTATTTGGAAGAAAATATCAATATAAAATTTGTAGCAACTTATGTTAACAAAAATGATTCATCAGGCTTAAATGATATAGAATTGCCATTAGAAACAGTTTGGAATCTTGAAAACTTTAAAGATGGGGAAACTTTTTATATCACAGGTAAGATGAAGATAGATCCTAATATGGAAATTCCAAATCATGAGGGATATACTTCTCCAAATCTTTCTAAGGCTACTAATGAGATTCTAATTAATTTACAGGTTACTAATTCTAATAGCCAGATAGTTACTTCTACTTTTGATAAGGATGACTTTGAATATGGAGAATTTAGTTTCAAGTCAAGTATGGAAGTAGAAAAAAGTTTGTATGGAATAGTGGGACTTTCTGAGAGTGGAAAGGAAAAACTTTCTAAAAATCCTGATCTTGCAATAGATACTAGGATAGAAAATGATGGCAAAAAAATTCAAGGGATAGGAAGAAAGGCTTTTGAAGGAGCAAATATAAGAAGTCTATCTTTTGAAAATTTGGAAAGTGATGATAAATTTGTCATTATGGATAGTGCCTTTGAAAATACAGGACTTGAAGAAGTAAATCTTCCAGATGGAATATTTTCCATAGAGTCAAATGCTTTTAAGACCAATAAATTAAAAAATATATCTCTACCAAAAAGTTTGGTAAAGATAGGAAATGAGGCTTTTAAGGATAATCAAATAGAAAATCTTTCTATATCTGATGATGTAGTTGATATACAAATAGATAATTATTCCTTTGCTAACAATAAATTATCCTTAGTTAAATTACCATACTCTATATTCAAGATAAGAGATTATGTCTTTATGGGAAATTTAGGTTATGAGGGAGGTCCTGTTAGGCTTGAAACAAGAAATCCTGAACATCTAAAGGCATCTACTTATATAGTTGCCAAAAATGACCACCATGAAATAGTACTTGTTAGTCAAGCAGATAGGGAGGCTTTATTTGAGCAAATAAAGATAGGAAATAATATAATCAGAGAAGATTATAAAGAAGATAACTTAGAAAGTTTTGACCAAGTATTAGCTAAGGCTAAAGAAGTATTTTCAAATGAAAAATCTAGCCAAGAAGATATAGATAAGGCTTTAGATGATTTAGTAAAAGAAATAGCCTCTCTAAGGGCTAGTTCTTCTGATAGGACAAAATTAAGGGATATCATCAGTAAAGCCAAAGCTTTGACAGGGGAAATGTTCACAGAGGACACTTATTCCCTACTTCTTGAAGAAGTAGCTAAGGCAGAAAAGTTACTAGAAAATGATCCTAGTCAAGAGCAAATAGACCAGGCTGTAAATTCTATCCAATCTGCTATGGATAAGCTTTTAATATCAGAAAAGGCTAAGTACAGTCAAGATGATTTTGTATATGATGGGAAAACTATAGTAGGATTTTCAGATACGGGTAAAGAAAAATATAAAATTAATAAAGATTTAGTCCTACCAGATAAAAATCCTGATGGTGATTATATAGAAGTAATCGGAGAAAAAGCCTTTGAACAAGAAGAAGGCGTAGATTATGGATCAGATGTTGTAGCATCACCTCTTGGAATTAAAAGTGTAAAATTACCAGAAAAGGTAAAGAGGATAGAGGCAAGTGCTTTTAGGACTAACAATCTTACAAATATAGATTTTCCTGAAAGTCTTGAATATGTAGGAGATAATGCCTTTAATGGTAACCAGCTTGAAAAGATATATTTGCCTGATTCTGTAAGAGAGATAGGGATGGGATCCTTCTCCCTAAATCAAATTACTGAGCTTAGACTATCTAATAATATGACAGAAATAACAAATGGGTCTTTTTCAAGAAATATAAAACTAGAAAAACTCACTATACCTGAAGGGATAAAATCTATAGGACAGTCAGCCTTCATGGGATCTCCTTTAAAGGAAATTAAATTTCCTAAGACTTTAGAAGAAATAGGAAGACAAGCTTTCGCCTCCCATAGGTTGGAAAGTTTAACAATACCTGGAAATGTCAAGAAAATAGGAAAACAAGCCTTTGAACACAACAAGAAGTTTTTATATCTTAAAGAATTAAGATTAGAAGAGGGAATTGAAGAAATAGGAGAGAAAGCCTTTAGAAACTCTCTTTTAGCTGAAGTTAAATTACCTAAATCTATAAAAACTCTAGCAGAAAATGCTTTTGAAGATGCTCAAGATATAAACAAAAATCCTGTAGTAGTAAAATTATACACAGAAAATCCTGACCACCTAAAGTTCAACACAGAAAAATCCCTAGTAAATCAGGAAGTTATTCTTATAGAGGAAAATACTAACAAAGAAGAGCTAGAAAACTTACAAAAAGAAATAGACAAACTAAAAGAAGAAAACAAAGCCCTTCAAGAAAAGCAAGACAAATTAGAAAAAGAAAATAAAGAAATAAAAGAAGAAGCAGACAAACTACAAAAAGAAAATCAAGACAAACAAAAAGAGATAGAAAATGAAAACAAAAAACTTCAAGAACAAATACAAAAACAAAAAGAACAAATAGACAAACTAGAAAAAGAACTAACAAAAACAAAACAAGAAAAACTAGACAGCCTAGAAAAAGAACTAAATAAAGCAAGAACAGAAAACAAAACACTAAAAGAAAACCAAGACAAACTACAAAAAGAAAACCAAAAACTAAAAGAAGACCTACAAAAACTAGAAACAGAAAAGCCAGGACAAGAAAAACCAAGTGAACAAACAAAAGTACAAACAACAAGAATAGCAGGAGAAAACAGATACCAAACAGCCATAGAAATAAGCAAACAAAACTACAAACAAACAGACACAGTAATAATAGCAAGTGGAGAAAACTACCCAGACGCCCTAACAGCAACAGTCCTAGCCCACCAAAAACAAGCCCCAATCCTATTAACCCACCCAAATAAAACAAAAGAAGTAGAAAAAGAAATCCAAAGACTACAAGCAACAAACATAATAATAATAGGAAAAGAAAAAGCAGTAACAAAACAAGAAGAACAAGCTTATAAAAAACTAGGCAAAATAGAAAGAATAGGAGGAGAAAACAGATACCAAACAGCCATAAAAATAGCAGAAAAAATCCTTAAAACAACAAACAAAAACAAAATAATAGTAGCAAGTGGACAAAACTATCCAGATGCCCTAGCAATAGGATCATACGCAGCAAAAGAACAAATCCCAATAATCCTAGCAGAAAACAACAAACTACCAGAAGCAGAAAAACTCCTAGAAAACTATCAAATAACAGAAGCCCTAATAATAGGAGGAGAAAAAGCAGTAGGAAACATAGAAAAACACTTCACAAAAACAGACAGAATAGCAGGAAATAACAGGTATCAAACAGCAGTAAAAATAGCAGAAAACTACTACAAACAAACAAAAGAAATAAACCTAACAAGTGGAGAAAACTACCCAGATGCCCTAGTAGTAAACCCAGTATCAGCAAAAAGAAACATACCAGTGATCCTAAACACATCCAAAGGCAAAGAAAAAACAGTAGAAAAATACCTACAAGAAAACAAAATAGAAAAAATAAACATCTATGGAGGAAAGAAAGCCATAGAAGAAGACTTCTAGGATAAGGGAGAAAAAAATCCGTGCAAAAATTTGCATGGATTTTTTTGTGGGCATACCTAAACTTTAATTATAGGGATAAGGATAAATTATCTAATGAGAAGTATTTATATATTTGCTATTATGTTATAATTAAGTAAGAATATTTAAGGAGGATAAGGATGAGATCAATTCTTTCTATGATATGGCAATACAAGGGGATAAATCTTGTATTTATTTTGTTTATAACCCTATCATTGTTTATAATGAATTTCTTACATAAAAATTTAGTAAATAGGAGAAATAAATATTATTTTGCCCTTACTCATTTTATAATAGCCCTTATATTTTTATTTTTCGGATTTAGGATTATATTAACTCATGCAGGGGTATGGCTCTTGCTTTACAGTGCAGTTTTATTTTCTTCCTCTGTAATCACTCTTTTATATGCAATCTATCTAGAAATAAGAGATGAAAATAGGGAAGATGAGGAAGATGAAGCTAAGGGAAATAAAAGATTTTATGCCTACAAGAAGAATATAAATATGCCTAAGGATAAGAAAAAGTATAATAAAAAGGATAAGAAAAGTCCCAGACCTAGGAAGAGTCCTAGACTTGGGGAAAATCCTAAAGGCAGGAGAAAAACTGTAGAAAAAAGTAAATAAAGATAAAAAAGATAGGTCGATACTTTAATTTGACCTATCTTTTTCTATTTCTTCTAAATATTTTTGGCTATCCTTTAAAAAGTCAGATAATTTTACCATCCTAGTATTTCTGCTTTTGGGAGCTAGGAGGTAGAGATTTTCCTTTGCCCTTGTTATGGCTACATAAAACATTCTCCTCTCTTCCTCGTAATTTTCTACAAACTTATCATCACTTGCATCTAAATTCATAGGAAATTCTCCATCAACTAGGTCTATTACAAATACATCATCAAATTCCAGTCCCTTTGACAAATGAACGGTCATCAGTGATAGGTTAGACCTCTTTTTATAGGATGACTTTTGAATTTCTTTTAAGTTTTCTATCTCTCTTAAAAAATCCTCGTAGGCTTCGCAATTTTCGAAGATGTACTTATATATTTCTATGAGATGGTCTATGGAAATATGTTTGTTTTCAAAGTTTATTTTCTCTGAGATGTAGGTCTTGTAGCCTATATCATTCATAATCAAGTCTATTTTTCTTTTCCCCTTTGCTCTTTTTATTTGATAAAATATATTCTTAAGTTCTAAAAATCTGTCCACATAAAAGGCTGAGAGGTTTGAATTATCTAAAAGCCTGTCTAAGATAGGCATATCTACATCATAGGTCTCTATTTGATTTAGGCTTGTCTTTTTTATATAAGAGTTTAGCTTGTAGTAGATCTTCCTGAATAGGTCGACAGAAGTGTTGTTTTCAGAAAAGGCTATAATGTCTAAAATATCTTCAAGGACAAAGGAGTTAAGAGCCTTGTCCTTGGTAGATTTTATCTTAAAGTCTATATTCTGTGAACTTAAGTACTTTATAAGGGGGATTGAAGATGCATTTCTTCGATAGATTATGGCAGTTGACCTCTCCTTTCTCAGCTTGTCCTTTATGTACTTAAAGTTTCCCAAGAAAGTTTTATTTACCACTACATTTATCTGAGCTGTGTTTTTATTGTCGGTATAAATGTCTTTCGGATACCTCTTCTTATTTTGTTTAATTAGCTTATCTGAAAGCATAACTATGTCTTGATTCGACCTGAAGTTTTGGTCTATGTAATATATATTTGCTGAGGGATAAAATTTTTTGAAATTTAAAAGATAAGAAGGGTTCGCTCCCCTAAAGGAGTAGATGGACTGGTCGTCGTCAGCTACTATAAAAAGGTTGTCTTGGGGCTTAGCAAGCTTTGAAATTATGGCAAGCTGGATCCTGCTGGTGTCCTGACCTTCATCTACCTGGATAAAGTGATACCTTTTCTTTATCCTGTTTAAAATATACTTATCCTCATTAAGAATTTCATAAGCCTTAGTAAGCAGGTCATCGAAATCTAGAAGAAAGTTATCTTTCTTAAAATTTTCATAGTCCTTATAAACTTTTTCAAAGACAGGAGAGTAGATTTTTGCAAGATCATCTTCTATCATCATATTTTTACAGTAGCAGTAGTCCTGTAAAAAGTTATCGATCTGGTCGTCTCGCACCCTCCCCTTTAGCTGGGCTGTCATTATATTTTTTATTAGCCTGAACTTATTTATGGATTGGTCGGATTCGATCATTTTAAAGATTCTGTTATTTCTGTTATAGTATAGTTTTACGATGTAGTAGCAAAAGGAATGAATTGTTGAAAAATAAGCTGGAGGAAGATCGGGAAAGATAGTCTTAAATCTACTTTCCATATCTCTCGCCTGGGACTTGGAAAAGGTTATAGATAGAATATTTTTAGGATCTACTCCATGGAAGTCTTTTAAGTATTTGATCCTGTTTAAAAGGACAGTTGTCTTACCGGCACCCGGGACTGCCAAGACCAAGGCAGGACCTTCAAAGTGCTTTATAGCCTTTATTTGCTTGTAGGTAAAGTTCATCCGATCACCTTTTATAAATATTTGTTATAAATTTAATCTTGTAGTATTATAGTACTATAATACCATAAAGGGAGGGTTTATCCATGGCGATGAAGGATTTTTTAGAGGAGAGAAGATCTGTCAGAGATTTTAAGAAGCAAAGTTTAGATGAAGGAACTTTGAAAAAAATTACAGATATGTTATATGAAAAAAATGAACTTTCCAAGGGTCATAGCGTAAAATTCAGCCTATATACAGATGGAAAGCAAGTTTATGACGGCTTAAACGGCTATGGTGGCTATAAGGGAGTAATGATAAGCGCACCCCACTACATATCTATGGAAATATTAGACCAAGAAGACCTGGGACTTGTATACGGCTCATATTACTTAGAAAGTATCATCACAAAGCTTACAGACCTGGGAGTGGGATCCTGCTGGGTAACTATCGTAGATGCTCCTGATGATATAGTCGAAAAAACTTTAAATACAGCTAACAGGGTTGATTTTCTTTTAGCTATCGGTAATCCTGCAGGTGAATATTCTTTCGGAAGTCTTAACTACAGCTCCAGAGAAGGAGTAGAATCTTATGTAAGAGACTCTTCGCTTAAAAATCCTATTCAAATGGAAAAGCTTGAAAGTTATGGCTTAGACGAATTATTTAACTATCTTAGGTATGCTCCATCTACAAGAAATGAACAAGGCTGGAGATTTGTCCTTGAGAACGACCACTTTGATTTGTATATGAAAGAAACTAATTTAATTGAAAACTTGGTAGATGCAGGAATAGTAATGTACTACTACTCAGCCTTGGCAGAATATGAAAATATAAAGGTTGAATGGACTATGGATAAGGACGCCAAAAAGGCTGATGGATATATTTATATAGCTTCAGCTAACTTCTAATCCTTAGCCTAGCTTTTATAAAAAAGTCTTGTTAAATAAAATTTAATGAGGCTTTTAATTTTATGTATCGTTATATTCTTAAAAGGAGAACGAAAATGAAAAGAGTAGTAAAAAATATTTTTTTATTATTTGCCATATTTCTTACCCTCACATCTTGCTCTAAAAAAGCTGATCAGGGAGAAAAAACAAACAAGGGTCAAGTAAATCTATCGGCAGCAGCTTCTCTTGAAGATGCCCTTGACCAAATTGTTAAGGACTATGAAAATGATAAGGTAGGATCAATCAAGCTTAACCTGGGAGGGTCGGGAAGTCTACAAAAGCAGATCGAAGAAAAAGCTCCTGTAGATATTTTTATTTCGGCCGGGAAAAAGCAGATGGATAAGCTGGTAGATCAGGGACTGATAAGGGAGTCTGAAAATTTGCTTGAAAATGACCTTGTAATAGTTTCTAATAAAGAAGATCCGGTCAAGATTACTTCTATTGAAGATTTAAAGACAATAGACGGTAGGATTGCTGTAGCTGACCTGGAAACAGTTCCTGTAGGAATTTACAGCATGGAAAGTATGGATTATTATAAAATTTTCGACGATGTAAAAGATAAGCTCGTCTTTACAAAAGATGTAAAGGCCTGCTTGAATTTGGTAGATAGCAAGGAAGCAAAGGTCGGCTTTGTTTATCTTTCAGATGCCAAGACGGATGATCAGGTAGATGTTTCTTATAAGATAGATCCTAAGTCTCACAGCAAAATTCTTTATCCAATAGGGAAGACTTCTTATTCTAAAGACCAAAAGGCTCAGGACGACTTATATAACTACCTAAAAAGCGATAAAGTGAAGAAAGAGTTTGAGGAGGCGGGATTTAAGATTTTTGATGGACAGTAATATAATATCTGCAGTTTTAATTTCTCTAAAGGTTGCCACAATCTCGACTCTTATTACAGGAGTCCTCGGAATTATTTTTGCGAGATTTAGGGCCTATAAGAGCAAAAGGGTATCTTCCTTTATGGATACGGCAATAAGCATCTTAATGGTCTTGCCACCTTCTCTTGTGGGCTATATCTTGCTTAGACTTATAGGAAACAATGGACCTATAGGTAGGATTTTGCTAAGGCTTGGAAGTGAAGGTATAGTCTTTAGCTGGGTAGCCTGTGTTATCGCCTCAAGTGTAGTCTCATTTCCTATTATGTATCAAAATGCCAAGGGAGCTTTTTTAAGCATAGATGAGAGAGTAATAAATGCCGCTAGGACTATGGGGGCAAGTGAATTTAAAATTTTTAGAAGGATTACCCTCCCCTTGGCTCAGACTGAATTAATAAGCGGAATTATTCTTGCCTTTGCCAGGGGTTTAGGAGAGTTCGGGGCTACCATGATGGTTGCGGGCAATATTGTTGGTAAAACTCAGACAATCTCCCTTGCCCTTTACTATGCTGTTGAAAGAGGAGATACGAGGACTGCCAATATTTTAATGCTAGTAGTTATAGGAATTTCATTTGCATTGATTTATACCTTAAATAAATGGATTGAAAAAAAGAAGGAAAGATGTTAAAAGTAGACTTAAGAAAAAATTTAGAAAGTTTTGTCCTCGATGTAAACTTTGACCTTGAAGATGAACTTGTTTGCCTTATGGGAAGGTCCGGAAGTGGAAAGACTTCGATTCTTAATCTGATAGCGGGAATTCTCACTCCTGACGAGGGATCAGTGGTGATTGATGAAAAGATTCTCTTTGATTCGGATAAAAGAATTAACTTGGAAATTCAAAAGAGGCAAGTAGGTTATGTATTTCAAGATTATGCCCTCTTTGCCAATATGACAGTTCGCCGGAATATAGACTTCCAACTTAAAGACCCTGACCTGGTTGAAAGTCTTATCTCTTTGATGGGTATAGGGGACTTACTTAAAAGGTATCCAAAAAATTTATCAGGAGGGGAAAAGCAAAAGGTCGCCATAGTCAGAGCTCTTTCTACCAGACCGAAAATTCTTCTTATGGATGAACCATTTTCAGCTATAGACCAGGACTTTAAGGATGACTTTTATAAGGACCTCCTGGAGGTAAGAAAGATTACCAAAATTCCGACAATCTTAGTTACCCACAACAAAAAGGAGGCGGAAATTTTAGCTGACAGGATCTTAAAGATAGATTCAGGCAAGCTTATAAATCCTTAAGACCTTTTTATAGTATAATACTTGGTAGGGTACTATATTAAATAAGTCATCAGGAGGATTTTATGAAAATTAGAGAAAAAATTTATCAGGCAATCAGATCCCAATACTCAAATCCCTTAAAGGCGGAGGATTTAGCTAAGTTTTTAGGGATAAGTCGTGGCGATTACCCTATGTTTTTATCAGTTATCAAGGATTTGGAAAATGAAAATTTAATATTGGAAACAAAAAAAGGAAAGCTTGTCGCTAGCGAGGACTATTCAGTTTATTTGGGAGTACTGCAAGGTAGCGGACAAGATTTTTCTTATTTTATACCTGATGACAAGAAGGTTAAAGATATATACATAGCCCCGAATAAGTTAAATGGAGCTATTCATAAGGACAGGGTTCTTGTAAAAAAGATTAAGGAAGCAACTAATGAGAAAAGTCCTGAAGGAGAAGTCTTAAAGGTTGTTGAAAGAGGCCGGGATAAGTTGGTGGGAACTTTTCAGGAAAATAAGAAGTTCGGATTTGTAATCTTAGATGATAAAAAATACGGCTTTGATGTATTTGTGCCTGCAGGGAATGTAAACGGAGCGAGAAACAAGGATAAGGTTCTGGTAAAACTTCTAAAAGTCCCTGCAAAGGGAAAAAAACACCCTGAGGGAGTTATTACTGAAGTTATAGGTCACAAGGATGACCCCGGTATTGACATCTACTCTATAGCCAAGCAGTATAATTTCCCCTATAAATTTCCTAAAAAAGTCATCGAACAGGTCGACAAAATTCCTGATGATCTAACTAATAAAGACAGGAAAAATAGGATTGATTTCAGAGATCTCTTTACAGTTACCATAGACGGAGCGGACGCCAAAGACTTTGATGATGCCATCTCCATAGAAAAAGACGGGGATGAGTACATCCTATACGTTCACATAGCTGACGTTACCCACTACGTAGAAAAGGGGTCAGCCCTTGACAAGGAAGCCTATAACAGGGGAACTTCGATCTATCTTTTAGACAGGGTGGTTCCTATGCTGCCTAAAAAACTTTCAAACGGACTATGCTCCTTGAATCCCAATGTAGATAGACTTGCAGTTACTGTCAGGATGCAAATAGGAAAGACCGGCAAGGTAAAGGACTATAAATTTTACGAGTCTATAATAAATTCGAACTACAGGCTTGTATATGATGATGTAAGTGATTACCTTGAAGGTAAAAATAATATCTATACAGACGGGTTCCTTACAGAAAAACTGGATATAATGAAAGACTTGCAGGCTTTAAGAAAGAAAAAAAGACAGGAAAGAGGGTCAATAGACTTCGATATAGCGGAAACTCAGGTAGTTCTTGATGAAAATTCAAGGGCTATAGATGTTAAAAAAGCAGATAGAAGGATCGCCAATGAGATCATAGAAGAGTTTATGCTTATCTGCAATGAAACTGTCGCAGGTCACTTCGGCTTTATGGATTATCCGTTTATCTACAGGGTTCACGACAAACCGGATCAAGAAAAGGTAGCAGTATTTAGGAACATATTAGCTAACTTCGGCTACCATTTTAAAGGATCCACCCTTCACGCCAAGGACTACCAAAACCTCTTAGAGGACATAAAGGGTAAGCCGGAAGCGGCCATGATATCGAGCTTACTTTTAAGGTCAATGCAAAAGGCTAAGTATAGTGAAGAGCCGGGCATCCATTTCGGCTTGGCAGCTATGTTCTATACTCACTTTACTTCCCCTATAAGAAGGTATCCTGACCTCTTTATCCACAGGATAGTCAAGGACTTCATAAATCACCGAGAAAGCACTAATAACGAAGCAGTCTTTAGGGACTATATAGCAAAGGTTGCAGAAAACTGTTCGAACACAGAAAGGAGGGCAGAGCAGGCTGAAAGAGAAGTCGTAGATATGAAGTGTGCAGAGTATATGGAAGATCATGTAGGAGAAATTTTTGATGGTCTTGTAAGCGGACTGACTAACTTCGGGATCTTTGTCGAACTTGACAATACTATCGAGGGTCTAGTACAATTTCAGTCAATGATAGACGACTATTACGTCTTCGATCCGGATAAGTATGTAGTTTACGGAGAAAGAAGCAAGAGAAGGTACATGGTAGGCCAGTCTGTAAGGGTAAAAGTAGTAAATAGTGACAAGGACAAGAGAGAGATAGATTTTGAGTTGGTAGAAGATGAAAGATAGTTACAGATTAATTTCCAATAATAAAAAGGCAAGGCATGAATACTTTATAGAAGAAAGCTACGAATGTGGAATAGAACTTGTAGGAACTGAGGTAAAGTCTATAAAACAAGGCAAGGTTTCCATAAAAGAAGCCTACTGTCAGATAGAAAACGGTCAGGTCTATATATACGGCATGCATGTGAGTCCTTATGAAAACGGAAATATTTTTAATGGAGATCCCCTTAGGGTGAGAAAGCTCCTTCTCCATAAAAAAGAAATAAGAAAACTTTATTCCAAGTTAAGGGACAAGGGATATACCATGGTTCCGACTAAGGTTTATGAAAAAAGAGGGCTTATAAAGCTTGAAGTAGGCCTGGCAAAGGGTAAGCACCTTTATGATAAGAGACAAACCCTTAAAGAAAGAGACGATAAGAGAAGAATTGAAAGGGCACTGAGAAGGTAGTATGAGTTTTGATGGAATAGTTACAAAGGCCGTTGTAGACGACCTAAAGGAAAAGATAGTCGGGGGAAAGATTAACAAGGTTAACCAACCCGATAAGAATGAGATAATTCTCTCTATATACAAGGACAAAAAGACCTATAAGCTACTTATAACAGCATCCTCATCTTTTTCGAGGATGCATTTTACTGATCAGATTAAGGAAAACCCCCTCCAGGTATATAATTTCTGTATGCTATTAAGAAAGTACCTCCAGGGAGCTCTTATAAAGTCAGTCGAACAGATTTCTATGGATAGGATTGTCTTTATCGAAGTCCAAAGCAGAGACGAAATGGGTTATCCTATGGACTACTACCTTGTTGTCGAACTGATGGGAAAACACTCAAACATAATTCTCATCCAAAAGGACAGCTTAAAAATAATCGATTCTATCAAGCACCTAAGCTTTGATGAAAATAACCTGAGGCAGATTATAGCGGGGTCAAAGTACGAATTTTTAACATCTGATAAGTATAATGTGCTTGAAACTTATCCCAAGCCTTCAGAAATAAAAGCAGATAAGGCTGACAAGCTAGCCAAGTTCTTTTATAAAAATTACGAAGGCTATTCTCCTACCATATCAAGTGAAATAGCCTTAAGGGCAGGAGTAGATCCGGATAAGAGGACAGACGACTTAAGTGATGATGAGTGGAAGGCTATAGATGAGCAATTTAGTAATATAGTCTCAGCTATAAGAGATAAAAACTTTGTCCCATCCATAGTTTATAACGAAGACAAGAGGGCAAAGGACTTTCACGTAATAGAGCTTAAAAAGTACGGCTACAGGAAGGAAGGCTTTGAGAGCCTTCATCAAATGCTTGACGCCTACTACAAGAAAAATGTTCACAATGACAGCCTTAACCAGAAAAAAAGTCACCTGAAAAAAGTTTTAAAGACCAAGCTGTCTCGAAATGAAAATAAACTTTCAAACTTAAAGCTGGATCTTCTCGAAGCTAATGACAGACAAAAGTACAAGATCTATGCAGACCTCATAAGTTCAAACTACCACGTGATCGAAAAGGGAGAGGAATCTGTTATTGTAGATAATTTTTATGATGATATGAAAAAAATAGAAATTCCTTTAGATTCTTCAAAGTCTGCCCACCAAAATGCCCAATACTATTACAAACTTTATGGAAAGTTAAAGAAGAGGCAAGAGGTTATAACGGAAGAAATTCCCGTTGTTAAGGAAGAAAACAGGTATATAGAGCAGTTAATAAACAGTCTGGATAATGTTACCGGCAATTCGGAAGTAGAGGAGATAAAAGATGAGATGAGTAAGGAAGGCCTTATAAAGAGGGGGTCTAAGAAAAAGTCATCTGCAAAGCCATCCAAACCCAGACATTTTGTCACAGCCAATAATGTAGATATTTACGTGGGTAAAAACAATTACCAAAATGACAAGCTTACCTTAAAGACAGCGAATAAAGACGACTACTTTTTTCATGCCAAGGACATACCCGGCTCTCACGTTATAATGAGAAATGACAATATAAATGATGATGACATAGCTACAGCCTTACAATTAGCTGCCTATTACTCCAGCGGCAAGGATGAAAATTATGTAGAAGTTGATTATACCCAAAAGAAAAATGTGAGAAAGGCTAAAGGAGCAAAACCCGGCATGGTCTTTTATGAAAACTTCACGACTGTAAATGTAGATATCAGGGATTTTGTTCCGGAAAAGGTGAAAGAAATTATTTAAAAATTGTAATATTTTATTGAGCTTTTTAGAATCTTAAGATAAAATAACTTTCAGAGGTGGATTATGAATTCGATGACGGGATTTGGAAAGGCTAGCAAGTCTTTCGATGATTTTGATGTAGATATTGAATTAAAATCTGTTAACAATAAGTACTTGGATATCAATTTTAACACTCCGCCCTATTTAAATTTCTTGCAAGAAGATATGAGAAAGCTTATAAAGACAAGATTAAAGAGGGGAAGGGTTGATCTTTTCATAAGAATAAATCAAGGAGTTCAAAGGGCAAGCGAGGTTGACTTGGATATAGACCTAGCAGAAAAAATTTATGAAAAGTTGGAACTTTTAAGGGCTAAGCTTAACTTAAAGGCGGATATAAGCCTAAGAGATCTGGTAGCTTATCCGGATATTTTGACTTTTTCATATCCCGACTATGATGAAGATAAACTAAGAGAAGGAGTCCTTGAAGTCTTGGACTCGGCTATCCAGAACATAGCTTCAATGAGAGAAAAAGAAGGTCATAATTTAAGATTTGATCTTGAAAGTAACCTCGATAAGATAAAAGAGGAAATAGATAAGCTTAATGATTACAAGGATTCTTATCTTTTAAATCATATGAAGGAGCTTGAAAAAAGAGTCAAGGACCTTATAAAGGACAAGAAGGTCGATCAGGACAGAATGTACTTGGAACTTGCCGTTCTTGCTGAAAAGTGTGATATAAATGAAGAAGTGACAAGGATGTACTCCCACATCGATCAATTTAGGTCTTCGCTCGAAGGTGAAGGTATAGGTCGCAGGCTGGACTTTATAGTTCAGGAAATGAACAGGGAAGTAAACACCATATCATCAAAGTCAGGTTCAAAGGAGATAACAAACTCAGTTATTGACATAAAATCTTACATAGAAAAGATAAGGGAGCAAATACAAAATATAGAATAGGAGACTAAATGGATTTATTAGGGGTAGGATTTTCAAACTTCATAAACCTTGATAGATTGGTAGCTATAGTAAGCCCTGAGTCTGCACCGCTAAAGAGGTTGGCTCAGCAGGCCAAGGAAAATTCGATGGCTATTGATGTGACCTTCGGCAGGAAAACGAGGAGTCTTCTTATAATGGACACAGGCCATGTGATACTCTCTTGCCTGCAAGCTGAAACTCTGCAAATGCGATTAGAAAAAAACAACAAGGATAGGGAAATATGAAAAAAGGATTTTTATTGGTAATATCAGGCCCTTCAGGAGTGGGCAAGGGGACAGTGTGCGACTCCCTTATAAAAAAGAGGAACGATATAAAATATTCGGTCTCAGCTACAACAAGAAAGAAAAGACCGAATGAAATTGACGGGGAGAATTATTATTTTCTAAGTCTTGATGAATTTAAGCAAAAGATTGAAGACGGAGATTTTTTGGAATATGCTCAGGTTCATAATAATTTTTATGGAACTCCAAAGTCATTTGTCTTAGAGGAAATAGAAAAGGGAGAGATAGTAATACTTGAAATAGATGTGCAGGGAGCCTTACAGGTAAAGAAGTCTTATCCCGGGGCAGTCTTTGTCTTCCTTCTTCCTCCGGACTTAGAGGAACTTAGAAGAAGAATAGTAGGAAGAAATACAGAGGACGAAGAAACTGTAAACCTCAGGATGAAAAATGCGGAAACTGAGTTAGGATTTATAGACGAATATGACTATGCAGTTACCAACAACTGGGTAGAAGATACAGTTTCGAAGATAGAATCCATAATAGAAGCAGAAAGATTAAAAGTAGTAAAAGATAGGAGAGTGTAAATGTTAAACCCATCATTTAAAGAATTATCAAAGGTAAACCAAAGCAGATATGCTATAAGCATTATGACATCTAAAAGAGCAAGAGAAATTATAGACGGAAAAGAACCTCTAGTTGATCTTAAAAAAGTTGATGCAAGTAAGCCTGTAACAATTGCCCTAAGTGAGATAATGGCAGGTAAGGCTTGGGAAGATGAAAAATCAGAATAAAAGAATCCTTCTGGGAGTAACTGCGGGAGTAGCCATCTACAAGGTCTTAGACCTTATAAGCAGGCTAAAGAAAAAATCTTATCAAGTCGACGTAATTATGACCGAGTCTGCTTCTAAGATGATCAGCCCTATTCTTTTTGAAACCATGGCAAAGTCCAGAGTCTATGTGGATATGTTTGATGAAAAGTCACATGAGAGGGTAAAGCACATAGATCTTGCAAGACAGGCTGACCTTTTTGTTATCGCACCTGCCACTGCCAACACCATGGCGAAGATAGCTAACGGAATAGCAGACAATATGCTTACGACTACAGCCTTAGCCTATGACAAGGAGATAATGTTTTGTGTGAGCATGAATACAAATATGCTCCACAACCCCATAACAGTAGAAAACATAGAGAAGCTAAGACAAAGAGGGCATATCATAGTCTCTTCAAACTCAGGAATTTTAGCTTGTGATAGCATAGGAGACGGCAGACTAAAAGAGCCTTATGAAATTGTAGAAGAAATAGAAGCTTACTTTACTGAAAAAGACCTTAAGGGGAAAAATATCCTGGTAACTGCGGGAGGTACAGTAGAAAGAATAGATCCTGTAAGGTATATTACTAACGACTCAAGTGGAAAGATGGGATATGCTATAGCTAAAAGAGCCTATATGAGAGGGGCGGCTGTAAGACTTATAAGTGCCAGGACATCTGTAGATCTTCCCTATGGAATTGAAGAAATAAAGCTGGACTCTGCCTTAGCTATGAAAGAAGAAATTGAAAAAAACATGGCTTGGGCAGACTCCTTAATAATGGCAGCTGCGGTTTCGGATTACAGGGTAAAAAATCCATCAGCTCAAAAGATAAAAAAACAAGGATCAGGGTTTGAGATCGAGCTTGAAGAAAATCCTGACATCTTAAAGTCTATAAAGAAAAGAGAAGATCAAACCATAATAGGTTTTGCAGCAGAAAGTCGTGATTTAGTAGCAAATGCGATGAAAAAACTTGAAAGTAAAAATCTAGACTATATAGTTGCCAATGATATATCCATAAAAGATATAGGCTTTAACAGCGATAATAATCAAGTGCTTATATTAGGGAAGGATTTTACAAAAAGAACCGATAAGATGACAAAAGAAGATATAGCAGATACAATCTTGGATTTATTAAAGTAGGATTTCAATGTATATAGATGTATCATTAAAGAACAAGTCAAAAATGACTAACCAATTATATACTTACGAAAGCGATGAAGACCTTGAAGTAGGGACAAGGGTTATAGTTCCATTCGGAAAAGGTAACGTTAGTAAGATGGGGCTTGTGGTAAGAACTTATGACAAGCTTGAAAAAGACATAGAAACTAAAAAAGTGATATCAATATTGGATTCCGAAGCTCTTGTTCCTAAAGAATCCATAGATATTGCTTTTTTTATGGTTGACAAGTACCTAAGCGATTATAGTTCGGCCTTTCAAACAGTCTTACCACCGGGAAACTTCGAAGAGCTTAAAGAAACTTTTATATCAGACGAGTCTTTAAGTTGTATAGATAAAAGGCTTTATGACTTTTTAAAAGATGAAAAGACCTATGACGAAATCAAGGAAGTCTTTTCGATTACTTACACAAGACTTAAAGAGCTTTCTGATAAGGGTTATATAAAAAACAAGATAGCCTATGACACAAAGATAAGCCATAAGTATGTGACCTATGTTGATCTTATAGAAAGAGATTCCTATGATATAAGAGAGAATGCTCATGCTCAGAAAAAAGTTTTGAGCTACCTTAAAGAAAAAAATACTGAAGAATACAAGAAACTTTTAAGCCGGACAGGAGTAACTTCTTCTACTATAAAAAGTCTGGAGAAAAAATTTATAGTAAGGTTGAGAAAAGAGATTGAGGACAGGCAAGTCCACGAAGCAGTCCCGACCTATAAAAAGATAAAATTAAATGATCAACAGGAGAAAGCCTATAAGGCAATCCTTTCTAATCAAAAAACTCTCCTACACGGAGTAACCGGGTCAGGAAAGACAGAAATTTACCTCCAGCTTGTCGAAAAAATGTTAAAAGAAGGTAAGGACAGCATAATTCTTGTTCCTGAAATTTCTCTAACCCCACAGACTATAGCCAGGTTTGAGGGAAGGTTTCCCGGCAAGGTAGCAGTCTATCATTCCAAGTTAAGTGTTAATGAAAAATTTGAACAGTTTATTAAGATAAAGAATGGGGAATATAAGCTAGTAGTTGGAGCCAGGTCGGCAATCTTTTCTCCTTTTGAAAATTTGGGTCTGATAGTTATAGATGAGGAACATGAATCATCTTATGTGAGTGAAAAAAATCCCAAGTACAATGCTATAGAAGTAGCAGAGTACAGGGCTGCCTACAACAAGGCGAAGCTTGTCTTAGGTTCTGCGACTCCGAGGGTAGAGGACTACTACAAGGCAAAAAATGGTGAGTACGAGCTTGCCGTTATGGATGAGAGGACAAATGGAAAGGCTCCAAAAGATGCTATAATAGTTGATATGAGAGAGGAGCTTTCCTCAGGAAATACTTCGATGTTTAGCAAGGTTCTTTACTCCAAGATAAAGGAAAATTTGGAAAACAAGCACCAAACTATTTTGTTTTTAAACAAGAGAGGGCATACATCCTTTGTATTTTGCAGAAGGTGTGGCTACAGTGTAAAATGTGATTCCTGTGATGTAGCTATGACCTACCATAAGACCAAAGATACTATGATCTGTCATATGTGTGGGAGGACTCAGAAAAAGCCGAAAATTTGTCCTAACTGTGGTTCAAAGGCTATCAAGGAATTTGGAGCAGGTACCCAAAAGCTTGAAGAAGAGGCGAGAGAACTCTTCCCGCAGGCGAGAATTTTCAGAATGGATCGGGATAATGTAAATAGGCTTTCAGACTATAACTATGTCTATGACAAGATGAAAAATCAGGAGATAGATATTCTTATAGGAACTCAGATGCTTTCGAAAGGCTTTGACTTTCCAAACGTAAGTCTTGTCGGGATAATGGCTGCAGACATAAGCTTAAATATGGGAAATTATTCCGCGAATGAAAAAACTTTTCAGCTCTTAACCCAAGTGTCCGGAAGGGCAGGAAGGGGAGAGCTTGACGGAGAGGTAGTTATTCAGACTTACAAACCGGGCAATTTTGCCATAGTCAATTCTTCAAAGTATGACTACGAATCTTTTTATGAAAAGGAAATAGGACTTAGGAAGGCTTTTAACTACCCACCTTTTTATCGGATATTAAATATTAATATTTCAAACAAAAATAGAGAGCTCGCCGCAAAAAAAATAATGGAAATTTCATCCTACATCAATGCTTTAATAAGAAAGTATAAGCTTTCTAAAACTTTAGTAATAGGGCCTCACCCGTCACCGATAGAGAGAATTAACAAGATGTACAGGTTTGATATTTACTATAAATTTCCTCACAATGAAGAAAAAATTATAGATATAGTAAAAGAAGTTATCAATGAAAATAGATTTAATTTGAATTTTGCAGGATTTACCATCAAGGTAATCCTAGATCCGCAAAGTTACTTTTAGGAGGTTAGTATGGCAATTAGACAGATAAGAATCGAGGGAGATCCAATCTTGAGAAAAAAATCAAGAGAGGTTTCAGATATAGATGATAGAATAAGAGAAATAGCTAAGGATATGGCAGAAACTATGTACGAAAATAACGGACTGGGTCTTGCAGCGGTTCAAGTAGGCCTTTTAAAGAGAATCGTTGTTGTAGACTTTAGGGAAGGTGAAGGTATAATGACCTTGATAAATCCTGAAATAGTTGAAAGATCTGAAGAAGAAAATATAGACCTTGAAGGTTGTTTGTCTGTTCCTAACAGGAGTGAATATGTTAAAAGACCTAAGAGGGTTGTAGTAGAATATACAGATCTTGATGGAAATAGGAAGAGCTATGAGGCTACAGATTACAATGCTCACTGCATTTGCCATGAGCTTGACCACTTGGACGGAGTCTTATATGTCGATGACTTTTTAAAACTAAGTCAAGAAGAAGCTCTAGAATTTAATAAAGAGCAAGAAGAAAAGTACGAAACAGAAAATGAATAAGGTAATATTTATGGGCTCTCCTGACTTTGCTATCGAGAGCTTAAAAAAACTAAATGAAGATGATAATATAGAAGTTGTTGGAGTTATTTCTCAGCCCGACCGGAAGAGGTCTCGAAACAAGTATTCACCTACCCCTGTAAAAGAAAAGGCGATAAAGCTCGGCCTTGATGTAGTAAGCTTTGACGATGTAAATACTGACGAAGCCCTTGCATTTATAGAAGAAAGAAAGCCCGACTTTTTAATAGACGTCGCCTTCGGTCAGATGATAAAGAAAAGACTTTTAGAGACTTATAAGGATAGGATTGTAAATATCCATCCATCTCTCCTTCCTAAATATAGGGGGGCATCTCCTCTTAACCATGCTCTCTTAAACGGAGATGAAGTTTCAGGAGTAACTATTATGCTTGTAGATGAGGGGATGGACACCGGGAATATCTTAAAGCAAGAAGAAATAAAAATAGGACCTGATGATATGCTTGAAGATTTGCATGACAAGGCCATGGTTCTCGGAGCAGATATGCTTGTAGATGTAATAAATAATTACGACTATTACTATAAAAATAGGCAAAAACAAGATGATAAAAGAGCAGTTACCGTAGGCAAGATTACAAAAGATATGGGAAAGATAGACTTTAATCTAAGGGCGAGAGAAATTTATAACAAGTACAGGGCACTTACTCCTTGGCCTGGAGTTTATTTTAATTATGAAGATAAGAACATAAAAATTCATAAAATGGACATAATAGAAGAATACAATGATGCAAATAACGGCAAAGTTATATCTGTATCGAAAGATTGCATCAAGGTAGCAGTAGAGGATGGGTATATAGCTATAACAAGGTTACAATTGCCTAATAAAAAACCTCTTGATGTTTCCGATTTTTTAAATGGAAACGATTTTCCACAAGGGGTGATCTTGTAGGAGGAATATATGTTTGACTATCAATTATCATTCATTCTGATACTTATAGCTTCGGCTTTAGGTATTTGGGCTCAGTCAGCTGTAAGGTCCAACTATCATAAATATTCAAAAGTCCTTAACAAGAGAGGAATCAAGGGAGCAGAGGCCGCGAGGTTTATCTTGGATTCTAATGGCTTAGATGATGTTGAGATAACCAGGATAGGGGGAGAACTTACAGACCATTACGATCCGAGCAAAAAAATCATTGCCCTATCAAATGGAGTTTATGATGAAGAGACAATCTCTGCAGTTGCAGTGGCAGCTCATGAAGTAGGCCATGCTATTCAGGACAAGGAAAGGTATACTTTCTTAAAATTTAGGGAAGGCTTATTTCCTGTTGTCAGCCTGGCAAGCAGATCTTTTTGGCCCATGCTTCTGATCGGTATTATCTTATCAGCTACCTCCCTTATAAATTTTGGAATAGTTCTTTTCGCCTTTACCGTAATTTTTCAACTGGTTACCCTACCTGTGGAAATAGATGCGAGCAGGAGGGCTATAAATAACTTGACCTCTCAGGGAATAATCCTTGAAGATGAAAAGTCATCTAGTAAAAAAGTTTTAGAAGCTGCAGCCATGACTTACTTAGCAGCTGCCCTGATGTCTTTAACACAACTCTTTAGATTTTACAGTCTTTACGGAAGAAATGACAGGGATTAAAAAAGGCTTGACAAGTTAGCCCTTTGCCCTTATAATTGGTTACAATATATCGTTAAATAGAGAGAGTAGCGGATATAAATTTTTCACAGAGAGAAAATGGTGGTGCAAATTTTCAAAAATCTATTCGTGAATGGGTCTATTGGATCGAAGGTGAATTATATTAGCCGGAGGGTATTTCCCACCTTACAGGGATAGGATATGGAAGTATCCGAAAGAGATATCAGAAATGATAAATAGGATGGTACCGTGAGTATATGCTCGCTCCTTTTTAGGGGCGGGCTTTTTTATTTTACCGATATATTAAAATTATACTTTGGAGGAAGAAATGGATTCAAAAAATTTAACAAAATCAGCAATTTTAATAGCAGTAGGAGCAGTTTTACATACTATTGTTCCACCAATTTTTTTGGGAGTAAAACCGGACTTCCTATTGTCAATGGCATTTTTAGCTATAATGATATCTAAGGATATAAAGACCACCCTTATAATAGGATCAGTCGCAGGAATTATATCTGCAATGACTACAGGCTTTCCGGGAGGACAAGTGCCTAACTTTATCGAAAAAATTATAACTTCACTTATAGTTTTTTCAATGATTAAGGCTATGAACTTTCAATATTCCAACCTTAAGGTTATTCTCATAAATGTTGTAGGAACTATTGTAAGCGGTTGCTTATTCTTACTATTTGCCCTGGCAATTACAGGACAGCTAAACTTATTTGCAGAGTCTTTACCTGTAGTTTTAATAGCAGCTCCTATAAACGCCATCCTAGGTTTGGTAGTCTACAAGGCCTTTGAAAAATCTAAATTAATCAAATAAAAAATTACTTAATAGCAAGCTTTCTATTAGCTTGCTATTCTTTTTTTAGAAGAAGATTATATGCTATAATTAAGGGTGAAAAGATTGAAAGGGGAAAAATTTTTGAGAAAATTTTTGGGAAAAATAAGCCGAGGATTTGCAATAGTTATTGATTTCCTTTTAGGATTTTTCATAGCTTTAATTGCCACTTTGATTAATCTTACCAAGGGCTTTAGGCTACTTATATTTTCAATTCTGTCCTTCGGCTGCTTTTTTATTATAATTACTCCCTTTATACTGGCAAGGTACGGATGGCTCTTAGCCTTAGTTATATTTATTATTGTATTTCCATTTTTTGGAAATTTTTTATTAGTTTACCTTGAATGCTTTTACTACGCTCTGACAAGCTTTCTCTATGGATACTCAGACTATTACCTGGGAAACAGGGAGGCTTATGAATCTTTTTCTTACTATAAGGAAGAATATATAAGAAACAAGGAGCTTGAAGAGCGTAGGGCAAGGGAAGAAAGACAGAGAAGGATGCAGGAAGAGTGGAATAGAAGGATTAATGACTGGTTTAACCAACAGGGCTTTGACTGGTCATCCTTTGATCAAGGTTCATCTAAGGGCTATTATGATTACGGAAATTATAGGCAGGGGTATCAAAATAGTGGATATCAAAGTCAAGCCAACCCCCTTGATGACTTTGCTAAAAGTTATGAAAACTATTGCCATGTTTTGGGAGTTTCCTATGATGCAAGCCAGGAAGAAATAAAGAAAAGCTATAGGAAATTAGCTAAAAAATACCACCCGGATATAAATAAATCCGCCGGGTCCACAGAAAAATTTCAAGAGGTAAATAATGCCTATGACTTTTTAAATGACGAAGAAAATGTGGCAAGGTATAGAAGGATAAAAGGTTTATAGAAAATAGGAGGATGATATGGATACTTGGGATTTATCTAAGATGTATGTAGACAGGAAAAATATAGAAGAAGATATAGATAAATTTAAGGATAAGTTAAAAAAGGTCGACCAATTAAAGGATGATGTTGATAAAAACTTTATAGATATCTTGGACTGTCTGATGGATGCTTTTAGGATCATGGACGACTTATCTTCCTATGCTTTTATGAAAAAGGACGAAGACAGCAGGGTCAGTGCCAATGTAAAATTTAGTCTGGAAACATCTTCTATGTATAGTCAATTATCTGAGGCTATGGCGTTTGTAAAACCCTACCTTTTCTCCCTATCCGATGAGGACCAGGAAGAGCTTATAGGGAATAATCCTAAGTATAAAATCTACTTCGAAAGGATTTTAAGGTATAAGGACCACACCCTTACAGAAAAAGAACAGAGGTTGATGTCAAAGTTGTCTGAAAGCTTTGACAATCCTAGAAATGACTTTTACAGCTTGCAAAATACAGATATAAAGTTTCCTTACCTTGATTCCATAGAAGATAGATTAACAAATGCAAACTTTGTAGCCTACTTGACAAAACTTGATCGCAAGAGAAGAAAGGAAGTCTTTGAAGCCTACTATGATGAGCTTTCCAAGTATGTAAGTACTTTTGGATCTACTCTTTATGGAAATATTAAAAATACAAGCCTTCAAGCCGACATCTATAAGTTTGACAGCTCTTTGGAAATGGAACTTTATGATGACAGGATAGGAAGCGACCTCTATGATAATCTTATAGATACCGTTCATGAATACCTTCCTTACCTTTACAGCTACTATGATTTAAGAAAAGATTTACTTGGCTTAGACGAAAATCATATGTATGATGTTTATACTCCTGCTGTGGAAGGTTATAGCAAGGAAATTAAATTTGACGAGGCTAAGCAAATAGTTTTACAGGCTCTTGCTCCTATGGGAGAAGAGTATCTTGCAGTTATAAAGAAAGCTTTTGATGAAAACTGGATAGATATTTATCCAAGAGAAGGTAAGGCTTCAGGAGCCTATAGTGGAGGTTCTTATGACTCCTACCCTTATATCCTCCTTAACTATACCGATGATCTGGACTCTGTATTTACCTTGATTCATGAGCTCGGTCACTCCGTTCACTCCTACTATTCAAGAGCAAACAATGACTTTATTTACTCATCCTATACTCTTTTTGTAGCAGAAGTTGCAAGCACAACCAATGAGTTGATCCTTCTTAACTACCTTGTTAAAAACGCTAAGAGCGATCAAGAAAAGATCATCCTTTTAGACAAGCACATAAATATGTTTAAGTCTACTGTCTTTAGACAAGCTATGTTTGCTGAATTTGAAAGAGAAACTCACAAGGTTGTAGATGAGGGAAAGGCTTTGACAGGTGAAGATTTTTCAGATATTTATTACGATTTAAACAAAAAATACTTTGGAGATTCTGTGGTAAGTGATGAAAAGATAAGGTATGAGTGGGCAAGGGTTCCTCATTTTTACAGGGACTTTTACGTTTATAAGTATGCGACAGGGTTCAGTGCAGCAAGTATTCTTTCGGAAAAAATCTTGTCAGGAGATAAGAATGCTTTAGAAGCCTATATAAATTTCTTAAAAGACGGCAGTAAAAATTATCCTCTTGACCAGTTAAAGGCTGCAGGAGCAGATATAGGAGATAAGGATGTATTAAGGTCAGCCTTTGAAGTATTTAAGAACAAGGTATTGGAGTTTAAAGATCTTGTAAATAAGCAGGATGCTTAGGAGATTGTTATGAAAAAGACCTTTATAGGGAAGCTTGTAGATGATAGCTATGACGATGACCGGATGGTTGAGGACTTGAAAGAAGAGGGGTCAGCCGAGCTTGAAAAGGAAGCTTCTCCTAAAAAGAAGAAAATATTTTCTAAATTTAATAAATCTAAAAAGGACATTGAAGATACTCAGGAAATTCCTCCTTTAGATGAAGATATGATAAAGAAACAAAGGACAGCTAAGAGAAAAAAACACCTTATAATAGGCTTACTTATAGTCTTGGCTATCTTTGTACTCTATAACCTGTCTAAAAAGTCATATAAGATAGATAAATTATATAATGAATATGCAAGAGCTATTGATGAAAGAAATTTTGATTACCTAAACTCAATAGTTGAGGTCGAAGGTATGAATGTGGCCATGGAAGATTACAAGACTACCTTTGCCCTGCTGGATGATGACTTTGAATTTGAAAACCAATTAAAGACCTATGTAAAAGAGGATGTAGAAAAGATAAAAAAAGATCCTTCTTATGTTTCAGATAGAAATGTTAGGGTTGTAAAGGCTAAAAACAGGTGGATATTTTTACCCGGATATAAGGTAGCCTGGACTCCTATCACTCTGACGAATAAGGATGGGGGAGAATTGGAAGTTGAAAGTTCTACAGATAAGTTAAAGCTTGAAAGTGGAGAGTCAAAGAAGTTTATCTTCGGCAGATACAATACTACCTACCAAAGCTCAGACCTTATGGTAAAAGATAAGATTGACCTAAAAGATTTGACCAAAAAGGACTACAATTATTATTTTAACGGAAACGGGGAAATAGCTAATGGGAAGGTTGACCTTAAGAAAGGAGAAAAGGTAGTTCACATAAATACCAATGACCCGAATGCTATAGTTTTCGTAAACGGTAAAAACACCTCCCTTACAGTTGATGAATTTAACGAAATGGGAAAATTCGATATAGACGAAAATTCAGAGATCTTTTTGCTTGCCAGACCTCAATGGGGGTACGTAACAAGTAAGAGCGAAAGCACAAAGGGGAAGGACAGCCTGGACCTTAATATAAATTACATGAATGGAAATATCCAAAGGCAGGTAATTTCTCTTTTGAAAAAAACATTCAAGGAAGATGAAAAGGCTCTGGCAACTAATGACATAAGTAATTACACAAGCTTAAGCTCAGAAGCCTACCATAGGGAAGAAGCCAATCTTTCCCTTAATGAAGGTTATGGCAGACTTGTCAGCAGAAAGTACGATTCATTTAAGGTTGATAGAAACTTGGAAGTTGACTCTGAGAGTGAGAGCGAATTTAAAGTTGAAGTCTTTGCTAATTTCAGGGAAGCTAAGTATGGAATAGATGAAGAAAAGCCTGCTGACGAAGACTTGGAAAAGGCTGAAAATGTTCCTTATTCATTTACCATAAGCTATGATTACGATGAAAAGGAATACTATATAACAAATTGGGAAAAATCATATGGTCAGCCATCTGACGATATGATAGAAGTAAAGATGAACTAGAAAAGGAGTTATTATGAATTACAAATCACTACACACATGTATAAGAGTAAAGGACTTACAAGAATCAATTAATTTTTACCAAGAAGCTTTAAATATGAAAATAACAAGTAAAAAAGATTTCCCTGAAAAAAAGTTCAGCCTGGTTTATATGACAGCAGATGATAATCAAGAAATAGAATTGACTTATAACTACGGGGACAATGAATATAGCCACGGTGATTATTACGGTCATATGGCATTCGGAGTTGACGACTTGGAAGCTTCAAGAAAAAGACATGAAGAACTTGGAATTAAAGTCTATGAAATTAAACAACTTGATGATGAAACAAGATACTATTTTATCGAAGATCCTGATGGCTTTAAAATAGAAATAATAGACCTTAGCTTATAATTATGCAGCTTCAAGTAAAACACATAAACAAGTCTTTTAAAGATAATCAAGTCCTTACCGACATTTCATTTAATGTGGATGCCGGCAGGGCTTTTGGCTTTTTAGGAAGGAATGGAGCCGGAAAGACTACAACTATGAGGATACTCACAGGCATATTAAAGGCTGACAGCGGGAAAGTTTTAATAGATGGCAACCCGATTGACTACAGGGACTTAACCATAGGATACTTACCTGAAGAAAGGGGCCTTTACTCGAGTGAGAAGTTGTTTTCTCAGTTGTATTACTTTGCGAGATTAAAGGGAGCTGACAGAAGATTTGCCAGACAAAATGTAAGGTACTGGCTGGATCGCTTTGACCTTGACAGGTATAAAAATATGGAAGTATCAAGTCTTTCAAAGGGGATGACCCAGAAAGTACAGATAATTACAGCCTTTTTGGCAGATCCGGATATTTTAATCCTCGATGAACCCTTTACAGGGCTTGACCCCATAAATGCCCATGAATTAAAATTGGCAGTCGGAGAATTTATTCAAAACAATAAAATAGTTCTCCTTTCAAGTCATGTTATGAGCTATGTTGAAGAATTCTGCAGGGATATATGCATAATCGACTCCGGGAGGATTTTACTCCAAGGCGATATGTATGATATAAAATCGTCTATGGCACAAAGAAAGATGCTCTTAAGTGCAAATAACATAGGAATATGGGACCTTAAAGAGCTTTTAGAAAGTGCAGACCTTATTTATCCTGACGCCTTAGTAAGGCAGTTTAAGTTGCTTGTAAGAATTAAAGACGGCATTTCCAAAGAAGATATATTAGAATTTATGATGGAAAACAATATAGATATTTCTTGTTATAAAGAATATGAAGCAAGTCTGGAAGATGTGTTTATTTCCAAGGTAGGGGTAAGTGAATGAAAAATTTCTTAAAAGTATTCGGATTTGAAATTAAATCTAAACTTAGACATAATTACTATTTGATAACTACTGTAGTCATAGCTATCATTCTTTTTCTACTTACCTTTATTCCTAGGTTTAGTCCTGTATTTGAACAGACAAGTAATTTAAATAAAAATATAAACCTAGATATAGGAAAGATGGACTTTTCTGATTCTAAAATGTATATAAAAGACGCAGCTATTGACAAGAAATATCTTCTGGCCTTGATGGGCTTGGATGAAGGTGGACTTGCAACTAGCGAGCAAGAACTTATCGATGATCTCCAAAAGGGCAATATAAAAAGAGCTTTTGTAGTCGAAGATGAATCAAACTTTCAGGCTTACTTTTATGATAAGGATTTTTCGGATAACAGTAGGGAAGATTTTTCAGCTGTCTTAGAAAAATATAGCTTTGATAAGAAGCTCATAAGCCAAGGGGTTAATCCGACTATTTTAGAAAATAACTCTGATATATCGATCAAATCAGGGGAAAAAGTTCTTAATACAAATATGACAAATGCCTTTGTCTTTTCTATGATATTTGTAGTCCTATTTGATCTTTTAATTTTATTTTATGGAAATATAATGGGAAGTAGTGTAGCCTTGGAAAGAAAGGACAGGACAATAGAGATACTCCTATCAGCAGCCAAATCCCACTCTTATGTTTTCGGGAAACTTTTGAGCGTGGGCATTCTTGGAATCTTGCAGTACTTTATATTTGTTATGGTAAGTTTATTTGGAGTTTATATTAACAGAGCATATTTTCCTGCCGGCATATGGGCATTTTTTACAGAAATACTTTCCTTTAATTTTGTAATAGGCTCCTTGGTATTTTTCATAATGGGATATCTTTTATTCCTTTTGATATATTTGATATTTGGATTAAAGGTTAGAAAGAGTGGAGATATTAATTATGTAAATGCCTTTGTCGGCCTAGCCTTTATCTTGGAACTTGCTTTAATAATAAGAACTATGATATCAGGCAATGGCTTTATAATGAAAATTGTATCCTTTATTCCACCTCTTTCAGCTACTATGATGCCTGTAAGAATTTCTTTGGGAAATTTAAAAGATGTGGAAATAATTATAGCGGCTCTAGTCATGCTTGTTTTATTTATAACCTTGCTTGTCTGTGCTGTTAAATCTTATAGGGAAAGTGCTACAGATAAAATTGATTAAATTTATAAATATTTTGAGGGAAACATGAGAATTAATAAGGGAGAAATTCAAAGAACCTTAGATGTAATTGCAGATACTGCTATGATTTTATTAGAAAGCGGAGCTGAAACCTATAGGGTAGAAGATACTGCTTTCAGGATGAGCAATTCCATAGAAGGAGTAGAAAAGATAGAAGTGGCCGCAACCTATACTCACATTATAGTTTCAATTAGGTTTGCAGGTATAGAAAAAGTTACTACTAGAAGGACCAGACCGGACTCAACCAACCTTACAAAAATACATGTAACAAATAATTTTTCAAGAAAGTTTGTAAATGGTGAATACACTCTTTCTCAGGCTGAAAAAACTATTGCAAGCATAGGGGCAATGAAAAGAAATAGGACTAAAAGGGTTATAGGATCCGGAATAGGTGCAGCCTTTACAGATCTTTTGATAGGGGGAAGTCTTTATGCAGCAGTCCTTGTCTTTTTCTTATCAGCAATAGGGATGAGGATTCAAGACGGGCTGGGATTTAGAAAATATCCTTCCTTTGTAATAAACTTTGTAAGCCTTATGATCAGTACAATAATGGCAACGATAATTGTAAGATTAATCGCATTTGCGGGAATAGCTTTGGATTTGGACAACATCATCGTCTCAATGATAATGCCTTTTGTTCCCGGAGTGGCTATAATAAACTTCGTAAGAGATACTCTCAGTGGAGATTACATATCAGGAGTTTGCTTCCTATTTAGCGCCCTAATCGTAGCTTTAAGTATAGCCATGGGAGTAGGTAGTGCCTTATTATTGACAAATATTGTGGGAGGTTTCTTATGGATCTAATATTTAAAGCTATTTTTTCAGCTATGTCGAGCATAGGTTTTGCCATGCTTTTTGATGGACCTAGTAAAAGTTATAAAATAGTAGCTGTATCTAGTTTCCTCGGTTGGATATTTTATAGTTTAATCTTAAACTTTACCGGCAATAAGTATGCAGGAGTTTTACTTGCATCTCTTCTTACCGGAGTCATAGGACAAGTGGCATCTAGAAAAATTCATATGCCGGTTACCGTCTTTGTAATCCCGGGCATAATACCTTATGTTCCGGGGGCTAACCTCTATTACTGTATGTATTACTTGGTTGGACAGGAATATGATATGGCAACAACAGAAGCACAAATAGCAATGCTTACAGCAGGAAGCATAGCAATAGGGATAAGTATATCTTCAATAATGTCTAAGTCAATCATAAGAAACAGACTCGAAGTAATTTCCAATGATAACTTTGATGACAGCGTGATACCATATGGGTCAGCAAAGTCAGACAATAAGTTTATGGATAGATTATCAGGAAAATTAAAAAGTAAAGAAAAAACAAAATAGAATAAAAAATTAGTTAAAGTACTTGACAAGTAGGGATAAAGTTGATATTATAGACAAGCATTCCACTTGTTAAGTGCTTTTTAATTTAATGTAAAAAATAAATCAAAAAAGTCTTGACAGATGATAAATAAGAATGTATACTTTAATAGTTGTCGATTCAAGCGAGACTTTA
>JAXFOR010000012.1:0-3565 GCA_034180305.1 Finegoldia sp.
TAGTCGAACCATGCCAGCTTGCTCCTTTTTGTCCATTAATCTTTCTCTTATTTAAGTCATCTGCTATTTTATGCGTTCCCATACCTGAAAGATATTGTTCAAATATTTCTTTAATTATTTTTCCTTCTTCTTCATTCACTAACATCTTTCCGTCTATATTCTCATATCCATAGGGTGGGCTTGATATAATAAATGTTCCATTTTGAAATCTTTTCTTTATGGACCACTTATTATTTTCTGATATAGACCTGGACTCACTTTCTGCAAGGGATGAAAGTATTGATAACATCAACTCGCTTTCCATAGTTCTTGTATCAATGTTTTCTTTTTCAAAATAGATACCAATGTTTAAATCGAGAAGTCTCCTTACGATTTCCAAACAATCTGTTGTGTTTCTTGCAAGCCTTGAGATGGATTTAGTTAGGATAAAATCTATTTTCCCGTCTTCACAGTCTTTTAGCATTTTTAGAAGACCATCTCTACATTCTTTCTTTGTTCCAGTAATGCCTTCGTCAAAGTATAGACCTGCAAAAGTATATGACTTGTTCTCAGATATCATCTTTTCGTAGTGTGCCTTTTGCGTTTTAAGACTCACAAGCTGAGCTTCCTCATCTGTCGATACTCTTGCATAAGCTGCTACTCTTAATTTGGATTCATCTTTTTGATTTGCTTCTATTTTTGTTATCTTTTTCATTGTCTCACCTCTCTTTCTCTTAGTGCTATATTCCCGTACAAATGAGTATATATCAAGTCTTATAGCAATAATTCTGAAATAATAGGTCTGAATTTTTTAATGTTCTCTCTTCTAATTTTTCTATATTCTTCAAGGCTAATTTCATCCAAAAGAAATAGGTCTTGGATAAATTTATCCGATAGATAGAAATTAAGCTCTGCTTTTAAATCTCTTTCAGTGTATTCAGTTTTTATAATTTCTTGTCTACCTTCAAACTTTTCTACTCTCATACTCCACCTCCTATATCACAGGCAAAGAAATCAGTTCTATTTTTAACCTTAGTTTTCTTTCCTCTATATTCCTTAGGACATATGGAGTAATTTTGAGTAAAAATTAAATAATTAAAAAAATTTATATAAAAAAGACCATCAGTATTCCTGTGCGAATACCAATAGACCTAATATAATATTTGATTTTTATGTAATGATTCTGTTCTTTAAGTAGGGTCTAAGACTCTCACTATTTTGATACAATTTAATTTTTAGATTTTTAAAACTACTATAAACTCTATTTGCACACCCCTATATAAATAGCGTTAAAAGGTTTTGAAATAAAAAATAGCCTGTACCATAAGTTGATACAGGCATAATTTTTTCTATTAAATTATTTGATTTACTCTCTTCTGAACTGCGTAGTAATCATATCCAGCTTGAGTTAACCTTCTTTTTCTTTCTTCTCCATTACCCCATTTTCCACTTATAACCTCCCTAGCTAATTGGTCGATTGTCTTTCCAACTGGGTATACTATCTTGCCATTAGCTTCGAATACTTTTAATCCGAATCTATCGGCACATCTTTTGGCATTATCTAAATTCTTAAATGCACCTTTCTGGCTTTTTACATCAGACCAAGATTTTCTAACTCTATATAGTCCACCTGTTGGTTTGCTAACAGTCTTATTTCCTCTTAGTCTTTTATTGACCTCATTTGCTATATATGGAAACTTGCTACCAAGGTATGGTCCCGGACAATTTGTATTGGAATACCACTCATGCTTTTGAAGTACACCATCCTTACCTCCAGTATAAGTGCAAGGATAAATTCCATTTCTCCTACAAATATCTGTAACTAAATCAATTAATCTGTTTAAAACGTAATCAGAAACTAACCACTGAGGACCTCTCGTAGAATTTCCTACTTCAATTGTTACTGCTCGATTGTCACACCAGGAAGATGAAGTTGTCCACGCTCTGTTAGATTCATCAACACCTAAAACAATTACTCCATCAGATCCTAAGTTGTAGTTAGCTGATGCTTGTCTTGACCTTGGCTCAAATATCCTAGCTAGATTTTTTCCACTTATAACTCCAGCTGCGTGGTGTATAGCAATTTTTGATATCCTTTGATTTCTTCTTCCACTATGGTTTGGTGAGAGAATTGTTGCTTGAACTAATGGACTATTACTCATTTATTTTTCCTCCTTGAATTGTTTTAATATATCTTTTAATTTTTCTGGTACTGGCAAACCTAAAGCTATGGAATTTTCTAAGATTGAAAGCCCTTCATTTGCTATATAAAAAAAGATGATGGCTGTTCTTATCATTGTTCCATCACCTTTAATTAAATTTACGTCACATAGGTTTGCTATTCCTACAACTATAAAAATCATTATCTTTTTAGCTATCCCTTTAAAACCTATGGATGAAGACAGCTTTCTTTCAACTCCTGCTCTTAAAACTCCAGTTAAATAATCAGCTATTACAAAAGCAAGTAATGTGTATATAAAAGCATCTATTTCACCTAAATAAAATCCTATATATCCACCAATTGCTACAAATATCATCTTGATTGTTTCTAGTAATTTATTCATACTATTCCTCCTCAGTTAAGGTATATGTTATTTTCATTGTTTTATCTGCGGTTTTTAATATTGGACTAGATAAGTTATTAATTGTTCCAAGGTAAGGAGTGTGAAGATATAAGAGCTTATAAAATCTCTCCTCATAACCTCCAAATCCTATTGCAAATGGGCCAATTGTCTGTGCCTCCATCATTAAGTTATCTATCCCACTGCCATTAAAATCTTTGACATTATTTACTATCACTTGATCATTTTTATCAATAACGAATTCATAGCCTAATATATAATCCCCCCACTTATATAGGTAACAATATTCTCCACTATATTTTGAAGTACTAACTTCTTTACCTAATTCTATAACAGAAATATCCACAGGATTATTAATATTAATTTTATAGATTTTGTCTCTATTATATATATTGATTGAATATAGGTATCCATTTTTTATACAGCTATATTTATATCTATGGCAATAACTTCTATCTTTTTCATTATAACTTCCTAAATGTCCAAGTCTTATTCCATTTAATGACCAAGTATCTGTACTAGTAGAGTAATCATTCTTATCTATTTTTATTCTTATTAAATTATCTCTATTATTCCCAAATCCATACCAATACCCATCCTCTCCATCATAAAAACAACATTCGTTCCAAGTACTCAATTTACTAAAAAACTCTGATACATCAATAGTAATTCTTTCTTCAGCTTTATAGCCTTTAGTATAAATAGGATCATTTAAGCCTATGCTTGTTAATGGTTCTTTTAGCTTTACCAATTCAATCGATTTATTATTTAGTGGCCATATTGATACTATTGTGTTTGATTTAAAATCCACCTCAACACATCCGTTATAACAATCTGAAACCTCACGCTTTTTATATAAAGACGTACTATTTAATAATAAAAAATGGTCTTTTCCATGTGTATCTCCATAAAAGTATTTACCACCTCTGTAGTGCGTAAGTGCTATTGATGATATTCTTCCATTAGCTTGAGAGGTTGAAAAGTCCCATACAAATTTATATCCA